>JAFRPH010000055.1 GCA_017429205.1 Bacteroidales bacterium
CGCGGCATCCTGAACATCCGCCAGAACCTGCAGGGCCGCATCATGGACATCGAGAAGGCCAACGTCTTCAAGAAGTACTCCGGCAAGGTGGGCGAGATCTTCACCGGCGAGGTGTACCAGACCTGGAAGAACGAGGTCCTCATCCTGGACGAGGAAGGCAACGAGCTCCGGATGCCCAAGTCCGAGCAGATCCCGGGCGAGCGCTTCAAGAAGAACGACACCATCCGCGCCATCATCAAGAGCGTGGAGATGAAGAACAACACGACGCCGTACATCGTCCTTTCCCGCACCACCGACTCCTTCCTCGAGAAGCTCTTCGAGATGGAGGTTCCGGAAATCTACGACGGCCTGATCACCGTGAAGAAGGTCGTCCGCATCCCGGGCGAGCGCGCCAAGGTGGCCGTGGAATCCTATGACGACCGCATCGACCCGATCGGCGCCTGCATCGGTGTCAAGGGTTCCCGCATCATGGGCATCGTCCGCGAGCTCCGCAACGAGAACATCGACGTCATCCAGTGGACCGCGAACACCCAGCTGATGATCACCCGCGCCCTCAACCCGGCCCGCATCTCCCGCATCGACCTGGGCGAAGGCCCCGAGGACAAGATCAAGGTCTTCATGCAGGCCGAGGAAGTGAAGAAGGGCATCGGCAAGGGCGGCTGCAACATCAAGCTCGCCGGCATGCTCGTCGGCCGCGAAATCGAGGTCTGGCGCGAGCTCCCGCAGGACGAGGCCGAAGAGGAGGACGTCCTCCTGAGCGAGTTCACGGATGTGATCGACCCTTGGGTCATCGAGCGCCTGCAGGCCATCGGCTGCGACACCGCGAAGAGCGTCCTCGCCCTCGCGCCGGCCGACATCGCCAGCCGCGCCGACCTGGAGGACGAGACCGTGGAAGAGGTCTTCTCCATCCTGAAGTCCGAATTCGAGGAAGAATAAACTGACAAAAAACTGGGGTTACTATATGGCAGAAATCAGACTGAACAAACTCATCAAGCAATTCAACATCGGGCTGGATACGCTCGTGGACTTCCTGAACTCGAAAGGGGCGGGCATCGAGAATGCCAACCCGAACCTGAAGGTGTCCGACGAGTACCTGCCCGAGCTGCACAAGAAGTTCGGCAAGGACCTCGAGCTCAAGGAAGCCGCCGAGAAGGTGGATGTGAAGCTCACCGAGATCCTGGACAAGGCCGCCCGCCGTCCGTCCGGCTCCCGCGAGGAGGAGGACGAGTACGAGCCGGAGCGCGTCACCGTGATCAAGAGCAACAACCTGTCCCGCGCCCCGATGGAGCAGGAGCCGGTGAAGGAACCGGAGCCGGAGCCCGTCGTGGAACCGGAGCCGGTCGTCGAGCCCGAACCCGTGGTCGAACCCGAGCCGGAACCCGTCGTGGAACCGGAGCCGGAGCCGATCGTGGAGCCCGAGCCCGTGGCCGAACCCGAACCGGAGCCCGTCGTGGAGCCGGAGCCGGTCGTCGAGCCCGAACCGGAGCCCGTCGTTGCATCCGAGCCGGAAGAAGAGCCGGCCGAAGAGCCCGTCGCAACGCCTGAGCCTGCCGCCCCCGCCGAGGAGACCCCTTCCGCCCAGACCCCAGCGGAAGCTCCCGCCCCGGAGACCCCGGCCCAGCCTGCCACCCAGCTCAAGGTCGTCGGCAAGATCGACCTCACGCAGTTCGACCCGAAGAAGGGCAAGAAGCGCGAGCGCATCAAGGGCGGCGGTTCCCAGAAGGTGGACGTCACCAAGGTGCAGGCCGACAAGAACCCGAAGAAGAACGAGCCCAACAAGGGCGGCAAGAAGCAGGAACCTGCGGCCGCCGGCAAGGGCCGCAAGCGCGGCAACGACCGCTTCTCCAAGCCGGTCCTCACCGAGGCCGAGCAGGAGGAGATGCAGAAGGAGATCCAGAAGCAGGTCAAGGAGACCTACGCGCGGATGAACGAGACCAAGAACAACTTCGGCGCGAAGCACCGCAAGGAGAAGCGCGAACTGGCCGCCATCCGTTCGCAGGAGGAGATGGAGCAGGCGATGGCCGAGAACAAGGTGCTGAAAGTCACCGAGTTCGTGACGGTCAACGACCTCGCCACCCTGATGAACAACACCCCCGTGGTGAAGGTCATCGGCGCCTGTATGTCCCTCGGTATGATGGTGTCCATCAACCAGCGCCTGGACGCCGAGACCCTCGTCCTGGTGGCCGAGGAGTTCGGCTACAAGGTGGAATTCGTCACCGCCGAGCTGACCGAGGAAATCGAGCAGCAGGAGCCGGACAAGGAGGAAGACCTCGTCGAGCGTCCCCCGGTGATCACCGTGATGGGCCATGTCGACCACGGTAAGACATCCCTCCTGGACAACATCCGCAACACGAACGTCATCGCCGGCGAGGCGGGCGGCATCACCCAGCACATCGGTGCGTACAACGTGAAGCTCGCCAGCGGCCGTCGCATCACCTTCCTGGACACCCCGGGCCACGAGGCCTTCACCGCGATGCGTGCCCGCGGCGCCCAGATGACCGACCTCGCCATCATCATCGTCGCGGCCGACGACGCCGTGATGCCCCAGACCAAGGAGGCCATCGCCCACGCGCAGGCCGCCGGCGTCCCGATGGTGTTCGCCATCAACAAGATCGACAAGCCCGGCGCGAATCCCGACACCATCCGCCGCCAGCTCTCCGAGATGAACATCCTCGTGGAGGACTGGGGCGGCAAGTACCAGTGCCAGGAAATCTCCGCCAAGAAGGGCATCAACGTGGACAAGCTCCTGGAGAAGGTCCTCTTCGAGACCGACCTCCTGGAACTCAAGGCCAATCCGAACAAGCTCGGCAGCGGCGCCGTCATCGAGTCCTCCCTGGACAAGGGCCGTGGCTATCTCGCCACCGTCCTCGTGCAGGACGGCACGATGCACGTGGGCGACGTGATCATCTCCGGCAGCTACTACGGCCGCGTCAAGGCGATGTTCAACGAGCGCGGACAGAAGGTCCAGGAAGCCGGCCCTTCCACGCCGGTGTCCATCCTCGGCCTCAACGGCGCTCCCGCCGCCGGTGAGAAGTTCAACGTGATGACCGACGAAAAGGAGGCGAAGTCCATCGCCAACCGCCGCGAGCAGCTCATCCGCATCCAGGGCATCAAGACCCAGAAGCACCTCACCCTCGAGGAGATCGGCCGCCGCATCGCGATCGGCAACTTCAAGGAGCTCAACGTCATCGTCAAGGGCGACGTGGACGGCTCCGTGGAGGCCCTGTCCGACTCCCTCATCAAGCTCAGCACCGAGGAAGTGCGCGTGAACGTAATCCACAAGGCCGTCGGCGCCATCTCCGAGAGCGACGTCCTGCTGGCCGAAGCCTCCGACGCCGTGATCATCGGCTTCCAGGTCCGTCCTTCCGCCGAAGCGCGCCGCGCCGCGGAGAAGGAGGGCATCGAAATCCGCCTCTACTCCGTCATCTACGACTGTATCAACGAAGTCAAGGAAGGTATCGAGGGTATGCTCGAGCCGGAGAAGAAGGAGGAGGTCACCGCCACCGCCGAGGTCAAGCAGACCTTCAAGATCTCCAAGGTCGGCACCATCGCCGGCTGCCAGGTCAAGGAAGGCAAGCTCACGGCCAAGGCCCAGGTGCGCCTGATCCGCGACGGCATCGTGGTGTACACCGGCGCCCTCGCCTCGCTCCAGCGCGGCAAGGACGACGCCAAGGAAGTGGCCGCCGGCTTCGAGTGCGGCTGCGGCCTGGAGCGCTTCAACGACATCCACATCGGAGACGTCATCGAGGCCTTCACGGTCGTGGAAATCAAACGAAGCCTGTAAGTCGATGAAAATCAGGAATATCTGCCATTTGGCACTTTACACGCTCGCTTTTGCGGGCGTGTCCTGTAAACCGGACGAGATACAAGTCGCAACGGTCTCTGTGCAAAGCGTTTCCGTCCAGCCGGCTTCCGCCACCCTCAAAGAGGGCGAAACTTTGCAGCTCGAAGCGGTGATTTCTCCCGCGAACGCCACTGAAAAAGGCGTGGAGTGGAGCACGAACAACGACAAGGCCGCCATCGTGGATGCGAAGGGCCTCGTCACGGCGCTGGCTCCCGGCGCCGCGAGCATCACCGTCAAGACCCGGGACGGCGGGCATTCCGCCCGCTGCCGGATCACGGTGAAGGGCCCGGAGGATCCGGGCACGGATCCGGGGACCGACCCGGGAACGGATCCCGGTACCAATCCGGGCACCGACCCCGGCACGAATCCCACCACCTACCGCACGTGGGACGACACGGGCGCCAGCCTGCCGGACTACCCCACTTACAACCCGGTGAGCACCCTCTCCGACTTCCCCCGCATCGACATCACCTGGGAAAAAGAGACCCAGCAGCTGGCGGAAGGCGAATACACCTGGGTGGACGGCACCGTCCGTTTCCGCGACCCCAAGGGGATGTACAAGACCGCCGAAGAAAAGGACTATGAAACCGACTCCCAGGTGCTCCAGATGCGCATCCGCGGCCGCGGCAACACGTCCTACAACGCCGAGGGAGGCATCAAGCACTCGTACAAAATCAAGCTCGCCGACCACCGCAAGGTGTTCGGGATGAAGGGCGACAAGGACTGGATGCTACTGGCCGACGTCCAGGACCCGTCGCTCCTGCGGAACGCGGTCGCCCTGCGCATCGCCCGGATGGTGTCGATGCCCTGGACGCCCAAGTATCGCGCCGCTGAAGTTTACTTCAACGGCAAATACGGCGGCTGCTACCTGCTGGTGGAAGCCAAGGAGGTGGACCGGGAGAACAAGATTCCCATCACCGTGGTGGAGCCCGGCGAGACCGACGGCGGCTATCTCCTGGAAATCGACAACAAGGGCGACTACGACCGCTACTTCCGGACAGAGACCTTCCAGAAGAAGATCAAGTTCAAGGAGCCCGAATTCGGGGACCGGATCAATCCGGACAACTCGGCCGACGCCCAGGCCCAGATGGCCTACATCACCGAGTATGTGAACGACGTGGAGCGCCTCCTGAAGGAGCGTTCCTTCGATCCGGAGACCGGCTACCAGTCCAAGCTGGACCTGTACACGGTCATCGGCAACTACATCGTGCACGAACTGACGATGAACGTGGACGGCGGCATGCGCCTTTCCACCTATTTCGCCAAGGACAAGGACACCAAGCTGTTCATGCCCCTGGTGTGGGACTTCGACCTGTCCCTCGGGAACTGCTCCTACATCGGCCACGACTTCAACCTCGATCCCGGGATGGACGGCCCCAAGGGCTGGTTCATCAAGATCCGCGGCGGCTCCTTCGAGAACGGCGACTGGGACGGCTCCCGGAAGAGCTACTACCAGTATCTGTTCGAGGATCCGGTCTTCGTACAGGCCCTCAAGGACCGTTGGAACCTGGTGAAACCCCGCCTGGACAAGATTCCCGCCTTCATCGACAAGATGGTGGAGTACAACACGCTGGCCTATGACCACAACGTGTCGGGCGGAAAGAATCCGCGCGCGAATCGCTCGTACTACTACCCGCCGGACAACTTCACCTCCTGGTCGGAGGCCGTGGCGTACATGAAGAATTTCTACACCGAACGGCTGGCCTGGCTGGACCAGGCGATCAACCAGTTGTAAGGCTTTAACCCGGGACGCAGGTACGTCCCGGTTTTTTATATAAGGTTGCTTTTGTCAATTATAAATGCGACCTTTGTGAAAACGCCTAAACTTATTGCATGCATAATAAAAAACCGGGAATTCACCTTGTCCCCCTGGCCATCCTGATGGCCCTTTTGTTTTGTGGGAACACGGCACGCGCCCAATCCCGGGCAAAATCCCTCACACTGCAGCTGACAGTCGTCTCCGACACGGACAAACAGCCCGTCGCCGGCGCCGCCTGCATGCTCACAGACTACGGGATTTTCGCCATCACGGATGCGGAGGGACGTGCCCGTCTGGAGAAAGTGCCCGTCGGCGACGCGACCCTTTCCATCCAGATGCTCGGCTTCGAGGATTACGCCGAGATGTTCCGCTTCCGCAACGACTCCACCTTCACCGTGCGCATCCAGGAATCCACCCTCGCCCTGGAAGAGGTCGTGGTGACCGCGAAGCCCAGCGCCGCGGGCTCCTCCACGAGCTCGAACATCGGCCGGATGGCCATCGACCACCTCCAGGCCACGAGCCTGAAGGACGTGATGCAGCTCATCCCCGGCCAGCTGATGTCGTCCTCGGACATGACCTCCGAAGCCAAGATCACCATCCGCAGCGCCAGTGACAACTCGTCGAACAACGCCTTCGGCACCTCCATCATGGTGGACGGCGTCCCCGTCTCGGACAACACGTCCCTGGGCACCAACGCCGGCACCGGCGTGGACCTGCGGCAGATCAGCGCCGACAACATCGAGTCCGTCGAAGTGATCCGCGGCATCCCGTCGGCCGAGTACGGCGACCTCACCTCGGGCGCCGTGGTGGTGAACACCAAGGCGGGCTACACGCCCTTCGAAGTGCGCACCAAGCTCAATCCGACGACGCTCAACACCTCCTTCGGCAAGGGCTGGAAGTTCACCAAGGACGCCGGCAGCCTCAATGTCAACGCCGACTACGCCCGCGCCTCGGGCGACCCGCGCACCAAGAACCGCTCCTTCGACCGCATCAGCGGCGGCGTCACCTACAGCAACACCATCGGCCGGATCTGGTCCTCGACCACCAAGGTCAATTTCAGCAGCATCATCGACCTGCGCACCGCCGACCCGGACCTCCTGGTCGAAGGCACGGAGACCGGGCAGAAGCAGTATTCCCTGCGCCTCTCTCACAACGGCCGCCTGTCGCTGAACAAGCCGCTCTCCCGCTCCCTCACCTATGCGCTCGGCCTCACCCTGTCGAACTCCAACTCCTGGACCTCGAGCATCGTCTCCGCCGACGGCGGCCTGCCCATCATCACCTCCCTCACCGACGGCTACTATCAGGTCCCCTACATCACGAGCTCGTACCGGGCCGGCGGCAGTACCATCTCGCAGCCCCTGAACTTCTTCGCCAAGACCGGCAACGTGTTCACCATCAACACCGAGAAGGTGAAGCAGCGCTTCAACATGGGCGCGGAATACCGCTATGAGTCCAACAAGGCCCGCGGTTTCTCCAACGACGACAACTTCCTTCCCCTGCGGCCCAACAGCAACGGACGTCCCCGCCCCTACTTCGACATCCCGGCCCTGAGCCAGGTGTCGGCCTACCTGGAGGACAACCTCACCTGGGAACTGCCCCTGAAGATGGAATTCAAGCTGCAGGGCGGCGTCCGCTTCGACATGATGCAGCCGGGGCTGCCCGAACAGGTGTCGGCCTTCTCCCCGCGTTTCAACGGCTCGCTGAAGGTGACGGAATGGCTCAGCATCCGGGGCGGCTGGGGCCAGAGCAACAAGACGCCGGGCCTCGCGCACCTGTATCCCGAGCCCAAGTACACGGACCGGGAAGCCGCCTCCTACCTGCCTTCCGACGTCAGCCGGCAGCTGGTGGTGTACAACACCAAGGTGACCGAGGTGGAACGGAACAACTCCCTGAAGAACGCCACCAACAGCAAGTCCGAAATCGGCGTGGACCTGCATTTCAAGAACGGGATGACCTTCTCCGTGGTGGGCTACCAGGACTATCTGAAGAGCGGGTTCGGCAACTTCACGGAGTACAGCGTCTATTACGCCAACTACTATACGGCCACCCAGGGCATCCGGCAGGATACGGACGGGATGCCGTACATCGAGTGGAACAACCCCGCCCGCGTGGACACGGTGTTCACCACCAGCGGCCGCATCGGCAACACCCAGGCCAGCCTGAACCGGGGCGTCGAGTTCGACTTCAACCTGGGCCAGATCAAGGCCATCCGCACCTCGGTGCTCCTGAGCGGCGCCTATATGGAGACGCAGACCTGGACCACCGGCCCCAACTACGCCAGCCCGGCGGGCATCCCGGCGAGCAGCGTCTATGCCCAGGGCGGCTCCAACACGCCGCCGTTCAAGCTCCAGTACCCCAGCGGCGTCTCCCGGGACATCGACCGCCGCTTCAGCGCGAACCTCCGGCTGGTGTGTAACATTCCCCGGATGAAGATGGTGGCCTCCCTGGCGAACCAGGTGATCTTCTACCAGTATCGCCATACGACCAACCAGAAGAGCGACCCCTTCGCCTGGATCGACACGGACCTGTCCGTGCACGACATCACCCAAGCGATGCTGAACGACCCCGACTACCGCATCAAGGGCATCCTCCTGTCGGCCCAGCGGAGGAATCCCGCCGACAGCCAGCCCGTCACGCAGCCGCCCATCTGGCTGATGAACATGCGCCTGACCAAGGACGTTTCCAAGAATTTCGGATTCTCCTTCTATGTGAACAACGCTTTCTTCCACATGCCGTACCAGTCCAGTTCCGCCTCCGGCACCCTGACGGAGCGCAACACCGGGACCTTCTCGTTCGGCGTCGAAATGTACGTCAAGATATGAAACGGATCCTCTTCGCATCATTGATGGCGCTTGCGCTTTCCTGCACCCGGGAGGCGCCCAAGCCCACCGCGCCGTTCCTCCTGGAGTTCCGGATGCCGGAGGCCTGCAAGGCGGAAGCCCGATACAAGAACCAACGGGTGGTCATCAAGGGGAACCTCTCCTACCAGTTCGAGACCGACATCGCCGGCATGGTGACGGTGGACGGCCTGGTTCCCGGCATCTACGACATCATCACCAACTGGGAGATGAGCGGCAAGGAGTACAAGGCCCTGCTCAAGGACCCTGCCGCGGCCGTCGAGGACAAGGCGCGGGTCATCGTGGGCGTGTCCCTGATGAACCAGCGGCTCTTCGACGCCCGGGACATGGTCATCGACCTGTCCGCGGCCGTGGTCAAGGGCCTGATGATCTCCAAGGTCTACTACGCCGGCACCAAGGACAAGATGGGCCGGAACTACGGGACCGACTCTTACGTCGAGATCTTCAACAACTCCGACGAGGTCCTCTACATCGACGGCAAGTACCTGGGGCTCGCGGAATCCGTCTCCCCCGCCGCCTATCCGGCGCACGAGAACCCGGATTCCATCTATATGCGCCAGATCTGCAAGTTCCCGGGGAACGGGAGCGAGTATCCGGTCCAGCCCGGCGGAAGCGTCGTGGTCGCGGCCAAGAGCGCCCGCAACCACCAGGAAAGCGCCGACAACACCGTGGACCTCTCCCGCGCCGACTTCGAAGTCAAGGTGATCGAGGGCTCCGGCAACCCCGACGTGCCGATGCTGCCCATCATCTCCAACTCCACCAAGATCCAGACGCTGAACCTCATCAACGGCGGCCTGAACGCCGTGGTGCTCTTCGAGACCGACGAGGACGTCCTCTCCTGGCCGGAAGTGTACCAGCGGGGAAAGACCTCCGGCGAGATGTTCCGGCGCATCCATAAGAGCGTCGTGATCGACGGCGTGGAATGCCTCAAGAAACCGGCGCAGACGGACCCGGACGTGTACACCAAGCGCCTGCAGCCCGACATCGACGCCGGCTACATCACCATCACGGCCGTCAACGGGTACAACCACGAATCCGTGGACCGCAAAGTGTCCCGCTACGAGAACGGCCGGTACTACCTGACCGACACCAACAACACGTCGGCGGATTTCGTGGTGTGCACGGATCCCACGCCGCGCAAATATGACAAGGAGGGCCTGCTATGAGAAAGACCGTTCTTCTGACCCTCGCCTTCCTCGCCGGCGGCGCCCTCGTGGCGCAGGAAGTTCCTTCGGACTTCCACCGGCTCACCCTGGAAGAGGTCTTCCAACAGTTCCAGGCCACGGACAACGCCGCCGGCATGGGCCTGTTCCAGCCGCTCAGCGGCAGCCGGACGCAGATCGAGACCTTCTATTCGGCCGGCGACGACCACCTCTCGCAGCAGGGAAGCCCCGACTACGGCTTCGACTTCTCCACGCTGCGGTACGACCGCTTCTCCGACAAGCTGTTCATGCGCGGCTCCTTCCACTACTCCCTGGACCGGGAGAAGGAGCGGAAGTGGTCGGACGTGATCGACCCCTGGTTCTCCATCCCCTTCATCTATGGCAACGCCATCGCGAAGGACTACGACAAGCACCAGCGGCCTTACCCTGGACCTGTACACCGGCCCGCTCGCGGACTGGATTTCCGTGGGCCTCCGGACGAAGTATGACGTGGCCGACATCTCCGGCCTCCGCGACCCGCGTCCCCGGACCGGCTACCTGGACTACCAGCTCGTTCCGTCCGCGCTGGCCACCTTCGGAGCGCACCACGTGGGCCTGGACCTGGGCTACGGCTATTCCAAGGAGAAGCTCTCCGGCCTCACCACCATCCAGTCCTATCCGAACCTGTACTACTACAAGATGTCCGGACTGGACCACGTGGACGGCGCCATCGGCGCCTACAGCGGCTTCAAGCGGCAGTTCTACGGCCCCCGTTTCCTCGGCGGCCTCAGCTACGCCTACACGGCCGGAAACGTCCGCGCGCTGGTCTCCGGCGGCGCGGAGTACGGCCGTCTGGACGCCTATGGCGACAAGAAAGCGAGCCCCGGCTCGTACAACTATTTCCTGTACCACGCAGTCGCCGATCTCCAGCTTCAGGGTGGCAAGCATCTCCACCGGCTGCACTGGACCGGCCGCTTCAAGGACGCCGGCGCCGACGAGTTCCTCCAGGAGCTCCAGGCGGAGAAGGATCCCGTCACGGGCATCACCACCGAGACATGGGTGACCCTTTACGAGTACAAGAACCGGTATATGCTCAAGCAGTACGAGACAGCGCTGGACTATACGATGTACGGCGCCTGCACCGGCTCCGACTACCGTTGGAGCCTCCAGGCCGGCGCCGCCTACAACGGCTTCCTCAAGAACAGCTACCTCCCCTTCTCGGTCTTCAAATCCGATGTCCTTTCCTTCTCGCTGGGCGGCTCCTTCCTCGTGGCGGACGTCCGCAAGCATCGGCTGGAAGCCAGTCTCCAGGCGACGGGCAGCCTGCCCTTGCTGACGTTCCAGCGCCTCCTCTACGAGAACGACTACACCCGCGAAGTCCTCGCGCCGGACGCCGTCTACTACGGCAAGCGGCGCTTCGGCGGCACCGGCAGCCTCACCTGGACCTTCCCGATGAACCTGGGGAAGGCCGGCCTGGCCAACGGCTACGTGCGGCTGAGCGGCGGATATGTCCAGGCGATGCCCGCAGGCAGCCTGGCGAACGTATCCCTTTCCGTCGGACTGTTCACTTTCTGATGCCATGAAAAGATACCTCATACTTTTGGCGGTCCTCCTCGCCGCATCCGCCTGCCGGCAGGCCGAGGACACCCGCTACTTCGCCCCGGCGGTCCAGTTCGGGAGCGACCGGTACGCCGTCACGCCCGGGGAGGGCGGCCTAGACATCGACCTGCACCTTTCCCGGCCGGCGCCCCAGGCGCTGCACATCGGCCTGAACGTCTCCAGTTCCCTGGAAGAGGGTCTCCAGTACCGCGTGGCCTCCCGGACGGTGGACATCGCCGCCGGAGCGCAGGACGCCATGGTGCACGTGGACCTGGTCGACGACGAGATCTGGGTGGAATCCGCTTGGATCGAGCTCCTGCTGAAACCCGGCGAGCGCTATACCGTGGATCCGGAAAAGAACAGCACGGCCCGGGTGGACATCAGCAAGACCATCGAAATGCCCATCTTCCACCTGAATGTGCCGGAAGCGCCGGTCGTGACGAATCCCTTCCTGGCCGAAACGCTCCATTTCCAGCTGACAGCGGACCGCGCGACGACCAAGGACTTGGAGGTGGTGCTGGATTTCGGCGACCTGGAACTCGGGAAGGATTACCGGATCGCGGGCAGCGAGACGGCCGGTTTCACCTACCCAGCCGGCGCCCGCAGCCATCTCTTCTCCGTGGAGATCCTGAAGAAGGACCAGTCCGGCTACGACCGGGAGGCCATCCTCGCCGTCGTGCCCCAGAAGGGCCGGTATACGGTCGATCCGGAAGGCAGTTCGGTTTCCGTCCATCTGAGCGACCCCGTGGTGCCGCTGAACGCCCTCTGGCGGACTCCCGCCCTGAACGGCGGCGCCGGCTACCGCTGGAACCAGGCCATCAAGACCCCGGAAGGCGAATGGGATGGCAATACGACCGTCGATATGTGGGTTTCGGCCGAGGGTTCCAACTACGTCCAGAACCAGCGGAGCCTCTGGGACCATTCCTCCTTCAGCTGCCCCGCCACGGCGTCCCCGTCCCATCCGTTCCGCCTGACGGACCTCTGTCCCAAGATCAGGTACCCCAACGAGGTGGCCATCCTGGACTACGGTGCCAACGAGAGCTACCGGAACTTCTTCCCCTGCGACTCCCTCCTCCGCTTCGTCGCGGACAAGCCGGACACCCCCAACCAGGGTTCCCTGGCCATTCCTTCCCCCCGCTGCTTAAAGGCCTACATCGGCGACCGCGCCGCGTGGGGCAACACCTGGAAGGACGACGCGAAGAAAACCGGCGGCGACATGGCCGCCTCCACCGATCCCGCCATCCAGGGCCAGGTGACCGTGACGCTGGAAAAGCTGGAAGGCACGTACGACCTGGACGAACGGGTCCTGTATGTCACGGCCTGGTTCAGCAGCGAAGACGCCCACTTGATGGAGGACGTGGACTTCACCAAATGGGCCATCGCCAAGGATGACGGCCTGTGGAAGGTCGAGTATAAGATCTGGCCACGCTAGCGGATGCACCTGCTGCTGAGCATACTGACGGCCTTGACGGTGCTCTCCGTGCCCAAAGACAAAGTGGGCACGCCCGTCCTGTATGGTTCCCGGATCGTGGACGTGAACCGCGCACACGGCAAAGTGTTCGCGCCCGGCCAGCGGAACCCGTGGCCGCAGGTGATGGAGTTCGTGCGCCGGGACAGCGTGTTGATGCTCGTCCCGGACCGTTCGCTCCGCCGGCGCCGGCGCGGGCCGGGCCCGCGCCCCGTCATTTTCCCGATCGTGGAAGAGACGGCGGACGCCTTCGCCATCTCGCTGGAGCCCTACTTCTCCACCTATCCGGAGGAAATCTCCGCCATCCCGCCCAAGATGCTGCCCGGACATGCCGTAGAGCACGAACTGAGCTGCCCGTCCACCCCGCCGGAATGGCTGCAGGTCAATGGGCGCTACCGGTATCGGGACGGGCTGGAGGTCACCGCCGCCTGCTATTTCCTCTGGCTCCGGGAGAAACCGCTGCCACCGATCGACCTCGATCCTGCGAAAGTCGGATACAACAGTGTGGAAGGCCGCCATCCCGAGGGGCGCTTCCAGCGCTGGGACCTGACGGGCGGCCGGAAGCTGGACTTCTATGTGGACAAGACCTTCCCTGAAGCGTGGTATCCCTACATCAAGGAAGGCATCGAGGACTGGAACCGGGCGTTCCGGGCCATCGGCCTGGGCGACGTGCTCGCCGTCCATCCGGAGCCGGAGGGGCTGGACACCACGTCTCCGCTGGTGAACATGGTCCGGTACATGGACGTGGAAGAGTCCAATGCCAAGGGGGACGTCCTGATCGACCCCCGCAGCGGGGAAATCCTCCAGGGGGACATCCTCTGGTGGAAGAATGTCGTCGAGCTGATGGCAGGCTGGCGCTATGTCCAGACGGGCGCGGCCGATCCCGCCGCCCGGCAGGCGGAGCTTCCGATGGAAATCCTCGGTCCGATGATCCGCCACGCCGTCTGCCATGAAATGGGGCACGTGCTGGGCCTGAACCACAATATGGGCGCCTCCTGGGCCTATCCGGCCGATTCCCTGCGCAGTCCTTCCTTCACTCGGAAATACGGCACCACCGCCTCGGTGATGGACTACGCCCGCTACAACCACCTGGCCACGGCCGCCGACGTACGGGCCGGCGTGGCGCTTCTCCCGCCACGCCTGGGGCCTTACGACTTTTACGCCATCGCCTGCGGCTATGGCGCCGGACCGGCCCCGGAACCCGGTCCCTACTGCTACTACGCACCGATGATCAGCGCGGCCATCTCGCCGGACCCGTCCTCCCAGGCGGAGAGCCTGGGGAACGACCTCCTGCGCTCCTCCGAGGCCGGCCTCCGCAACTGCCGCGCCCTGCTGGACCTGGACGGCCTCACGGCGGACCGCCTGGTCCTGCTCCGCAAGTACTACTACCGCTACCTGTCCCTGGCCCTGTCCAACATCGGCGGGGTCGTCGCCGGCGAGCCCGTGGACGAAAAGACGCGGAACCGCACGCTGAAGTTCATCTTCGACGCCCTCGACAAAGTCCCCGCCCAGCTCAAGGACGAACGCGACGAGCAGCGCATCCTGAACGAGCTGGTAGGCCATTTCCTCCCCGAGCGGATCCTCCGCACCTGCGGGGAGAAGTCCCTGCAAAGGTATGAACGCGAACTCCGCCGCTATGCGCGGAAACACCCCCGTCTTCCCCTGAAAGACGAGGACGAATGGATATTCAACAATCAAACTTCCCCCCTATGATTCACTTCACAAACACCCTGAAATCCCTGGCGGCCTTCGTGGCGGGACTCCTGGTCCTCGCCTGCACGCCGACGGTGATTCCGGAGCTCTCCCTGTCCGACCTGGCCGCCAACTTCGAGGCGACCGGCTCGCTGGAGAAGAGCATCAGCGTCACTTCGAACGTCGACTGGACCGTGTCCTGCCCCGACGCCTGGGTGACCGTCTCCCCCGCGGCCGGAACCGGCAACGGCAGCTTCAAGATCACCGTGGCCGCCAATGACAAGTTCGAGGCCCGCTCCTCCACCGTGACCGTCAAGGCCGGCGACAAGACCGCCTCGGTCCGCGTGAGCCAGCTCTCCCTCACCCCGTCCATCCTCGTCAGCCCCGCCACCCTGGAGGCCGAAGCCGCCGGCGGTACGGTGAGCGTCGATGTCACGTCCAACGCCCCCTGGACCATCTCGGTGCCGTCCGGCATCGACTGGATCACGCCGGATGCCACCGCTGGAGAAGGCTCGAAGAAGGTGGCCTTCACCGTCGCCGCCAATGCCGGCATCGAGGCCCGCTCGGCCGACGTGACCTTCACCGCCCAGGGCAAGACCGCCGTCGTCAAGATCAGCCAGGCGGCCGCCGCCCCGGCGCTGGAAGTCGCTCCCGCCACCCTGTCCACCAGTGACTTGGGCGGTACGCTGGAGTTCAATGTCACCTCCAACGCCCCCTGGACCGTCACCGTCGCGGAAGACTGGATCACCGTCGATCCCGCCAGCGGCCAGGGCGATGCCAAGGTCGTGCTGACCGTCGCCGAAAGCGACGTACGCGCCGTCCGCAACGCCGTCGTCACGGTCAAGGAGACCGTCGGCAACACCGAGAAGACCGTGAGCGTCAGCCAGGCGGCCGTACCGCTCGGCCACAAGGCCGACTCCCTGGCGCTGGTCGCCATCTTCAAGGCCACCGGCGGCGCCCAGAACTGGCATGCCGACCGCGTCTGGGACCTGACCCAGCCCATCGACAAGTGGTACAATGTCAAGGTGGACAAGGACGGCCGCGTGACCCAGGTGAACCTCGCCAACGGAACGGTCACCGCTCCGTGGACCCTGCCGGCCGCCGTGGGCGACCTGACGGAAATGACCAACTTCCGGATCATCGGCAGCCAGCTGACCGGCGCCATTCCGGAGGAGATCTACAACCTCACCAAGCTCGTCTCCTTCTACCTGACGAAGAACACGCCCACCTGGACCCTGTCCGCCAAGATCGCCGGAATGACCGACCTCAAGGACCTGTACATCGACCAGAACGCGAACCTCACCGGCACGCTCCCGAAGGAACTGGGCCAGCTGAAGAAGCTCGTGAACATCAACGTCGCCCAGACCGGCATCAGCGGGTCGATTCCCGCCGAGATGAGCGGCTGCTCCTCGCTTGCCTGCCTGATGGCCTACAAGACCCAGCTCACCGGCATTCCCGACAACTTCGACGAATGGCCGGCCCTGAAGATCATCCAGTTGTACAGCAACCCGGGCCTGACGGGTTCCCTGCCCGCCTCCGTGGGCCGCTGCACCAAGGTCACTTCGGTCTGGTTCTACGAGTGCAACTTCACCGGCAACATCCCCGAGTCCTGGGCCAACCTGCCGGCCTCCTGCACCCAGCTCCGCATCCAGGACAACAAGCTCCAGGGCGTCGTCCCGGCCGCCATCCAGGCCCACGCCAACTTCAAGGAGAAATGGAATCCGGCCAAGTACATCCTGCCCCAGCAGGAAGGCTACGGGCTCACCTTGCACGCCGGCAGCGGCGGCCAGGACCTGGACAATCCCGTGGACACGGACCCTTGGAATTAACCTCTTAACACCGAAAGCGATATGAAAAAGATTGCATGCTTTACCCTGGCCGCCCTGGCCCTGATGGCCTGCCAGAGAGAGGTTGACAACCCGCAGGAGCACTCCGTGCCCACCTATACCGTCACCATCACCGCCCGCCTGGCCGAAACCCGGACGGCCTACGACGACACCGGGAAGTTCTCCTGGGCCGCCGGTGACAAGATCAACGTACTGATTTCCGACGGAACCACGAGCAAGCAGGTGGCCTTCACCACCGCCGAGGCCGGACCGGAGGTCCAGTTCACCGGAGAGGTGGACGAAGGCTTCAAAGTGGCCGGCGAAGCGGCCTATGCGCTGGAATTCGACGCCGCCAAGAAAGTCTGGATCCTCCCGGAGCAAATGAGCGTGAATCCGCTCCGTCCCCTTTCCAGCCTCCCGCTCTTCGGCGCGCAGGACCTCGACGGACTGTTCCAGTTCAAGACTGCCACGGGCGTCCTCAAATTCACCGTGGAGAACGTTCCCGTCGAGACGGCCGCCGTCACTCTGGAGACCGTCGGTGACGAGGCGCCCGCCCTCTGCGGCGAGCTCGCCGCCGCTCCCGCAGGCGGCGTCGTGACCATGGCCGCCCTCGCCAACGGCGGCAAGAAACTGGTCTCCGCCGGTGCTCCCGACGAGCCCAACACCACGAAGGACTACTATTTCTTCGTTCCCGCCGGCACGCTGCCCGCAGAGAATACCCAGTTCAACGTGGTCGACGGCTCGGATAACGTGATCAAGAGCTTCGCGTTCAAGAAAGCCGTCGATGTCGCGGCCAACCGCGTCACCAACGTCGCGCCCGTGCATTTCGAGGCCGTGAAAATCACCAACCGCCAGACCGACTCCCTGGCGCTCGTGGCCATCTACAACGCCTCCGACGGCGCCAACTGGACCAAGAACAAGTGGGAGCTGGACAAGCCCATCGACACCTGGCCCGCCGTCACCGTCACCAACGGCCGCGTCACGGCCCTGAAACTGTCCACCAGCGGTGTCATCGCCAAGGACTGGACCCTGCCGGATGCGGTCGGCGACTTGACCGAACTGACCGAACTCCGCATCAACAGCAACAAGCTCGTCGGCGACATCCCGGATGCCGTGTACAGCCTGGCCAAGCTGGAGAAACTCTATTTCCAGAATGACAACCTGACCGGCTCGATTTCCGGCAAGATTGCGCAGCTGACGGAACTGACGGAACTGTACGTGGACCGGAATGCCAATATGACCGGCGGCATTCCGAAGGAAATCGGCAACCTGAAGAAGCTCATGCGGCTGAACATCTCCCAGAGCGGAATCGGCGGAGAAATTCCGGCCGAACTGGGCCAGTGCGAGAGCCTGATCCAATTCATGGCGTTCAAGACCAACCTGAGCGGCAACCTGCCCGACATCTGGGACATGCCCGTCCTGCAGACGGTGATGCTGCACACCAATCCCGGCCTGACCGGTCCCCTGCCGGCCTCCCTGGGCAAGATGAAGTCTCTCGAAAGCGGAACGGCCCCCAGCATCCAGATCTACGACTGCAATATCACGGGGACGATTCCGGACAGCTTTGCCGGCCTCCCCGAGAAGACCAAGCAGGTACATGTGCAAGGCAACAAGATGTCCGGGGTCATCTCGCTCACCGTCCAAGCGCATACGAACTTCGCTAACTGGAAATACAATCCCCAGCAGGAAGGCTACGGTCTGACGCTTGAGTAATTGATGGGAAGCCAAATGGAAACGCCCGCTCGAAAGCGGGCGTTTCTTGTATTACAGCAGGAGCAGCAGGGCCAATAGATAGAGCGCGAAGCCCTGCGCTTTGATGCGGCGACCGGTGATGAAGTCCGTGGAAAGGCTTACGGGTTCGCGGTCGAGCACTTCCTTCAGATCCTCCCCCTTCGGAACGTCCCGGGGACTCCATTTGGAGATCAGTTCGCCGTCGTTGAAGTAGGTCGCGCCGCCATTGGCACGGTTCAGCGTGATGAGCGGCTTGTAATCGGCCAGATACACATCTTCTGGGGTGTATTCGCCCGGGACGGCGAGGATGAGGGGGGTCGCGCCGCTGATGCGGGCCTCGGCGGCCTGCGTCCGGATGCGGTCCCAATCGGCATCCTCCGGGTCATACACGGAGAACACCATCACTTTCCCGAGCACCGCCAGTTCGTCCTGATACTCGCCCTCCGCGTCGCGGAAGGAAAGGACCGGCTTGGCGGTGTTCTTGTACATCCCGCTGCGGCTGAGGGTGTCCACGCCGACGAAGGTCCAGGTTGAATCCGGCAGGGCGTCCAGGGTGAAGGACCCGCGCTGCCCGTTCCGCTCGTAGATGAAGGTCGGGACCTTGCCGTCCATCTCCTGGTAGTCGTTGTCCAGGGAGGCGAATAGTTCCGTACCGGGGGCGAACTCCGTGAAGTCGATCATCGGCAAGTGCCGGGCGTTGTGGCAGAGGGCGAAGATGAGGGAAGGAAGGGCCAGGAAGAAGGCCACGTACTTCCCCTTCCGGGGCACGCCGAAGTTCTGGAACGGGATGAAAGCGACTGCGGACAGGGCCAGCAGGACGACGTTCTTCAGGAGCGTCTGCCCGTGGGTGAGGTGGATGGCCTCGCCGAAGCAGCCGCAGTCCATCTCCGGTTTAGCAATCCAGAGAATCAGGGTAATGATCGTGAAGAACACCACAAGAATGGAGGTGACGACCGCCGTCGTCTTGCGGAACACGCCGCTGATGAGCGCCGCGCCGGTCGTGGCCTCCACGAGGGACAGGACCATCCCGATGGCCTTCGCAGTCCCCTGCAGGAAGCCCAGGTGGAAGAACTTGAAGTATTCGCTGACGATGAGGCCGGTGCCCACCGGGTCCAGCAGCTTGAGCAGGCCCGAGGCGAGGAACACCATGCCGATGACGACGGCGCAGAAACGCCTTAATCTATGATGTGCCTTTTTCATACTAGATACGGGTCGACGGCCGCGCGGACCTTGGCGAAAATGTCGTCCGGAGGGAGCATCCGGCCCTCGGCGTCGCCGCAGTCGATGCGCAGGAAATGCGCATCGCGGGCGGCCTCGGCGCGGTACATGTCCCGGACGGCCTCCTGGAAGCGGATGTCCGCCTCGTGGATGTCCTGCGCACCGTGCAGGTAGGAGCGGTCGTCGCCCTGGCGGTGCGCCGCCAGGCTCTTTTCCACAAAGCCGATGGGGACGTCCAGGAACAGGTTCAGGTCCGGTTCCGGCAGGTCGAAATCGCCATACTCCGTGTCGAAGATCCAGTTGCGCAGGCGGATCCGCTCGGGCCCCTGGGGAAGCTTCGCGCACTGGTAGGCGATGTTGGAATACACATAGCGGTCCAGCAGGACCACCTTGCCGGCGTCCAGGGCCTCGCGCATCATCGGCGCGGCCCGGTGCCGGTCCTCCGCGAAGAGCAGGGCCACAAGCTGCGGATGCACGGCCTCGATGCTGCCGAATTCGCCCTTCAGGAAACGGCCGATGAGGTCGCCGTACACGGGGGCGTCGTAGCGCGGGAAATGGATGTATTCCAGCGCGCCGCAGCGTTCGGTGAGGTATTCCTTCAGTTTCTTGACCTGGGTGGACTTCCCCGCCCCGTCCAGGCCCTCCAGCACGATGAGCATGATTTTTCGTTTAATCTCACAAATATAACTATTTTTGCGTTATGAAACCGAAAATCCAGCTCCTCGGCATCGTAAACCTCACGGACGACTCGTACTACGCGGCGAGCCGGGCGCAGGACCCGGACGCCTTCCTCGCGCGCGTTGGAACGATGCTCGCGGAAGGGGCGGACTGGATCGACATCGGCGCCTGCTCCACCCGGCCCGGGGCGCAGCCTGTCGGGGCGGACGAGGAGTGGCGGCGGCTGGAACCGGCCCTGCAGGCCCTCCGGCACGCGTTTCCGGACGCCCGCGTTTCCATCGACACCTACTGGGCGTCGGTCGTCGAGCGGGCGTACGACCTCATCGGCCCGTTCCTGGTCAATGACATTTCGGCGGGGGCGTTCGACGCGCCGATGCTGCCGCTCGTGGGTCGGCTCGGCCTCCCCTACGTCGCGATGCATCTGCGTGGAACGCCGGAAACGATGCAGTCGATGACCGACTATCCCAAAGGGGTGACGGAGGAGGTCCTGCGATACTTCAAGGCATTCGCCAGGCGCGCCGCGAAGGCCGGCGTCACGGACTGGATCCTGGACCCGGGCTTCGGCTTCGCCAAGACGGTGGAACAGAACTGGACCCTGCTGGAAGAACTGGACCGGCTGCAGGTCCTGCAGATGCCCATTCTCGTGGGAGTATCCCGCAAAAGCATGATTTACAAGCGGTTCGGCATCACGCCCGAAGAATCGCTCCCCGCGACGCAGGTCGCGCATTACATCGCGCTCCAGCGCGGCGCCACCTGGCTCCGCGTGCACGACGTCGCCGAAGCGCGCCGCACGGTGGCTATATACGACGCAGATGGCCGATCAGGTCGGCCATGACGCATACGTCATTCCCGGCTTGACCGGGAATCTCTTTATTCGATGATGTAGACATCCTCGCCGGGGGCGGCGAAGTGGTAGGTTTCCCGGGCGAACTTCTCCAGGGAATCCCGGCTGTTCGTGAGCGCCTGGATCTCCTCGTTCATCGCATCGATGTCGCTGCGGAGCTGGTCCATCTGGCGCTCCTGGCGCTGGATCTCCCAGTTCGCGCGGACCCAGTTCAGGACGCTGCTGTGCGACAGGAAAAGCAGCCACAGCGCCGCCAGCGCCGTGATGACGATCACGAACGGGAGGAAGTAATTGTGGTCGCTGCGCCGCAGCAGGTTGCCCTTCTGTTTCTGGTCTGCCATAATTCCGGGAGATTGTTTGCCGACTTTTCTGCGAAATTAGTAAATTTGCACGAATTACGCGACAACAAATTAAAAAATCGTATAAGCTATGAAACCCACCCTTCTCGTCCTGGCCGCCGGCATGGGCAGCCGCTATGGCGGACTCAAGCAGATGGACGGCCTCGGCCCCCACGGAGAAACCATCATCGACTATTCCATCCACGACGCCGTGGAAGCTGGCTTCGGCAAGGTCGTCTACATCGTCCGCGAGTCCTTCAAGGCCGATATGGAGAAGGCCGTCCAGGCCAAGTACGCCGGTGTCAAGACCGTCGACGGGGAACCCCTCGAGTTCGTCTTCGTCACCCAGGAGCTGAACAAGATTCCCGCCCGCTTCCCGCTCAATCCCGAGCGCGTGAAGCCTTGGGGCACCGCCCACGCCGTCCTGATGGCGAAGGACGTCATCCACGAGCCGTTCGCCGTCATCAACGGCGACGACTTCTACGGCAAGGAGTCCTTCCGCATCCTCGGCGACTGGTGCCGCGCCCACGCCGACACCACCGGCCAGTACTGCATCGTCGGCTTCGAGCTGGACAACACCCTGTCCGAGAACGGCACCGTCTCCCGCGGCATCTGCGCCTATGACTCGGCCGGCAACCTCACCGACATCGCCGAACACCTGGAAATCGGAAAGGAAGCCGACGGCGTCGTGTACGGCAACAACTCCGTCACCGGCGAAAAGCACGTCGTCCTGGACGCCAAGGCGCTGTGCTCGATGAACATGTGGGGCTTCACCCCCGACTACTTCGCCAAGAGCGAGGCCATCTTCGAGCAGTTCCTGGAGGTCAATGCCAACGAGCCCAAGAAGGAGTACTACATCCCCTTCGCCGTGGACTGCATCGTCAAGTCGGGTCAGGGTGCCTGCGAGGTGCTCTCCACCCCGTCCCGCTGGTTCGGCGTGACCTTCAAGGAGGACCGTCCCGGCGTCGTCGCCAAGTTCGCCTCCCTCGTGGAAGAAGGCGTCTATCCCAGCCCCCTGTATTGATATGGCCGCTTTTTCCGCACGCAAGGTCAAGGATTATGACCTCTATTCGGGCCACGCCTGGTACGTGCCCGGTGTCAAGGGGATGTTCGGCTTCATCGGCTGGTTCCTGCTGGGCGGTCTGCTGGGCTTCATCGTTCAGCGCGTCATGGGCCTGTTCATGACCCAGCAAGCCATCCTGGACTATGGGCAGATCGTCCTCTATCCCATCCAGTTCCTCCCCGCCATGGTCTATGCGGCGAACCAGAGTCACAAGAATATGCTTTTCGACCCGGGTTACTTGCTGGACAACAGGCATTTCGGGTCCTACGGCATGGCCCTCGCGATTCTCATCACCGTGCTGATGACCTTCGCCTCGATGTTCGTCTTCGACCTGCCCAACTACTGGAACTTCAAGCTCACGACCAAGTCCTCCGTCCTGAACCAGTTCTATGAGCTGTTCTCCGAGATGATGAAACAGATGATCGGCGGTCCGATCTGGGCCTCCTTCCTGGTCGCGGCCATCTTCGCCCCGATCTTCGAGGAGTGGCTGTGCCGGGGCATGGTGCTCCGCGGCCTGCTGACAAAGATGAAGCCCGGCTGGGCCATCGTCGTCTCCGCCGTCTTCTTCGCCGTCATCCACGCGAACCCCTGGCAGGCCCTGAACGCCTTCCTGATCGGCCTGATGATGGGCTATGTCTACTACAAGACCGGCTCCCTGATCCTCACGATGGTCATCCATTTCGTGAACAACGGCACCACCGTCATCCTCTCCAACATCGAGCAGTTCAAGGACATGCAGGATCTCTACCTCGTCGAAATCATGGACAAGAGCACCTACTATCAGGTCTTCACCGTCTGCGTCCTCATCCTCGCCGCCTGCCTCTGGGCCATCTCCCGCATCAAGGTCGAGAACCCCTGGGGCAACATCGACCGCATCCCGCCGGTCGACGAGACGGTGGCGCCGGTCACCGAGGAGATGCCCACGGACGAAGCTCCCGCCTCCGAGGAGCTCCCCGCTGACGAAGATCCTGCCGTTCCTGCGGAATAGCCTCGCATAGGCGTTGTTGGGAAGCGCCTGCCCATCACTGATTTACAGAAAGTGCTTTAGGTCAAATCGACTAAAGCACTTTTTATATTCATCTATATGTCAATCGTTTCCGTTCTACGGTAATAATTGGCGGCAAGTGGCTTCCGCTTCGGGAAGCGCGTCGAACTTGCCCACATCGACCAGCTGGAAGTCCGGCGGGACGGCGGCGTAGATGGGATAGTCGGCGCAGGCGCGGAGGTAGAAGTCCACGATGGAGAAGCGGTCGCCGAAGCCGTACCGGTCGAAGGCGTCGAAGATGACCGGCGACATCAGGTGGATGCCGGCGAAGGCGAGCTTGCGGCACCGGTCCGGGTCGATGTCGGGGAACGGGCTGCGGACTTCCCCGGTCGCGATGTTGGTCCATCCCTTCAGCCGGTTGTCCTCGTCGAACAGGAAATACCGCTGCGTCTTCCGTTCGCTCGCCACCAGCGTCACCAGCGCCCCCTCCCGGTGCTGCTCCCGCAGCCATCCCAGGTCCAAGTTGCTGACAATGTCCACGTTATGGACGAGGAAGGGCTCGTTTGTCATTCCGAGCGAAGCGAAGGAATCTCCTTCTGTCATTTCGAGCGGAGCCGCAGGCGGAGTCGAGAAATCTGTCAGCAGGTGCTTCGCATAGCGAATCCCCCCGCCCGTCTCCCGCAGGAAGTCCCGCTCGTCGGAGACGGCGATGTGGGCGCCGAAGTCGTGGGAATGGAGGTAGTGGATGATCTGGTCCGGGAAGTGATGGACATTCACGACGAGGTCGTCATACCCCGCCGCAACAAGCTTGGTGATGACGTGGTACAGCAACGGCTGCCCGCACACGGGCACGAGCGCCTTCGGCATCGTGTCCGTAATGGGTTTCAAGCGGGTTCCCAGCCCCGCGGCAAAGATCATCGCTTTCATCGTCTTCCTAAGCGTCTCACCTATCTATTTATCAATCAATATCTTACATAATTCTCCCTGGGGAAAATGCACCAGGGAGTTTTCGGTAATCATCTCAGTCACAGCAACTTGAGTGGGACGGTAACCAGCGTTCGATGCCGCGCTCGCGGTGGATCAGGTGCACGCGGACGGGATATTTCGCGACGAGGTGCTCGGCGAGGTGCTGGGCGCTGTAGGCGGAGCGGTGTTGGCCGCCGGTACAGCCGAAGCTGACCTGCAGGTGCGTGAAGCCGCGCTCGAGGAAGCGCTCCACGTGCGCATCGACCAAGGCGTATACATGGTCCAGGAAGCGGAGAATTTCGCCGTCCTCCTCCAGGAACCGAATGACGGGTTCGTCCAGGCCGGTCAACTGCTTGAACCGCTCGTACTTCCCGGGATTATGCACGCTCCGGCAGTCGAACACATACCCTCCCCCATTCCCGGACGGATCCTCAGGAATGCCCTTCCTGAAGGAAAAACTGTATACCGTCACGGTCAGGGGCAACCCGGAGGAGGGGGTATTCTTTCCCAAACCTGTGCCCACCCTCGGGCACATTAGAGGGAGGGGCCCGCCGCTTGCGGTGGGAGGGACGGAGCAATCTTTGATTGCGGAGGGTTTGGGAAAGAATACCCCCTCCGGAGAAAGGGCGCCCCTGCAAAGATCGGCGAGGACCTCGGAGAGGTAGGGATAGTCCTGGAACGGCAGGAGGGATTTGACGATCGCGAGGGCCGGGGGGATGCTGGAGGAGAAGGCTTGGTTGCCTTCCCAGAGGCCGCGGTAGCCGTAGCAGCCGAGGACCTGGAGCATCCGGAAGAGGATGAAGAGGCGCAGGCGCTCCCGGAAATGGGCCTCGTCCACGGGCCCATAGGCCTTCAGCGCGTCCAGATAGACCTGCAGCAGTTCTTCGCGCAGGGTTTCCGGGTATTTGGCGCGTGCCTGCCAGAGGAAGGAGGCCACGTCGTAGTAGACGGGGCCGCGGCGGCCGCCCTGGAAGTCGATGAAATAGGGTTCGCCGTCCACCAGCATCACGTTCCGGGCGTTGAAGTCCCGGTACAGGAAGGTGTCGGAAGGTTCGGCCAGGAGGTCCGCCTTCAGGCGGTCGAAGTCGTCCTGCAGGAAGACCTCGTTGAACTCCACGCCGACGAGCTTCAGGAAGTCGTACTTGAAATAGTTCAGGTCGAAGTCCACCATCCGCCCGTCGAAGGACGGCTGCGGATAGCAGACCGAGAAATCCAGCCCGCGGGCGCCCTCGACCTGGATCTTCGGGAGGGCGGCGAGGGTCTTGCGCAGCAGCGCGACCTCGTCCGGCCCGTAGTTCCCCGAGGCGCGGCCGGCGGCGAGCGCGTCGTACAGGACGGTCGCGCCCAGGTCCTCCTGCAGGTAGCAGAGGCCGTCGACAGCGACCACCTTCGGGACATTGATTCCCTGGGCGGCGAAGTGACGGTCGATGGTGAGGAAGGCACGGTTCTCGTCGGCGTCGGTGCCTTCCACGCCTATGAGGGTCCGCCCGTCGGCTCCCGTCAGGCGGTAGTACCGCCGGTGCGAGGCCGACCCGGTAAGCGCCACGCTGGCGACGGGCGCCGCCCCTGTATACTGTTCGAACAAGGATTCCAGTGACATAATGCAAAATTAATTATTCTTATCTTTGCAAGCAAATGACGGTACGATGAAAAGGATTCTGCTCAGCCTCCTCGCGGCAAGTTTCATAGCCTTGGGTTGCAGTGCGCAACCGAAGGGGAAGGTCGTTTACGAACCGGTCCGGTTCGAGGACGGGACGCCCGTGGAGGGTGACGCAAAGGCCGACAGCCTGTTCGCGCAGGACCGCTTCATGACGGATACGACGGTGACGGAGAAGGGCGATACACTCTTCAACGTAAGGCACGCCAGCGCATACGTCCGGATGCAGCTGGACGGATTGCCTGCGGGAATCGACAAAATCCTGCTGGCGCCTTTGCAGGGCAGCGTACAGACCATGCCGGTGGAAGGAACGGAGTCTCCGGTCGTGTGGATGGCGAAGGAGCCGGGCGGTCTCACGGCGGCGGCAGCCGTCGCCGAGGCGCCGGACGGCCGCCTCTGGTCGGCCCGCCTCCCCGCCCTGGACCTGCAACCCGGCGTCGCGTATCGATGGACCGGAACCCTTCTTCCGCCGGAAGCGCCGGATGCCGGCCTCCGGGCCACGCCCCTGCCCGCCACGCTCCTGGACATCGACCCCGGCGAGTATTCCGGCATCACCTGGCTCGGCGGGAACCAGTTCGCGGTCGTGGACGACAACCTGAAGGGCGGCGGCATCCTGCGGTTCGCCATTCCCATCGACGCGGACGGCAATGTCGGCACGGTCCTGCGGCAAGTCGCGCCCGGAACGGAGGCGGCCGACGGCAAGAAGCGGGACACCGAGGGCATCGCCTTCGTCCCCTCCGAGAACCGCCTCTATGTCACTTCCGAGAAACACCAGGAGATCCACGGCTACGACCTGAACGGAAACGACGCCGGCACCAGCTTGGATGTCCCGGCGGACCTGAAGGCCACCGCGAACAACCTGGGATTCGAAGCCCTCACCTACAACGAGACCACCGGCCTGTTCTGGACCACGACGGAAGCGCCGCTGAAGGCCGACACCTTCCTCCCGAGAATCCTCCGCCTGCAGAGCTTCGACCTCGAAGGGAAGCCCGCCGGACGCTATTTCTACCAGACCGGAGAGCCCTCGCAAACCAGCAAGAATACCGTCGCCTACGTCTTCGGCGTCCCGTCCCTCGCCGCCCTGGACGACGGCCGCCTGCTCGTGCTGGAGCGGGAAGTCTATGTGCCCAAGGGGACCCTCTGGGAGAAGCTGCAGGGCGCTTTCACGGACATCCACATCTATGTCGTGGACCCGGTCCGGGACACCGCCGGCCTTCTCCGGAAATCCCTCCTGTGCACCTTCACCACCGGCGCCCTCAACCTCGCCAATTTCGAAGGCATGTGCCTCGGTCCCGTCCTGCCGGACGACCGGCGCACGCTCGTCCTCATCGCCGACTCCCAGAAGGGCTCCGGCGGCCTGACGAACGAGTATGTGAAAGTGATTCTTTTCCGGTAACACCCTATCGGTTTTTTTCATATCTTTGTAGATAACGCCCTCGGCGGCATCTACAAAGGAAAAAATCATGGACAAACTGAACACTGCCTATTGCTCCGACAAGTACCAGTACACGATGGGAAAGTCGTACCTGGAATGCGGAAAGGACAAGGAAATCGCCACTTTCAACCTGTTTTACCGGAAGGCTCCGGAGAACAACAACTGGGCCGTCGTCAGCGGCACGGAAGAAGTCATCCAGATGGTCCAGAAACTGGGCACCGAGCCGGAGGAATTCTATGAGAAGTTCCTCCCCGGGGACGACTATAAGGAGTTCCGCAAGTATTTGAGCACCATGAAGTTCACCGGCGCGGTGTACTGCATGCGCGAAGGCGAGATCGCCTTCCCCACGCAGCCCATCGTCACCGTCGTCGCGCCCATGATCGAGGCCCAGGTCCTGGAGACCCCGATGCTGTGCATCCTGAACCACCAGATGGCCGTCGCGACCAAGGCCTCCCGCGTGTGCCGCGCCACGGACAAGCCGGTCTCGGAGTTCGGTTCCCGGCGGGCGCACGGCCCTTGGGCCGCCGTCTACGGCGGCAAGGCCGCGCAGATCGCCGGCTGCGCCTCCTCCTCCAACATCCTCACCGGCGCGATGAACAACGTCCCCTCCACGGGCACGATGGCCCATAGCTTCGTGACCGCCTACGGCAGCACCGTCGAGGGCGAGCACCAGGCCTTCTGCGACTACATCCGCACGCACCGGGGCGAGAACATCATCCTCCTCATCGACACGTACGACACCCTCAAGTGCGGCGTCAAGAACGCCATCCGCGCGTTCCGCGAGAACGGCATCGACGACAGCTATCCCGGCGGCTACGGCGTCCGGCTGGACAGCGGCGACCTTGCGTACCTGTCCCAGGAAGTCCGTTCGATCCTTGACGAACACGGCCTGAAAAAGTGCAAGATCTTCGCGACCAACAGCCTGGACGAGTACCTGATTACGGACCTTGAGCGCCAGGGCGCCTGCATCGACAGCTACGGCGTGGGCGACGCTATCGCCACCTCCAAGGCCGCCCCCTGCTTCGGCAACGTGTACAAGCTCGTGCAGATCGGCGACCAGCCCGTCCTGAAGCGCTCCGAGGACAAGATCAAGCTCATCAACCCGGGCTTCCAGATCACCTGGCGCATCAGCGCGCTGGACTCCTCCAAGGGCAACAAGATCGACGGCTACGTGTTCAAGGCCGATGTCACCTGCCTCCGCGGCGACAAGATGGACCTCGCCATCCAGAAGGGCGAGACCATCACCGTCCGCGACGAGTACGACTCCTTCAAGTACAAGACCTTCGAGGCCGGGACCTACGAGGCCCGTCCGCTCCAGCACCAGGCCATCGCGAACGGCAAGCGCGTGTGCCCGCAGCACACCCTGCTGCAGAAGAAGGCCTTCTTCAAGGACAACCTGCACCACTTCTCGCCCGCGGAATCCCGCCTCATCAACCCGCACTACTACAAGGTGGACATCTCCGACGACCTCTACGACACCAAGATGCGCCTGATCGACGACCTCGTGAAGCAGATCCAGGCCTTTGAAATCGACTAGTTATGGCAAAGAAACTGAAAGACAGCGCACTGGTGGTCGTGGATATGCTCTACGACTTCATCGACGGGAGCATGGCGTGCCAGGGGGCCGAAGGGGCCATCGAGGGCACGCTGAAGGCCATCGACCAGCTCACCGCCGGGACGGAAGCCGACGACACGGACGTCGTCTCCACCTACCCGATCCTCTTCATCCGGGACCATCATCCCGCGGACCACTGCTCGTTCGCCGCGCAGGGCGGTCCCTGGCCGCCGCACTGCGTCCAGGGCACCCATGGGGCCGATGTCCACGAGTCCCTCCTCCCCTACGTGAAGGAGGACCTGACCTTCTTCAAGGGCGAGGACCCCGCCAAGGAGCAGTACAGCGGCTTCGAGGGCGTGAACGCCGCCGGGCAGAGCCTCGCCGAGGTCCTGAAGCTCCTGGACATCAAGAACGTCCTCGTGTGCGGCATCGCCACGGAATACTGCGTCCGCAACACCGCGGAGGACCTCCTGAAGGACGGCTTCGAGGTGTATGTCCTGAAGGACGCCCTCGCCTGGGTCGATGCTGACGGCCACAAGGAGGCGCTGAAGGCGATGGAGGAGGAAGGGATTCACCTGATTTAGAGATTCCCGGTCAAGCCGGGAATGACGACATGACCGACATTTTCGAGGGACTGAACAGCCGCCAGAAGGAGGCCGTGACCACGACGGAGGGAAGGATCCGCGTCGTGGCGGGGGCCGGTACGGGCAAGACGAAGGCGTTGACCCACCGGTACGCGTACCTGGTCAATGTCCTCGGCATCGACCCGGCGAACATTCTGTGCCTCACCTTCACGAACAAGGCGGCCGCGGAGATGCGCGCCCGCATCGCGGGAATGGTCCACAGCGGCGACTACAACGACTTCGTGTGCACCATCCACGGCTTCTGCGTCAAGTTCCTCCGGAAAGAGATCTACCGCCTGGGCTTCCCCAAGGGCTTCACCGTCCTGGACGAGGAGGACTGCAAGTCCATCGCGAAGCAGGCGATGGACGAGATGGGCCTCAAACGCACCGAGAAGACGGTCAAGCAGTTCCTGGACATGGTCTCGGTCGACAAGGCCCTCAACGGCTACATCCCGGCCTTCATGCTCCCGGGGGCGAAGATCACCGACGAGATGCGGAAGGGCAACCGCCTCGCCGGCTACGTGAGCCGGCAGATGAAGAACTACGCCCTGGACTTCGACGACCTCATCAACGTCACGAAATACATCCTGGACCGCTTCCCGGAGGCCTGCGAATGGTGGCAGAACACGCTGAACTACATCATGGTGGACGAGGCGCAAGACTGCAACCTGGACGACTGGGACCTCGTGGAGCGGCTCGCGGCGAAGCACCGCAACCTCTTCATCGTGGGCGACCCGGACCAGGCCATCTACGAATGGCGCGGCGCCCGGCCGGACCTCTTCGTCCAGTTCGCGGCCGACCACACCGTCATCCTGGACGAGAACTACCGCTCCACCCCGAAGATCCTGGACGTCGCCAACTCGGTCATCTCCCACAACAAGAACCGCATCCCGAAGGACCTCTTCACCCGGAAGGCCGAAGGCCGCGCGGTCATCCACTACCACGGCAAGTCCGAGAAGGAGGAGATGGACTGGATCGTCGCGCAGATCAAGACCCTCCTCGCGCACGACGCCAAGGTCAATGACATCGCGGTCCTGTACCGCAGCACCTACCAGTCCCGGGCCCTGGAGCAGGCGCTCCTGAACGCCCGCCTGGAATACACCGTCTGGGGCGGCACCCGCTTCTTCGAGCGCCGCGAGATCAAGGACGCGCTCTCCTACCTACGCCTTGTGAACAACCAGGACGACGATCTCGCCTTCGAGCGCATCGTCAACGTCCCCTCCCGCAAGCTCGGAAAGAAGTTCCTGGACACTTTGCGGGCCGATGCGGACCGCGACGGCGTCTCCCTCTTCAGCGCCCTCCAGATCCGCGACGGCTACGGGAAACCGACCGCCCAGGCCTTTGTCGATGTGATCGAGGACGCGAAGGCCTTCGCCCTGGAGCATCGCGTGAGCGACCTCCTGAACCGCCTGCTGGACCGTTCCGGCCTCAAGCAGGACATCCGCGAGGACCAGGACGAGGACCGGCTGGAGAACCTGGACGAACTCCTCTCCTCCATCCGCTTCTACGAATCCGTCCGCACCCCGGACGAGTCCACCCTCGCCGACTACCTGCAGGACATCGCCCTGTACACGAACGACGACCACCGCAAGGACGTCCCCACCCTCAAGCTGATGACCATCCACCAGGCGAAGGGCCTCGAGTTCCCATACGTCTTCATCGTCGGCCTGTCCGAGGGCGTGTTCCCGAACCTCAGGACCATCCGAGAATACAAGAAAAACGGCGAGGAAGAGGAGCGCCGGCTCATGTATGTCGCCGTCACCCGCGCCGAGAAGGCGCTGTTCCTCACCGAGTCGGAAGGCTTCAACCTGTCGACGAAGATGAACAAGTACCCGTCCCGCTTCCTCGCGGAAATCAAGCGGGAAATGGTTGTCACAGAAGGATTTATCCCCGAGGAGCTCTGGCGCGGGACCCGGAACCTCATCCACGTCCTGGACGAGGAGTTCGACCCGCACCGCCCCATCGACCTGGACAGTGTCGATTTCACCGAGGAACGGGCGGAGCTCAAGAGCCCCTTCCACATCGGCGACACCGTCACCCACACCGTCTTCGGCGAGGGCGTCATCCGCGCCGCGAACAAGGACTGGACCACCTTCGAGGTCGAATTCGCCGACGGCAAGGTGCGATCCCTCCGCGCCGCCTTCCTGAAGCTCGCCGACCTGCCGGAATAAAATCCAAGATTATGAAAAGACTGATTGTTTCTCTTGCGCTCGCCGCGCTGTGCGCTTGCGCCCTCGCCCAGGGCCCTCTCCGTAGGCCGGAAGTCCCTCCCGGCTACCAGGAAGTGCTCACCATCCAGATCGACATCAAAGGCGCCCAGACCGTGATGGCCGATTCCGTGTCCGTGACCATGATCCCCTTCGCCGGCAGCGTGGACTGCGCCAATTTCAAGGGCGAGGTGCTCCCGACCGGGGTCGACACCCAGGTGGGCAAGCCTTCCGGCCGGACGCTGTCCGCCCGCTACATGCTGGTGGGCAAGGACCTGACCGGCGCCGACTGCCACATTTTCATCGAGAACAACGGCGACATGCGCGAGCCCTTCACGCACCCGTTCATCGTCACGGACAGCGAGGCCCTCTCCTTCCTGAACACAGCCACCCTCCTCGGCCAGCTCGACTTCAGCGCCGGCGGCCTGACGATTCGGATCTACTGTCCTCCGGCCGGCCTGGATCCCACAGGCAGCCAGCGGCAGCTGTAGGATCCAAGATGCCCATTCACATTTACCGGTTCTTCGCGTCCCAGGAGACGAAGGTCTCGTAGTCGTATTTCCAGGAGGCTCCGTAGGCCAGCTTGTGGATACGGTAGTAGATGGCTTCGCGGGACGGGGCGTTGTACTGGCCCTTGTTCGTGAACATGATACTGTCCTCGGTCGGGCGATACAGGCCGGAGATGCACAGGGCCGCACCTTCGTACACACCGAGGTGTTCACCGGCGTAGCGCGGATCGGCGAGGAACTTCGCCCACTTGACGGCCGTCGGGGAGGATTCGCTGTCGATGTTCTTGTACCAGCCGTATTTCTCCACCTGGTGCAGGTAATCCAGACCATCCTGGGACACCGGCCCGTTGAAATCGTAGTAGTATTCGTCGGCCAGTTTGCCGAAGGCGTGGCCGCCGCCCTCATGGTGGATGATCTCGGCCATGGTATTGTCGCCGAAGCCGATGAACGAGCCAGCTCCGAGGGCTACGAAGGCGATACCGGTACCGCCGCCGTAATCGTTCTCCGCTTCCGGATCGAGCATATAGGCATATCCGGCCGGCATCTCCTTGTTGAGAATGGCCAGGCAGGTCGCATTCTGGAGGCGAGTCTCGTCGACAGCCTTCCGCGCATATTCCTGGACGGTGGCAATCGAACCGTTACACGCAGTCCCCGTCGCGTTGAAGTAACCCGCCAAGGCCGTTTCGGTGCCGATGGAGAATTCCTCGTTCTTGGACACGGCTGTGACCATATAGACATTGAACAGGTTCCGGAACGAGGCGAACGGCTCTACCGAGAAGAAGCCCTCCATCGCATCGACCATGGTCTTTCGGTAGGTTCCGTCGGCGATCAGCCGGTCGGAAAAACCGTCACCCATCACGACCAGGTCGATTCCGTTCCCTTCCTTGGCAGTCTGGAGCATCTCCACCTTCCCATCCTGGGAGTAGTCCGTGGACTCGTAGAACTTCAGCGTCAGGTCGTACTCATCCGCGAGATACGTGAGACAGTCGTTGGGAATGCCCGTCGCAAGGGAAGTTCTGACCACCTTGTCTCCCTTGAACAGAACCACCTCATTGATGCTTCCGTAGGGATAACAGGAGTCCCCATACTCATCTCCGAAAGGACGGTTGTACGAATAAACCTCGTCAAAGACCTGCTTCCAAGGAATGTCATATTGGGCGTAAATGCCCTTCGCCTGATTGTATTCTTCCTGGGCCTGGGCGCTTTCCTGCTGATTGGAACTCATCAATCCGAAGACATACAATTCTCCGGAAGGCAACTGCTTGTAGTAATTGCGGAGAGTCTGCATGAAATCGAGACAATTCGGGAAATCGATGTCCCACGCGTGGAGCAACGTATATTTGTTCCCGGAGAGGACGGCATCCAGGTCGAGGGTGCTTCCGTCACTGGCCGTCAGTTTCTGCCCCTTCGGCGCAGGAAGGTTGGAATCGACGATGTCCTGCTGGGAGAATCTGTTCCCGTAAACAACACCGGGCCAGAGACGCCACCATTCCGGGAGATTGGACAACGACGCAGGGATCGGTCCGTGCAGGTTGCCGTTCTCGGACATCCGGAGGAATTTGAGGTTCCTCAGATTCCCGAAAGAAGCCGGAACGGTACTGTCCAGCGAGCAGTGTATGATATCCAGATGCTCCAGGTTGGTCAAATTTCCGATGGATTCCGGCAACTGGCCGGTAAAATTGTGTCCGTAGATCTGGATGAGCTTCAACTTCGTCAGATTCCCGATCCAGGACGGGATCGGACCCGGGGCCAGTTTTTCGCAGCGCGCGATATACAGCCATTCCAGATTCGACAGATTCCCGAGGGATTCCGGCAACCGGCCTTCGAACGGACAATTGTCCATCTGCAAACGTTTCAGGTTTGTCAGATTCCCGATCTCTTCCGGCAGGGAGCCGGTGAAATGACAGTCGACATAAGGGCCTCCCATATTCAGGTCCGTCAGATAGGGCAGATTCCCGATCTCCGGAGGAAGGCTTCCCTTGATTCCGGGGTCGTTCAGATTCAGTGAAACGACATGGCCGTTCTCGTCACACATGACTTTCGGCCACATAGTGACCGGCGCTTCAGTACCCCAGTTCTCGTGGGATTCCCAATTCGACCCGTCCAGGGCATTGAAGATGGCCATGAGCGCCGCCCGTTCCGCCTCGAACTCCGGGGAAATGCCCTGCTTCACCGTGAAGACGGCCGATGTCGACCCATCGGCGGAAGAGAAATAAATCTCTCCGGTGCGCGGGGTCCCATATTCGTTGGCGGCAATCCGGAACAAGACGATATTCTCCGGCAGGCCTCTGGTATCGACCCGGGCAATCCAGTTGTTATAGATACTGACATTGAAGTCCAGGTTCGTCATCAGCTTCACCTCGGCCGTCTGCTCCTCCCAGCTGACCTCGGCGGAGTCGGTGGCGAGGAACATCCCCGACTGCGAGGCCTGCTTGACCTGCACTTCCTCCGTCGCGCCGGTCTTCGTATCCCGGAAGGTGATGACGCCGATGCGTTCGTCGTACTGGTCGTTCGGGGCGATCTTGAAGGTGTGCGTGTACTCCGTCAGGCCACGGGTGGTGGATTCGGTGATCCACTCCTTGCAGGACTCGGAGATGACGTAATCGTACTCGGTGTTCGCTTTCACCGTCACGGTGATGGAGCCTCCTGTCTCGGCGACCTCGAAGGCCTTTTGCTCCACGATCATGCCCAGGAGCGCGTCCTGGGTGACGGTCACCTGGTCCGTCTCCCCCGTCTTCGTGTTCTTGAAGGTGATGGTGCCCTGACGGGAGTCGTACTGGTCGTTCGCATCGACCTTGAAGGTGTGCGTGTATTCCGTGAGGGCGCGGGTGGTGGTTTCCGTGATCCAGCCCTGGCCGGATGCGTCGATGGTATAGGTGTAGTCGGTGTTGGCCTTGACCTTCACCGTCACCGTGCCGCCGGCCGCGGCGACCTCGAACGCCTTCTGTTCCACGACCATACCCAGCGTCGCGGCCTGGGTGACATGGACCGTTCCCGTCGATGTGGACCCGTCCTTGCCGGTGCCCGTGATCGTGAAGGTCGTCTTGCGGTCGTCATAGGTGGGGTTCGCCTTCGCCTTGACGGTGACGGAGGTGGTTCCGGCGCTGCCGGAGGTGGGACTCACGGTCAGCCAGGACGACCCGTCGCTGGCGACGGCCGCCTTCCAGTCCGTCGCGGAAGTGAAGGTGACGGCCTTGCTCTCCTCGCCCGTGAGGGACACGGACGTTTCATTCAGGGTGACTTTGGCCGGGACAACCTGCTCCGTAGGCGGATCAGGTTTCGGGTCCGGGGTAGGAGTAGGCGTCGGGTTTTCCTTGGGCGAGCAACCGAAAAGGCAGAGCGCCAAGGCCAGCAGAGGCAAAGAAAAGCGTTTCATATGCATCAAGGTTGATTTCACTTTCATAAACCCTGCACAAAATGCATCGTATCTCGCAGGAAACGGCAGATTCGTGGAAATGGCACGCTACATATCCGCGATAAGGTTTGTATCTTTTTCTGCCCAATAAAAAAACTCACCGTGGAAGTCCACGTAGAACTCCGGTTTCACATGAATCTTTATCCCGGACCCCGAAAGGAAGGCACCCTTTGATTCCACCCATGGCGATTTTCCATAGAAATAGAGATTCTTCAGGTTTATACAGCCCTCGAAGGGGGTGTCGTATAATTGACCCATATTCTCTGATAAATAGAGTTCGGTCAACGAGACACAGTTTGCGAACGTCTCACGGTGCAGAAAGATCGTTCCCGAGAGTTTGACAGACGAAAGATTGTAACAATTCTTGAACATCTTCGGCCGTAAATCTGTCGTATAAGGAAGGTTGATTTCTCTCAGGCTCATGCAGTTTTCAAACACGCTGTCCCCAAAGTGCATAACCCCACGACGCATTCCATCAAATTCGACAGTCTTCAAATTCTCGCAATTTCTGAAGGCCCCCTCTCCAATGTTACTTACGCTCCAAGGGATATACACATAAGTGAGGTGATCCATAGCCATGAAGGCCCAACTACCTATGGTCGTCAATCCTTCTGGCAGAAAAACCTTCGTCAAAGCCGTGCCTGCGAATGCACTGTCGGGAATCTCTTCCAATCCGGCATTCAATACGCCGACACCTACCAGGCTAGAGCAACCAGAGAAAGCGCCTGCGCCAATTTTGGTAACCCACGTCAATGCGTAGGTCGGCAGTGAAGAGCAAAGAGCGAATGCATCACGACCTATTTCCGTGATTCTAGGATGGTGCGTAAGTGTCGTTAGATTTCCGCAGTGTCGGAACACCGAATCCCCAATCCTGTTGATTCGGTAATTTCTTGAATCTGCGTCTTTAGCTGTGACGGAAACCAATGAGGTACAATCCATAAAAGTACCGGCACTAAACGCCTCCAAATAAGGGCCATAACGGACCGCTGTCAAACCTGTACAACCCTTGAATGCTTCACTACCCAAAGTTTCGAGATAGTACGGAAGATCGATTCCCCCGGTCAACCCAGTGTTTGCGAATGCGTACCACCCAATAGAAGTAATATTATCATGGAATGTCACCGAACATAACTCCGGACGAGACTGGAAAACACCATCAATGATGGCTGTTGCCGACTCCGGTATTTCATAAGAAGTAAGATTGGGGACGACCCCCCATAGCGTTCCGTTTGCCACAATACCCTTTCCGTCAGGACTGAAGGGAGAGACAATACGCTGAAGTGATGGAAGTGTGCGAATTACACCAACTGCGCCGACAAAGTTGTTCACATCGATCGGTAGCGTTATTTCGCGTATCAAATGCCTATACTGATCATCAGCATAAATACCATCTTTAGTGAGCAACTTGTTAAAAGAATCGACTACTCTACTGTAATTGATCGTGATTTCTTTCTCGACTGGATCATACGTAGACCCGACCACGTAATCCGCTCGCTTCAGAAGGGTGCGAAGATAACTCCTTTGGTATTCTTCATTGGAGGCAAACTCGGTAGCCACTTTGATCTTGATCTGCGTCGAGGCTCCTGTAATGTGACCCTGATAAGGCTGCCAATAACTATTGCTCTTATAAGTGTCAACAGCGTCGGACGGAACACGAATCGCATAATTCTCATTGCTGACACTTAAAGCACCTGACGCCAAAGCCGGCGGCGTACTACCCTGGAGTGTGAGTTCCACAAGATTCCTGAGACTTAACCCGCGAATGAACGTTACGCCTTCCGGGATGGTCAACTTCTCCAAAGCAGGACAGCCGAATGTACAGCTGATCGTTCTCAGCGTGCTCGGGAATCGTATGTCGGTGAGTGCCGGCCCGTAGATATGGTTAGGGAGGCCATCGTCGCCAAGGGCGGTTATTCCTTCAGGAAAAGTAATAGATTTCAATGTCGTTCCTGTATCATAATCACCATTGACCACGGTTACCCCTTCGGGGAAAGTATAGGACGTCAATCCCGCCGGGAGGAAAGCGACAACCTTGTTATTCACAATCAGACAACGGCCATCATCTGAGGCAAGACGCCCTGTAAACCGAGTCAGGTTGGAACACTGATAAAAAGCGTTGTGTTCAATTTGCTCGACCGATTCAGGAATATCTACCGATGTCAGTTGATCACAATTTTGAAATGTATATAACCCCACTTCCGTCAACTTTGACGGCAACGTAACAGACGTAATGTCCGCGTTCTGGAATAGGCGTTTTATATAAACAATCGATTTGTCGTATGCTAGGAATCCATAGTTGTCAGCGGTATTATATCCTCCTTGGATAAGCTCACAAAAAGCCGAGAGATTGCCGTACATGACGTTGTAGTCACTTGCCGGGGTTGTAGCTTCCCCGCTTTGGGTCTGGTAGTAAATGACTGCCGAAGCAGGAACAATTTTCGACGATGCTGCCGTCCAGGCACTCTTATAGGCTTGCAGGCCTTCGTCCGGAACGATGATGACACAGGCAGGGGTTTCCGCATTGAAAAGATTGCCCCTTCCCGTTATTACGTACGGCATCACCGGCTCGGGATTCAGGAATTTGACACTAAGCAGGTTGGACCCAGCCAGCGCCCTGACTGGAACGATTTCCGTCACGGATTCAGGAATCGTCAGTCCCTGAACCGTACAATTCCAGAATGCATCCCCCTCGATTCTGGTCAATGTGGAAGGAAGCGAAATGGACGGGATGTTACAGGACCTGAAGGCTCCGCCTCCAATCGTCATCACTCCCGCCGGGACGGCATAGGAATCAAGCCCCGCCGGAGCAACAGCCAGCAGCAAAGCGCCCTCCTGAATCAGGGCCTTTCCATCAGTCGTCGCGAATTTACCCGTGAACGTCTCCAAATTGCTGCATCCGTAAAAGGGGTTGTAATAGGATGCATCATCCGTATTGACGTATCCGATGGATTCGACAGTTTCAGGAATGTCAATCGACTTTAGTGTTGTCAGTTCCTTGAAAGCAGCCGCCGGAATGTTCTTGACCGGACCGCTGAACTTCAACACGCCATAGGTATCGTTATTCACGAAAGACCACCCTGGACCTTCTGTGACCTTCGGGCGAATGGATTCACCATCCGTCGTAGTGTAAGTAATCTCATAGACGCTTTCAACGATGTTATCCTTGTAAGAGAGCCACCCAGGTTCATCCAGATACTCGCTCCTTTTTCCTGAAGGGACATAAATATACCATTCCGAGCATTCCGAACCGACACCGTCAAATGCACCCTTTTGCAGGGAAGGAGGAGTGGTGCTTTCGATTGTAATCTTGGTAAGATTGGAACAACCCTTGAAGGCATCCTTGCCAATGCTCGTTATCGTTCCGGGCAGTGTCAGTTCTGTCAGTCCGGTCATGTTAGCCATCGCAGACTCCCCTATGCTATTGACACCTTCCGGGATGACAATGGATGTAAGAGCCGTATTATTTTGGAGAAGATAGTCGCCAAGGCCGGTTACTCCTGCAGGAATGGTATAAGACGTCCTTTGTCCCCCGGCGAATAATTCCATGATTCCGTCGAAAACGACGGCATGGTTATCCGAGGTGGTGTGACCGCCGGAAACGTAGGTAAGAGCCGGGCAATCGGTGAAAATTTGCCCCCCGGGCACATCCATCGACCATATTTCCGGGAACTCGACAGATCTGAGGGATGTACACCCGATGAATGCGCCATCTGCTATACCGAAAAAACCAGAAGGGTCGTTATAAGCGGGAAGGACGATGGTCTCCAATGCCGAACAATTAGCAAAGGCATACTCATCAATAGAATTCACCGATCTAGGAAGACTTACGTCCTGCAAACGTGGCTGGTCTTTGAAAAGGGCATATTCTACACTCATAATCTTGGGCTGGGTAGGATGGGTGGGGGTGAGGATAAACCAGCCGCTTTCTCCCGGTACGGAGGTATATCCTTCTATGTCCAACGCCTGACCATCCGTCGTCTTGTACCAGATCTGGTCGTTCGGGACAGCGAACACCAGGTCGGCATCTTTCCCATCCAGCGTGTGGATCTCCTTTCTCTGGAGCTGAAGGCTGCTGTTGATCGGATACTTGGCCGGGATGCCATCGAGATCATAGTAGGTTACCGAGAGGCCGTCGACAAGGGTCCCCGGCAGGAAATGGACATAATAATACTGTCCCGGGACGAAGCAGGCTCCGTCTTTCGGCGTCACCCGGACTACAGGGGAAGCATCGGAAACCACCTCTGTCACATAGGGCTTGTTGTCATCCCCGAAAGCGACACGGACCGTGCCGGCCAGCGCCGGAGCGTTGTCGCCGTTGGCCCGGAAATCGATCCTGGCGATGCCCGGCTGGGTGACCGTGAAACGGACGCCGGTACCTACGAGATAGAAATACAGATTGAGCCCTCTCGATCTTGCGACATAGAGGTCGGAGGCCGGATCCCAGGAGTCGATCGGAATCTCCTGCTGAGCCGGCATGGTCATGAGGACGGAATTGCCGTCGCTCCTGTTATCTTCCGAATAAGGATAGGTCGCCCAGAAATAATGCGTTTGGGAAGAACCGCCCTCCGCTACGCCCACGAAAGCGCCCAACGTCCCGGTAAAGTTGGTCGTCTGGCTGACTTCCTGCGTGGTCGCCTTGAATTTCGATCCGGACTGTTCCAGCATGTTTCCATAGAAAATATTGAGAGAATCGCCAGGATTCCACCAGTGCTGGACAGTCACCCCATTTTCCATCACCACGGCCGTAGTCCGGGTATTGGGATCATTCTCCTCTATATCAGCATAAAAGGTCAATGCCTCGCCCTCCCTGGGGGGCTGGGCAAGGGGCTGGTCGATATCCATTTCATGGATAGAACAGGCTGTCAGGCAGCAGATGCCCATCAACGCTGACAGATAGAAATTGTTCGTATTCATAAGGCAACAGGATTTATTATTCATCGATTATCAGGATTATTATAACCGTCATAATGACCATAACCGTCGTTTCCGCGAGCTCCCAGCGGACCGACAATCGTGCTGTCATCCTGAGACATGATGTTCATCTCCGTTCTGACGTAGACTACCTCACATCCGGGCGCGACATAAGTTTGCTTTTCCATAGTCATCCTATTTTTTCGTTTGATTTTTCTTCTTGGGATCGTCCTTGCCGGTGGAGGGGGCGGGGGTGGATTCGGAGGCCTCGAGCTCCTTTTCGATGAGGTGCTCGAGGTACTTCAACGCGAAGTTGGTCGCCTTTTCTTGCTCGTCGGTTTTCTCCATGGGTAAGGGTACATTTAACCAAAAGCAAAGTTAACGACCAAAAACGGGGCGCTTGTTAGCACCCCGTCAAATTATTTTAGCATTTCGTAAAAAATGAGCCTATCTGCCCAGATATTTGCTCGGTGTCATTCCGAAGGCATTCTTGAAAGCGCGCGTAAAGCTGGGGACGTCTCCGTAGGCACAGAGTCGCGAAACTTCACTGATATTGAGCTCCGGATGGTTGTCCAGCAGGTAGCGGGCGCGTCGCATGCGGACGGTCTGGATGAAGGACTGCGGCGTTTCGCCGGTAATACTCTGCAGCCGCTGGCGGAACTGGTAGGGGCTCATGTTCATCCGCTGGGAAATCGTCTCCACGCTGACGGCTTCCTTGGAGAAAAGTTCGTTGATGATATCCACCGTCTGCTCCAGGAATTCCCGGTGCGCCTGGGGCATGTCCACGGCCTCGCCCTGCGGGGCCTTGTTCGTGAGCATGGCGTTGTCGTAATGGATGTGGAGCTGGCTGTACTTCTCGCGGAGGTCGCGGATGTTCTCGTTGAGTTCGTCGTTGATCTTCGCCTGGCGGCGGTTGCGGCGATGCATCAGCCACCACACAAGGACGGCGAGGAGGGTGACCGCGAGGGCGATGAGGGTGATCCGGATCCGGGCCTGCCGCTCGGCGTGGTTCTCCAGGCGCAGCCAGTCGTTGCCGAACTCGGCGTCGTACTTGGCGAGGGATTCGGCCGATGCTACCTTATATAATGAATCGCGGAGGTCGTTGTAGCGGTAGAATTCGTCGTTGGCCTCCTTTTTCCGGTCCGTCCGCCAGAGGCACTCGTACAGGCCCCGGCGCGCCTGGATCTCGTTGTAGGGGTCTTGGATGGCGGCGAAGATGTCGGCCGCTTCCCGGTAGTACGGGATTGCGTCGTCATAGCGCTTGAGGGCCATGACGGTCATGCCCATCTTGTTGTCGGCGATGCCCTGGGAGTGGACGTCGCCCACGGCCTTGAAGTAAGGGATCACCTTCTCGAGCAGGGCTTCCGCCTCATCCCAGCGGTTCAGGCCGATGAGGGCGGACGCCTTCTGCGTGAGCCGCACGGCAGCCTGGTACTCCCGCCCGAGCGCCTTCTCTTCCTCGAAGGCCATATCGGCATATTTCAGCGCTTCCTCGTCCTTGCCTTCGGCGTGGAAGATCTCGGAGGCCATCCCGTGCAGGACGGCCAAACGAGGCGGATTGTCGGCCTTGGCGGCGTACTCGAGCGCCCGGAGGATATATTTCTCCCCCTCCTCCGGCTGGTCACCGGCCATGTAGATGCCGGCGATCGTGTTCAGGGACGAACTGATGCGGTCCGCATCGCCGGACTTCTCGTCCAGCACGTAGCACTGCCGGGCGTAATCCGCGGCCTTGGCGAAATCCGACAGCCGGACATAGCCCATGGCGAGGAGGTTCAGGCAGTCCGCCTTGAGCAGCTCGGCGTCGTCCCCTTCGGGGATGACCGGCAGCGACTTTTCCGCGTATTTCACGGCGTTGGGATAGTCCTGCAGGTTGTAATACCAGTCGCCGGCCCAGTACCAGACATGGGCGGAAATCTCCCCCATCGGGGTTCCCGGCGCGAAGACGACGGGCTCGTCCGTGTACTCCTCCTGCTGGAGCAGGGCGAAGAATGCGGCGGCATGGGCCTCGGTCGGGTTCTTGTCGAAGGCGGCGATGGCGTCCTCCACCGGACCGGCCCAAGCGGTAACGGAAAGAAGAATCCCGAAAAGGAATGCGGGCAACAGTTTTTTCATCGCGGCATGGTTTTCTCAACGCAAAGATACGAAAAATTATTTGTACCTTTGTAGGTTGGAAGAATTGAAACAAAACAGTTAAACGATATGCTTTTCCTTTTGCAAACAGACACGCTGGTCCAGGCCGCCGGAGAGGCCCTGGAGCAGGTCGCCGCGACCCCGGCCGCGCAGCCTACCCAGATGAGCGAGAGCCTCTTCTCGATGTTCACGATGGGCGGTCCCCTGATGTGGGTCCTCCTCGCCCTCTCGATCGTCGCCATCTACATCATCGGATGGAAGTGGTGGACCCTGAACAAGGCCTCCAAGATCGACGGCAACTTCATGAACGACATCCGCGACTACATGAACGCGGGCAAGACCAAGTCGGCCGTCACCCTCTGCCGCAAGTATGACAATCCGGTCGCCCGGATGATCGAGACCGGCATCCACCGCCTGGGCCGTCCGATGGCCGACATCCAGTCTGCCATCGAGAACACCGGCAACGTGGAGGTCTCCCGCCTGGAGAAGGGTCTCCCGATCCTCGCCTCCATCGCCGGCGGCGCCCCGATGATCGGTTTCCTCGGCACCGTGCTCGGTATGGTCAAGGCCTTCTTCAACATGTCCAAGGCCGGCAACAACATCGACATCACCCTCCTCAGCGACGGCATCTACACCGCGATGCTCACCACCGTGGGCGGTCTCGTCGTGGGCATCATCGCCTACTTCGGCTACAACTGGCTCACCTCTAAGGTCTCCAACCTGGTGTACAAGATGGAGAGCTCCACGATGCAGTTCATCGACATCGTCCTTCACGAACCCGGAGAAGAATAGTCTATGGCACTCAAGAGAAACACGAAGGTGGACGCGTCGTTCTCGGTATCCTCGATGACGGATATCGTGTTCCTGCTGCTGATCTTCTTCCTCGTGACCTCGACCCTCATCAACCCGAACGCCCTCAAGCTCCTCCTCCCGAAGAGCACGGGCCAGATCGGGGCGAAGGCAACGGTGAGTGTCAGCATCAAGGACTGGGGCAACGACACCTACACCTACCACATCAACGGAGACCAGAACCCGGCCTCCTACGAGGAAGTGGAGGACGGGCTCATCGAGCTCCTGTCGGGCGAAGAGGACCCGACCTTCTCCATCTTCTCCGACCAGAGCGTCCCCGTGGGCGAAATCGTCGGTATCATGAACATCGCCAAGCGGAACCACTACAAGGTGATCCTGGCGACCCAACCCGAATAAGCGATGCAGCCGTATCTCCGCTCCAGACAGACTGAGGACAAGCGGGCCCGCCTGACGGGCCTCGCGGCCACCGTGCTCATCCACGTGGTGGCCCTCGTCTTTTGCCTGACCGCGGGGCTGAAGTACCTGGATCCCCCGCCGCCGGAGACCAGCTTCCTCATCGACTTCGAGGAGGAGGTGCTGGAGGAGGAGAAGCCCGTCGACGCCAAGGTCGGCCGACAGCCGCAGGCGGAGGAGACGGATCCCACCCAGCCCGTCGAGCTGGTGCAGAAGGCGGAATCGCCCCACGTGAACGACCGGCCCAACCAGACGCCTGCGACGAAGGAGAACGGACACGGCGACGTGGAAGTTCCCGCGCCCCCGAAGAAGGAAGAGCCGAAGCTGGACCCCCGCGCCACGTTCCCGGGGATGAGTCAGAAGGACGACAAGGCCACGGCGCCGCACAGCGCGTCCGAGGCCGGCGAGGGCTTCAAGGCCGGCCAGCCGGACGGCAACACGAAGGAAGGCCGCACCCAGGGCAACGCCAACGCGCACCTGAGTGGGCGCAGCGTCGTGGGCTCCCTGCCCCGCCCTTCCTACAACGCCCAGCTCGAAGGCACCGTCGTCGTGCAGGTCAAGGTGGACCAGTACGGCAACGTGCAGGAAGCCGTTCCGGGCGTGGAAGGGACCACGGTCACCGACTCCAGGCTCTGGAACGCCGCCCGCAACGCCGCAATGAAGGCGCATTTCAACACCAAGGCCGACGCGCCGGTCATCCAGACGGGCACGATCACCTACATCTTCAAACTGCAGTAACTGAAAAGCAAGACCTTATCCCAACAATGACGTGAGTCATTGATTTTTATCACTTTAGAACCCCCGTGAAGGGGCAAGAAAAATGGAAAACAACAAGAAGGGTACACATACCCATTTCACCAGGAGGCCTGCCGAAGGCCGCGCAGAGAAAGTGGAATACGGCCGCCGCGAAGGCGGATACCGCCCACATCGGGAAGATTACAGCACCAGCCGTTCCTTTGATTCGGACCAGCAGCCGCAGCGCGCCTATGGCGCCCGCCCGGCCCGTCCGCAGGGGGAACGCCGGAGCTATGGAGAACACAAGGCCTACGGCGAAGGCCGCCCGCAGGGCGAGCGCCGCACCTATGGCGACCGCCCGCAGGGCGAGCGTCCGTACGGTGAGCGGAAGCCGTATGGCAGCAAGCCGCACGGCGACCGTCCGTACGGCGAAAAGCCCTACGGCGAGAAGCCGTATGGCGACAAGCCCCGCAAGTCCGGCTACGGCAAGCCGTCCTTCGGCGCGAAGCCGGGTCCGGCCCGCGGCCGCAAGCCCGTGGGCAAGCGTTCCGAGGCCGACGCCGGCATGAGCGCGATGCTCAGCCGCAAGCCGCAGGTGAGCGGCAGCGCCTGGTCCGACGACGATACCGCGAAGACCCCGATCAAGGAGGTCGTCCGCCTGAACAAGTACATCGCCAATTCCGGCGTCTGCTCCCGCAGGGAGGCCGACACGCTCATCCAGAGCGGCGTCGTCACCGTGAACGGCGAGGTCGTCACCGAACTCGGCACCAAGGTCAACATCCTCACCGACGACATCCGCTTCAACGGCGAGCGTCTCAAGGGCGAGGAGAAAGTGTACATCGTGATGAACAAGCCCAAGGGCTATGTCACCACCGCCAGCGACCCGCACGCGGAAAAGACCGTGATGGACATCCTCAAGGGCTGCCCGACGCGCGTGTTCCCGGTCGGCCGCCTGGACAAGAACACCACCGGCGTGCTGATGTTCACCAACGACGGCGAGATGGCCGAGCGCCTGACCCACCCGTCCTACAACAAGAAGAAGATCTACCAGGTCGTCCTGGACCACCCCCTCACCGACGAGGACAAGGAGAAGGTGCTCTCCGGCATCGAACTGACGGACGGGGTCGTCGCCGCCGATGAGCTCGAGTACATCGACGCCCGCGACCACCGCCAGCTGGGCATCGAGATCCACTCCGGCAAGAACCGGATCGTCCGCCGCATCTTCGAGTCGATGGGCTACGAAGTGAAGGCCCTGGACCGCGTCTATTTCGCCGGCCTCACCAAGAAGGGCCTCAAGAAGGGCGACTGGCGCTACCTGACCGAGGGCGAGGTGAACATCCTGAAGATGGGGGCGTACGTATAATGGCACACAAGGCAGGATTCGTCAACATCATCGGCAACCCGAACGTCGGGAAGTCCACCCTGATGAACGCGCTCGTCGGGGAGAAGCTGTCCATCGTGACCGCGAAGGCGCAGACTACGCGCCATCGCATCATGGGCATCGTCAACGGCGAGGACTACCAGATCGTCTACTCCGACACGCCCGGCATCCTGAAGCCCAACTACCGGCTCCAGCAGTCGATGCTGGACTTCGTGGACACCGCCATCGGCGACGCGGACATCATCCTGTACGTCACCGACACGGTGGAGAAGGGCGACAAGAACGAGGCTTACATCGAGAAGCTCGCGAAGGTGGAGTGCCCCGTGGTGCTCGTCATCAACAAGATCGACATCTCCACGCAGGAGAAGGTGGTCGAACTGATGCAGTGGTGGCACGAGAAACTCCCCAAGGCGGAGATCATCCCGGCGTCGGCCCAGGAGAAATTCAACCTGGAGAGCATCCTGGAGGCGGTTTCCAGCCGTCTTCCGGAGGCCCCGGCCTGGTTCGACAAGGACCAGTTCACCGACAAGAACCTCCGCTTTTTCGCCTCGGAAATCCTGCGGGAGAAGATCTTCCTCAACTACGGCGAGGAGATCCCCTACAGCTGCCAGGTGGAGATCGAGTCCTTCCACGAGGGCGAGGAGCGCTACGAGATCAGCGCCGTCATCTACGTGATGCGCGAGTCCCAGAAGGGCATCATCATCGGCAAGAAGGGCGCGGCCCTGAAGAAGGTGGGCACCGAAGCCCGCCTGGAGATGGAGGACTTCTTCCAGAAGAAGGTCTTCCTCTCCACGTTCGTGAAAGTGGATCCGGACTGGCGCGAGTCCCGCAAGGAGCTCCGCCGCTTCGGCTATGAGTTCTAAACCAAACTGACTGCTATGAGCGAAGAATTCGACGATATCCAGGAAGAGCCCGTCGACGAGGAACAGAACCTCGAAGAGGAGCAGACCCTTGACGAAAACGCGCAGCCGACGGGCAAGTTCACCCGCCTGCTGGGCAGCGACAGCCGGAAGTTCAAGCTGTCCGGCATGTTCAAGGACTGGTTCCTGGACTACTCGTCCTACGTGATCCTCCAGCGCGCCGTCCCGCACATCGTGGACGGCCTGAAGCCCGTCCAGCGCCGCGTCCTGCACGCGATGTACAAGATGGACGACGGCCGGTACACCAAGGTGGCGAACATCGTCGGCCAGGCGATGCAGTACCACCCGCACGGCGACGCGTCCATCCTGGGCGCCCTCGTGCAGCTGGGCCAGAAGGGCTTCGCGGTGGATTGCCAGGGAAACTGGGGTAACATCCTCACCGGCGACTCCAACGCCGCGGCCCGATACATCGAGGCGCGGCTCTCCAAGTTCGCCAAGGAAGTGATCTTCGACCCGAAGGTCACCAACTGGATGACCTCCTACGACGGCCGCAACCAGGAGCCGACCGAGCTCCCGGTGCGCTTCCCGCTCCTGCTCGCGCAGGGCACGGAAGGCATCGCCGTGGGCATGCAGTCCCGCATCCTTCCCCATAACTTCAACGAACTCATCGACGCCTCCGTCGCCATCCTGAAGGAGGAGCCCTACGAGCTGTATCCGGACTTCCCCACCGGGGGCCTCGCGGACTGCTCGAAGTACAACCACGGCCGCCGCGGCGGCCAGGTGAAGATCCGCGCCCGCATCGAGAAGGTGGACAAGAGCACGGTCACCATCAGTGAGATCCCCTACGGGAAGACCTCGCACATGATCATCGACAGCATCCTGAAGGCGAAGGACAAGGGCAAGATCAAGATCAAGAAGATCGAGGACATGACCACGGACAAGGTGGAGATCATCATCCACCTCCCCGCCGACGTGTCCCCGGACAAGACCATCGACGCCCTCTACGCCTTCACGGACTGCGAGACCACCATCAACCCGAACGCCTGCGTCATCAAGGAGGACAAGCCGCAGTTCCTGTCCGTCAATGACATCCTCGAGTACGACACCTACCACACCCGCGAGCTCCTGGGCCGCGAGCTGGAGATCAAGCTCGGCGAGCTGGAAGACCAGTGGCACTACGACTCCCTGGAGCGCATCTTCTTCGAGAACCGCATCTACAAAGTGCTGGAGCAGAACCAGCGCGACTGGGAGGAGCAGCTGGACGACATCTTCACGCAGATGAAGCAGTACCAGGACCTCCTCCACCGCGAGATCGTGATGGACGACATCCTGAAGCTCGTGGAGAAGCCGGTCCGCAAGATCTCCAAGTTCGACACCAAGGCCCTGGACGAGAAGATCTACGCCCTGGAGGACGAGATGAAGGACGTGCGGGACAAGCTCGAGCACCTGACGCAGTACACCATCGACTGGTTCCGTTCCCTCAAGAAGAAGTACGGCACGGACCACCCGCGCCTGACGGAGATCACCTCCTTCGAGACCATCGCCGCGACCAAGGTCGTGAACAACAACGCGAAGCTGTACGCGAACCTCGCGGAAGGCTTCGTGGGCATCGGCCTCAAGAACTCCGAGGGGGCCGAGTTCATCGCCGACTGCTCCGACCTGTCGGAGATCATCGTCATCGGCAAGGACGGCAAGTACCGGGTCACGAAGGTGGCCGACAAGGCCTTCTTCGGGAAGGACCTCCTGTGGGCCGGCGTGTTCAACCGGAACGACGCCCGCACCATCTACAACGTCATCTACCGCGACGGCAAGGGTTCGGTCCATTACGCCAAGCGCTTCGCCATCACCTCCATCACCCGCGACAAGGAGTATGACATCACCACCGGCGCCGAAGGGTCCAAGATCCTGTGGTTCAGCGTGAACCACAACGGCGAGGCGGAGACGGTCAAGATCAGCCTGCGCCCGAAGAAGGGCATCAAGAAGTCCCAGCTCGAGTACGACTTCTCCACCCTCGCGATCAAGGGCCGCACCTCCCGGGGCAACCTCGTCACGAAGTACCCCGTCCAGAAGATCCAGCTCAAGTCCAAGGGCGTGACCACCCTCGAGGGGAAGGACATCTGGTACGATCCGGACATCCAGCGCCTGAACGAGGACGGCCGCGGCGAGCACATCGGCCAGTACAGCGGCAACGACCGCGTCCTGGCGATCTTCTCCAACGGCTCCTACTACACCACCAACTACGAGCTGGTGAACAAGTACCAGGGCGACGTGATCCGCATCGGCAAGCTGGACCCGAACCGCACCTACACGGTCCTCTACTGGGACAATGCCGCGAAAGCCTACTACATCAAGCGCTTCAGCTTCGTCGAGAGCAACAACACGCCCGTCTCCTTCATCTCCGATTCCAAGGGCTCCAAGCTCGTCGACCTGTCCGACGACCTCCACCCGCAGGTGAAGCTCACCTTCGGCGGGCGCCAGGAAGGCCGCGAAGCGGAAGTGATCGACGCCGAGGAGTTCATCGCCAAGAAGGGCCTCGCCGCCAAGGGCAAGAAGTGCAGCAGCCTGGACCTCAAGGCCGTCGAGTTCATCGAACCCCTCCACAAGCCCGAGGATGACCTCGTCCCGGAGGACGAAGAGCCCATCGACATCGCCTCCGAGGATGAAGAGCTCGAGGTTGCTGAGCCTGAGGTTGCTGAGCCTGAGGTTGCTGAGCCTGTCGAAGCAACCGACACTGCAGTCGTCGAGCCTGAGGTCGCTGAGCCCGAGGTTGCTGAGCCTGCCGAAGCGACCGCGCCCGTCGAAGCGCCCGCCCCCGTCGCGACGGAAGACGAGCCCATCGAGATCGAACTGGACATCGACATCCCGGAGATTCCGGTCGAGGCGAAGCCCGCCAAGGCCCCGAAGTCCCGCAAGAAGAAGGAAGAAAAGAAAGACGAGCCCGACGAGCCCGCCTCCGATTTCACCGATTGGACGCTGTTCTAAAGACTTAGAAAAGGAATCATAATGGCACACGACTTTTTTATCAGCTATTCCAGGCGAGACTCTGAACTTGTCCAACTGTTCGTTGACGAACTCACGGATCTTGGCTATTCCGTCTGGATCGATAAAGATGGCATTGAAAGCGGAGATGCTTTCAAGACCGTGATTGTACGGGCTATCAGGGAGGCCCGCTGCGTTGTCTTCTTCAGCAGTAAGGATTCAAATACATCCTACTACACCGTCAAGGAAGTCGGTATTGCTATCCGTAAGCATATTCCGGTCGTCCCGGTTAAGCTTGACCAGTCAGAATACAATGAATCTTTGGAATTCGACTTGGGCGATTTGGACTACACCGACTATTCGATTCCTTC
>JAFRPH010000056.1 GCA_017429205.1 Bacteroidales bacterium
CGAGAAACTCTATGAGTTCTTCGGGGACACCCTCGCGCACGAGGCATTCCCGATGGCCGACGAGGTCCTGGCGACCGCCGTCCGGGGCATCATCGAGGTGATCACCCAGCCCGGCTACATCAACGTGGACTTCAAGGACGTGTCCAAGATGATGCGGAACTCCGGCATGGCCCTGATGGGCACGGGTCTGGGCACCGGCAACAACCGCCTGGAGGACGCCGTCAAGGGCGCTTTCGAGTCCCCGCTCCTGAACGACTTCGACCTCAAGACCGCGAAGAACGTCCTGATCAACATCACCTCCGGCAACAACGAACGCGGCATCAAGATGAAGGAACTGGAGACCATCGACGAGATGATCACCCAGTACACCGGCAGCGCGAACCGCTTCAAGAAGGGCCTCATCTGGGACGACGACCCCGAGATCGGCGACAAGGTGCGCATCACCGCCATCGTCACCGGCTTCGACATGGGCCAGCTGGGCCACATCACGGACGTGAACCTCGGGAACATCGTCATCATCGACCGGGACTTCCAGTGGGAGACCGTCTACAAGGGTGCGGAAGTGCCCCTCCCCGATATGGCTCCGTCCATCAAGGTCGGCTTCAACACCGCCGAGCCCACCCGTCGCTTCCACTTCACGGAGGACACGAAGCCCTGCCTGTGCGTGGAACCCGGTGAAAGCATCAGCGAGCTGGAGGCCGTTCCGGCCATCCGCCGCGCGCACGAAGGGAAAAAATAGCTATCTTTGCACTTTCAACATCAATTCGAGCTTGTAGAGATCGCCATGGAAAGAAGAACTCGCGTCCGTTTCGCCCCGTCTCCGACCGGCCCGCTCCACATGGGCGGCGTCCGGACGGCCTTGTACAACTACCTGTATGCCAAGCAGCACGGAGGAGATTTCATCCTCCGGATCGAAGATACCGACTCCAACCGGTTCGTCCCGGGCGCGGAGGAATACATCATCGAAGCGCTGCGCTGGTGCGGCATCATTCCCGACGAGGGCGTGGATGCCGACGGCAAGGTCGTGGAGACCGCGTCCGCGAAGCATCCGCACGCTCCTTACCGCCAGAGCCAGCGGCGTCCCATCTACCGGGAGTATGCCGACCAGCTCGTAGAGGCCGGCTGGGCCTACTACGCCTTTGACACGCCCGAGGAGCTGGACGCCTGCCGCAAGGCCGCCGAGGCGGAAGGCCAGACCTTCACCTACAACGCGGTGACGCGCATGACCCTGCGCAACTCCCTCACCCTTTCCCCGGGCGAGGTGGAGCACCTGCTGGCGGAGACGACCAACTGGACCGTCCGCTTCAAGATGCCGCAGAACCGCGTCGTGGAGATGGACGACCTCATCCGCGGCCACATCTCCGTCAATACCGACACCCTGGACGACAAGGTGCTCTGGAAGCGGGCCGACGAGCTCCCGACCTATCACCTCGCCAACATCGTGGACGACCATCTGATGGAAATCTCCGAGGTCATCCGCGGCGAGGAGTGGCTGCCGTCCCTGCCGCTGCACTATCTGCTGTACGAGGCGTTCGGATGGACCGATACCATGCCGCGTTTCGCGCACCTGTCGCTGCTGCTCAAGCCGGACGGCAAGGGCAAGCTCTCCAAGCGCGACGGCGACCGGCTGGGCTTCCCGGTGTTCCCCCTGCGCTGGGTCAACGCCGAGGGCGAAGTCTCCCGCGGCTACCGCGAGGACGGCTACTTCCCGGAGGCTTTCGTCAACATGCTCGCCTTCCTGGGCTGGAACCCGGGTGACGACACGGAGCTCTACACGCTGGACGAACTGGTTCCGGTGTTCTCGCTGGAGCGCGTCATCAAGTCCGGCGCCCGCTTCAACGCCGACAAAGCCAAGTGGTACAACAAGGAGTATCTCCGGATGAAACCGGCCGAGGAACTCGCCGACCTGTACGCCCCCGTCCTGGAAAAGCACGGCATCAAGGTCGTGGACTGCCCCGCCTGCGCCCTCGTGGCCGGGTCGGAACTGTCCCCGGAAGGATTTGATTTCCAGAACCATATCTTCACGAAAGGCTATGTGGCCCGCGTGGTCGAGACCCTGCGCGACCGCGCCACCTTCGTCTCCGACTTCTGGGACGCGGCCCCTTATCTGTTCGTCGCCCCGGAGGACTATGCCGGCTTCGGCATCAAGGCCGGCGGCCCCGTCGTCGCGCCGGAGCGGGTCGACCCCCGCGCCAAGGTGTACGACGAACTGGCCACGGCACCCTTCCTGGCGAAGGACGTGGACAAGTTCTGGAAACCGGAGTGGTACGAGTACTGCTTCGAAGTGTGCCAGCACATCACGGGCCGCGAATTCGGCTTCGACGACCTGGAAGTCTACCGCGGCACCCTGGAAGTCCCGGCCCTGGAGAAGGAGCTCGAGGACTACATCAAGATGCGCGAATATCCGATGGGCAAGGTGATGAACAGCCTGCGTCTCGCCCTCACGGGCAGCGCGAGCGGCCTGGGCATCGCCGCCATCATCTCCCTCGTCGGCCGCAAGGAATTCGCCCGCCGGATGACCTTCATCGCCAACCGGCTGGGCCGGATCTAGTCGGCCAGCAGGGCCAAGACTTCTTCAAGAGACAGGGCGTCTTCCAGGCGGAAGGCGCCTGTTTTTGTACGGACGAGGCCCGACAGGTGGGCGCCGGTGCCGAGGGCTTCGCCGAGGTCGCGGGCGAAGGCGCGGATGTACGTGCCCTTCGAGCACGCGATCCGGATCTTCGCCTCGGGAAGGCCCAAGGAAGAGGTGTCCGCCACGTTGATGCGGGAAGATGCAGATTTTACGTTGTTCTGGGCATCCGCAGAGACTCCGCGGACTAAAATTTTTTCTCCCGAAAAAAGGTCGAAAAAATTTTGTCCGACTCCGTTGGCGGATGCCCCGTAAGCAGATTCCTGAGTTTCAGCGGATGCCTCCCTTGCGTCAAAAGCATCTACAAAACCAAGCAATTCCAGGTCGGAGATGGTGATGCGGCTGCGGTGGAGGGTTTCGAGGGCAGCGGCGTCGAAGTCGGGGTCCTGGATGCCTTTCTGCGCGTTGCGGTACAGTTTGCGGGCCATCTCGTAGGCGCGGACGCCATCGACGGACTTGGCGCTGAACAGCGGCGCGACCTGCTCCTGCGGACCCAGGAAGGACGGGAGGACGGCGCGGACGGCCTCCTCCGTCACCTGGTCGTACGGGAACGTCCGGTCCACTTCCTTTTCCAGATCATAGGAAGGCGTCGTGGCGCCGAAACGGACGGAAGCGACATACTCCTTGTCGTGGTCCTGGAACTCCTGTGCACGCTTGCAGGCCGGGCCGAGGCATACGAGCAGCACGCCCGTCGCCAGCGGGTCCAGCGTTCCCGCGTGGCCCACCTTCAGGTTCTTCTTGCGGAAGTGCCGGAAAGCCGCGAACTTGACCTTCCGGATGACATCGGCCGAGGTCCATCGATAGGGTTTGTCGATGGGCAGGACGACGCCGTCCGGGTAGTCGGCGATGTCGTGGGACAGGACGGTCCCAGGCGCAGGCTGGAAAAAGCTCATCGGCAGGGCATCTTGTCGATGCGGCGCTGGTGGCGGCCGCCTTCGAAGGCGGTGTCCAGCCAGGTGCGGACGATGTTGGAGGCGATGCGGTACGGGATGAACCGGGCCGGGAGGACGAGCACGTTCGCGTTGTTGTGGGCCTTCACGAGGCGGCCCACCTCGGAACACCAGGCGAGGCCGGCCCGGATGCCCTGGTGCTTGTTCAGGGTGATGGCCATGCCGTTGCCGGTGCCGCAGAGGGCGATGCCCAGCTCCACTTCCCCGCTCTCGACCGCCTGCGCCAGGCGATGGGCGAAATCGGGATAGTCGCAGCTCACCTCGGTGTCGGTTCCGTAGTTGACGACCTCGATGCCGCGCTCGCGCAGCATCTTCATCAGTTTCTTCTTATACTCCACGCCAGCGTGGTCGTTGCAGATTCCTATTTTCATGGCAGAATGGCTTGTTTACATACTTGGACCGCCTCTTCGTCCGGGCGGCATTTGAGCTGGAAGCAGGGAACGGTCATCGCGACGCGTTCGATGGTCGGGATGAGGAGCGACATGATCTCGTGGTTCCAGCGGATGGTGGAGACGGCGGCGATGACGCTCGCATAGGCCTGGAGGGGCTCCAGGCGGGCGATCCGGTTCTCCGGGAACTGCTCCAGGCGCACGAGGGCGTTCACCGGGGCGACGACGTTGCGGTAGCAGAGCGTCTTCCCGCTCCAGGGCGAACCGTACACGAGGAAGCGTCCGTCCTCATAGCGGATGACGGGATTGTCGTCGTTCATCAGGTCCGATCCGGGAACATATTCGTGCCACAGGCGACTGTGGGTGCTCTTTCCGGTGCCGCTCACCCCGAAGAAAAGGTTGCCGCGGCCCTCGTAGCGGGTGACCGACGCGTGCAGCAGCAGCGTCCCGAGCCCGGCCGTGGCGAAGGTGTACTGGATCATCAGGGAGGTGTTGACCTGGAACAGGGTCGTCCGGCCGCCCATTTGCGGGCAGGGGTAGTACTCCCCTTCCGTGTAGTCCCGGTTCATCACGAAATAGCCAGCCCGGACTTCCCGGGTGACCAGATAATCGTAGATGGTCTTTCCCTCGAAGGTATAGCCGTAATAGTAGGGCGCGATTTCGTCCACGGCCGTGACCCTCTTCCACTGCGGACGCGATTCCTCCAGCCAGTCCGGCACGCCGGCGCGGACGGTCAGCGTGAAGACGGGCTCGCCCTCGGCGACCTCGAACGGCGCGTACTGCAGGAAGTCCAGGGCGTGGCGGTATTCGGAGCGCTCCGTCTCGTCCAGGGTGTCCCAGATCTCGCGCGTCATCGCCTCCTTGCCCATCAGGGCTTCGTTGACGGAAAGCTGCTCCCGGCGGTCCGCCGGGACGGATTCGATGCCGATGTCCTCGCCGCGGCGGAGACGGTCCACGAGCGCCCGTTGCTGCTCCGTCAGGGCCTTGAAGGTCCAAGGCTTTTCCAGCCGCACGCGCACCGTGTGCCCGCCGATCCGATATAATCTCGTTTCCACATTCATAGCATACAAAGATGGGCAAAATCTTTGGAAAATGCTATCTTTGCATCTATGAAAAGACTTCCTCTCCTTTGCATCGCGCTGGCGGCGGCCGTGCTTCCGCTGCGGGCGCAGCGCGCCGGCGAGACGCCGGAGCAGAAGGCCGCCCGGATGGCCTGGTTCGACAGCGCGAAGCTGGGCATTTTCATCCACTGGGGCATCTACGCCGTGGACGGCGTGTCAGAGAGCTGGTCCTTCTACAACAAGTACCTCCCCTACGAGCAGTATATGGCGCAGAAGGCCGGTTTCACGGCCGAAAACTACCGGCCGGCCGACTGGGCGGAACTGATCCGGGAGAGCGGAGCGAAATACACGGTCATCACATCCAAGCACCACGACGGCGTCGCCCTCTGGGACACCAAGGCCTCCGACCTCAGCGTCCCGAAGCAGACGCCCGCCGGCCGCGATGTCCTCACGCCCTTCGTCAAGGAAGCGCGCAAGCGGGGGCTGAAAGTGGGCCTCTACTATTCCCTGCTGGACTGGTCGCACCCCGACTACCCGAACTTCACCAAGGACGAGACCCGCTACGCCATCGCGGACGATCCCGCCCGCTGGCAGCGTTTCGTGGACTTCGACAAAGCCCAGCTCACCGAGCTCTCCAAGGCCTACAAGCCCGACTTGTTCTGGTTCGACGGCGACTGGGAGCAGAGTGCCGAGACCTGGCACGCGCCCGAGATCATCGACCTTCTCGCCTCCTACAACAAGAACGTCATCGTGAACTCCCGCATCCAGGGGTACGGCGACTACGGCACCCCGGAGCAGGGCGTCCCGACCGTCCGGCCCGAGGACCGCTACTGGGAGCTGTGCTACACCATCAACGACTCCTGGGGCTTCCAGCACACGGACATCAACTTCAAGACCCCGCAGATGGTCCTGAAAACCTTTGTGGACTGCCTGTCGATGGGCGGGAACCTGCTGTTGGACATCGGCCCCCGCGCGGACGGGACCATCCCGGAGGAGCAGGTCGCCGTCCTGAAGGAGCTGGGTCGATGGACCCGGAAGCACAAGGAGGCCATCTACGGCACCCGGGCGGGCATTCCCGCCGGTTTCGCTCCCGGCTACACCACCCTGAACCAGGCCGGCGACATCCTGTACGTGTATCTCCCCTACCGCCCCAACGGCGCCGTGGAGATCAAGGGCATCATGAACCAGGTCCAGCGCGTCTGGGTGGTCGGGAGCGGCAACATGCTCAACTACAAGGTCTATAACAAGGTCTACTGGAACGACATCCCCGGCCTCCTGGAGATCGACGTCCCCGAGCAGGCGCTGGACCCGGGCGTCACGGTCCTCGCCATCCTGCTGGACGGCCCCGTGAAGCTGTACAAGGGCGCCGGCCAGGTCATCACCGCCAATTAATGACACTATGCGCAAATACCTGATTCTCAGTCTCGCAGCCGTACTCCTCGCAGCCTCCTGCACCCGCACCTACCGCGCCGTCGGCGACACGCATCTCACCGTGTTCGACCACGCCCACGTCCAGTTCCTGCCGGACAGCCTGGGCGGTTTCACCGACGCCGATGCGGAAGGCATCGTCCACCTCACCAACGGACGCATCATCCTGAAGAAGGTCCAGCTGCCCGACTACAAACGGAAGGTGGACGTGAAACTCACCGTCCGCGTGGAGTCCGACGGCGACCGCTGGGACAAGTCCGGCTCGGTCTTCGTCATCCCGGCGAACGGGCCGAAGGTGAACATCCTGTCCGTCGCCAAGGGCGAAGCCGCCTGGCCGGCGGTCGATTCCACCCGCTACGAGAAGCTCGTCGGCACGGTTCCGGGGCCCGATTTCGAGCCCACGGTGGAACTGATGCGCTTCATGACGCCCTTCGGCGTGGGCTACTACAGCCGCCGCGACACCACCACCTACGCCTCCCGGAAGCCCGTCTATATCGACGAATGGGCCCCCGAGGCGCGCTGGGAGGCCGATATCACCGACCTCTATCCCCTCCTGAAGGGCGAGGCCTGGGTGGGCGTCTTCATCGACACCTGGACCGCCGAAGGCTACCTGGCGAGTGTCGATATCGACGTGAAGGAGGACGAATGCAAGTACGAGCCCATCCCCCGCGGGCACGTCACCCCGCTCGTGAACACGGTCTATTACGTCGGCCAGGAATATCCCGACATCTTCGCCCGGAAGGACCTGACGGTGGATTTCGAACTCCCCCGTTTCGCTTCCAAGGCCTCCCTGCGGTACATCGTGACGGGCCACGGCGGGCACAGCGAGGGCGACGAGTTCACGAAACAGCGGAATCTCGTCTCCGTGGACGGAACGCCGGTCCTGGACTTCATCCCCTGGCGCACCGACTGCTCGTCCTTCCGCCTCTACAACCCCACGTCCGGCATCTGGTACCTCCGCAACGGGCAGCCGGTCGTCACGCGGCGGGACGGTCCCCGCACGCCGCTGAGCCCGGACGACGTCATCCGCGAGATCGCATCCTCCGACCTCTCCCGCTCCGGCTGGTGCCCCGGTTCCCAGGCCGAACCGTATGACGCCCCGCTCGGCGAGCTCGCCGCGGGCATGCACCGCCTCACCATCAGCATCCCCAACGCGCAACCCATCGACGGGGACAAAATGAACCACTGGCTCGTCTCCGCATACCTGGTGTGGGAGGAATAATTTTTGCATAGAATCATACCTGATATGAAAAACCTCAAGGAATACATCGAACCGGCGCTCCGCGTCCTGGAGGCGCGGTTCGAACAGGCCTTCCTCCAATCGACCGGAGAGGACAGGGCCGACAATGGATATGATCCGGACAACGACCTGGGAGACCTTTAGCGCCATGAGAAAGATTTTGCTCGCGGCGCTGGCCGCATTGACCCTCGCGGGGTGTCAGAAAAACGTCTCCGAGCCGGTGAAGGCCTTGATCTTCACCTCGGAAGAACCGTCCACCCGGACCGGATGGAACGGGGAGACCATCGAATGGACCGCCGGCGACGCCATCAGCATGGCGTACTCCGTGAACTCGAGCTGGGTGGGGCCGAACCTGTATCCCTCCGACGCCTTGACGGAAAACAGCCTCACGGCCGCCTTCCGGGTGCCCGGGAACTTCCCGACCGACCTCGTCGGCGCCCATCATTTCTATGCCGTCTATCCGGCGGTCGCGGGAACGGACTTCAGTGGCGCGCCCGACGTGTTCACCGCCGTTCCCGAAGTCCAGACGCCCACGGCGACCTCCTTCGACCCGGCCGCGGACCTGATGGCCGCCACCTCCACGGGCGACTGGCGCAGCCTGCCGACCAACCCCATCCCGATGATCTGGACCCGCCTGACGGCCCATGCCGACATCACCTTGAAGAATCTCGCCCTCGACGCCGACGAGACGGTGCAAAGCATCGTCCTCCAGGCCCAGAACGGGGCCGAACTGACGGGCGACATCATCATCGACCTGTGCAATGCCGAGGAGTATGCCACCGACGGCGTTCCGCGTGTCACGGTCAATGCGGAGAACCTCGCCGTCGACGCTTCCGGCAACCTGGAGTTCTGGGTGAGCGTGTTCCCGGTGGAGCTGACCGAACTCACCGTCACGCTCACGACCGACAAGGCCACCTACCGGAAAGTTTTCCGGAATATATCCAAGACCTTCAAGCGGAATGCCCGCAACATCCTGGGAATCAGTATGCAAGGGGCGGAGAAGACCCCGTTTGCCCCGGTTGGCGAATACTATGTGAAGGTGACGCAGGCGCAGACGGACTGGACGGGCGACTACTTGATCGTGTATGAAGGGAACAAAATGGTCCTGGACAGCGACGGAGACCAGAAGACGCACGATATCGTGTCCGTCTCCGACGGAAAAATCACCTACGAATCTGCCAAGGCCTACAACATCCGCATCGAGAAGTCCGGTAGCGGTTATTCGATGAAGATGGGCGACAACTATTATGGCCTGAATTCCAGCAGCAACGCCCTGCACGTCAGCACGAGCGAACCTACCGACAATTACCGCTGGACCTTCCAGACCACGAACGGTGTCACCCGCGCCTACAACGTCAAGTACCCCACCCGCTTCCTCCAATTCAACGCCGGCTCCTTGCAGTTCCGCTGCTATACCAGCGCACAGAAGGACGTCACGTTCTTCAAGCTGGACGGCGAAGCGCCCGGCGGCGGTGGCGGAGGAACGACGCCCGCCACGCCTACCGTGACGACGGGCAGCTCCTCCAATGTCACCCAGACCGAGGCCACCCTCTCCGCCACCTACACGGGCACGCCTACCTACGGCGGCGTGGAATGGGGCCTTTCCGCGGATGACCTGTCCGAAGATTGGCAAGCGGAATACTTGAATGGCGGCGCTTTCAACGTGACCATCGATGGACTGGGCGCCGGCCATACCTATTATTACCGCGCATACATCGCCGTCCTGGAGAATGGCGAATACCAGTTCTACTACGGCGAAGTCAAGAGCTTCACGACGCCGGCCGGCGAAATCGTCATCGGCGGCGACCAGCCCGGCTGGTACGAGGCGCCGATGATGAACATCACCCACAGCGGAGACTACATGTACAACACCTCCGACCCCACGCAGTACTACGCCATCCACATGTGCTCCGGCGGTGAAAAGGGTCCCGGTGGCAAGACCGCCCGCAGCTACACCGTCTGCTACAGCGCCCAGTACCACTGCCCGCTGTGGGTTGCCGCGCCTCGGCACAAAATGTATGTGGGCGGCTCGGGCCGAAATGACAGTTACAGGAAAGATCCGGACATTCCCTCCGACATCCAATACAATTCCAAGAGCACGGGCGGCGGTTGCAACAAGGGACATATGCTGGGCTCGGCGGAACGCACTTCTTCCGTCGCCACCAACAAGGACGTCTTCTACTACACGAACATCGCCCCGCAGCTGTCTTCCAATTTCAACACCGGCGGTGGGCGATGGAACGTGCTGGAAGATTACGTGGACACGCAGGTGTGCGCCGATACGCTCTACGAGGTCGTGGGATGCTACTTCGACCGGTACACCGACGCCTATGGAGCGACTCAGACGCCCTCCACGATCTCTTTCGGCGGCCGCAACGATGTCTCGATGCCGACGATGTTCTACTATGTGCTCATGCGCACGAAGAGCGGCAATTCCAAGAAAGCGCTCAAGGACTGCACGGCCGACGAGATCAAGTGCGTGGCCTTCGTCCGTTCGCACGTGAACGTCCGCCAGGCCGTCTCCGCCCGCGAACTCATGTCCGTCGCGGACCTGGAACGCATCACCGGCGTCACCTACTTCCCGAACGTGCCGAACGCCCCGAAGGATACCTTCAAGGCGTCCGACTGGGGGCTGTAACGCTCCGGGACGGCATACAATGTCGAAGGTGGTCCATGTCCTGGACCACCTTCCGCATTTTCACCCCTTTTCTGCCGACGGTGGTCCTCCGCCTGGACCACCATCGGCACTTAGAAGCTCTTGAACGTATTCCAATTGGTGTTGGTCTCCGCCGATGATTCTATCGAGGGTGGCAGGTTCGCGAAGAAGTTGAAACCGGTCATCTGTTCGATGTAATCGACGCTCTTGGCGAAGTTCTGCCAGTTCTCGCCGCTGTGGTCCTCGTGGGTGAACCAGAAGCCGATGGCGGAGGCGGCGGTTACGGTGCCGCCGGAGCGGCGGACCTTCAGCAGGACCTTGAAATAGTAGTTCGGAATCGGAAGCACCTTGCCGTCGTTACTCGAATTCGTGAGCGTGCGGACGGTCTCGCTTCCGCCGACGGTCTGATAGACCGGTCCGGTGACGACATAGACGGAATCGGAGCCCGACACCATGTTCCGGACCTGGTTCTCCAGGTTGTTCCAGATGCCTTGGTTGAAGGAAGCGCGCTGCGGCGTGCTGTTGGTCCAGTAGTAGGTCTGGTTCTGCAGGCTGCTGTCCGCATTGCGGTCCGCGTTCGGGATCTGGTGACCACGGTCATAGGTGACGCCGTCCTGGGAAGGATAGGCCTTGGAGCAGTCCGCCTGCTTGGCCTCGGGAATCTGCGGATTCTTCTTCCATCCGTTTCCGGTGCCTGAGCCGTTATGGGAGCTGGTATACACGTAAGCCGTCCACAAGGACGCGTATCTGGCCGGATCGTACAGGATGGAATAGTTGCGGATATTCTTTCCGTTCAAAGTTCCCCGTGTCGTAACCATATACTTGCCACCAAGGGAAGCCGGCGACTCCGGCGCCTCCAGCCAGTCCTTGTTCAGGGTGGTGGCGGTCGATGGCGACAGGGTTTTGAACGACTTCACGGAGCCGTAAACCATCTGATAGTCGCCGTCTATCAGCACCTCCATGAAGGCGACATAGTAGTAGGTCGAATTCTCATTCAGCGCGCCCACGGCCGCATTGAACGAGCCGCTGCCGATGGTAGGCGCGGACTGCGTATAGATGGGCTGACCAGTGGTCAGCGTGTTGAGATCGGAGGACGTTCCTACATAGAAACCCGCCCCCTGGAAAGACCGGACTCCCGAATACGAAGCGGACAGGGTCGCCCCTGTCGCGCTTACATTACTCGTGGATCCGGTGGTCACTGTGGGCTCTTCACCCCCGGCGCCGCCGCCGGATGTCCCTCACTCGTAGGTGATACGGAACTGGACCTGAGAATTGTTGGCATTGGTCACCTGATACCAGAAATACTTGGCATCAGCGGGCAATTTATCCGAGCAATCGTATACAGAGTCCAACTCAGACAGCGTTGCCGTGAAAGTATTTGCCGCATTCGCATCATATTTAGAGATAGGAGATGCGCTGAAATTGACACCTACACTTACTTTAGCTGAAGCTCCAGCATTGGCGTAAATCTCGAACTTGACAATCTTTCCAGGAACTGCCGTCGCATTGTAAATATACTTACCTGACTTTCCGATAAGGATAGCCTTATTGGAAAATTTATGGGCACCATTGGATGCCTGGTATTTGGCTCCGTCACTGAAAACCACATCCACATCATCATAGGTAAGATGGGTAACAGTTGAAGTGGCTGTGCTGGTCAACTGAGAGCCGTCGATTATAATAACCTTGTCACTCGAGCTGCTTCCAGAAGATACCGTCACCTGATAAGTTGTCGTCTCGGTAACTTCATTTTCCGTATAAGAAACTGTCACGGTTTTGGTACCGGCGGCAGAAAGGTCGGGGGCTGTAATATCAGCATCGTCCGTCACGTCCTTGGTGCTGCCATCACTGTACGTTGCGGTAACCACACCGCCAAAAGTAAAGGTATCACCGACCGTAAAACTAATCCTCTGCCCGCTAACAGCGATGGAGGAAAGGGTAGCTACCGGTGCGGGCGTGTCGTCACAGGTTACAATGACCTTCTGGAGCCGCCAATGGCCCTTGCCATCAGCTCGCGTCAGAATGACAGAACCGGTAGAACCCGTCCACTTGCTCCTAACGCCATATTCAAAAGTGCCCGTGTTGACAGTCCAGTCACTGGCAATCGGATAAGTATTGAACGTCACCTGACTGGCACCGCTGCCACTGGTTCCCGTAGCCTCCTGGAACACATAGACAATCTTAGTAATGGTTTTCTGGGAAGAAACCGTAACCGTACCATTCGCATAGACACGGATTCCAGTGCCAGTATTGTAATATTTGCCATTATTGCCTCCGCCTCCGAATTGGACGCTTACACCATCCTCTGTAAAAGGATCCGTATAGGCCTTATCGTTCTCCAAGCCCATAGCGCTGAAGTCAAAAACGATGTCATCAGCACTCGGGGCCTCGGTCACCGTCACGGCAATCGTGGCGGAAGCCTCGTTGAAGGCGGAGGTGGCGGCGGCGGCGACCGTGATGGTCGTGGTGCCGGGGGCCACACCGGTCACAGTACCGTCAGCGGCGACGGTCGCTACGGCCGTGGAAGCGGAGGTGTAGGTAATCGCACCGTCCGTATTCGTGGTCACATTGATCTGCGCAGTCTTGCCCTCCTCGACGGTGAGGGTGGCAGGAACGGTGAAAGTCGGATCGACAGGGCCGGAAGCAGCCTCATCCAGCTTGAAATTCTTGATCTCCCAGGTACCGGCAGCAGTGGTGGAGCTGGTGTATTTGAATGCAACTTGGACCTTCTTGCCCACATAGGACTTGATATCCACGGAACAATCGGTCATCTTGGACCAGTTGCCGCTGGTGATTTCAGGATATGAGATGGTGAGCTGCGCCCATTCTCCGCCCTCTTCCTTGATCCACACGGTAGCCTCCTCGGCCACATTGCCAAAGAATTTGTTGATACACTGGGAGAAATAGAGCCTGGGCTCAGTGGCACCGGTCAGGTCCACGAGCGGAGAAATCAGCCAACTCTCGGACTCCTTGCTGCTTCCAGCATAGGCGCTGGCCTTCATATACTTGTTGGAAGAATCATGCTTCCAAACATAGGTGAGACCTTCTCCGAGAGTCACGTTATTAATCGAGAAGTCACCCTGACCATTTTCAAAGGTCTCCTCGAACGGATAGCCCTTGGCTTCGGTGCTGGCGGCCTCCTGGGTGATGGTGAAGACAAATTCGTCGCCGCCGGCGGCGATGATCGCCGCATCGTCCGTGCTGACGAGGACCGTATACTCCTTCTCGGCGGGATCGGTGTTGGCCGGGAAGCTGACCGTGACCGTGCCGGCGCCTTCACCGGAGGCGGGAGCCACGGTGGCGCCATCGGAAGCGGAGGCCGCCCAGGCGACGTTGCCCGTGACGTTGATTGTCACGGAAGTGGTCGTGGCAGGAACCGTCAGGCTCAGGCTTTCGTCAGCGCCGGGCAGTTCGGCATTGAACTCAGGCGTAACAACAGCGTCGGTGACATGGACATCCATAACTTCCCAAGTACCGGCCGTAGCGGCGTGGCCGACATACTTGAAGGCGAACTGGAAGGTCTTGCCCTTGAATTCGGAGAGGTCCACGACCTGCTCCTCAAAGGCGGACCAGTTGCCGTTCAAGGCAGGGTATGAGATGGTGAACTGCTTCCATTCACCGCCCTTCTCGCGAGCCCAGAGGGTCGCTTCCTTGGTCACGTCGCCGAAGTACTTGTTAATGCACTGCTTGAAGGAGAGCTTCACACCGTTCGTGGCGGTGGCGCCGTCGATTTCCGGAGAAACGAGCCAGCTTTCGCCTTCCGTATTCTTTCCGCTCAGATAGGAGGTACCCTTCATAAAATTGTTCCCGTTATTGGTTCCAGGGGTCCAGATGCCGGTACCGATCACATTGTCGATGGTGAACTTGCCGGGGCCTCCTTCAAAGGACTCCTCGAACGGAATCACCTGGGCGGTGACTGTGGTCATCGTGGCGTCGAACGGGATGTTCAGCAACTTGATGTAGCCGGGCTTGAACTCGGTGGCGGCGGAAAGGGTGATTTCCTTCGTGGTCGTGCCCTTCTTGGAGCCGTCGGCATTCTCAGCCTCGACCTCGACCTTCAGTTTGGCGCCGGCCGCGGCGGTGAAGGGCTTGATGACGGCGTAGTATTCCGCATTCGAATCGGGGGCGATCGCGCTCGGATCGGCATTCGTCACCATCACGTTGTCAAACACATATGTGTCGCCGCTGCCCACGAAAGCGGGGGTGGCGTCGGAGAAGTCGATGTAATAGGTACCGACGATATCTTCCGGGGCGGTGAACTTGACGGAGAGGACTTTGATTGCTTCCTCCTGGGCGTTGACAACCTTGAAACGGACGACGGAGGCGGCATTCTTCATCTCGATGACCGGCGTTTCACCCGCCGGGACATTCTTGACATTGCCGAACACCGGGACCTTCACGCCGGCGAGATGCTCCATGTTGTCATCCATTTTCTGGGTCTGGAACTGACCACCGACGGTCGTGTAGCCGCTGCGCTCATAGGTGGATCCTTCCGGATTGAGCGTGGTCGGGTTCGGAATCGCGCGGGTGTAAGGATAGAACGCGTACCAGTCGTAGGCGTCGGCCGTCAGTTCGACCTCGCCCGTCGCGCGGTTCGCGGATGCGTCCTGCACCGTGAACTTGATATTCGAGGACCAGGAGGTGGTACCTGCAGCGGCGTTGAAGACGGAGAGTTCGTCGCCGGCGTTCCATTCCGTGGACATCCCGGAATTGATGGTACGGGTGGCGACATCGCTCAGAACAATTTCAACTTTCCGGCCATTGCCGGCGTAGTCGGCTTCCTTGTTACAACCGACGAAGGAGAGGGCGGCTGCGGCCAGACCCGCAAAGAAAAGGGCTTTTTTCATCGCTTGGATTCTTTAAGGGTTTGACTTAGAAGTCGATGGAATCATCATCTTCGTTCCAGTCCTGGATGGGACCGGTGGTGGCGGATTGAAGGAAACTGGCGTCGAAACGGACGTCCAGTTCGTGGGCGGCAGGAGCCGTGTAAAGAAGTTTTTTGTCCATAATTATATGTTTCGATTTCTTTCTTCGGGAAAATCTTGACAAATGTACGGATTATCCACCGAAAGAACAAGTTCTCCGTAGGAGAAGTTATCCCATAATTATGCACGGAAGGCTACACCGGGCGGTATTTCCGGATCTCGTTCTCCAGGGTATGGCTGATGGGAAAACGGGCGCGCGAGGCCCGGATGGCCGGGAAGAAGGACTGAAACGTTTCATCTTCCGCGTTTTGCGCGAGATGGTCGGCCAGCAGGCGCTCCAGTTCCGTATGGAAAGCGGGCCCGTGGTCGGGATGGCGAAGGTGCGTCAGCTCGTGCAGGAGGATGTAATCCTGCAGCGGCACGGGGACCCGCATCAGGTTCAAGTTCAGGTTGATATTGCCCTTCGAAGAGCAGGAGCCCCAGTTGGAGGTGTTGTGCTTGATGGTGACGCGGTGGTAGATGAAGCCGTAGCGAGCCGCGAATTCCGCCAGGCGGGGCGGAAGCGCGGCCTTCGCCTTCGCCCGGAGGGATTCGATATCCTCCCCTTCCGGCAGGTCCGCGTTCCGGGCGTTCGCTCGCTCGAGGGCCGCCAGAACCCATTCCCGGCGGGATTCCAGGAAGGTTACGCCCATCGCGTAGGCGACGTAGGAAGGGACGGTCACGACAACGCCGCGGCGCGGATGGACCCGGATCGAAATCCGCCGCGACCGGGCGCTTTTCCGCAGCCGGACCTCCCCGATCACCGGGTCGATATGGACCTTCTCTTTCACGGGAACAAAGGTACAAAAAGTTTTGTTTTATCGGATTTTATGCCTAAATTTGCAGGCTTTTTTGCGGGAAGGTCCCGCATACTGATAACTTTTTAACCTCATTGCATCATGGCCGAATACTTACAGCCTGAGAAAAAGCAAGAGATTTTCGCGAAGTACGGGAAGTCCAATAAGGACACCGGCTCTCCTGAGAGTCAGGTTGCTTTATTTTCCTACCGTATCGCTCACCTTACCGAGCACGTGAAGAAGAACAAGAAGGAC
>JAFRPH010000073.1 GCA_017429205.1 Bacteroidales bacterium
CACCCTCGCGGCCGTTTCCTGTGGAATCTATTCCTTCACGGGCACGAACATCCAGTCCGACGTCAAGACCATCTCCATCCCCTTCGTGGAATACAAGGCCCTGCGGGTGAATCCTTCCCTGTCCAATGAACTGACGGAAGCCCTGCAGGACAAGTTCCGCAAACTCACCACCCTGGAGCAGGTGGATGTGGACGGGGACCTGGAGCTCGTGTGCGAGGTGACCGGCTACGACGTCAAGCCGCAGGCCGTCACCGCGAACGAAGTTGCCGCGCAGAACCGCCTGACCGTCACCGTGAAGATCGAGTTCACGAACCGGAAATACCCTGAGGATGACGTGAGCCAGTCCTTCTCCGCTTACGAAGACTACGATTCCAGCAATTCCCTCGACGCCGTGGAGAGCACCCTCTGCACGACCATCATCGACAAGCTCGTCGAGGATATCTTCAACGCCACGGTCGCGCAATGGTAGTGACAAACGGTTATATCGACCTGGGCTCCCTGACGATGGACGAACTCGCCGGGGTGGTGCACCTGTATCCCTGGTTCGCATCGGCCCGGAAGGAGCTCTGTTCCAGGATGTCCCGCTTGGGCGGTGACGACTGGGGCGTGGAGCAGTACGCCGAGGAAGCCCTCTACATCGCCGACCGCCGCAAGGTCGCGGACCTTCTCCGCGCCGGCAGGAAGGCCGACTTCTCCGACAAGGACATCGCCAAAATCCTCCGCTCCTACATCGCCCCCGCTCCCGAACCGGGACCGGCCGAGGAGGAGGCCGGGCGTCAGGTCCGCGTCGTGGGCGGAGACTATTTCTCCCAGTCCCAGTACAACGACGTCAGGCGCACCGACGACAACATCTTTACCCGTTTCGCCGTCAAGGTCCGGTCCGACGCTTCCCGGGACGACCGCACCGGAAGCGACATCGCCGACCGCTACGCCACCGAGACGCTCGCCGAAATCTTTGCGGAACAGGGCTGTATCGAGGAAGCCCGGCGCATTTATTCCCGGCTGATTTTGGAAAATCCGGAAAAAAGTGCTTACTTTGCAGCCCTTATCGACAAATTGAATTAAAAGACCGTACAATATGAACGTTGCATTTACTATCCTGGTCGTCCTGATTGTCCTCGCGGCAATCCTCCTGATCGTGGTCGTCCTCCTGCAGAATGGCAAGGACGGTGGCCTCGCCACCAACTTCACCTCCGCCAACCAGGCCCTGGGTGTCCGCCAGACCGCAACCATCCTTGAGAAGGCCACCTGGTACCTGGTCGCCTTCATCCTCATCCTGGCCATCGCCAGCACCCTGGTCGTGACCCACGGATCCCAGACCAGCACCAACGATTCGGTGAGCACCGAGATCCTCAACCAGGCCGCCCCGGCCAGCGAGACCCCGGCTTTCCCGGTAGAGATCCCGCAGACCGACCCGACCGCCGCTCCCGAGGGCGAGTAGGTCCCCCGCGGCGCGGTTGGTGAGCCTGTCGAACCACTGACAATTTGTCAGTAATCCGCTAAAGGAATAGAGTTTGACGATAGCCGTTTGTCCGGACCGGGCAGACGGCTATCCCTGCATTCCCCCGGCCCGGACGGAAAAAAGGAGAACAGAACTATGGCAAATAACGAAAACTCATTCCTGCAGCGGTTTGCTGTAAACCTCAACGAGCGCGCGTCGGCGGGAAAGCTGGACCGGGTCATCGGCCGGGACGAAGAGATCCGGCGGGTGCTCCAGATCCTCTCGCGGAGGACCAAGAACAACCCGATCCTGGTGGGCGAACCCGGCGTGGGCAAGACCGCCATTTCGGAGGGCATCGCCCAGAACATCGTGTCCGGCCACGTGCCGGAGAACCTGAAGTCCAAGCAGATATATTCCCTGGACATGGGCGCCCTGATCGCGGGCGCGAAATATCAGGGTGAATTCGAGGAACGGCTCAAGGGCGTCGTGAAGGAAGTCGTGGACTCGGCCGGCGAGATCATCCTGTTCATCGATGAGATCCATACGCTGGTGGGCGCGGGACGTTCCTCCGGCGCGATGGACGCGTCCAACATCCTGAAGCCGGCGCTGGCCCGCGGCGAACTCCGCACCATCGGCTCCACCACCTTGGACGAGTACCAGAAGTATTTCGAGACCGACAAGGCCCTGGAGCGGCGGTTCCAGATGGTGATGGTCGATGAGCCCTCGCCCGCGGAATCCATCGCCATCCTCCGTGGCCTGAAGGAGCGCTACGAGAACCACCACAAGGTCCGCATCGAGGACGATGCCCTCATCGCGGCCGTGAACCTGTCGCACCGGTACATCACCTCCCGGTTCCTTCCGGACAAGGCCATCGACCTCGTGGATGAAGCCGCGTCCAAGCTGCGGCTGGAAATGAATTCCGTGCCGGAGCCCATCGACGAGCTGAACAGCGCCATCCGGCAGAAGGAGATCGAGAAGGAAGCCATCAAGCGTGAGGGCGTGTCCCTGAAGATGGAGAAACTGGAAGCGGAACTGGCGGAACTGAACGCGAAGCGGGACGGCCTCATGAAACGCTGGAACGAGGAGAAGGACATCCTCGCCAGCCTGCAGACGGCCCGCCAGCAGATGGAGGATTACAAGATCCAGGCGGCTTCCGCCGAACGTTCCGGCGACTACGGCAAGGTGGCGGAACTGCGCTACGGCAAGATGGTCGCGACGCAGAAGACCATCGACGAACTGACGGCGAAGGCCGCGGCGATCAAGGAACCCATTGTCACCGAGGCGGTTACCCCGGAGGATATCGCAGAGGTCGTCGCGAAATGGACCGGCATTCCCGTGAAGCGGATGCTGGAGAGCGAGAAGGAGAAGCTCCTGCGGATGGAGTCGGAGCTGCACAAGCGGGTCGTGGGTCAGGACCGGGCCATCCAGGCCGTGTCCGACGCCGTCCGCCGCAACCGCGCGGGCCTTTCCAACGAGAAGCGCCCCATCGGCTCCTTCCTGTTCATGGGTACGACCGGCGTGGGCAAGACCGAACTGGCGAAGGCCCTGGCGGAGTTCCTGTTCAACGACGAGAACATGATCACCCGGATCGACATGTCCGAGTACCAGGAGCGGCACACC
>JAFRPH010000057.1 GCA_017429205.1 Bacteroidales bacterium
CAGCGCCCAGGAGTTCCTCAAGTTCGGTGACGAGGTCGAGGCCGTCATCCTCACCCTGGACCGCGAGGCCCGCAAGATGTCCCTCGGTCTGAAGCAGCTCACCCAGAATCCTTGGGAGTCCATCCGCGAGAAGTATCCCGTGGGTTCCACCCACAAGGCCACCGTCCGCAACATCACCAACTTCGGCGTGTTCGCCGAGCTGGAGGACGGCGTCGAGGGCCTGATCCACATCAGCGACCTCTCCTGGAACAAGCTCAAGCACCCGAGCGAGCTCGTCGCTTCCGGTGACGTCATCGACGTCGTCATCCTCGAGTTCGACGAGAACAACCACAAGCTCAGCCTGGGCCACAAGCAGCTCACCCCGAACCCTTGGGACGAGCTCGAGGCCAAGTACCCGGTCGGCACCGTGGTGGACGCCACCGTCACCGCCGCCGGCGACAAGGGCTACGCCCTCAAGTTCGAGGACGGCACCGAGGCCGCTGCCTTCAACCGCGAAATGGTGAAGGAAGACGGCAAGCAGGCCGTCGTCGGCGAGACCCTGCCGGTGAAGGTCGTGGAGCTGCGCCGCAGCACCCGCACCGTGCGTGTCTCCCACCTCCGCACCTACCAGGAGGCCCGCGTTGCCCGCGAGACCGCCGAGGCTGACAACACCAAGAAGGCCATCAAGAAGGTGAACAGCACCGTCGAGAAGACCACCCTCGGTGACATCTCCGCCCTCGCCGCCCTCAAGGACAAGCTCGAGAAGGGTGAGTAATCCACAGAACAGCTTTACGGTCACGATGCTGGGCACCGCATCGGCGATGCCCGTCGTGAACCGGAGTCAGAGCGCCCAGGCACTGCAAGTGCATGGGCGCTTGTTCCTTGTGGACGCCGGGGAAGGCGTACAGACGCAGATGATGCGGTTCCACGTGTCGATGTCCAAGCTCGAGGCCGTGTTCATCTCACACGTCCACGGCGACCACGTGTTCGGGCTGTTCGGCCTGTTCTCCACCTTCGGGATGGGCGGGCGGACGGCTCCGCTCCACGTGTATGGCCCGGGCAATCTCCGCCCCTTCCTCAACTTTTTCCTTTCCTACAACGAGTGGCTGCCCTACGAGATCGCCTTCCACCAGGTGAACACCCGGTTCCCGGAGGTGATCATGGAAACCAAGTCCATCGAAGTGACGGCCTTCCCCCTCCTGCACGGCATCGAGACTTATGGCTACATCTTCTGGGAGAAGGAGCCGATGTGGAACGTGCGGAAGGAATGCATCGCCCAGTACGGGCTCAGCCTCACCGAGATCGGCACGCTCAAGCGGGGCGAGGACGTCGTCCGCGAGGACGGTACGGTCATCCCGCTTGCGGAAGCGGCCTACAAGCCCTTCGTCCCCCGGAGCTACGCCTACGTGTCCGATACGGCCGTTTTTCCTGGCGAGGCCGAAGTGCTCCGCGGGGTCACGACCCTCTATCACGAGACCACCTTTCTGAACGAGCACGAGGAGAAGGCGGCCGCCCGGTACCATTCCACGACTCGGCAGGCGGCGCAGGTCGCGCTGGATGCGGGCGTGGAGAAACTGCTCATCGGCCATTATTCGTCCCGGAACATGGATCAGCGCCAGTACGAGGCGGAGTGCCGGGAAGTGTTCCCGGAATCTTACGCTGCGGCCGACGGCGACGTGTACGAAATCTGATTTTTTTCCGTATCTTTGAAATCGGTACTATTTCAAAGGTATGAAGAAGGTTCTACTAGCCATCACCTTGATCCTGGGGTTCACGGTCGCCGCGCAGCGCGAGGCCGGCTCGCCCCAGGAACGCTATATCTCCCGCTACGCATCCATCGCCGTCAACGAGATGTACCGGTCCGGCGTCCCCGCCAGCATCACTCTGGCGCAGGGCATCATCGAGTCCCGGTCCGGCCAGTCCCCGCTGGCGGCGGAGGGCAACAACCACTTCGGCATCAAGTGCCACAACAGCTGGAAAGGCCGCACGATGCGCGCCGACGACGACGAGCGGAACGAGTGCTTCCGGGCCTATGACACCGCCGAGGAAAGCTTCCGCGACCATTCCGACTTCCTCCGCTACCGGGATCGCTACAAGTTCCTGTTCGATTTCAAGACCACCGACTACAAGTCTTGGGCGTACGGCCTCAAGCAGGCCGGCTACGCCACGGATCCTTCCTATGCCTCCAAGCTCATCAAGTGCGTGGAGGACTACAACCTGTCCCGTTACGACCGGATGACCGTCGCGGAAGCCCTCGCCGAGGGCGGCGTCGCCGCCGAGCAGCCGGCCACGGACGACGAGCTGGCGGGCATCCCCGATTCGCCGCTCAAGATCGAGGCCGGCGAGATCTTCCGCGGCAAGGCGGGGGAGGAATACCATTTCTCCCTGTCCCGCACCCTGTACAGCCGGAACGGCGTGCCCTTCGTCTATGCCGTGGAAGGGGAGACCTACGCCACCATCGCCAAGAACAACCACCTGCTCCTCCGCGAAATCCTCAAGTTCAACGACCTGTCCGGCGGCGCGGAGCTGCACGCGGGCGATGTCGTGTTCCTGGAACCCAAGAAGAACAAGACCGTCCGCGGTCTGGACAAGTATATCGTGGGTGAGGAAGGGGAGACCTTCCACACTATCTGTCAGCGCTTCGCCGTCAAGGAGAAGGCGATCCGCAAGCTGAACCATCTCCCGGCCGGCTACCAGCCCAAGGAAGGCGACGAACTCCTCCTCCGTCCGGCACCCAAATCCAGGAAGCTATGGAAAAAGCGGTAAAAACCCGTCCGAAATGGCTGCTCGCGCTGCTGGCCGCCCTTTGCGGGGTGGCCGTCGCCGTGGCTTTCAGCCTGTATGGCGCCTTCTATGACCGGAAGGTGCCCAATTTCAGCGGTACCTACGAGTTTTATGTCCGTCCGGGCATGGCGCCTTCCGACGTCGTGGACACCCTCCTCCGCAGCGGGGTCGTCCTGAACGAGAAGAGCATCCGCCGCACCCTGGAGCCGCTGGGGGCGATGAAGGTAGGACACTATACGGTGGATGCGAAATCCTCCAGCAAGTACGTCTCCCGGATGCTGGCGAACGGCTGGCAGACCCCGGTGAACCTGACCCTCTCCGGCACCATCCGCACCCCGGAGGTCCTCGCCCGCAAGATCGGCAACCAGATGCTCGTGGACAGCGCCGCCGTGGCGGATTTCGCCCGTTCCGAGGATTCCCTGGCCCGGTACGGAATCACGCCGCCGCTCCTGTTCACCATCGTCATTCCGGACACGTACCAGGTCCTCTGGACCAGTTCGGTGTCCGAGATCTTCGATCGCTTCAAGAAGGAGGCCGACGCCTTCTGGACCGACGAGCGCGTCGGTCTGGCCCGGCAGCAGGGACTCACGCCCGTCGGGGCGTGCACTCTCGCCTCCATCGTGGACGGGGAAACCCAGTATGGGCCCGAGCAGGCCACGGTCGCCGGCGTGTACCTGAACCGTCTCCGCCTCGGAATGCTTCTCCAGGCCGATCCCACCGTCGCCTTCTGCTACGGCTACAGCCTGAACCGCATCCTGAAGCGCCACTTGGACATCGATTCTCCCTACAATACCTACCGGTATGCCGGCCTGCCCCCGGGCCCGATCTCCTGCCCGCCGAAAAGCTGCCTGGAAGCCGTCCTGCACGCGCAGAAGCACAGTTACCTGTATTTCTGCGCGGACCCTTCGTTCAACGGCTCCCACCGCTTCGCGGCGACCTATAGCGAACATCTGAACAATGCCCGCGCCTTCCAGCGTGCGCTGGATGCGCGCACCAAGCGCTGAGCCTATGGACGACGCCCTTTTCCCGCATTATTCCGCCGAAGGCCGCGACCTGATCCGGAAAGCCTACGACGTGGCCGAGAAGGCCCTCGCCGGCGAGACCCGCAGCAACGGGGAGCCCTTCTTCCGGCATCCCCTCGCCGTCGCGAAGATCGCCTCCGACGAAATCGGCCTGCCGCCCGAATGCGTCGCCGCCGTGTTCCTGCACGAGGCCACGCGCGGCGGGAAGGTGGACCTGGACATCCACGCCCTGAAGCTGGAGGAAAGCGTCTACACGATGGTGGACGGCCTGAACAAGATCTCCACCATCAAGCCCAAGGACACCCGCCTGGAGGCCGAGAATTACAAGAAACTCATCATCCAGTACTCGACGGACCCCCGCGTGACCGTCCTCAAGCTGGCGGACCGCCTGGAGGTGATGCGCTCCCTGTCGATCTTTCCGAAGGCGGACCGCGAACGGAAGGTCCTGGAGACCCTGATGCTGTACATCCCGCTGGCGCACCAGCTGGGCCTGTACAATATGAAGCGGGAGATGGAGGACATCTACCTGAGCTATGCGGAGCCCGAGCAGTACCGCCTCATCACCAACAAGCTCAAGGCCACCCAGAAGGACCGCGAGAAGTTGATGGCGGAGTTCATCGAGCCCCTGAAGGTCAAGCTCTCCGAGGCCGGCATCCAGTACAAGCTGAAGATCCGCACCAAGGCCGCCTACTCCATCTGGACGAAGATGGTCAAGCAGAAGGTCCCCTTCGAGGGCGTCTTCGACGTGTTCGCGATCCGCTTCATCATCGACTGCCCGGAGGACATCAAGCTGGAGCGGGAGCTGTGCTGGAAAGTGTTCGGATTCGTGACGGAGGAGTACGAGCAGGACACCAAGCGCTTGCGCGACTGGGTCACGAACCCCAAACCCAACGGTTACGAATCCCTCCACATCACCGTCAAGAACAAGGACGGAGCCTATGTGGAAGTGCAGATCCGCACCCGCCGGATGGACGAGATCGCGGAGAACGGTTTCGCCTCGCACTGGTCTTACAAGGGCATCAAGCGGGAGGAGACGATGGACCGCTGGCTGACGTCCGTCCGCTACGCCCTCGAGCATCCCGACACCGGCAGCCCGGAGGACCTGCCGCAGCCCCCGTCCCGGGACATCTTCGTGTTCACCCCCACGGGCGAACTCCGGATCCTGCCCGCCGGGGCCACCGTGCTGGACTTCGCCTTCAGCATCCACACCAACATCGGCACGCGCTGCGCCGGCGGAAAGGTGGGCGGCAAGCCCGTGCCCATCAAGGAGAAGCTCCACACCGGCGACGTCGTGGAAATCCTCACGGCGAAGAACCAGCGGCCGGCGCCGGACTGGATCAACTACGTGGTGACCTCCAAGGCCCGCCAGAAGATCAAGCAGGCCCTCAGCGAAGGCGAGCAGAAGCTCGCTTCCACCGGCCGGGAGCTGCTGGAGCGCCGGCTGAAGAACTGGAAGCTGGAGTTCCCGGACGAGATGCTCACCGAGATGATGAAGAAGCGCAAGATCACGAGCGTGAACGCCTTCTTCGCCGCCGTGGGCGAGGGAACCATCGACGTGAACGAGATCAAGGAGTACATCCTGACGGAGGAGCAGCGGCGCCAGGAAGCCCTGGAAGCCGCCCAGGCGCAGGAGGCGGCCCGTCCGCACCGGATGGAAACAACCTCCAAGGACGACATCCTCGTGCTGAACGCCAAGGACCTCAAGGGCCTCGACTACCGGATGGCCCGCTGCTGCAACCCGGTTTTCGGGGACGACGTGTTCGGCTTCGTCACCCGCGAGAGCGGCATCAAGATCCACCGCATCACCTGCCCGAACGCCGCCCGCCTCATCGAGAACTTTCCTTACCGCATCCAGAAGGTGCGCTGGGCCGATTCGCCCTCCAGCGGCTCCTTCCAGGTGGCCCTGAAGGTCACCACGGACCAGGAGAGCGAGGCGCTGAACAAGATCATGGAGGTGGTGGGCACCTTCAAGGCCTCCATCCGCACCTTCAACGTGCAGGAGAACCAGCGGCAGGGCACCTATGACATCTCGATGAAACTCCTCGTCCCCTCGAACCTGGAGCTGGACAAGATCCTCTCCCAGATCCGCGCGCAGAAGCACGTGCTGAAGGTGAGCCGGCAGTAATCAGTCTTTCCAGACCTTCAGGTATTCCTGCAAGGCCCACATCTCATCGCGGAATTTCGCCGCGGCCGTGAAATCCAGGTCGGCCGCGGCTTTCTGCATCTTGCGCTTGGCTTCTTCGGCGGCCTTTTCCACCTGGGAGCGGGACATCGACCGGATGACCGGGTCCTGGAGGACGGCCGCGAGGTCCGCCGTGATGTACCCGTCCACGTACGCGGACGTTCCATCGCGTTTGGCGTCGTGGCCCAGGCCCACGGAGACGGTGCCGCGGCCCAGGTCGGAAGGATTCGGGACGTAGGTCGGGGCAGAGACGGAGTCCTCGGCGCTGACGTGGCCGGTGACCGTGTTCTTGAGGCGCGGGTTGAGCGGCTTTCCCGTCGCGGAGCCCGACAGGCCGCCGCCCTCGTTGAGGAAGCCGCTGACGTGCGTGGTGTCCTCCTTGGAAGTGACCAGCTCGGACATCAGGATGTTGGCGCGGACCTGCACCTGCTGCGGGGTGATCCCGTGCAGCTGGTTGTATTCCTGCTGTTTCTGCCGCCGGCGGTTGGTCTCCCGGATGGTCTCGTCCATCGACTGGGTGATCGTGTCGGCGTACATGATCACGAGACCGTTCACGTTGCGGGCGGCGCGGCCGGCGGTCTGCGTGAGTGCGCGGCCGCTGCGCAGGAAGCCCTCCTTGTCGGCGTCCAGGATGGCGACGAGCGAGACGGTCGGGATGTCCAAGCCCTCCCGGAGGAGGTTCACGCCGATCAGGACGTCGAACATCCCGTTCTTGAAGTCCTCGATGATCTCCACGCGCTCGGCCGTGTCCACGTCGGAGTGGATGTACCGGCAGCGGACGCCCATCCGGCCGAAATAGCTGTCCAGCTCCTCGGCCATCCGCTTGGTGAGGGTGGTGACGAGCACGCGCTCGTCCTTCTCCGCCCGCTTGCGGATCTCCTCCATCAAGTCGTCCACCTGGTTCTCGGTGGGCCGGACCTCCACGGGCGGGTCCAGCAGGCCGGTCGGGCGCACGATCTGCTCGACCACGAGGCCTTCGGACTTCTCCAGCTCGTAGTCGGCGGGCGTGGCGCTCACGTACACGGTCTGGCCGGTGATGGACTCGAACTCGTCGAAGGTCAGGGGGCGGTTGTCCGCCGCGGCGGGCAGGCGGAATCCGTATTCCACCAGCGTGGCCTTGCGGGAGTGGTCGCCGCCGAACATCGCGCGGATCTGCGGCAGGGTGACGTGGCTCTCGTCGATGAAGCAGATGAAGTCGTCCGGGAAGTAGTCGATCAGGGTGAAGGGACGCTGACCGGGCTTGCGGCCGTCGAAATAGCGGGAATAGTTCTCCACGCCGGGGCAGTAGCCCATCTCCTTGATCATCTCGATGTCGTACTCCACCCGCTGCTTGAGGCGTTTCGCCTCCAGGGACTTGCCGATGCTCTCGAAGTACTCGAGCTGGGCGATGAGGTCGTCCTGGATCTGCAGGACCGCCTTGGCGCCCTTCTCCTTGGAGGTCACGAAGTTCTTGGCCGGATACAGGTCGATCTTGTCCAGCTCCTCGAACCGGGCGCCCGTCACCGGGTCCACCAGCGAGATGCTGTCCACCTCGTCGCCGAAGAACTCGATCCGGGCGGCGTAGTCGGCCCCGCCCAGGAAGATGTCCACGGTGTCGCCCCGGACGCGGAAGGAGCCGCGCTTGAAGTCGGTCTCCGTCCGGTAGTAGAGGGCGTCCACGATCTTGTACAGAAGGCGGGTCATCGACATCGCCTCCCCTTTGTGGACCGTGACGGTCTGGTCGTGGAAGTCGTCCGGGTTGCCGATGCCGTACAGGCAGGAGACCGACGAGATGACGATGACGTCCCGGCGCCCCGACATCAGGGCGGAGGCGGCGCTCACGCGGAGTTCGTCGATCTTGTCGTTGATGCTGAGGTCCTTTTCGATATAGGTGTCCGTCGTCGGGATGTAGGCCTCCGGCTGGTAGTAGTCATAGTAGGAGACGAAGTACTCCACCGCGTTGTGCGGGAAGAACGCCTTGAACTCGCCATACAGCTGCGCGGCCAGCGTCTTGTTGTGGCTCAGGATCAGAGCCGGGCGCTGGAGACGCTGGATGACGTTGGCCATCGTGAAGGTCTTGCCGGAACCCGTCACGCCGAGCAGCGTGACGTCCCGGACCCCTTCCGAGAGGGCTTCGCAGAGGCCGTCGATGGCCGCCGGCTGGTCTCCGGAAGGTTGGTAGTCGGACTGGAGCTGGAATTTCATAGCACAAAATTACACTTTTTTCAAAAAAAAGATTAAATTTGCACGATGTATAGTGTAACTATACAAGGGCAAGAAGCAATTAAACTAACATAACATTATGAAAGTCATCAAATTCATCGGAATCCTTGCTGCTGCAAGCTTCCTCTTCTCCTTCAACGCCATTGCGCAGGAGGACGGCAACCGCGATGCGGACGGTAAGGTGGTCCGTGGTCCCTATGTGACCAACGGCGCTTTCGACAACACGTTCATCGGCCTCGGCGCCGGCGTGAACTCCGTCATCGAGAAGCAATTCGGCATGGGCAAGATCGGTCTTGCCACGGACCTGAACCTCGGCAAGTGGTTCAGCCCCGCCATCGGTATCCGCGCCGGCTGGCACGGCCTCTTCAACACCTCCAAGAGCGGCAAGTTCGACAAGGCTCCCTACAACTACTTCTACGGCGACCTCCTCTGGAACCTCTCCAACAGCATCGACGGCTACAAGGAGACCCGTTTCTGGAGCTTCGTTCCGTACGCCACCACCGGTCTTCTGGTCGTGGGCAAGAACAACGGCAAGTTCTCCCTCAAGGGTGACAACGAGTATGCCGCCGGTGTCGGCCTCCTCAACGTGCTCCGCCTCGGCGAGCGCGTGGGCCTGACCATCGACCTCGGCATCCTCTGCGCCCGCGCCGCCGCCTACGACATGAAAGGTTTCGTCGGCCGTTACGCCGGCATGCCTTCCGCCACCCTCGGCCTGCAGTTCAACCTCGGCCGCACCGGTTTCGACCGCCTCAGCAGCGTGATGCCGGTCGTCGTCCCCGTCCCCTTCACCGAGGCTCAGTACAACGCCCTGAAGGACAAGGTCGCCGCCCTCGAGAAGGAGAACGCCCAGCTCAAGAACAAGATCGCCGACCTGGAGAACCAGCTCGCTCCGTTCAAGAACCTGGTCGACGGCCAGACCTACCTCTTCCAGAACGGCCGCTTCACCGCCGTCGAAGCGAAGGTCGCCTCCCCGGCCACCGTGTACTTCGACCTCGGCTCCGCCAAGGTCTCCGCGCGTGAGAAGGCCCACCTCGAGTTCTTCGCCAACAACGTCGTCGAGGATGGCACCAAGCTCCTGCTCACCGGCTCCGCCGACAAGCAGACCGGCACCGCCAAGGGCAACCAGAAGCTCTCCGAGCAGCGTGTCGACGCTGTCAAGGCGCTCCTCGAGAAGCTCGGCGCCAATGGCAACAACATCGAGACCGTGGCCAACGGCGACACCAAGAACATCTTCGACACCCCGGCCAAGAACCGCTGCGTCGTGATCGAGGTGAAGTAATTCACCATCAGAACAACCTAAGGTCGGAGGCCTCGGAACGAGACCTCCGACTTTTTTTGTTTTCAGGCGAGTTATCACTATAATTTTACTATCTTTATCAAGTTCGTTTCTTGAATTGAACCGTATGAGAAAAATTTATTTTCGCCTGGGTAGAATTCTGTCGGAAGGAAAGGGCAGGCAGCTGGTCTGGCTGATCGGAATCCTCGCGGTCGTCCTGTTATTGATAGCCGCCAATGTGAGGGCTTTTTTTGCGGATGACGGCATTGGCGCAAGCACCATTCTGGCCCTTTTTTTCGGTGTGGATTCCTTGAATGGTTCGTCCGGCATGCAAACCTTCGTCATGCTGGTCATCGCGCTGATCGGGACGTTTCTGTTCTCCACTTTCCTCATTTCCGTCATCACGAACATCGTAGACAACATTTCTGAATCGTATCGGGTTGGAAAGATCCATGTCAAGCTGTCTGACCATACGGTTTTTCTGGGAGCGAACCATCTTCTCCCCGCGATGCTCCGCGAACTGGCCAGAACCGGAGCGCCTGGAGAGATTTTGATTCTCACGACATCGGATGTCGCGGAACTGCGGGAATCGGTTTTCTCCAGTTTTGAAGGGAATGCCCATTCTTCCTTCCGGAACCGGCTGGTTTTCGTATATGCGGAAAGGGACCGGGAAGAGAATCTGGTGGCGGCCTGTGCGGCTGATGCGAGGCGGATTTTCATTCTTGGGGAAAAAGATGAACCGGCCCACGACAGCCGCAGCATCGCCGCTGTTGACATTCTGAGCCGGCTCTGCATGAATTCGAAGCACGATGTCCATTGTACCGTGGTTCTGGAAGATCCTGCATCCACCAAGGCCTATGTGATGAAAGGGAAGGCTGTTTCTGTCAAACAAGGGTCCCATCTCCGGCTGGATTTGGTCAATGTCTATGATTATTACGCCGAACTCGTCCTGACCGCCACCGGTCATACGCCGATTGACCACGGCGTCTCCGTCGAAGGTGATTCCGTTCGAATTACAAATGGAATCGGCAAGGACGCCCGTCAGTACGTTCATCTGGTCATTTCTGGAAGCGGCCGTATGGCGGAGGCGTTTGCCCGGACGGCTTTTTCCATGCTCCATTTCCCGAACTTTGATGAAAACACGCTGGAAAGAAGGACCGTCATTTCTCTGGTATCTCCGGATGCCCGGAAGCTGATGGACGGCTTCTATGCCGCTTACGAGAATTTATTCATCGTTTCACATTATCGTTATGTGGGTCGTGATGGAACTGAGGAGTTTGTTCCGAAGCCCGGATTTGGCGATTTCCTGGATGTGGAATGGGAGTTCATCGAGGGAGAAATGACATCGCCGTCCGTCCGCCGGCGTATCGCCGGCTGGGTGACGGATGAGCTGCAGGCGGTTTCCATCGCTCTTTGCGATTTGGATTCCGCCCGAAATGCCGTGGATGCCATCACGCTCCCGAGGGAGGTCTATGACAGAAAAACGCCGGTGTTCGTTTACCAGAAAGACAACGCCAATCTGCTGGATGTTGCCGGCCAGTCCGTCGTTTATCGGGACAGCCTGATTCCGTTCGGTATGGTGGAGGGCGAATCCGACAGGATTGTCGATCCCTTGTTCGTGCATCGGTTTGACCGGGCGCGCCGGGTGAATCATGCCTATGAGATGGCTTACGGTGACAAGAATTGTGACGAGGAAAGCGCCTGGAACCGAATCTCTGAATCAAATAAGTTGTCAAGCACCTATTGTGCTTTATCCATTCCGCTGAAAGTCAGAAGTTTCAATATCGATGTAAGTCGCTCCATCAAAGACCAGCTTTCCGCCGGCGACCGTCATTCCCTGGACCGCGTCGAGCATAGGCGCTGGATGGCGGGCGCTCTGCTTCTCGGTTTCTACCCGATGACCAGGAAACAGCGGGATGAAATGTCCCGTCTGGATAAAGACGCATTGAAACTGGCGACGGAGAAGAAGAAGTCGGATTTCATCCATTGGGATTTGGAGGCGTTCGATGTCATCAATGGTGAAGAACAGGAGAAAGACACCGTTCTCATGAATGCGATTCCATACATCATGAGCGGAGATAAGACAACGATTCAATAATAACCATTTACTATGCAAAACTCTTTTCTGGAGAATCGCCTCATCCGCGTATTCATTTCCTCGACTTTCCAGGACATGCAGGGAGAGAGGGATTATTTGATGAAGCGGACCTTCCCGAAATTGAAACAGTATGCCGAACAGCGTGACGTGATGCTTACAGAACTTGATTTGCGCTGGGGCATTACCGAAGAGGAGTCCAAGTCAGGAAAAGTTGTGGACATTTGTCTTCGCGAAATCGAGAACTCAATCCCTTTCTTTATCGGAATCATCGGGGACCGATACGGGTGGGTTCCCGAGCCCGCAGATTTGAACCGTGAGGTAGTGGAGCGTTTTCCTGCTGTCAACAATTACCTGGACAGGCATCTCAGCGTTACGGAAATGGAGATGCAATTCGGCGTCCTTGAACGGTCGGAAGACATGCATGCATTCTTCTTCATCAAAGAAAGTGAAGGGGAATCGGATAACTTGATCATGCTCCAGAAGCTGAAGGAGGCCGTCAGGAGCAGTCGTTATCCCTCCGTGACATACGCCTCGCTCGAGGACCTCTCCGACAAGGTGGAAAAGTCTTTCCTCTCTCTGTTGGATGAGCTTTACCCGGAAACGACCGTGACGGAGCATCAAAAGGACAAAAGGGTGCAGGACTCATTTATCCGCAAGCTAAGTGCGACCTATGTCAAGGATGATGCTGTTTTCAACCAGCTGAACACATTTGCCCATACCCCTTCCTCTTCTTATCTGGTCGTCACCGGCGAATCAGGGATGGGGAAGTCCGCCCTCTTGGCAAACTGGTCCCATGAGAACCAAGACTCGGAGGTTTTCCACGTCATCCCCTATTTCTCCAGCAACGGTGGGAACCAGACGCATGCCCATATTCTCAAATATCTGTCTGAAGAGATTGCGGACCATTACGGTTTCGAGCCTGTTCCCGGAACGGAAGAGAATCGCCTGAACAAGTACTTCGAGTTGCTCGCCCTAAAAAAAGACCGGCTCGTCATCGTATTTGACGCGATCAACCAGATCGCGGACATCGGGCAAGCCAAGATGCTGAATTGGATCCCCATTCCTCCGGATAATGTCAAATACGTGTTTTCAACTTTGGAGGACGATCCCACCATGCAGGTTTTCCGGAACCGGAATTACCCTGTGCTCCATTTGCGGAAGCTTGGTGAAGAACAGAAACGGAGCTTGATCCGGCAATATCTCAAATCCTATGGGAAAAAGCTTTCCGATGCTCGAATCCAGAGAATCATCGAGGCGCCTCAATGTGAGAACACCTTGGTATTGAGGACGTTGCTCGATGAGATTATCTTCAATGGGAATCATGAAACGCTGGACCGGCAGATTGACCACTATCTGAATAGCGGGTCTGTCGCCGAGTTCTACGAGAGAGTGCTGGTCCGTTTTGAGAATGACTTTGGCTATACGTTCGTGAGGTTGATCCTTGGTTTGATCGCCGTTTCGAGGAATGGCGTCTCCGAAGATACGCTGATTCGCATCTCCGGGGTAAAGCGTTTCGAATGGTCGGCCTTTTTCTGCAGCTTTTCCACGCATTTGAACAATCAGAGTGGTCGTCTCGTTTTTACGCATAGCTTTATCACCGGGACAGTCTGGAGGCATTATCTGGATAACGATCCGGAATTCGTGCGCTCGTGCCGACTGTCATTGGTTAATGACTTGAGTGAAGATCAGGGTGAGCATTCGATGCTGGAAGCCCCCTACCAGCTTGACAAACTGGAATGCTGGGACCGCTTGCATGACCGGATCTGCACATACAAGTATCTTGTGTTCTATATCAACTATGATGAAGTGGAGATTGGAACTTACTGGAGACATATTTTTGAAGGCGCGCCAAACAAGTATTCGGTGGAAGATTATCTGAGTTGTCTCGACGGAACGGAGGACCTGGTCCTTCTTTACACAAATCTTCTTCGTCTGTGTCAAGTCTTGTATCTGACCCGTCCGCAAAAGCACGTCGTCTCTTTGCTCCTTTCTCACTTGAAGCGACACCCTGAGCTCGTTACCTCCCAAGTCTACCGGACCTTGTCTGCCAATACGAGTCGCCCGGACAGCCTGGAGTACGCCAACAAAAGCCTTGCATTATGCCGGGAGCGCAACGACATTCCGGGCGTAATAGATTCTCTAAGGCTGCTTGGAAGCTGCTACTATGATGCGGCCGTAAAAGAGGATAACGACCAGTATGGAACGCTGGCGTACAAGGCATGGGAAGAAGCGAAGGATCTGAGCGTAAGCCTTTACGGAGAAATGCATCCTTTGGTCATGCATGGGTATAAAGATATGAGCCTGGTGTGTGACGGCGACTTGGACAAGGCCCTGGAACTGTCACTGAAGGCGCTGGATTTAAGCATTGCCATCTATGGCGCAGATCATCCTTTAACTGGACGTCCTTATCATTATGTCGGTGTCATTTACCGGGAGTTGGAGAAATGGCCCGAAGCGTTGCACTATTTCCGGGAGGCTTGCCGCGTATGGCTCCCTGCGTATGGGCGGAATCACGAGATAATGAATTCTTCTTATGGTAACCAAGGAAAAGCATTGATGAACCTGGGAAGACTGGAAGAAGCTTTACAGTGTTACGATACCTGTCTGGAGATACAGAGTGTCATCATGGAAGAACGAGGATATGATTACGCCGTCTGCCAGATGAACAGGGCGAGAATCCTCTCGAGGCTTGGAAGAAAAGATGAGGCCTTGGCCCTATGTGATGAAATCGTAATGACATTGAATAAAAAGGACGTCAAAGTGGAGGGACGGAGCAAGCCATTGATGGAGTCTTGCCTTGCATTTCGGAAAACGATTTGTGGCTGAGACTGTCTGACCATGCGTGAAAGATAATACAACGATTGTCTATCAAGGACTGCGCCACCATCAAAACAGAAACCGGCCCGCTCATCTGGAGGGCCGGTTTCATTGTTCTGGCATTGTCGGCCTATTTCCGGCCGGCCTTGCGGCGGCTCTTCTTGCGGCGGGCCTTGGCGGCGTTCGCGAAGAACGCGAAGACGGCGACGGCCACGAGGAAGAGGCCGATGAGGATGTAGGTGAACGCATTGGCGTTGTCGCCCTTCACGCGGGACCACATCTCGATGAGCTTGGCGGTGTTCTCGCCCCAGTCGTGCTCCTGGGTGGAGCGCTCGATGTCGGCCTTGTCCGGATAGAGGACCGGGTTCGCGCAGACGGCGGTGTCGGCGGGGGAGAAGAAGTAGGAGAGGTCGATGGGCTCGTAGTCCTCGTCGATGAAGGCGTCCCGCACCTCCGGAGCGCCGCTCACGGACACGTAGCCGGTCTCCTCGACGTTGCGGACGACGATGTCCGGACGGCTCATGAAGTTGATCCAGTAGCTGGCGGCCTTGGTGTTCTGCGCATACTTCGGGATCACCCAGCCGTCGAACCACACGGTGAAGCCTTCCTTCGGGAGGGCGTAGCGGAGTTCGACGCCGAGCTCGGCGGCCTCGTCGATGGCCCAAACGCCGTCACCGCTCCAGGTGAGGTTCACATAGCCCAGTTCCTGGACCATCTGGTCCTTGCCGAAATCGGCCTCCCAACCGGCTACGAGGGGCTTCACGTCCTTCATGTACTCCTCCACGGCGGCGATGTCCGCGTCGGAGGTGTAGTTCATCAGCTGGTCCATCGTCAGCTTGCCGTCGGCGATGTCCTGCTCCTTCACCTTCAGGATGAGCTGCGAATAGACGTCGCGGGCGGAGTCCTTGATGAAGATGCGGTCGGCGAACTTGGGATTCTTGACGATGTCCCAGGTGGAGGCTTCCTCGTCGGTCACGTACTTGGCGTTGTACAGGATGCCGGTGGTGCCCCACATATAGCCCACGGAGTAGTCGTTGGCGTTCTTGCCCTTGCCGTCCATCTTGTCGAAGCAGGCCCGGATGTACGGCGAAAGGTTCTCGTCGATGTAGTTGGGCGTGCTGCCGAAATCGCGGTTCAGGGGCAGAAGGAGGTCATTCTGGAGCATCCGCTCGATGATGTAGTCGGACGGGCACACCACGTCGTAGTCCTCGTGGCCCTTCTCGATCTTGGAGAGCATCGTCTCGTTGATGTCGAAGGTCTGGTAGATGACCTTGACTTTCTCGCCGGTCTGCTGCTCGTACCACTGCTCGAACTCGGGAATGACTTCCTCGTCGATGTAGTCGGACCAGTTATAAACCTTGAGGATCTGCGAACGGTCCTCGGAGCAGCCGGCGAGCAGGGCGACGGCCGCCAGGGTGATCAGGATTCTTTTCATTTGTTTTCTTTCAGTTTGCTGAGCCGGTCCTGCCGGATGTTGATGATGATCAGGAGAATGAGGACGACCAGGAAGATCAAGGTCATCAGCGGGCGCAGCTCGGGGGTGAGGCCGCCCTTGCGCGCATCGGTGTAAATATACGTGGAGAGGGTGTCCAGGCCGATGGTGCCGCGGGTGAAGAACGTCACGGCGAAGTCGTCCAGGGACATCGTGAAGGCGAGGATGAAGCCCGAGACCATGCCCGGCTTGAGCTGCGGGATCAGGACCTTGCGGAGCGCCACCTGCGGCGTCGCGCCGAGGTCCAGGGCGGCCTCGTAGATGTTCGGGTTCATCTGCTGGAGCTTCGGCATCACGCTCAGCACCACGTACGGGGTGCAGAAGGTGATGTGCGCCAGGATGACCGTCAGGTAGCCCTGGCTGAAGTGCAGGAAGACGAACAGCAGGAACAGCGAGACACCGGTGATGATGTCCGGGTTGATCATCGGGATGTTGTTCAGGAAGGTGACGGCCTTGCGGTAGCGGCCCTTCATGTTGTGGATGCCGATGGCCGCGACCGAACCCAGCAGGGTGGAGACGGCGGCGGCGACGAGGGCGATGAGAACCGTGTTCTTCACCGCCGCGAGGAGCGACGCGTTCCCCTGCATCTGGCCGGTCAGGAGGTTCCGGTACAGGTCGGTGGAAAAGCCCTCCCAGCTGCCCAGCACCTTGCTTTCGGTGAAGGAGAAGATGGCGATGAACACCAGCGGGGCGTACAGGACGACCAGCAGGACCCAGATGTACAGTTTGGCGAAAAACTTCTTCATAGGGCTAGATCAGGCCTCCTTCCAGCTGTTCCTTGTCCTTGTCGAACAGGGTGGTGATACCGATGATGATGAGCATCACGAACGCCAGGGCCGCGCCGTAGTTCCACATCGAGGAGTTGATGTTCTCCTGGATGATGGTACCGAACAGCTTGATCTTGTTGTTCGTGAGGAACTCGGAGATGGCGAAGGTGGACACCGTGGGCATGAACACCATCAGGATGCCGGATGTGACGCCGGGCATCGACAGGGGCACGGTGACCTTCCAGAAGGCCGTCCACGGGGTGGCGCCGAGGTCGACGGCCGCTTCCGCGTAGGACTTGTCCATCTTGGCGAGGACGTTGTAGATCGGGTAGATCATGAACGGCAGGTAGTCGTACACCATACCGAACAGGAGCGTTCCCTTGCCCAGGGTGATGCCCAGCATCGTGAAGAGCTGGGCCGTGGCGAGGGTGCGCATCAGGGCGTTGATCCACATCGGCATGATGAACAGGACGATGGTGACCGCGCTCTTGTTGTACTGCTTGTTCGCCAGGATCCACGCGGCGGGGTAGCCGAGGAGAATGCACAGGGCCGTGTTCTCGAGGGCCACCTCGATGGAGACGGCGAACGTGGAGAGCGCATCCTTGTCCGTGAAGAACTTCGCCAGGTTCCCCAGCGTGAAGTGCCCCTGGGAGTCCTGGAAGGCATACACCATCACGAGGACCAGCGGCAGGACGACGAAGAAGACCAGGAAGATGACGTACGGGATGCTCCAGTTACTGCGCTTGCTCATCTTTTCGCGTGATCTTGATTTCCTTCTTGCTGTTCTCGGGATTCAGCCGGATGCCCACGAGGTCGCCCTTGTCCCAGATGTCGTTCGTGTCGACCCAGAGGAAGTCGCCGTCGTCGGTCTTGATGGTCAGGTGGTAGTGGTTGCCCATGTACAGGATGAAATGGACCTCGCCGTCGATGACGCCGTCGTCCAGGTTGTCCATCAGGTCCACCGCCTCGAAGGGGATCTCCACCTTGACCTCCGTGCCGGGTTCGAACTCGCTCTTCAGCGGGAATTCCCCGCCGAGCATCTCGATGTGCTCCTCGTCCTTGACGGTGCCGTACAGCGTGTTGCATTCGCGCTCCTTCTTCATCACCTGGATGTCGTCCGGGTCGATGTACAGCATGACTTCGCTGCCCACGGGATAGGGGTCGTAGTCCTGGATCATCAGCTCGTAGCCGGTGTCGGTGTCCACCCACATCTCGTAGTGGACGCCCTTGAAGGTGCAGGTGTTGACCTTCGCCTTGAACTGGCACTTCGCCGGATCGGTGGTGAAGTAGATGTCCTCCGGACGGACGACGACATCGACCTTCACGTCCTCGCCGAAGCCTTCGTCCACGCAGTCGAACTCGTGCTTGATGAAGGCGACGCGGCGGTCGCGGATCATGCGGCCCTTCAGGATGTTGCTCTCGCCGATGAAGTCCGCGACGAAGCAGTTGACCGGCTCGTTGTAGATGTCCACCGGGGTGCCGATCTGCTGGATGCGGCCCTCGTTGAGGACGACGACGGTGTCGGAGAGGGTCAGGGCCTCCTCCTGGTCGTGGGTGACGTAGATGAAGGTGATGCCCAGCTTCTTGTGCATCTCCTTCAGCTCGATCTGCATGTCCTTGCGCATCTTGAGGTCCAGGGCGGCGAGGGGCTCGTCCAGGAGGAGCACCTTCGGCTGGTTCACGATGGCGCGGG
>JAFRPH010000058.1 GCA_017429205.1 Bacteroidales bacterium
CAAAAATGTAACAAATTTAGGTAATATCCAATACCTATACCTGCATTTCTTCAGCGTAGAATAGTGATTTGTAGAGGCCTGTAGGGCTGAATGCAGTGTCGATACGATTCCGACTATCTCCACGAAAAAAGGTCATCGACTCGCGTCGGTGACCTTTTTTCGTGCAGATACCTGTGTATATCCCCCGCGCTTCGCGCTGCCCCCAGGGGCTACCGGGGGGAAGACCCCCGGACCCCCTCCCTTAAGTGCCCCCGCGGAGCGGTTGTCGGATGCCGCTTGCGGAATCCGACTGATTTCCTTGTCGGCCGAAGGCCTCCGAAAACGATGTCGCGAATTAAGTCTGGCACTTTTTTGTCGCAGTTTCAGCCTTTTATAACGATTGCTTAATGGGATTATTCCTTACCTTTGTGAGTAAATCAGATAATCATGACCATAGTGGAGTGATTGGATTAGCAATATGGAGAATCATTGATATGAGAAAACGTGTTTATGAAATAATAGAGCCTTCACGAAATGGAGATAAGCTGAGTCTCGCTTATGACATTTTTATGCTCATAGCGATTACGATGAGTATCATTCCTTTAATGTTCGTGGAGGATACCATCGCATTTCGTATCATTGAGCAGATTACAGTTTCCTTATTTATTCTAGACTATCTTTTTCGTTGGATTACAGCAGATTACCGAGTGGGGAAGAAAGCATGGTCCTTTGTATTATATCCTTTCACCGGGTGGGCCATCATTGATCTTCTGTCGATTTTACCGGCGCTCAGTATTCTCAGTAGAGGGTTCAAAATACTCAGAGTGACTCGGCTTTTGAGAACCCTGCGGCTTTTTAAGTTTATTCGGTACGCCGAAAATATTCAAGTCTTGGGAAAGGTCATCCGTAAAGAGAAGGGCGTACTGCTAACTGTGCTGGGAATAGCAGTGTTCTACGTTTTCCTCACGGCACTTATTATGTTTAATGCTGAGCCCCACGTGAACCCAGTAACAGGAGCCACGGTATTTGAGGATTTTTTTGATGCTCTTTATTGGGCGACAGTCACGCTTACTACGGTTGGCTACGGCGACCTGACTCCGGTAACCGATATCGGACGATTAGTAAGCATGCTCTCCTCTTTGTTCGGTGTTGCCATCATCGCCTTGCCTTCGGGTGTCATCACTGCTCGCTATCTGGAAGAATTGAGAGCCCAGAAGAAGAGCAAAGAACACTCAACCACCAAGGATAATTAGATTGCTCGCAGTAATTGGGTATGACATATTAACGGAGATAACGCCATTCGAAAAATGGAAGTGAAAGGTATTGATAGACGCATCAATGATGTGATTCAATCATATCTTACCTTCTAGATGCATCTTGTAATGCTGAGTACAGTACCCCTCTGTTTTCGCCGCTTTGGAACATCTTGTTCCACTCTGAGTCTTAGCCTTGCATTGCTGAACATTCGGAGACTTCGCCTGATGAACTTGACAATACTTCGTGTTCTTGATTGCGTTGTTCTTACATCGAGTTCCTTTCTTTGTGATAGCTTCACATTGTTTTGGCCGAGTCTGAGCGGACACATTCTGAGTTGGAACACTCAAGAGTAGAAAGATGGAAAGCAACGCTACTTTCATATAGGTCGTTCTAATAATCATAATTCACACTTGCCCTTGATTGTTGCAAATATATAAAATGATTTGAATAATGTGCTCAAAAAGCAGCCACTCCATTTATTTCTGAAATAGTTGTTCTTGACCGGTATTTCCTTAGGAGTGAAGCATAGTAGCCTCATTTCCCGCATGGTCTGTTGCAGAGGTACCGTTTCTCGGGAAAATGCTTATTTGAATACATTTAGGCTATAATGGAGAATCTGCAGTAAAGAGACTTCCCTTTTTGGGGTTATGTCATTTCCGCACGTAATAGACAAGGTGGATCACTTTCAAAGCGGACAACCGGGGTCAATCGAAGACCTCCCGGAAGAAGGCGACAGTGCGGGAGAGGATTTCGGGTTTGCGGCGGGTGATGAGGTGGTTTTCGCCGTCGACTTTCACCAAAGTGGCCCGGTCGCCGTAGGTTTCGAGGTACTGCTCGCTGCACCACATGGGGACGATGGAGTCTTTGGTTCCATGCAGGAGCAGGACGGGGCCGTGGTAGGAGGCGGCTGTGCCGTAGATGTCCAGTTGCTGGGTGGTGAGGAGGTATTCGCGGCCGAGCTTCATCGTGCCCCAGCAGCGGATGTACTCCGGCGGGTCGGCGGGGTCGAAGCGGGCGTTGAAGAACTTGCCGCCCTGGCAGGCCTGCTTGATGACGGAGCCCGGGGCGAGGAGGACGACGCCGGCGGGGACGGCGCCGCCTGCGGCGGCCAGCCGGCCGGCGGTCATCGACGCGATGACCCCGCCCTGCGAGTGCCCGAGAAGGCCGATCTGCGTCACATAGGGCAGCGATTTGGCGTATTCCCAGATGGCCATCGCATCGGCAATCTCCTTCTCGATCGTCATATCCTGCATCCGGCCTTCGCTTTTGCCGTGGCCGTCGAAGTCGAAGCGGATGGAGGCGATGCCGGCCTTGGCGAGCGCCTTTGCGAGGGAGGGCATCGGGTTGTAGTCCTTGCTGGAGAAGATGCCGTGCATCAGGAGAACCATCGGACACTCGTCCCTGTCGGGGTCGAACCCGTCCGGCAGGGCAATCTTCATAGCCAGCCCGCCTTCCGGACCGGAAACCGCGTATTCCCGGGCCCCGGTGGGGAGGAGACCTAGAAGCAGGATAACTGAAAGAATGACAAGTCGTTTCATACTGCAAAGCTACGAATTTCAAGAAATCTGTGCAAAACACACTTTTTCACACTTTTATCGGTCAAAATCAAAAGAATAAGGGTAAAATGACTGTTTTTTGCACTTTTGGGAAGAGAGATTCCCGGTCGAGCCGGGAATGGCAGGAGTCACGTCCGAAATGGGGGAGCACACGTCCGGAATGACAGGTTTTCCCACAAAAATGCGTATCTTCACGCAAATTATGCAAGAGAGGGACATCATACGTATCCGGGGCGCCCGGGAGAACAACCTGAAGGACGTTTCCCTGGACATTCCCAAATACAAGATCACCGTGTTCACGGGCGTTTCGGGCTCGGGGAAGAGCTCGCTGGTGCTGGATACGATCGCGGCCAAGTCGCGCAGGGAGCTGAACGACACCTTCCCGACCTTCGTGCAGCAATATCTGCCCAAGTACGGGCGTCCGCACGTGGACGAGATCGAGGGACTGCCCATCGCGGTGGTCATCGACCAGAAAAAGCCCGCCAAGAACTCCCGGTCCACGGTGGGCACTTACACCGACATCTATGCCCTGATGCGGCTCCTGTTCTCCCGCGTGGGGAAGCCGTTCGTCGGGTATTCCGACTCGTTCAGCTTCAACCACCCGCAGGGGAGCTGCCCGCGCTGCTCCGGCCTCGGCGAAATCCGGGAGCTGGACATCCACAAGCTCGTGGACTTCGACAAGAGCCTCAATGACGAGGATACGATCCATTACATCGCCTTCGGCAAGGGCGGCTGGCGCTGGATCCGGTATGCCCACAGCGGCCTGTTCGACCTGGACAAGAAAATCAAGGACTACTCGCCGGAGGAGCTGGACCTGTTCCTGAACAGCCCGCAGATCCGGCTCAAGAACCCGCCCTCCAACTGGCCCAAATCGGCAAAATACGAGGGCCTCATTCCCCGGATGTACCGGTCCATCATCAATTCCGAGGAAGGCCTCCTGCACGCGGCGGTGCTCAATCCGATGCTGACGATGGGCACCTGTCCCGACTGCGGCGGCACGCGGCTGAATCCGAAGGTCTTGACCTGCAGGATCGAGGGGGTCAATATCGCCGAGGCCTGCGCGATGCCGATATCACGGCTGAATGCCTGGATCCGGGCGATTGCCGATCCGCTGGCGGTGGACCTCCAGGCGGCCATCGGCGCGCGGCTTACGGCGCTGGAGGAGATCGGCCTCGGGTACCTGAGCCTGGACCGGCCCGTCGGGACGCTGTCCGGCGGCGAGGCCCAGCGCTGCAAGATCGCCAAATACATCAATTCCTCGCTGGCCGATGTGCTCTACATCCTGGACGAGCCCAGCGTGGGCCTGCACAACCGCGACATCGAGCGGATGAAGCGCTCGGTCCAGCGCCTGCGCGACGCGGGAAACACCGTCCTCCTCGTGGAGCACCACCCGGAGATGATCCGGATCGCCGACCACGTCGTGGACCTGGGCCCCGGCCCGGGCATCGACGGCGGCCGCATCGTCTTCGAGGGCTCCTACGACGCCCTCCTCCGCTCCGGCACGGCCACCGGCTCCCTCCTCGGCGCCCCGGTGCCGTTCAAGGAGCACCCGAGATGGCCGATCAGGTCGGCCATGACGGACGACGTCATTCCCGGCTCGCCTTCAGACGTCATTCCCGGCTCGACCGGGAATCTCTTCCACCTGGAAAACGCCACCCTGCACAACCTCAAGGGCGTTTCCATCGACCTCCCCCTGGGCGTTTTCGGCGTCGTCGCCGGCGTCGCGGGCTCTGGGAAGAGCTCCCTGATGGAGTGCTTCCGCCGGGCCTATCCGAACCCGGACGAGGTGGTGTACATCAGCCAGGAGAACATCGGCGTGAGCCTGCGGTCCACGCCCGCGACCTATATGGAGGTGGCCGGCGACATCCGCAAGGCCTTCGCGAAGGCCCATAAGATGAAGGAGGAATACTTCACCTTCAACGGCAAGGGCGCCTGCCCCGTGTGCGGCGGCAAGGGCGTCATCGTGTCGGAGATGGCTTTCATGGACGCCATCGAAACCACCTGCGAGGCTTGCGGCGGTCTGCGCTACGCGCCCGAGGCCTTGGCCTACACCGTGACCGGAGCGACCGGCGAGACGCTCAACATCGCCCAGGTGATGGACCTTTCCGTCCGCCTCGCCTCGGCCTTCTTCAAAGGGACCGTGATCGAACAAAAACTGCAGCCCCTCGTAGACGTGGGACTGCAGTACTTGCACTTGAACCAGGCGCTTTCCACCCTCTCGGGCGGTGAACTCCAGCGGCTGAAACTGGCCTCCTATCTGGGAGTGGAGGGGAAGATCTTCATCATCGACGAGCCCACGGACGGTCTCCATACGAAGGACATCCGCCACATCATCCGCCTCTTCGACACGCTCGTGGACCGCGGCAACACGGTCTGGCTCATCGAGCACAACCTGGACGTCATCCGTAGCGCCGACTGGCTCGTCGAGCTGGGCCCCGGCGCCGGCGAGGACGGCGGCCGCGTCCTCTACGCCGGCCTGCCGGCGGGCGTGCGCGCCTGCCCGGAGTCTGTGACGAAGGATTATCTCTAGTCAGCACCGCTCGACGACGGCGCCGTACCCCAGGCGGTCCATCGCCTTCGCCAGGTCCTGGACGGCGGCGACGGCGTTGTCCAGCACGCCTTCCTGCAGCATCTTCTTGTAGTTCACGTAGAACCGGACCCGGTAGGAGGACGAGACGATCACTTCCACGCGGGCGCGGTACATCTGTCCGGTCACTTGGGTTTTCAGCCCGATTTCCCGGAACCGTTCCGTGATGAGAACCTTGGCCGTGGCCGCGTTGATCTCGGTCACTTTGCGGGCCTGGAGGATGCGCCGCCGGACCCCGTCGATCCGCTCATAGAGGAGCGGCTGGTAATGGACCATGATCTGGCGGATATCCTCCCGTTCGCGCCGGCCGATCTGCGCGTTCTTGTAAAGCCCGTGCTTGGACTTGTACAGTCGCTCGATGCGGCTCAGCGCCATCTGGACGCAGCGGCCTACGTCGAATTCGCCCGTGTTCCGGAACCGCTCGCGGAATTCCGGAACCACTTCCATCCCGACCTCGAGGACTTCCTCCTCGGTCAGGTCCCTGAACAGTTTACCCTTGATGCTCATTTCAATTCCATGATGCAGACACGGCCGGATTTCTCCATCCAGCGGTGCGAATCTTCATAACTGCTCCGGTCGTTGCACACCCAGACCAGCTTGCAGCGCATGTTGTCGGGGATGACGGGCTCCGGAGCATACCCGTCGGTGAGGAGGACGAGCCCGTCGTAGCCGTTCTCGTGGGCATAATCGATGGGCTCCTGGAAGGAAGTGCCGCCGCGTCCCAGGACGGTGACGTCCTGCATCACCTTCTTCAGGGTCTGGACTACCTGCAAGCCCGCGTCGAACTGGATGACGTCCACGGCGGTGAACCCGTAGCGGAAGGCGCTGTTGATCACGCCGAAAAAGTAGGAGAGGTCCTGCGAGGAGATGGACCCGCTCACGTCCACCGCCACGAGCAATTTCGTGTCGAAGCGGCGGATGGAGCCCATGTTGTCGAACCCCGTCCGGCGGTTGGGGCGCATCCGGGTGAGTTTCCGGTGCGTCGACAGAATGCTGGCCCGGAAGCCGGACAGAACGTTCCGCCAGTTGATTTTCGCCTTGGCGGACGCTTTGAGCTTTTCAGCGAAGTTCCCGGCGAGGGTCCCCCAGTCCTTGCAGCCCTCGATGATTCCGTCGATCATCGCGACCGTGAGCTCGTCCTCGGCCCAGAGCTCGGACAGGGCCGTGTTCCTGTCCGCATGGGCGGCGAGCTTGTCGGAGCGACAATCGCCGTCGGAGGCGGCGCCGGATTTGGATTTGAAGTTGGAGTTAGAGTTGGAGCTGGAGCTGGAGCTGGAGTCCCCGTCTCCGTCTCCGTCTCCGTCCTCGCCTGCGCCCGGCGGCAGCATGTCCTGGATGCGGCGAGAGTACCACTCGTACTCGCGGCCGGTGGGGAGCCCGAAGTCCTTGGGGTGCTCGATGTTGAGGTTCCCGAACTGGTAGTTGTCGCCGATGGTGAGGTTGCTGCCCACGGCGATGGCCTGCTGGGAGCAGGCGTCGGGCTTCCGCTGGTAAGGGTGCTTCAGCAGGATCCGGATCGCTTCCGTGCGGAGCGCCTGCTCCAGGGCCAGGTCGCCCATCTCTTTCAGGAAGTCGGGGTTGTACTCCACCTTCCGCGCGCCGGAGCGCACGGGGCAGGGCATCGCCGCGTTCTCCTCGATGCTGTGCGTGCACAACACCTGGAAGAGCGCCGGCTCGGCAATGAACCAGCGCTCCAGGATCCGTGTGATTCGCTCTTTCATCTAGCGGATGCTTTTGACGTAGACGACCATCGTCATCGTGAGGACCGGACACTCGCGGGCCAGGAAGGAGATGGCGTTGGGATAGGTCCCGTGCTGCACGTAGAGGTTCGCGAAGTGCGCGGCGGCCTCCTTCTTCTCCTTCGTGAGGAAGTCGAAGTAGGCTTCGACGTTCTTGCGGGCCTTTTCCTTGGCCGTGCCGGCGAGCTTCTCCACCTCCAGGTGGCGGAAGATGCCGTCGTTCACGACCGAGAGCTGGTGCAGTTCGTAGCCCCGGAGGGTGGGGAGGTGCTTCTCCAGGTTCTGGAGGACTTCCCGTCCGGAGAGGATCTTGTGGGCGGAAATGCTCGAGACCACGGCGCTGGCGGCTTTCGGGCCCACGATGGCCGAGATGGCCTTGGTCACGACCGGGGTGATCTCGTTCACGCCCTGGAGGATGTCGCTCACGCGTTTCCAGCCGCGGCGGTCCGGGGTCTTGTCGAAGCCCGTGTCGGCCCCCTCCTTGGCGTCGGGGTCCTTGTCCAGCCACAGCGGATTCTCGCGGATGAAGTCGCGGACGCGGCCGTCCACGCCGGCCTGCTCGGCCCACAGGAGCCATTCCTGCACGGTGGGGCGGAAGCCGACGACATTGAACCGGGACACGAGGGCCGGGTCCAGGTCGGTGAGCTGGTACTGTTCGCCCGCGTTCACCGCCGAGATGATCCGGCTGCCCTCCGGCAGGCTCCGGCCCGCCAGCTTGCGGTTCAGGGCCAGGTCCATGATCGTCTGCAGGACTTCCGGCCGGGCGCGGTTCAGCTCGTCCAGGAACAGGACGATGGGCCGGCCGTCCAGCGGGAACCACCACGGCGGCATGAATTCCGTCTTGCCGGTGGTCTCGTTGCGGTTGGGAATGCCGATCAGGTCGCCCGGGTCGGACATCTGTCCGAGGAACAGCGGAACGACCCGCATCCCCTTCCCGGAGAAGTACTCGGTAAGGATTTCGGACTTGCCGATGCCGTGGTTGCCCACCAGCATGATGTTCTGGTCGGCGGGCGTGAGATCCAGGAGCGCCCGCAGCTCCGTCGTGTTGATGTTAACGTTTGCCATAGCTCTATATAGTACTCCGAAGAGGGGACGATCTTTCACCGGCCGTTCCGGTTCAGAACTCCCCGTAGTTCTTGAACCGGAACGGCTTGGGGCTCACAAGGCCCCTGCCCCACGGGCTGTGGTCCTCCAGGCTCCTAAACCAAAGTTCCAGGTCAGTCATGGCCGTATGGGTGCTGTCTTGGGTTACCTGGATCCATTCTGCTCCACTTTTCTGGTACAGCAGGGGGCGGTCGCCCGCATAACGTATGTAAAACCGGTCCCCAATTTCAAATCGCACCTCCAGCATCCAGTTGTCCACCAGCTCTTTCGCTTCCCGGAGGCCGCATTTGTTCGCGTTCCACACAAGCTTTATCATCGCCATCTTGCTTTCTCCCGGGTATTGCTGGCGCCACTGCTGGAGAAAGCGGTCCATGGTGCCGTCTTTCAGCATCTGCTTGGCTTCTTCCTCCTCGCAAATGCGTATGGTTTTTATGGGCATAATTCCTTGTCTAAGTCTATAAAAAGATTGGCCTATGGACAGCCCGAAGGGCATAGAGTCCAAAATCATATCGAGGACCCGGGCGGCGCGATATCGAGAGCAAAATGAATGTCAACCAAGAGGCTCCATCAGGCCGTCGTGCGGACGCATGCGGCCAGTGGGACGCAGCTTGGATTTTTTAAAAAAGGAGTCTTGCCGTCCGGAATGGGTCTGGTGAAAAGGTTTTATCAAATATAGTGGTCCTTCCGGACCAACGGTGTGATCGTCCCTTCCCGGCTGTCCATATTCGGGTTTTCGGCCCCCAAGACAGGGGGCCCCGACCCTGGCCAATCATATTACATTACATCATATTACATCACAGCTTTCACCTTTTCGTACACCCCCAACAAGTTTTGGGGTATCACCACTTTCAATGCCTTCACGGCTGCATCGTACTTCAGTCTCTCGGCTTTGCGCGCTTCGCTCCAAAGTTGCAAGGCCGCCGCCAATTCACGGTTCTGCACCTTGTTCTCCTCGTCCACTTTCTCGTCCACCTCGGCTTTCAGCCTGTTCAGTTCCGCCTGCATGCTGCGGTACTCCTTCTGCAGGGCAAAAAACGCCTCGTTCACCTCTTCTTCGGTAAAGTTGCTCGTGTACTCGTACACTTCCGCCTCCTGTCCGCTTCCCACCACTTCAGTGGGGTTCTGCTTGTGTTCAAAAAAGTCGTTTCTCGCCTTGGCAAACGCCCCGTCGGGGTGTATGCACTTGCCAATCGTCGCACATTTCGCCTCCAGCGCAAAGTAGCGCGCCTTCTGCTCGGCCGTCAGTTCGTCAAACTTCATGTCAAAGGTCGGCTCAGGCTTCGCCGTAGGCCTCACAAGGTCCTTCCTTCCCTCCTTAATCAGTTCGTCAATGTACGTCTCAAACGTATTGCTCAACTTCAGCTCTTCCTTCGCCCTAATCCCTTCGCGCAGGTACGCAATCAGGGATTTCAGCTCGCCAATTTCCCGCAGGGTGGCCCCCAGGGTCTCCAAGTCTGTTTTCGCCGCTTCGTTCTCCACGCGGTAGGTTTTTCCGTTCACGGCCAACGTAAAGTCCCGCGAACACAGCTTCATGGCTTTCAGTCTGCTTTCTGCAGCCTCGTACATTTCCTTGGCAATGTTTGCCACATGGTTTGCACTCGTAACGGTAAGGCCGTCCTTACCCAGCATGTTTTTCTGTATCATTTGCATTGTCTGTTCTGCATTATGATACGGAGAAATGGCTCGGGTATTTCAACCTTTTTTCAACTTTTTTCATCAGCCGGCCTGACATCGTCCGTGCGCCGGTCCCAGATCCACATCGCGTCGATGACGGGGGTGGGAGGATGGCTCCCGGTGACGTCCAGGCCGTAGAACTTCATCCCTTTGGCCTTGTTCGCGCGAATGAGGTCCGTCACCGTCTCGCTGAGCGGAGGCCATAGGAAATCCGACACGCACAGGATGTCCGTGCTGGAAAAAGCGGTATCCTGGGGGATGATTTCCCGGAAGACCGCGCCGAACAGCTCCTCCTCGTTGTTGCCGCCGCCGCAGTCGTAGGACAGGAAGCGCACCAGGGCCTTGCGCTGCTTCCGGAGGTTCTTCACAGTGAAACGGTCCATTTCGTCGTTGCCATATAGAAGGATGGTCACGGGCCGCTGCCGTCGCTTGGCATAGACGGTGACAGCCATCGCGAGGGTCCGGGCGACGTCCGAAGGCCGTCCCGTCATCGACCCGCTCCGGTCCAGGCAGATGACTACGGGACCGTCCTGCCTGCGCACGGGCTCCTGGCCGGCGGAGGCCGATGCGAAGACTTGAAGCCGCTTCCCGACGAAATTGCGGAAGAAGACGTCCTCCGTCTCGCGTCCCGCGAGCAGGGCGATCTCGGACGGGAGGAGGCTGTTCAGGTCGTCTCCCACGGTGATGCCGGCGATGTCGGATTTGGCGGCGGCGGGGAAGCGCCCCGAGGGGGCCTTCTCCTCGCCGCCGGCGCGGCCGATGCGCCGGGCGAGCTTCCGCAAAGAGGGCGGGAGGCTTTTCAGGAAGCGGAGTTCCTCCCGCCGCTCCTCCTCCCGGGAGAGCGGCTCCTCTTTCCCTTTTCCCCGCCCCTGCGTATCTGTCTGTGCGTGTCGATCTCCGGAATCGGCCCCTCTCATCGGCACGGCCTGGAAGAAAAGGTTCGAGAGGAAGGCCTCCAGCCGCATCAGGGCCTCGTCCCGGGAAAGGTCCGGGGTGTCGAGCAGCTCCTGCGCAAACGCTTCCAGCATTCTGTGCGCTTCTTCCCGCCAGGCTTTCGCTACGCGGACGGCCCCCTTGAACCGGAGGTCGCAGACGCCCAGGACCAGGATTTCCCGGATGAGGTCTCCGCCGGTGGCCCGGTCGGCGAGGATGTCCTCCACGTCGTACCCGCCCAGATTGGCGGCGATGCACTCGTCCAGGAGCGCGTCGATCAGCCGGGAGTACAGCATTACCGCGCGGAAGATTTGGAACCGTATCGACGGAGCTCCTCTCCGAGGGCCTCGTAAGCGGAAATGGGCCGGGTGAACAGGTTGGCGTCCACCTGCGCCCGGAGGATGCCGATGCGGTCGTTGGTGGAGGCCATCACCTCCGAGAGGAAGGACCCGGAGCGCCCGGCCATCGTCCCTTCCCGGCGCAGCGGATAGCTGAAACTGCCGATGGTCACCATCCCGGCCTTGGGACTGCAGATGGAGAAATCGCCGGGACCGTCCGTCAGAAGGATCGTCCCGTTCTCTCCGAACCGCCCGCCGGTCCGCCCGCTTCTCAGCCGCTCGTAGTCTTCTGCGGCGATCAGCATCAGTTCGCCCCCGGCCTCGAAAGCGTAGTGGACGCCCCCGTCGGGGCTCCAGAACTTCGCCGACCCGGTCGCGGGAGCCTTCTTCCACCGGTTTTCATCGACGGAGACGGTTCCTTTCAGCAGTTGGACCATGAGTTCCCGGGCGATGTCTTCCCGGACCCGCGGAAGCTGGGCGTCGTTGTCCCAGAGGAGGTGCTCCAGAAGTAGGCAGTCCGACCAGTCCACCGCCTCCCGGCCGTTGAGGAGGGCCGAGGTCCGGAGTAGGCCGGCGATTTTCTTCCAGCGGCGGTCGGACACGTAGGGGATGCTCTCTTCGTCCTCGTCCTCCTCGGGATGGAGGTCCGCCTTTGGCGCGTAACGCGTGCGCAAAGCATAGAGGAACTCGAGGATTTCCCCGGGAATGACGATGCCGTCCCGCTCATCGAGCATCGCTTTCATCTCTTCCGGGGTGAACGGGAGTTCCGCCGGAATCGGGCAGGGGACGGCCGCCTTCCCGGTCAGGAGTGAGAGGAAGTTCGTCTTGTCCCGGATCGGGTCTACGATGTAGCGCACGAGGAACCGGTCCCAGAGCGCTTCCAGGCCCTCGCCCTGGGCGGGGAGCTCGTTGGAGGCGGCGATGACCGCCTTGAGGGGGAGGGGAACATCCTCGCGCCCGTTGCGGAAGATTTTCTCGTTGAGAGCCGTGAGGAGGCTGTTCTGGATGGCGGGGCCGGCCTTCCAGATCTCGTCGAGGAAGACCACGTCGGCCGTGGGCAGGTAGCCGTCGGTCACGCGTTCGTAGGTGTCGGCGTCCTTGAGCTTGGAGATGGACACCGGGCCGAAGATCTCGTCCGGGGTGCTGAAGCGGCTCATCAGGTATTCGAACCGGCGGGCGTCCCGGAACGCCAGGGCGAGCCGGCGGGCGATCATACTTTTGGCTACGCCGGGAAGTCCCAGCAGGAAAATGCTCTCTCCCGCGGCGGCGCTCAGCAGGGCCAGGCCGAGGGCCTCCTCCCGCTCGAGCACCCCGACGGAAAGGGCCTCCAGCAGCGCTTCGACCCTATTTCTCAGGTTTCTTTCCATGTCTCAACTGATAAAGATATTGGTGACGGAGCGGCTTCCGCATAAAGGCCCGCATCGCGTGCGAGACTTCCTCAAGGCGCTTCCGATACTGGTCGATGCCGATGTAGAAGTCGCCCGCCCAGCGCGTGTGCACGACCAGCTGGTCCTCGTACATCGTGATGCCCTTGACGCAACGCGGGCCGTAGCGTTGCTGGAGCTGCTGCATCGTCACGCGGTAGAGGATGTCCGGCGCCTGTTCCGTCGTCCACTCGAACACCCCCGGCACTTGGCGGAAGAGTTCGTACTGCGCGTCGGAGCACATCCGTTCCGGCCAGGCCTCGCGGTAGAACAGCAGCACGGGGTCGACGGTCTCCAGCGCCTTTTCCAAGGTGAGTTCATCACCCCGGATCCAGTTGGTGACCCGCCATTCCAGCGGACAGACGATCCGGACGAGACACCGGTCCCTCTCCGGCTCGTATTCCACCTCCGGGCGGAGCCCCGTTCCGGCGAGCATATCTGCGAGGACACCCCGCAGCCATCCGCACCAAGCGCTTTTGTCCTGCGTGTCCATTGACCGTTATCTGAAGGGGGAAACCATATCCAGGACGTCGTCCATCGTGAGTTTGCCGCTGTAGGCGGTGCCGTCCAGCATCTCGTCCGCGAGCGCCTGCTTGGTCTCGTGCAGCCGGAGGATCTTCTCCTCGATGGTGTGCCGGGCGATGAGGCGGATGACGGTGACCATCCGCTGCTGGCCGATCCGGTGCGCCCGGTCCATCGCCTGGTTCTCGATGGCGGGGTTCCACCACGGGTCCAGGAGGATGACGTAGTTCGCCGCCGTGAGGTTGAGCCCGAGGCCGCCGGCCTTGAGGCTGGCGAGGAGGAGGGGGCAGTCCCCGTCCTGGAACTGCCGCACGATGTCTCCCCGCTCTTCCAGCTCCGTCTGGCCGTCCAGGTACAGGTAGCGGCGCTTCTTCCGGTCCAGGAGGGCCCGCACCTCGGCGAGGTAGGACGTGAACTGGCTGAAGACCACCACCTGGTTCCCGGGAACGGCCGAGATGGATTCCAGGAGGCCCATCAGGGCGTCGGTCTTGCTGGACCCCAGCTGCCAGTCGTCGTGGACGAGCGACAGCGACAGGGCCGCGAGGCGGAGTTTCGTCAGCTCGGCGAAGAACTCGACCTTGACGGTGTCGTCCTGCTTCTTTTTCCTGTTCTTCCCGCCGCCGATGCGGTTCACGTGCGCCTCGACATACTGGCGCATCGCCTCGTACACGCGCATCTCTTCGTCGGAGAGGTCCACCAGCTGCTCGCAGACGATCTTTTCCGGAAGCTCGTCCAGAACCTCCTCCTTGGTGCGGCGGAGGATGAACGGCTGCACCAGGTCGCGGAGGAACTCGCTGTGCTGCTCGTCCAGTTCGCCGTGCAGGTAGCGGGCCTTGAAGTCCGACCACTCGCCGAGCAGGCCCGGATTGATGAACTGGAAGAGGTTCCACAACTCCCCGAGGTGGTTCTGCAGGGGCGTTCCCGTGAGGATGAGCCGGCTGCGAGCCTGGAGGTCCATCGCCGCCGCGCTCACCCGCGTGTTGCGGTTCTTGATCTGGTGCGCCTCGTCCAGGCAGACGACGTTCCATTCCTTCTGCGCGAGCGCCTTCGACTCCGTGCTGAGCACGCCGTAGGTCGTGAGCACCAGCTCGCCGGGGCCCGCGGCGGCGATGTGCGCGTCGCGGTGCGCGACGTCGTTGAGGACCGTCACCTTGAGCGACGGGGCGAACTTCGCCACCTCGATCTCCCAGTTCGGCACGACGGATTTTGGCGCCACGACGAGTGAAGGCCCTTCGGCGGCCTTGCTTAGCAGGAAGGCGATGCTCTGGACGGTCTTTCCCAGGCCCATGTCGTCCGCAAGGCACGCGCCGGCGCCCCAGGCGTCGAGGCGCTTCATCCACACGTACCCTTCCTTCTGGTAGTCGCGGAGGGTGGCCTTCAGCCCGTCCGGCAGCGTCGGGGTGGAGTCGTAGGCCTGCTGCATCCTGTTCAACAGGCTCTTGAATCCCTCGTCCATCGTGCCCCGCAGGCCGCCCTCGTCGCCGAGAATCTGCGCGAGATGGCCCACGCGGTACACGGGCACGACCCGGTTCTTGCCGGCGCGGGCGGACATCATCTCGTCCATCGCCTGGAGATGCCGCTGCAGGGTCTTGGTCATCCGCACATAGTCCTTGTCGCCCAGGCGGATGAATCCCTTCACGTCGGACCGGCGCATCGCCTCCAGAAGGTCGGCGAGCTTGAACCGGTCCTCGCCGATGGACACCTCCCCCTCCACCTCGAACCAGTTGACGCCGGACTTGACCGTGATGTCGATGTCCTTGTCCTTCACGTCCCCCCGGAAGCGCAGCGCGCGGCCCTCCGGCCATTCGACGAAGCACTTGTCGCGGTGGTCGTAGGCCCAGGAGAGCACGCCGAGAAGCGACTCGCTGGCGTAGAGCTCGCCGTGCTTCCCGTCCTGGAATTCCAGCGCCAGCTCCTCCTTGAGGTAGCCCGTCAGCGCGGCATAGTTGTCGTATTCGGCCTGGAGGTCGCGGCGGATGAAGCGCGGGTCGCCGCCCGAGGTGTCATAGACGTCCTCGGGCCCCCGGCCGGGCTCGCACCGCAGGTCGCTTTCCTCGAAGGGGGCGGCCGAGAGGTCGATTCCGTACCCGTCCCCGTCCGGGAGCGGGGTGAGTCGGATGCAGATGCGCGGGCTTCCCTGGAGGGTGGGGATGACCGCCATCGCGGGCAGGTCCGACCGCACCTCGAGGATCCCTTCCAGCGAGTCGATGGTGTGCCGGATGAGCGGCAGCGCAGAGACGGGGAAAACCCCTACCGTCAGCAGGCGCGCGAGGATGTCGCGCTGGACGGGGTTCGCCCGGATGCAGGTGTACTTGCCGCCATTGCGGAGGACGGAGACTTCCGGAACGGTTCCGTCCTGGCGGCGCACCACGTTCGAGGAGACCGCGATGGACCCGTCTTTGCCGGAGAAGGCCACGAAGGGCTGTTCCAACGCCACGGGAAGCAGCCGGTACGGGGGTCGGTAGAACTGCCCCGTGAACAGCCGCCCGCTCCCGGCCAGGACGGGAAGGACGACTTCGGTGTCGGGCTGGTCGACGACTTTGTTCCCGAGTCCCCGGGCGACCTGGTGGTCGAGCAGGTCCATCGAGTCGTAGCCGCCCTTGACGAGCCGGCTGCGGGACAGGAGCTTGTCCCCGGACCATTCCGTTTCTCCGGGCAGGCGGCGCTGTTCGATGACGGCGGTGATCCACTTGTCGTCCACGAAATAGATGATCCGCTTCTCGGAGGCGTCCTCCTGCTTCGAGGAGGCGACGGAGGCGGAAAGGTCGTTCAGCGCCATTTCCCAGGCTTCCTTTCTGGGGATGGCGGACAGGACGCCGGGACCGCCGAAGAGATCGCGCAGGTGCTGTTTTTCGGCGGAGACCGTCGGACAGAACTCCGCCGTCTCGTTGCGGAAAACGGGAATGCAGGGGACGGCCGACGGGTCCAGCCCGAGGGCGGAGATCCGCTCGTCGTCCGCCTTGAAATACCGCAGCACGGCGAGCGCCATGTCCCGTCCCAGAACGGTCCGATCCCGTTCCAGGTGCTTCCGGAGTTCGCCGGCGACGAGGCCCAGGCTGTTCTTCTCGCTTTCGTCCATATGGACAAGGAGCGTCTGCGTCACGGCGTGCATCGGGTCGTAGCGGAAGCCGGAACTCAGCTTCAGCGCGTCCAGCGCCCGCTCCGCCCGGGCGCTCTGGTACTTCCGGATGCTGCGCACCAGGCACAGCGCGTAGAACCAGGTCATCAGCCGGTCCGGGAACGTTCCGTCGCAGCCGGGCGGCGTCAGGGACCGGGCCTTCAGGAACGTTTCAAGCGCCTCGGGCAGATTCCCTTTCAGCAACTGGTCCGTAGCCCGGATGCCGTCGGCCCAGAAGGACCGGCCCGGCGAAGGATCTTCGGGGAGGACGCCGGTGAGATAGTAGGTGTAGGCGGCGGTCCGGCCGGGGATGTCCACCGACCGGGGGAAACCGTCTCGGGCGTATGCCAGGACGGTGTCGAGGGTGCTTTCATCCAGCAGCCCGTTCTCGAACTTGTCCTGCAGGAAGATGGCGAGGAGCTGCTCTGCCTCCTTCTGCGGGAGGATGGACAGGACTTTGTCCCCATAGCCGTCGGCGAAGAGGAGGTCGATGAAATACTGCCAGATGCCCTCCTTGGCGGGGAAGCGGAGCTTTCGCGCCTGGGAAAGGTTTCCGGCGGCGATGCATTCCGCGACCGCCCACAGGTAGGCCGACGTCTCGGACCGGAACCGGCTGAAATCCCCGTAGGCGCGGGCCCATTCCGGGAAATGCTTCACGACCGGGACGACGATGCGGAAATAGTCCCGCGGCAGGATTTCCCCGCCCACGAGGAAGCCTTTCTGCTCCAAGGCTTTCCGATCGGCCTCCGTCCGGCCCTTCGGGATTTCGAAACGGCCGTCGTAGAGGGTGACCGTCCAGGGATTGAGCGGGAAGCCGCCGCGGTAGGCGCAGTAACCCAACAGCCGGAACTGGCCGGGGGTCAGGCCGGGAAACGCTTCGGCTACTTCAAGAGGGAGCGACAATTCTTTTTTACTGGGCATCGGTGCAAAAATAGGCCGGCATTGTGCCAAAGAATGGCAGAATGCCGATGAAATGATCTACTTAAGGAAATACGCAAGCGGGATTCACATTTTTCAAGAGAAGAGAAAAAACGGCGCGGAATCTTCGTATATTTGTCAGCAAACCACATTCATCGACACGACAATGGCCATCTATTATCACGGGAGTTCCATGCTGTTCGATACGTTCGATCTGTCTCACGCGCTGGAAGGCGACGGGAAGGCGAAGTTCGGCTATGGGGTGTATGTCGCCGGCACCTATGAATCGGCGGCGCACTATGCCTTCAACAAGAAGCGCCCCGAGAACCGGGACTATTATGTGTATACGGTCGACATTCCCGACCGAACGGCGGACAACTGCCTGCCGTTGCTGAAGCAGGTTCCGGTCCCGGCGTCCATCGTCGTGCGGACGGAGGAGAAACTGAGAGAGAAGATTCCCGCAGAAGCGACCGTGGAGGGCATTCCTTTCCGGAAGTACCTCGCTAACCGTCTGACGGGTGTCGACAAGTCCTTGAAGCAGATGACGGACAAGGCCAGTGTGGAAGGGGAGAAGGCTGCCGCGGCATTCCTCAGGTCCATCGGCGTGGACCTCATCGAGTGGCCGCATTCCTGGACAAGTCCGGAAGGCGAGAAGAACATGGCTGTCCTGGATGATGCCAGGGTCAGGATCGTCCGGATCGAGAAAGTGGAACTGGACCCGAAGGGGCATCATCTGGTTCCGGGGTCGGAAAGGCTGGTCAAGGCGTTCTGACCGCCTCGCATTTCCACGTTTTTTCAAGCCGGGTTGCAAGAATGGAGATCCTTTCCCGTATATGGGGAAGTATGCACAACATTCTCAACCTCGACGCCTTGCTGAAGCAAGCGATGGAGGCCGATGTCTCGGCGCTCAGACAGTTTTTCACGACGAATCCCGGGCAGCCGCTCGTCGCCACGGGCTCGGGCGGAGCCGAGTCCGTGGCCGACTTCGCGGCCCTGCTGTACGGGGCCAACGGCGGCCTCGCCACGGCCGTATCTCCCTACACATTAAACGCTTACAGCGATGAAGCGCTGAAGACGGCGAAGCTCCTGCTCGTGAGCAAGGGCGGCCACAACAACGACATCGTCTTCGCGGCGAAACGGGGCCTGGCCGTGAATCCGGACGGGACGGCCAGCTTCACCCTGTACACGGGCGACCGGAACGGAGTCCGGAAACTGTTCGTCAAAGCCGGGTCGGCCCAGTCCTTCGACATCCCCAGTCTGTCGGTCCACGACGCGTTCATCTCGACCCAAACGCCGGTGATGTACTTCGCCCTCCTGTGTCGGGCGTTCGACCCCGGTGTCGACCTGTCCAAGTACCGGACGGCCCCGGCGGTGCCGTACCGACTGGAGCGGAACGACGGGACGGCGCTCTCCCCGGCGGACTTCAAAGAGGTCCGGACACTCGTCGTCCTGCACGGTTCCTGGGGCCGTCCCGTGGCGGCGAACCTGGAAGGAAAGCTCTTCGAAAGCGGCCTCTGCCCCTCCTGCGTGGTCGATTTCCGGAATTACTGCCACGGTCGGTTCATCTTCACGTCGGCCCATCTGGAAGACTCGGCCGTCGTGATGTTCGTGTCCCCTCGGGAGAAAGACATCGCCGCTCGGACGCGGAAGTTCCTCCCGGCCTCGACCAAGCTCGTCCTCATTGAGACCGAAGCCGATGCGCCCGAAGCCAGCCTGGACCTCCTCATCCGGTCCTCGGCCTTCTTCTTCGACCTCTGCGGGGTCACGGGCACGAACTGGGTGTCGCCGAAGAACCCCGGAAAGATCGACAAGCGGCAGCCGATGTGGGTGCCGTTCATGGCGGAGCTGAAAAGAAACGGCCCCCTCCGTCTCTGACGGGGAAGCCGGGGTCAATCGGCGAGATCCCGGAATGAAAGGGCGTCCTCCGGGAGGGTGTAGTCGAGCTTCCCGTTGTCGCGGAGTTCCATCAGCAGGCGCCCCATCAGGTTCGGGCCGACGAACTCCTTGCCGTCCTCGGAGGGTTTCACGCCCCAGGTGTTGGGGGATTTCTTCTGGAAGGTGGTCTGGTCCTCGACGATGTAGAGCCCCCGGCTCCGCGCGAGTTCCTCCCGGAAGGCCTCGCTCTGGCGGTACTTCTCCATCAGGCAGAACTTCATCGCGTCCACGATGATCTCCCCCCAGTCCGGCCGGACGGTTCCGACCTTCTCGAAATGCTTCGCCTTCATCTTGATGGTCTGTCCCTTGGCGGCGTAGACCGCTTTCCGCGAGGCGGCGTCCGTGAACTTCATCACTTGGAACAGCTTCTCGGTGCAGTCGAAACGCACCCCGTCCACCACGAGCGGCGTCCGCCCGAAGTTGGAGAACAAGCCCCAGGACTGGTCCACGGAGCAGAAGGGAGCGGTCCTTTCCTTGGGATAACGCTCGATGGAGTAGTACTCCGGATAATTCCTCTCAATGAATTCTCTGATGTGCATATTTTTCCAATTGCACCCAAATATACGAAAGAAACTGTAATATTGCACGCCCGAAGGGTATAAAGACAATAGGAAATGATTTATCTTTGCAACCGATGACCCTTCAGACCGACTACGCCAAATCTTTCAGCTATGCCCGGATGCAGAACGGCATTCCGGCCGTGCGCAGCGTCATCCTGCGCAACCCCGGTCCGGAAACCCTGACCGACCTCCGGCTCTCCATCCAATTCGATCCGGCCTTCTCGGACGGATATGCGTCTCACATCAGCGAACTGGCTCCCAAAGGGAAACTGATCCTGGACCAGATCAAGGTCCTTCCTTCCGCCACCTATCTGGCCAACCTCACCGAACGGATCGAGGGCCGGATGACGGTGTCCGTCACCGCGGCGGAGGGGGAGTGCGCCCACGAGGAGTACCCGGTGGCCCTGCTTCCGTACGACTTCTGGGAGGGGGTGAATGCCGCGCCCGAATTGACCGCGGCCTTTGTCCTGCCCAACCATCCGGCCATCCGGCCCGTCCTGCACGGCGCTTCCGAGCGGCTGCGGAAATGGACCGGGAATGCGGCGCTGGACGGGTATCAGTCCGGCAACGCGAACCGGGCGAAAATGCAGATGGCGGCCCTCTATGCCGCCCTGGCCGAGGAGGGCATCGCCTATGCGAACCCGCCGGCCTCTTTCGCCGACCGGGGGCAGCGGGTGCGCCTTCCCGAGGATATCCTCTCGGGAAAACTGGCCACCTGCCTGGATGCGGCCCTCCTGTATGCGGGCTGTATGGAAGCCGTGGGCCTGCGCCCGCTGGTGGTCCTGCACGAAGGGCACGCCTACGCCGGCGCGTGGCTGGTCGAGAAGTCGTCGCCCTATCCGGTCCACGACGACCCGGCGGTCCTGCGCAAGAGCGGCGCGGACGGCATCAACGAGGTCCTGCTGGTGGAGACGACCGGATTCCTGAAGGGGAATGACCGGACGTTCGACGAGGCGGTCTCGAAGGCCGCCGCGACCATCGCCGACGTGGACAGTTTCCTGCTGTATGTCGATGTCAGTTCGGCCCGGAACGCCGGCGTCCGCCCGATTCCCCAGCGCATCCTGACTCCGGACGGCTATGTCATCGACGAGGAGACGGTGTATCGGCGGGATGTCCCGGAACGGGTTCCGGACACGGACGAAATCGACCTGGACCGGACCGCGACCGTGGACAAGCACACCATCTGGGAGCGGAAACTGCTGGACCTGAGCCTCCGGAACAACCTGATCAACATCCATACGAAAAAGGGCGTCCTCCAGCTGCTGGGAAGCGGCTCGGAAGAGATGGTCGCGATGCTGGAGAACGGGGCGGGCTTCCACATCTTCGGCATTCCGCCGGGCTGGGCGGGCATCCTCCGTCCGGACGGCGTTTTCCGGGAAATCGCTCCGGAAGACCCGTTGCACGCGTTCGCGTACAAGGAGATGATGGACAAGCGGTTCCATTCCTATCGGCCCGAGGAGGCGACGGTCGCCCAGCTGGACACCATCCGGAAAGAGGCTAGGCACTACCTGGAGGAGAACGGAGCCAATACGCTATACCTGACCGTCGGCGCCCTGAAGTGGCTGGACGAGGACGGAATCACGCCGCACTTCGCCCCGATCCTCCTGATTCCCGTGGAAATCACCAAGGCGACCTGGAGCATCAAGTGGACGGGCGAGGACATCGTCGCGAACCTGACGCTGCTGGAGATGCTCCGGCAGCAGCACGGGATCAGCATTCCGGGGCTGGACAAGTTGCCCGAGAAGGACGGGCACGTCGCCGTCCGGCGGGTGATGAACGTCCTGCGCCGCGCCGTGATGGACAAGCGGGGCTGGGACATCGAAGAGCTTGTGTTCCTGGGGAATCTCTCTTTCAACAAGTTCATCATCTGGAACGACATCCATACGCACCGGGCGATGCTGGACGCCCATCCGGCCGTCTCCAGCCTGGTCGAGGGACGGCTCAAGGTGAAGGATGCCGTCCTGCCGGAAGGGTCCATCGACAGCCTGTGCCCTTCCGCCACCGTCCTGCAGCCCATCAGCGCGGACTCTTCGCAGCTGTACGCCATCCGCGACGCCGTCGCCGGCCGCAGCTTCGTGATGCACGGCCCGCCCGGCACGGGAAAGAGCCAGACCATCACCAACATCATCGCCAATGCGCTCTACAACGGCCAGCGGGTGCTCTTCGTGTCCGAAAAGAAGGCTGCGCTCGAGGTGGTGCAGAAGCGCCTGGAAGAAATCGGCTTGGACCCGTTCTGCCTGGAGCTCCATTCCAACAAGGCCCGGAAATCCACCGTCCTCGCGAAGCTGGACCATACCCTGAATCTCCGGCGGGAAGCGCAGCCGGCCTCCTTCGGTCCGGACGCCGCCCGGATGGACGAAGCGAAAAACCGCCTGAATGTCCACGCCGAAGCGGTGAACCGGGTCTACCCGGTGGGCGCCTCCCTGTACGACTGCGTGTCGCGATATCTCCACCTGCCGGAAGAGATCGAGCCGCGGCGGATTCCGGCGTCCGTCCTTGAAACTTTGGATGCGGGCGGCTTCCGGGAGATGGAAGCGGCCCTGCGGGACTATGTGACCGCGATCGCCCACACCGGCATCGGGGTCGATTGCCACCTGTTCGACCTGCCCCCCGTGGAGTACAGCCCCGGTCTGAAGGACCGGCTGGCGACCCGGTTCGACACCGTCCTCGGAAAGACCGGCCTCCGGTTCTGGTGGGAAGCCCGGAAACTGGAACGGGAACTGGATCGGCCCATCGGCGTGAAAATGTCCCGGGCGGCACTGGCGGCCGTCCGCGAGAAGCTCGAGCGGTGGCGCGCCCATCTCTCCGAGCTGAAGACCTATGCCATCTATTCCCGGCAGAAGGCCCGCCTCTGCAGCCTGGGACTGAACCTGGTCACGGAGGAGTTCGAATCGGGGCGGATGGACCCGGCCCGGCTGGAAGACTTCTTCTTCAAGTGCTTCTACCGGTCCTACGCCATCCATATCCTGAACCGGGAGAAGGGGCTCGGCATCTTCTGCGGGGAACTCTTCGAGTCCTTCGTCAAGAAGTTCCGCGAGGACGACGAGGCCTTCCGGGAGACGACCCGGCAGGAGCTGGTCGCCCGCGTGTCGTCCCGGCTCCCCGACCCGAACGACAGCCTGTCCAAAGGCTCGGAGATGACCATCCTGAAGAAGGCGATCCGGAACAATTCCCGGGGCGTCTCGCTCCGGAACTTGTTCGACCGGATCCCGCACCTGCTTCCGCGTCTGTGCCCTTGTATGCTGATGAGCCCGCTCTCCGTGTCGCAGTACCTGCAGCCGGAAGGGGACCTGTTCGACCTCGTCGTCTTCGACGAGTCCTCCCAGCTCCCGACCAGCGAAGCCGTGGCGTCCATCGCCCGCGGCAAGGCGATCATCGTCGTCGGCGACCCCAAGCAGCTGCCGCCCACGTCTTTCTTCGAGGCGGACACGTTCGACGAGGAGAATGCCGACCAGGAGGACATGGAAAGCATCCTGGACGAGTGCATCGCCCTGTCCCTGCCGTCGGTCCACCTGAAATGGCACTACCGGAGCCGCCACGAGAGCTTGATCGCTTTCAGCAACGCCCATTATTATGAGAACGCGCTCCTGACGTTCCCGTCCAACGACGACCTGGCCACGCGGGTGCATTTCCAGCCGGTCGAGGGTGTCTACGACCGGGGCCGGACCCGGACGAACGAGGCCGAGGCCGATGCGGTCGTGGCCGACGTGAAACGCCGTCTCTCCGACCCCGAGGAGCGGGAGAAGAGTCTCGGAATCGTGACCTTCAACGCCAGCCAGAAGAATCTCATCGACAAGAAGTTGGAGGAGATGTTCGCCAAGAACAAGGCGCTCTCGCGCGTGGCGGCAGAGCAGGCGGAACCGCTGTTCGTCAAGAGCCTGGAGAATGTCCAGGGCGACGAGCGGGATGTCATCCTCTTCTCGGTGGGCTATGGCCTGGACCGCCGCGGGCGGATGTCGTTGAATTTCGGCCCGCTCAACCAGGCCGGCGGCTGGCGTCGCCTGAATGTGGCCGTCTCCCGAGCCCGGCAGGAAATGACGGTGTTCTCTTCGCTCCAACCCGAGCAGATTGCGGAGAATGGCCTTGTCCCACGCGGTGTCATCGACCTGAAGGCCTTCTTGAAGTATGCTCGCGACGGGCGCGAGACGCTGGATGTAGCCCCATACGCCCGGGGGAAGGTGGACCTGCTGGCGGAGAAGATTGCGGAGGAGCTCCGGGCGCAGGGGGAGACCGTCCACACGGCGGTGGGCTCTTCCGATTTCCGGGTGGACATCGGCGTCGTGGACCCCGACCGCCCCGGCTGCTACCGGTATGGCATCCTGCTGGATGGCCCGGGCTATGCTTCGGCGGAGGCCGCCCGCGACCGGGAGATCATCCGTCCCGGCGTCCTGGAAGGCCTGGGATGGACCCTTGAAAGACAATGGATTTTGGATCGATATGAAGACTGAATGGACCTGGAACGAGTTCTGTGAACTCTATTTCGACTCCGCGAAGAAGAGTGCGGAGATCTACCTGCAGAAGCAGGCCCGGAAACTCGGGGGCCTGGACCGGCGCGTGGACCTGGACTATGTGCGGGATTCCGCCGTCCTGACCGCGATGGAGAAGGCTTATGCCCATTACGACGCCTCCAAGGGCGCCAAGATCACGACGTATCTGGCGACCCTCGTCCACAACGAAATCGTGGACCTGGTCGAGAAGGAGTCGAAGGCGGCGGCCGCCCAGCGGGACATCGACGAGGTGAAAACCGCCATCAAGGCCCTTGCCGACGAGGACTCGTCCGACTCCGGCACGGCCGCCGCGCGGGCGAAGCTCATCCCGCGTCTCCGGGCGGCCATCGAAAAACTCTCGCCCAGCGACCAGATCATCCTGAACTACTATCTCGAAGACAAGTCCAGCTACGTGGCCAAGTCCGTCCACGCCCTCCAGGTCTCCGAGAACTACATCAGCGTCCGCCGCCACCGCATCTTCAAGCTGCTGCCCACCCTGATGGAAATGACCAAGGCCGACTACCGGCGGTTCTGCTACGAGTACGAAGGCGGCGCCTTCGCCGGCGGCAGCCTGCTGAACAACGATTCCGTCCTGTTCGAGATGACACTCACTCGCCGCCGGATTACCCCCGTCAATCCCATCCAGCCTTCCCTGGATCTGGAGATCATAGCTGCGAGGCTGGTGGTGGAGTGCGGGTTGTAGGATTATTAATCGGAAGTGTTTACTTTTGTCTTGACAATGGCCACATAAAGCTAGAGAACCATGTTCATTTCAAAAACAAGATTCATCAATTGGACGCGTTGTCCGATGTATTTCCCGATGGATTTGAAATACAATCCGACCCAAAAAAACGATCTGGACGACGAGCGCGAGCGACGAGCGGAAAGGATGGAAGAGTTGATGGCAGAGATGTCGTCTGCCGACTCCGGGGAATCCGAAGATGACGAGGTCTTCGATGCCACGCCGAGTCCGGAACTTGAGGCGCTCCTGCCGTTCTACAACCAGGTGGAGGATGAGGCCCTGAAGATTGCCAAAAAGTATTTCCATGGCGATTTCGTGGCGGATTACCAGGATGTGCACAAGCAGAAACTCTTCGAATACGAGAGCCATGGGCATACCTACCGCTGCTATGTCGATATCTACAATGAGAACGAGGAGGAGATCAACATCATTGAGGTAAAGGCCACGACCAATAGCAAATACCTGCTCAAGGTTGATGCCGGGGGCACGAGATCGGGCCTGTTTTTCACGGATGTGGCTCAGGGAAAGCGAAAAGGCAACGTTTATCCTCTGTTTGTCAAGGAAGGAAATATCTGGCGCTTCAACGATGTGGACAGCAAGATTAACGATGACGCGGCGAAGAATTGCGAAGAGAAGAAGAAAAAACTGCTCGATCGTTACAGCAACGAAGGGAAATACCCGCATGACCTTGCTTTCCAGCGGTTTGTGATCGAGCGCGCCCTGCGCCGGAACAATGACAACCGCCGGGTGAACTTCTATCTGGCCGTGCTCAACAGCGAGTATGTGTTCGACGGTGCGGTCGATGCCGATGGCAAGTGCGATTACAAGGAGATTGATGGTCAGGAGCTGATCACGTTCTACGATTTGAACGAGACCACGGAAGCCTATAAGCCAATCATTCTCAGTGAGATAGCTACGCTGGAAAGCTACATCAACACACCGCACGACATCAGTGCCATGGTCCCGGTCGGAAAGTGGTGCGCTTGGGGGCAGAATACGGAATGCATTTTCTGGAAGCACTGTTTCCAGAAGCTTCGGGCCGTTCCGGACAAGAACAAAGCGAACAATTATCTGAGCTTCCGTGGTTTCTCGGCAGGTTCCATCACCGACAAGTACCAGTTGGTCAATGAGGGCTGCTACAAGTTTGATGATGTGCCCGAGGGCTGGCTGGCCAGTGATAATCATAAGATTCAACGCGATTGCTACGATAATGGGGAGGAGCATGTCGACAAGGAGAAGATGCGGTACTGGTTCGACCAGATCGAGTATCCTATCTATCATCTGGACTTTGAAGCCTTCCCTTGCCCCCTGCCGCGCTTCCGAGGCGAAACACCTTACCGGCAGTCCGTCTTCGAGTTTTCGCTGCATATTGAACGGAGTCCGGGCGTCTGCGACAAGGTCGGTGACAATTTCATCTTCCTCAATGCCGAATGTTATGACGATGAGCGGATGGACTTGGCGGAAGCCCTCGTCAATCATTGCCAGTTCAACGACGACGGATCATTGCACGGGACCATGCTGGCCCAGAATACGTCCTATGAAAGAGGGCGTTTGGAGGAACTCGCGGAGCTATATCCTAAATATCGCGCCAAGCTGCTCGCCATCCGCGACAAGTCGGCGGACTTGATTCATTTGTTGAAGACGAAGAAGGAGCTGTATAAAGATGCTTTCGGCGAAGCGCGGGCAAAGCAGATCAACTACTACCACCCGGACCTCAGCGGCAGCTACTCCATCAAGAAGACGCTCCCCGTCCTGGTTCCTTCGCTCACTTACAGCACCTTGGACGTCGGCAACGGAGTCGAGGCATACATAACCTATCTCAACTATGATTCCCCGGATCCGACTTTCGGCAAGCTCGTCAACAAGGCCCAGCGTAGGAATTCGCTTGAAATCTATTGCCAGCAGGACACTTGGGCGATGGTGGAGATTTTGAGGGCGGCAAGGGTGAAGATGATATAAAAGGTTTGACTACACGAGCAGATAGATTACGAGATTATGCATGAATTGAAATGCCCCAAGTGCGGAAGTGTTTTCCAGGTCAACGAAGCCGACTACGCTTCCATCGTTTCCCAGGTCCGGGGAACCGAGTTTGACGCCGAGATCCAGCGCCGGATCGCGGAGCTGCATCAGCAGGAAGAAGCCCGTCGGCAGGCGCGAGAGGCGCAGGCCGGCCAGGCGCACCAGCAGGAACTGTCCGCCAAGGACAAGGTCATCAGTGAGAAAGACGGCGAGATTCTCCGCCTGAAGGCGGAACTCGGCGCTATGGGCGACCGCCAGAAGCTGGCCGTCAGCAACGCCGTCACCGACAAGGACAAGGAAATCGCCGACCTGAAGGCAACCCTCGTCAAGAAGGAAAGCGACATCCAGGTCGCCCTCCTTCAGGAGCAGCAGAAGGCCCAGGCTTCCCTCCAGAAGAAGGACGCCGAAATCGCCGATCTCCGCTCGCAGTCCCAGCTGGCCGCGCAGCAGGCCGCGCTCCAAGAAGAAAATGTTCGCAAGGAGTACGACGTCCGGCTGAAGCTGGCCAAGGAGGAAATCGAGCGCCTGAAGGACTTCCGGCAGCGGCTATCCACCAAAATGGTGGGCGAGACCCTCGAGGCGCACTGCAGCAACACCTTCAACGGCGAGATGCGGCCGATGTTCCCGAAGGCCTATTTCGAGAAGGACAATGACGCTTCCGGCGGCAGCAAGGGCGACTTCATCTTCCGCGATTACGAGGACGGCGTGGAATACATCTCCATTATGTTCGAGATGAAGAACGAAAACGACGAGACCGCCACCAAGCACAAGAACGAAGACTTCTTCAAGAAGCTGGATGCGGACCGCAACGGCAAGGGCTGCGAGTACGCCGTGCTCGTCTCCACCCTGGAGCCGGACAGCGAGCTGTACAACCAAGGTATTGTCGATGTTTCCCATCGCTATCCCAAGATGTACGTGATCCGTCCGCAGTTCTTCCGGCCGATGATCATGCTTCTGGTCAATGCGGCCAAGAAGATGGCCGGCATCAAGAAGGAACTGGACATCGCCCGCCGCCAGTCCGACGACGTGACCAACTTCGAGCAGCAACTCAATGACTTCAAGGAAGCCTTCGGCCGCAACTACCGTCTCGCCAGCGACAAGTTCAAGACCGCCATCGACGAGATCGACAAGTCCATCGCGCATCTCCAGAAGATCAAGGATGCCCTGATCGGTTCGGAGAACAACCTTCGCCTCGCGAACGACAAGGCCGACGCCCTCACCATCAAGAAGCTCACCAAGGGCAATGAAACGATGACCAAGGCGTTCGCCGACGCCAAGGCGGCCCGTGAAGCCGCTGAGCGCGAGGCCGGCCCCGACGATCAGGACCAGCCGTAGAAAGCCCGCCCGTCAGACGGCCCTGGCAGGGCCGTTCGGGCGGGTGCCGAGAATCATTTCGCGGGTTACGACAATCTCCCGTTCGCCTTTCATAAAGGCGGCCTTCGGGGCCGCGAACATAAGGTCGCGCATGGCCTTTTCCATTATGCTGCGCAGGCCGCGCGCACCCGTGCCCAGGTCCGTTGCGAGCTGCGCGGCCGCGGAAATCGCCTCGGGCTCAAAGGTCAGCGTGATTCCATCCTCGCGGAAAAGCTCCGTGTACTGGCTCACCAGGTTGTTCTTGGGTTTGGTCAGGATATTCTCCAACGCCGTCGTGTCGAGCGGATCGACATACGTGACCACCGGGAATCGGCCCACGAACTCGGGAATCAGTCCGAAATCGCGCAGGTCCTGGGCCGTCACGTCCGCATAAGGGTTGCCGCCATCCTGCGCGGACGTCGCATTGCCAAAGCCGATTCGGTTCTGGTCCCGTCCAGTCCGCCGCTCCACGATTCCGTCCAGGCCCACGAAAGCGCCCGAGCCGATAAACAGGATATCGGTCGTGTCCAGGTAAATGAGCGGCTGCTCCGGGTGCTTGCGCCCGCCTTGGGGCTGGACGCCCATTCGGTGCCCTTCGACCATTTTCAGGAGCCCCTGTTGGACACACTCGCCCGACACGTCCCGCGTGATCGACACACCCGCCTCGCGCTTGGCAATCTTGTCCACTTCGTCGATAAAGACGATTCCGGTGCGGGCCCTCTCAACGTCGTAATCGCAGTTCATAAGCAGGCCCGAAAGCAGGCTCTCCACGTCGTCTCCGACATAGCCCGAGGCCGTGATCGAGGTCGCGCTCCCGATATAGAAGGGGACGCCGAGCATTTTCGCTATGGTCTTGACCAGCATCGTCTTGCCGCAGCCTGTGGGCCCCAGCAGCAGGATATTGCTCTTCTCCACGTCCGCCCCGCGCTCGGGGTCGTCCTTGTGGAGAATTCGTTTGTAATGGTTGTACACCGCCACGGAGAGAGTCCGCTTGGCCTCCTCCTGTCCGACCACGTGCTTGTCAAGGTAGGCCTTGATCTGGTCGGGTCTTTTCAATTGAATCTTTCTCATACAAGCTATTAATACACTCCGATCGGAGAAATCTTCCACTTCCTAGGCGGCGACATCTTCAAGTCTCCGCCTTACATGGTATACGGCCATGCAGGCGCCCTGCTTGGTCAGGCCTTCACGCTCTGCAATCTCCTCGTTGTCAAGTCCGTCCACCAAGTACAGCAGTATCCGCTTGTCGCGTTCCTGCTTCAGTCGGTTGTACATCTTCTCCACCACTTCGTCCATCAGCAGCTGCCTGTCGGCACGGTCGTCCGCCACTATGCCTTCCGCCAGTTTCTCCACGTCGTCGTTCCAGCATCCGCCCACGTCCTCCCGCTTCCGCTTCGCCCTCGCCGCATCGTTCACGGCATTCTTGGCAATGGTCCATACCCAGCCAAACACAGTCCCTTTGTCAGGGTTATAGCTTTCCCTTGCACGCCACATCTTCGTCACAACCTCCGCCACAATGTCTTCTACTTCTGCTTCCGTAAAAAAGCAGGCAAACGTCTTGTTGGCATACGCCTTCACGGCCTTGGCGGCCATCTCCCAATAGTCTTTTGGCTGGATGTTCAACATGTTGGTTTGTAATGTGTTACTAGTTTAAGTATGTGTTTCGTTTTGCGTAGATTCCCTGGACGAGAGCGCAAAGAGGCCTCGCCGGAATCGACCGGAAAGTGGACAAGGAAAGTATGTAGGGTTGGTTACTTGACAGTAGACATATGTGTGTCCTTTACGCAAAAAGCGTGCCAGCGCATCGCTTGGGGGAGGCGTTCTTCATCTATCCCTCTCTCGAACCCCCACCGGTTACGCCGCCTTGGAGATTTCCTCTTCGTAGCGCTTGCGCGTGAGAACGTAGCGGTCCAGGAGGCTGTCGTCGAGGAAGCGGCGCTCTTTCTGCTCGGGAGCCTGGTCCTCGTAGACGAACCCGCAACGGGTGGCGACGCCGAGGGAGCCGCGGTTGGTGGGCAGAATCTCCAGGGTGAGTTTGCCGATGGACGGCTCCCCGAAGAGCGAGTCTCGCAGGGCGCAGACCGCCTCCGTCATATACCCGTTCCCACGGGCGGCGGCACAGAGGAGATAGCCCAGCTCGACGGTGTCCGGCGCCTCGCCCGACAATCTCGGGGACTTCGCCTGCACGAGGCCGAAGAACTGTCCCGATTCGCGGTCGACGATGGAGAACTGGCATACATCGCCGGAGAACAGGCCCCACAGGATGAAGCTTTCCGCTTCCTCCTCGTCCTCAAACTGCGGCAGATCCGCCCACCAGGCCGTATCCGGTTCGGCGAGCATGTCATAGATGTCAATGGCATCGTCCGGTCGGCACGGACGGAGCTGGAGGCGCGGGGTGTTGATGATGTGCATATTGTCTTTCGGTTTGTTGCAATAACTCGCGGGGCCTGAAGTATTCAGAGGGGAGCCCTCTGGATTATATACCTTTTTGCCGGGACTATATTTCTAAATATGTCAGAATTGATCATCATACCGGACGTCCTTCCTACCCCGCCAACCCTTTGAGGCGTTGGCGGAGTCGGAACACGACCATATAGACTTGATTGACGGGGATGTCTTCGCGCCGAGCGATTTCTTCGGAATCAAGGCCGTCGGCCAGATAGAGCAGAAAGCGCTTGTCGCGCGCGCTCTTGAGCTCGCCGAGATAGTAGTCGAGTCTGTCGTCGCATAGCAGCTGCTCGTCCGCCCTGAATGGGGCGTCCGGAAGGCGGTAGATGCCGCCTCCCACTTTCTCGATGTCGCCCGAGATTCCGAGCCGCTTGAACTTGGCGTTCACGGCGTCCAGGATACAGTTCTGGGAGATACGCCACACCCAGGAGAAAAACTGACCCTTGGCAGGGTCGAAGGAAGCGCGGGCTTCCCACATCTTGGTCACGACAGTCGCAATGATGTCGTCGATGTCTTCCGACGTGAAAACGCCCGAGTAGCGCTTCCCGATATAGCTTGCGACCGCCTTGGTCGCCATCGGCCAGAAGTCGGCCGGATTCAGAGAGTTGAAGTTCTTTCCCATTGGCTAAGTGGTTTTAAAACAGTTGGTTACTAGTTTGTTAACAGCAGGGCGCAGGGAGGCCAGGACGCAGTGCGGCCCGTCCGGGTGTGGCCCAGAGTGAGAATACACGGGTGTGTGGGAAGTTATGCGGTTAGAGACTGCCGACGCCGACACCGCGCCCGACCACTGCTAGCAACGTGGTCGTTCGGGGGAGGGAATCGGCTTGGGAGGAACTGTTATGAGATAAGGGTGCTCAGAGAGCTTCTTTCTTGAATCATGGTGCAAATGTACGCAAAAAAATCGAGATTTCCAAATTTTTTGCGCAAAATCCACGCAAACGACGGAGCCCCTTCGACCCGCCCTGGTTATGCCGGGTCCTGGAGGGCCAGCTCCACGGTCTTTCCGGTGATCCGGATGCTCTTCTTGCCCTGGCTCGCGAGGAGCGGGGCGTTGAACATGATGTCGCGCATCACGCGTTCCATGATGCCTCGCAGGGCGCGGGCGCCGGTGCCCGACTCGCAGGCCTGCTCGGCGATGGTGTGGAGGGCTTTCCGGTCGAAGTCGAGCCGGACGCCGTCCGATTCCAGCAGGGCCGTGTACTGGCGCACGAGCGCGTTCTTGGGCTCGGTCAGGATCTGCTCCAGGGCCTTCGCGTTCAGGGGCTCCACATAGGAGATCACCGGGAATCGGCCCACGAGTTCGGGGATGAGCCCATACGAGATCAGGTCGCGGGGCTGAACTTTTCCGTACAGGCTGCCCTTCGACAGGGGAGCCGCCGTCTGCTCGTTAAAGCCGATGCGCTGCGCGCCCTTCCCGATGCGTCCGGAGACGATCTTGTCGATGCCGACGAATGCACCGGACAGGATGAAGAGGATGTTCTTCGTGTTGATGCGGATGCAGTCCGCGTACGGGTGCTTCCGTCCGCCCTGGGCCTGCACGCCCACGATATCTCCCTCCACAATCTTCAGGAGGGACTGCTGGACGCACTCGCCGGACACGTCGCGGGTGATGGACGGGTTCTCGTCCTTCTTGGCGATCTTGTCGCCTTCGTCCAGCATCACGATGCCGTACTCCGCCCGGGAGACGTCGTAGTCGCAGTTGCGGAGCAGGCCCACCAGGCACTCTTCCACGTCCGAGCCCACATACCCGCTCGCGGTGAGCTTCGTGCAGTCCTGGATATGGAACGGGACATCCAGCAGCTTCGCAAGGGTCTGGACGAGGTACGTCTTGCCGCAGCCCGTCTCTCCGAGCAGGATGACATTGGATTTCTCCAGTTCCACGTCGCCGGCGCCCAGCAGGCTGTCCGTCACGCGCTTGTAGTGGTTGTAGGCCGCCACGGAGAGGGTGATTTTCGCCTCCTCCTGGCCGATGACGTACTGGTCCAGGCCGGCCTTGATCTGGTCGGGCCGCAGGATCTTGAGGCCCGTGTGGTTCACTGTGTTGTTCTTGGTATTGCTTTTTGTCATAGGCAAATGGTTTTAATGGTTTGACTTAGGCGCAGTAGTGGAACCCTTCCGGAACCAGTCCGAACAGGTTCTTGAACTGGTTGGACACGTTGTGCCGGGTATGGTACCGGGCTCCGTTTCCTTCCAGCTTGCTGCGTTTGGCATTTTTCCGCAGGCTCTGGGCCTCGCGCTTCTCCACGATGCGGCGGATTTTGCGGCAGCAGGCATTGTCCTCGATGCCGATGCTCACGTCGCCAAGCCGTTTCCCGTCCAGGAAGGCGAGCGGCTCGCCGGCCAGTTTCCGGGTCCGGTTGCGGATGTACTTGAGTTCACAGAAGCGGACGAAGTTGTTTTCAGGATTCTCCATAAGCATTGGGTTATTGTGTTTAGTGTAGGTGCTTAGAATAGTACTTGGAAAAGCCGAATCTCTTTCATGCCAGAATGGTGGATTCATCGATATCGTCCAGCTCTTCCAGCCTTTTCAGTTTTTCGTGGAGCGGAATCTCGAACCAGTAATCCTCGTATCCCAAGAATTGCCGGTCGGGGAGGTAGAGGCTGCCGTCCGCGTCCTCCGTCAGGAGGGGATGGGTACAGACCCGGACCCGGATGTGGTCGATCGTTCGTCCGTCCTGGTTGAGGGTTTTCTGCTCGGCGACCTCGTAGTCCACGTACCGATACGGAATCGGGCGGAGAACCCGTTCAAGCAGCAGTTCCTCATCGTCCTCGAAGAGGTGCTCCGGGTTCGCCGGCATGGGGATGACGAAGGGATGGTCAGGACTGCATCCCAGGTTGGAGGTGTCATACTCCGCGTACTGCGCCAGGACGGTGTTTCCATCCCAGTCCAGGAAGTCGTCGACCAGATCGTCCTCCTCCCGCTGCTCGATGTACATTTCGTCTTCGTCCATCAGGCAGCCCCCGAACTCCGGGCCCAGGGCGGGCTCGTCCTCCGGGGTGAGCAGCCAGTCGGCCTTTCCGCTCTTGCGGAGGGCGTACAGGGCCATTTCCTCGTTCCGCTCGCACCCGATTCCGTTCCGGTAGTACCGGGCCAGTTGCGCCCACGCGTCGGGCTCTTCGGAGCCGTCGGCGGCAAAGCTGATCATTCGGAAGGCGCACTCGGGCGAGATCTCGCCGCGGTTGAGAAGGTTGTTGGTTTCGCGGACAAGCCGCACGACAGGGGTCGTTGTAGTAGTCTTCATTGGCATTTCATTTTTAGAGTCAATCAATAATTAGAGATAAGTATCCAAGGCAGGGTCGACAAACCTTGCCTGGTCGAGCATCTTCCGGAGATCCGGAATGGGAGGGGAGCAGCCGCGCCGTCCCGGCAACCTTGATCCGATGCCAAGGTCGCTCGAAACTAATTCAGCGGTTCTGTGAAAATTTTATGAGGCCGGGGTGCCTTGCGGGCGACGCACCGGGAGAGATATGAAGTCGTTCATAGGCGGTCGATTTCCGTTTGACAGGACAAATGTATACGGAATGTTTGGATCCGCCAAAAAAATGTGATTTCGGGTGGAACTCTTTACTTGTTATTACCGAGAATGGGGGAGGATTCTTTCAAGCGTGTGGATTTTCGTGGCTTTTTCCGCCCGTTCGCGTCGATATCTTTCTCTTTCGGCCCTTCGCTCTTCTTTCCTTTGATTGAAGAGCTCGCCGTTCTCCTTGATCTCCTTTGCGACCCTGAACACGGTTTCGTCAAGCCGGCTTTTCTCCAGTTCGCACTCCCACACGATGATGACGCTCCAGCCTTTCGCTTCCAGCTTCCGCCACACCTCCTGGTCCCGCTCCTGGTTCCGGCTCACCTTCGTCGTCCAGAACTCCGTGTTCGTCTTGGGGACCGTATAGTTCTTGCATCCTTTGTGTCCATGCCAGAAGCAGCCGTGGACGAAAACGGCCGTGCGGTATCTCGGCAGGACGATATCCGGGCTCCCTGGCAGTCGCTTGTCGTTTATTCGATAGCGGAATCCCAGGCGCCAAAGGGCATAACGCAGACGCAGCTCCGGCTTGGTGGAGGAGGAGTGGATCTGCGACATCACGTGATGCCGCTGTTCGGGGGTGAAGATGTCGGGCATGCGGGTTTTTCTTGAGCGAAAATAGCGAATTCCGGGGACAATACCAACTCTGAGGGCGGTGGGAAGGTCGACGAACCACCCTGCGACTGAAAGATGCGAGGATCCAGTCCGTCGAAAAAAGTGATCCTCTGCGTGAAATAACCCCGTGACTTTCACGTATTATTAGGTGTATGAGTCAGATTACTGAAACGAAACAGAGGATCATCGATACGATCCAAAGGTTGGGACGTCCGGGGACGGACGAGGTCCTTGCTTACTTGAACAGTTCTTCCTATTTCAAGCGTGGGTGCTATAGCCATCACAAGGAGAATGGCGGACTTGCGACACACTCGATCGAGGTGTACGACTATATGCTCGCCCATCAGGGTGGGTTCGATGCAGACAGCATTGCGGTCGTGGCACTCTTTCACGATCTTGGCAAGACCAGGAGGAGTGACGGACGTGGTCATGGTCGTCGTAGCGTCGACATTCTTACGGAACTTGGTTACCAACTCTCGGCGGACGAGAAAACGGCCATCGGTCTTCATCATGACCGTTCTGTCGAGTCTTTGAGGTGCCCCCTTCGCCTTCTTCTTACGGCGGGGGACTGCCATAGCACCGGTGCGTGGAAGCGTGCCCATCATCAGCATTGGTATAATAGATAACACATTGACTATGACTGAATCCGATATCAAACTCACAAATGGCCACATCCTCATTGAGGGTGGCAATGGCAGGTTGCTGGTGGACACGGGCAGCCCGCTCAGTTTTCATGAATCCGGTCGCCTGATCCTGGGCGGCCAGGAGTTCTCCGTCCCCACCTCGCTGATGGGCACGGATGCGGAATATGTGTCCGAACATGTCCACGACCGCGTCAGCGGACTGGTGGGGATGGACCTCATCGGCCGCCTCGGCGGCGTCCGAATCGACGTCCCTGCCGGGAAACTGACCTTCGGCTGCGGGACGGACGGAATGACGCGCGTCCCGTCTCACACGGGGCTGGGCTATGTGTTCATGGACCTGACCGTCAACGGTCGCGTGGCGCAGGTGATTCTGGACACGGGGGCGCCTGTCTCGTACGTTTCTCCCTCCCTCACGGAGGGGCTGACCCCGGTCGGCTCGACGACGGACTTCAATCCGATGGTGCCGGGAGGCACGTTCCAGACTCCCATTTTCGAGTTCCCCGCTTCCTTCGCGGGACGCGGTTTCTCGATGAGGGCCGGCCATCTGCCCAAGCTGATGGGCGCGGCCGTCTCCCTGCTCGGGGTCAAGGGCGTCGTGGGGATGGAAATCCTCGGCCGATTCCCCGTCGCCATCGTCGATGGCAGTGTGTGGGTGTAAATGCGGACTTTATGCCGTTGTACGTGGTGCGGCGGGGCTAGTAGTCCGCGTTGAGGATCGTCGCTGGCTCGGCCTTGAGGGAGGCGAGGATCGATGCGGTGTCGCGGAGGCGCTCCGGGAGCTCTTCGAGCGGGATTTCCATCTGCCCGTTCTCCGTCCGGGTCATCGTCACGGCCACCCGGTCGTCCTCCTTGAGCTGGAAAGAGACGGAGATGCCCAGCGGCAGCAGGAACTCTTCCGCCAGGGACCGGATGGTGGCCGTCTTGATTTTCCGTTCCATCTCCAGCTTCTTCTCCTCCAGTTCCCGCTCGTGGATGAGTTCGAGGATGGAGGGAACCGCCGCGTCGATCTCCGGGAGGTGGGCGTCGTAGAACTGCAGGAAATCCGCGAAGCGTTCGCCGGTAAGGCGGACGGGCTGCCAGCTGTCCGCCGGCCAGGGGCAGGCGACGATCTCGGTTGCGCCCCGTTTGTAGATCCGGTACTCCCCGTTCTCCAGGCGGAGCCGGAAGGAGTTGGACCGGAACTGGATATGGTCGCGGGGAACGCCGCGCCGCTGGAGTTCCGCCAGCGCCTTTTCGGCGGCGAGCATTTCGGTCTGTACTTGCTCCAGGACTGACAGGAATTTCGTCCAGACCGCGTACCGGAGTTCCTGCCGGGCCATCGCGGGCGTGACCTCGATCCGGGTGTAGGTCGGCCGGAACCAGCTTCCCGCCCGGCGCGTGAAGTCTTTATGGCCGATGCGGTCGATTTCCGTGTCGAGGATACTCTGGAAAACCAGTTCTTGTGAGATTGTCTGTGTCATATCCATATATACTTGAAATATGTTTTGCTCTTTCATTCGCGGCCGTTCGGAGCGGTCCAAATCAGGAAAAGTGAAAAATAGTGCCGATTCTTTGAAATAGTTATGTCACGAAAACGTACAATAGAGTGTTGAGACACTGAAACGAAAGAACGAATGATTGTAGTACACCCTTACGACCCGAGCACGGTGATGCTGGGAAAAGTTTACGAAGGCCTGGACAATGTGACGCTGTTTGACAGTTGGAAGCAGCGTAAGCAGATACTGGAGGCCATTGCGGCAGCTCCGCTGGAGGAGCCCATACTGCTGCTGGGGCACGGCTGCCCTAACGGCCTGTACGATTTGCGTTACGGCCTGGTGCTGAACGACAACGATGCGGAACTGCTGAAAAACCGCCCCAACTTGGTGGGGATTTGGTGCTATGCGTCCTCCTACGCGGAGGCGCATGGACTGAAGGGTTTTTACAGCGGAATGTTTATCTCCGAAGGGAGAGAAGCAAACTACGTGGGCGTGAATGCGACGGAGGAAGAGGCCAATACCCATGCGTGGGACTTTGCCCAGAGGCTGGGCGACTTGCTGAGGGCGGGAAAGCCCATGGAGGAAGTGGCGAAGGAGCTGATGGACCCTAAGTACATTACGAGCGAGTTGACCCATTACAACTACACGCGTTTGACGTGGAGACCGACGGGTAACGAGCCCTTGCCTGAGGAGACGCCTTGGGAACACTGATTTTTAATGCTTTATGCGAAAATCCCTGGTGAGCAATCACCAGGGATTATTGTGTTGTCCAGCCTGTGTCATCTAGACCTGGAACCCGATCCGGCGGGCGGTCTTGTGCGAGGAGAGGGTCTCTTCGTCGCAGTAGGTGACGAGCTCGCCGAGGCCGGCCTTGTGGCCGGAGAGGACGTAGCCGACGGCGGCCTTGCGGGCGATGTTCTCGATGTTGCCGCCGCTGAAGTCGTAGCGGGTGGCGAGGGTGAGGGCGTCCGCGTCGGAGAGGTCGTCCAGCATCGACTTCCAGATTTTCGCGCGGGTCTCGGGCGCCGGCTTCTCGAACTCCACCTTGAAGATGAAGCGGCGGGCGAAGGCGTCGTCGCAGAAGTTCGTTGCGAGGTTCGTCGTCGCGATGAGGATGCCGTCCAGGTTCTCCAGCTCCTGGAGGATGATGTTCTGGATGGAGTTCATCATCTGGTCCACGCTCCCTTCCGGGTCCTGCAGGCGCTTGGAAAAGATGGCGTCGGCCTCGTTGAAGAGGAGGATGGGCGCCAGCTCGTGCGTGCGGCACATCTCGCGGTAGGTCGTGAAGACGCCCTTGACGATTTTCTCGGAATCGCCCACCCACTTGCTCTTGAGCTCGGACATGTCCACGGCGAAGACGGCGCGGCCGGTCCGGCGGGCGAGCTCGTAGGCGCCGGCGGTCTTGCCGCAGCCGGCGCCGCCGGTGAACAGGACCGCGAAGCCCTTTCGCATCCCCATCTCTTCCAGCCGCTGCTGGACGCCGGTGAAGTTGGCGGGCTCCAGCAGGGAGGCCAGCCGCTCCATCTGCTCGGCGACCTTGCCGTCGTAGAAGAGCTCCCGGACCTTGATGTCCGCGGCCGGGACGAGATCCCGGTGCCGGGTGGCCTGGGGCTTGGCGAGGGTGACCTCCGTGAAGAAGGTCTTCTTGACGCCGTCGGTGAGGGCCAGCTTCTCGGTGTTCTGGAAGGCGTCGTCACCGCCGAAGGCGACGAGGCCGGCCTTCTGGATGTTCGTCCGCTCGTTGGCGATGGCGCGCTTCAGGCGCTGCTCGTCCTCCATAAAGTCGGTCAGGGCCAGCAGTTTGTCGATGGGGAAGTCCTGTTCGCCGAAGGAGACGAACTGGTAGCAGAGCGCATAGAAGATGCGGCGCTCGGTGTCCGTGAACCGCTCGTCGTCCAGGGCGGCCTTCGCCTTGCGGCAGTACTCCAGCTGCTGGTTCTCGTCCACCAGCTGGTCGAGGTCCTCGAGCAGGCGCTCCGCGTCGATGTTGTCCCGGAGATACTCCGTGAACACGAGGCGGATGCGGGAGAAGAGCTCCTCGGCGATGAGGCCGGAGCGCTTCAGGGGTTGGAATTCCGTGTCCTTCTCGATGGACCGGACCGCTTCGCGGCACATCACGTAGCGGTTGCCGCGGTTGCTGCGATGGATGACGATGCCCAGGTCCTCCAGCTGCCTGAGCGGTTCGCGGAAGCCCAGGAACTCGATGTTCGAGCACCCGATGTAGGTGGACAGGTCGTCGTCGTCGCAGCCGTTGCGCGGGTTGTTCTCCAGGATGGCGGCCAGCAGCACGGCGGCGCGATCCCCGATGGCGAAGCGCTCGCGCACGCGCCGGATGTCCTCCTCCAGCTCGCTGGCATTGTCTTCGGCGAAGCCTTCGGCGTTCACCTTCTTGTAGATGCGGTCCAGACTGGCGGCCACCCTCGGGATCGTGAGGGCCCCGGGGCACCAGTTCTTGTCGTTGGCAGGTTCTTTTCTTCTCATCCTGTGTCGTTTTTGTTAGGCGGCGTGGTTGCCGAGTCTCTGTCTCACGTGGAAAACGGCCATGTAGGCGGCCTGCTTGGTGAGGCCTTCGCGATCGGCGATCTCCTCGTAGTCGAGGTCCTGCGCCAAGTAAAGGAGAATTCTCTTGTCACGCTCCTGACGGAGGCGATCGTGGAGCTCGTCCACGAACTCGTCCCTCAGCAGTTCGCTGTCCGCACTGTCGTCGCCGAACATTCTTTTCGCCTGCTCGTCGGCGTCGTCGTCCCAGCAGCCGCCGATATTCTCTCTCTTGCGCTTGTCGGTCGCCGCGTCGTTCACCGCGTTCTTGGCGATGGTCCAAATCCACGTGAACTCCTCGCCCTTGGTCGGGTCGTAGGACTCCTGCGCACGCCACATTCTCGTGACAACGTCTGCCACGATGTCTTGCTTGTCAGCCTCGGTGAAGAAGCCGGCGAACTTCTTGCTGACATAGCCCATGACAGCCTTGGTGGCTGTCGTCCAATAGTCTTTCGGGTCAATCGCTAACATGCTGGTTTGTAAATGGTTACTAAGTTGAGTGTGTGAGTGGTTCCGCAAAGATACCAAGGCGAGGGTGCGAAGCAGACTCGCCGGGCAATGCCCGGTAAGAGATCATAGAAGCCTATGAGGGGGAGGTTATCTGACAGTTGACATGTCCCTGTCATTGTAACAAGAACTGTGCCACTGCGTGAAATCTACACGCAAAACTGCGTAATTTTTACATACATCGTCCATAATGTCGAAAACGACGCGAAGGTAGGGCTTGATTGTGCCAAAGTGCTGCGCAATCTTACCTTTTTTCCAAATATTCGCGATGCTTTCTGTCATGGCGTAGAGGCTTGCATTATATTATACGGAAAGTCCCTTTCCATCTTTCCGCCCTCTTTGCAAAAAATGCAAAAAAATAATCCCCCCGGAAAACCGGAGGGATTCGAAGGGGGGATAGAAGCTCTTTTCTCAGAAGCCCGACCCGAACTGCACCCAGTACTTGTCCTCCAGCGCTTTCCAGCTGCGGACGCTTTCCTGGTAGATGTATTCGGTGTAGGCGTTCAGGGCGGCAGGGGAGACGGGACCGGTGGGGGCGCCGTCCAGGGCCAGGTTTTCGAGCCGGAGGATTTCCTCGTTGAAGCCGGTCTTGGTGCTCTGCCACGAGAGGGTGGCGAGCTTGTTGGCCCGGCGGAACTGCCAGAGGGCGCAATCCTCGACATACTGCCTCTGTCCGCAGGTCTCATAGGCCTTCGGGAGGGTGGTGGTGCCGCAGAAGACGGGAATCCGGGGGCTCTGGCCGGGGTTGTCCAGTGACAGCCAGCACACGCCGCCCACCTCGTCGGGAAGCCACGCGCGGAGCTGGGTCACGTGCGAGTAGGCGCACCAGGCCACCGCCACGGTCCGCCGGAATTCGACGGTTCCGGGGGCGATGGTGTTCAGGGTGTTCCGCATCGTGGTCGTCAGCCACGGGTTCGCGACGGGGCTTACGACCGTGTCGGCCGGATGCTGCTTGTTGGCGGCCCGGGCGATCTTGACGTCCTTGGTCATGTCGAAGTCCGTCCCCTCGTAGGTCTCCCGGTAGAGGGCCATCACTTCGCGGATGTCGACGGGCTTCTCGGGCTTGACGGAGAAGGGGAGCTCGTCCATGTCGTAGGTGAGCCCGAGCGAGGGCGCGAAGTGGTTCAGGATGAAGTACTCGCGGTCGTTGAAGTTCTTGCCCTTGGCGTAGTCGGTGTTGAAATACTTCCAGAAGATGAATTCGCCCTTGCCGTCCCAGAGGCCGTTGTCGATGGCGACCTTCTCCACATTGGCGGAAGCCATCATATCCGGGCTCTTCCGGTCGATCTTGCCGATCCGGGGGATGTTGGCGGAGACGGCGACGTGGTCGTCGGGCACCCGCTTCGCCACCCAGGCGGCGCCGATCCGGTCCTTGCCGACGCCGACGATCTCGAACTGCCAGACCTCGTTCTTATCGGCGACCGTGAGGCATTCGCCGCTGTCGCCGTAGCCGTATTGCTCGGCCAGGGCACCCATCAGGCGGATGGCGTCCCGGGCGTTGTCGCAGCGCTGCAGGGCGACCCGCTCAAGCTCCTCGATCCGGAACCAGCCGGCAGCGTTCACGAGGGTGTCCGGCCCGCCGAAGGTGGTTTCGCCGATGGCCAACTGCTTCTCGTTGAGGCAGGGGTAGGCCGTGTTGAGGTAGGCGTAGGTATGGGCCGCCTCCGGGATTTCACCCATGAGTCTGACGCCCGTGGTGTCCCCGCGGAAGCTCGTATGCATGGTGCCCCGGAGGACCGGATGCATGGTGCCGGGCGCGTGGTCGGCGGCGGGCTCCATCTGAGCCCATGTCCGGTATCGGCCGTCACAGGTATGGGAAGTCATCACGGAACCGTCGGTGGAGGCCTTCCGGCCCACCATGATGGACGTGCAGCTCTGGCCGTCGTATTCCTGGGCGGCGAGCAGGCTGCCGATGGCCAGCGCGGCCAGCAGGGAGAAGAATCGTTTCATGGACAAATCGTTTGTCCAAAGTTACGGAAAATCCCGGATAAAAAACCGTTTTACGCTTCTCGGCGGAAATCACCCCCTGGCGGCCCTGGGAGGGCCCTTTTCACGCAAAAAACCGGAAATTTTGCGTGAAATGCCCCTTGGGGCGGTTCCTCCGGCCTCCCAAAATCGGCCTTCCAGCCCCCTGGAACCCCCTTTTGGAACTTAAACGTTTAAAATTTTTAGGAAACGGCTCTTTTTCCGATGTTTGCCCCGAACCGTAAGATTTGTGCGTATGAAGAAAATTCTTGAAGTTCTCCGGTATGGAGAGAATGACATCCGGTTCCACACGGACATCGATCCGCTGAAGGATCCGGACACCATCCATCAGACGGTCACCGAGCTGGCGATGGCGATGATGACCACCCTGTGGGGCGGGAATGAGCAGGCCGTCCTGGCGATGATCCGGGCCCTCGCCATCGCGGACCTCGGCGTCAGCGTGAACCGCCGCCAGATGGTCGGCTTCCTCGACGATGCCTCCGGCATGCTGGAAGCCTCCATTCGCGACGCCCGCAAAGCCTTCGAGCAGTCCGGCGGCAAAGTGATGGTCTTCGGCCCCGGCGTCGCCCCGCCCAAGTCGCGGAGCTAGGCGCTAGAGCGCCGTGCCGCCCCGCACGAAGACGGGGATGGTGGCGAGATCGACGGGGGTTTCGACCCATTGGCCGCCGTCGTAGGGCGTGCCGGTCCAGTAGTCACGCCAGCCGCCGTCGGTGGCGGGGAGGTAGGTGCGCCAGGTGGTGACGCCGGGGGCGGTGACGGGATGGACGAGATAGGCGGGGCCGAACATGAAGGTGTCGTCCTGCCGCAGGGCTTCCGGGTCGTCCGGGAAGTCGAAGACAAGCGGGCGCATCAGGGTGTAGCCCTCCTCGGAGACGCGCTTGGCGCAGTCCAGGATATAAGGCTCCAGCCGCTTGCGAAGGTCCATGTAGGAGGCGATGATCTCGTAGGTCTCGGGGAAGTAGCGCCAGGGCTCGGTCTGACTCATATATCCGTGCACGCGCATGAAGGGCAGGAAGGTCGATGCCTGGACCCAGCGGACGAGCCGCTCCTGGTATTCGGCGGAGGTGTACTGGTCGCCCGGACGGAAGAAGCCGCCGGCGTCGAAGGTCCACCAGGGCAGGCCGGAGGCCATCTGGCCGAGGCCGCCCGCGATCTGCCGCCGCAGCGTGCCGAAGTCGTTGCCCACGTCGCCGGACCAGGTCACGACGCCGTAGCGCTGGGCGCCCGGGAAGGCGCTCCGGGTGAGGATGACGGGCGAAAGACCCTCGGCGGTAAGTGCCTCGTACATTGTCCGGTTGACCATCAGCGGATACACGTTCCGGTACCATTCGCCCGGAATCTGGTCCTTGCCGATGCGCCGGCCCGCGAGGTCGTCGTTCTCCGGTTCCGTGGCGTCGAACCACCAGGCGTCGATGCCGTACGGCCGGGCCAGGCTGTCCACGAAATTCTGCGCGTAGAACGCGGCGACGTCGGGATTGAAGAAGTCGATCCAGTCAGTCCCGTCAATGTAGCTGCCGCGCTCATCCAGCCGCTTCCCGAGGTTCGAGTTCTTGTCCACCTTGGACCAGACGGAGATCATGAAGCGCGTGCCCATCTCGTGCAGCGTGTCGGTCAAGGCTTTCGGGTCGGGATAGTGCTCCCGGTCGAACTCCATCGAGTTCCAGCCGGTGGGGCCCCACCACTGCCAGTCCTGGACGATGACGTCCAGCGGCAGGCCGCGCTCCTTGAACTCGCGCGCGTTGGCGAGGATCTCCTCCGACGAGTGGTAGCGCTCGCGGCAGTGGATGTAGCCGAACATCCAGTCCGGCATCTCGGGCACAGGCCCCGTCAGGGTGCGGTAGGCGCCGATGACCTCGTCGGCCTTGCCTGCGAACACCGTGTAGTCCAGCGCCGCAGCGACGGGGGAGTGGAAGGTGGTCGCGTCGTCGACCTTCTTCCAATAGAGGACGGGGTTGTCGTTCCTGACCCCTTCGACCGTGACGGCGTGCGCGCCGGCGGTCAGGTCGACGAGGGCCGACGTCGTCGGCGGCAGCCACGTGTTGGACACGTCCACCACAGGCTCGCCGTCGAGGGCGAGGTAGTGCCTCCGCGCCATCTTCTGGCCCACGTCCAGCAGCAGGGCGTAAGTCCCGTCCTCGGGGATGTCCAGGCTGCCGACGAAGGTCCGGGAGAAGCGGCGTTCCCGCCGGTTGCCGGCGGTGCCGGTGGCGTTCACCGTCTGGCCCTCGCCGTCTTCGCCGGCCGGGGCCAGCGCGATGCACTGGTCCGCCGGGTTGAAGTCGGTGAGGCCGTAATTGTTCCACAGCAGGCCATACCCTTTGCTGGACAGGACGAAGGGCAGGGCGATCTGCGTGTTCACCTGCGTCAGCCGCCGCGTGACGCCCCGGACGTTCAGGAAACCGTCCTGGAATTGGCCGGTTCCATAGAGGAACTCATCCTCGGGCGAGGCGAGCCGCAGGGTGGCGTCATACGTGGGCTCGCCCTGGACGGTGGCCTGGACGAGACGGTGGCCGTCCTCCCGGAGGAGTACGTTGCCATCGGCATCGGAGAAGGTGAGGAGGCCGTTCTCATAGCGGGCCGTCATCGCGGCCGTCCGCACTTCCACGACTCCGCCCTTGCGGGCGACGTCGAACTTAGGCGCGGCCACTTTCTCCACATAGACGAGCTCGTCCAGCGGTTTGTAATCGGCGGGTTCAAGGCGGACCCGGATGGCATTGTCCACGAGGGGTTGGAGCACCAGCGTGCCCTCGTCCGTCTTGATGCGGACCTCTTTCCGCGCGCAGCCGGCGAGCAGGAGGACACCCGCGAGGAGAATCAGGAGTCTTTTCATCATCATAAGGCTTTAGTCATGGTCAAGACACCGGCGGAGAGCGCCGGAACGGAAATGAAAGTGGCGTTGCCAAGGGCCTCGGGCGTACCGTGCCGGAGCTGGATGGCTTCCTTGTTGTTCATCCGGTTCGCGGCGTCCAGCGAGCCGGGGGCGTAGTATTCGTACGCGGCGTCGCCCAGGCGCACCCAGTCGCATTTGACGGTCAGGTCGCAGGCTTTGTCGGTGGGATTCACCACCTTCACGATGATGTCGCGGCCGTTTTCCGACAGGGTGGTGACGATGCTCAAGTCGCCTGTATCGCCCTCGTAATCAAGCAGGTACCGCGAGAAGTGCCGATACCAGAGCTGCGTGACCAGGTAGTTGGGCGCGACGAACAGCCCCTTGTAGTCGAAGTTGATGAAGGCGTTGTTCCAGTCGGGGGCGTCGGTGCGGCGGATGAACAGGGCGGCGGCGCCCATCGCGACGACGTCGCGGGCCTCGCACGTGTTCAGGAAGCCGCCGGCGAACAGGCCGGTCCGCCAGTCCGTGCTGTTCAGGTTCCATTCGGAGATGAACAGCTTCACGTTCGGGTTGGGGCAGGCGGCGATCATCTTCGCGTAGCGGTCGTACTGCTCGCCCAGGCGCTTCGGCCCGGTGGCGTAGCCGCCGGCCTGCTCGTAGTGGTGGAGGCTCAGGTAGTCGAAGTAATTGGCGGACCGCTGCAGGAATTCCTCGTCCTCGCGGAAGCCGCCGCAGGCGATGATCTTGATGGAAGGATCGACCTTGCGCATCGCCGTGGAGAAGTCCCGGACGCACTTTTCGTAGCGTTCGATGCCCATCTCCCACATCTCATTGTCAATCTCCCAGTATTTGACGTTGTAAGGTTCCGGATGGCCGTTCGCGGCGCGCTTGGCGCCCCATTCGTCCGTGGCGGGAGCGTTGCAGTAGCGCACCCAGTTCACGGCGTCGGCCAGGATGGAATCGTACTCCTCGGCCGGGCGTTCGAAATGGACCGACACCACGATCACGGGCTCCGTCCCCACCTCCCGGCAGAACTTGATGAATTCGTCCGTGCCGAAGCAGTTCTGGTCATAGTCCATCCACATCCAGTGCGGCCAGCGGTAGCGCTGCTCCTGCGGGCCGATGCCCCACTGCCAGTAGTACTGGGCCACATAGCCGCCGCCCGGCCAGCGCAGGCAGGTCGGATGCAGGTCCTTCACGGCCTGCAGGATGTCCGGCCGGAATCCGCCGTTCGCCTGGCCCGTGGCCGTGGACAGGGTCGCCTGGTCCACCAGCACCGTCCCATCGGTCGCCAGGATGGCGAAGTCGGCGTCGCCGGACAGGTCGCCCGCCGGCAGGGAAATGTCGAACTTCTTCCACGCCGGGCCCGGGACGCCGAGCGCCTGCTCCCGCAGGATGCGCCCGTCCCGGACCAGCGCGACGGAGAGCCGGGCGTCGCCCTTGGCATAGACCGAACCCACGAACGTCTCTCCCGGAACCACGTTCTGCGGCCCTTGGGCGACGCCCGCCGCGGTCGCCCCGGCGGTAATCTCCTGCGCGTAGTCCATATTGACGGCATCGCCCTTCAGCAGGTGATACTTGCCCGGGCCGAAGGCCTTCCACTGCGGCGCCACGTCCGGAATCTTGACATCTTCCGGCAGACCTTCGAACAGGACCTTCTTCCCCTTGGCGGAAGTCACGCGGATGTTGCGGTACAGGGCTTCCGTATAGTTCTCCCACAGGGTGAGGGTATTCTGCGGACGGCTGTCGGGAACCGTGCAGGAAAGCACCTGCTTGCCGTCCCACCAGACTTGCACGCGCTGTCCGCGGCAGCTGATTTTCAGATGGTGCCAGGCGTCCTGGTCCAGCTGGACGGGCTGCGCCGCCTTGGCGGCCAGCGGCTCCAGCGTGACGACCTTCCGGGTCCGGGGGCCGAAGGCGACTTCTTTCTCCTGCCGGACGGAAAGGGCGAACTGGGCGCCGGTGACGGCCTTCTGCGCCTTGGCGAGCGCCTTCGCCTGGTTGTCGGCCTCGATTTGGGCCTGGGTCTGCGCCAGGGTGAACCGCTGCCCTTCGTAGGCCGGGTCATAGAGCCGCAGGTAGTAGGAGTCCGACCCGTCCGCCAGGTCCTTGAAGGCGAAGCGAAGGTCCAGCAGACCGCCGCTCCAACGCCGGCCGGGCAGGAGGTACGCCCGCCATTTCACGTCCATCTCCACGTCGTAGCTGTCCGTGTCCAGGGCGGCCAGGCGGATCGGCTGCTCATAGCGCGTCGGGGAGTGCAGCACCGCGTCGTCGTCGGCGAACCAGCCGTCGAAATACCCGTCCCGCGGCGGAATGCCCGGATAATGCTCCGGCTCGAACGACCGTTCATAGATGAGCTCCTGCCACACTCCGTTGTTCGCGGAGAAATAGATGTGCTCGAAGAGCTGTCCATACAGCATCGGGTCGATGTTCCCCGCCGGTTTTCCGGACTTCACCTGGATGGACACCTGACCCCAGGCCATCGCGCTCAAGATGAGCGCCGTAACGAATGAGAGAAGACGTTTCATACCGTTTTAGTACTTTTCACAAATATAGTGATTTCTTGCCATTTCCGGCCTTTTTTCGTACCTTGCCAAGTATGAGCAAGTTTTCTTCCGTCCTGAAGAAGTGGTCCGACAGTTCGCTGGTGCTGCGAATCGTGGTCGGCCTGGTGATCGGCGCCGTGCTGGGGCTGTTGTGCCCGCAGTGGAAGGCAATCGGAATTCTGGGGCAGGTGTTCGTAAGCGCCTTGAAGGCCATCGCCCCGGTGCTGGTGGCGCTGCTTGTCGCCTCGTCCATCGCCAAGGCGAAGGGCGGCCTGGGTCCCCGCTTCCGTACGGTCATCTTCCTGTACCTGGTTTCCACGCTGTGCGCCGCGGTCTTCGCGGTGGTGGCGAGTTTCCTGTTCCCGGTCACGATTGCGTTGCAGGGGACCGAGGCCGGCGGCAGCGCGCCCGGCGGCCTGTCCGACGTGTTCCTGACGCTCCTGACGAACATGGTGATGAACCCCGTCCAGGCGCTTGCGCAGGCCAATTACATCGGCATTCTGTTCTGGGCCATCATCCTGGGCTTCGCCCTGAAACTGCTGGCTTCGGAGCGGACCATCGAGGTCTTCAGCGACCTGGCGGACGTGGTCTCGCAGATCGTCCGCTGGGTCATCCAGTTCGCCCCCTTCGGCATCCTGGGCCTCGTGTTCTCCTCCGTCTCCGAGAGCGGCCTGGAAATCTTCCGGGACTATGGAAAGCTCCTGCTCCTGCTGGTGGGCTGCATGTGCTGCACCGCCTTCGTCGTAAATCCCTTCATCGCCTGGCTGCATATCCGCAAGAACCCGTATCCGCTTTACTGGCAGTGCCTGCGCACGAGCGGCCTGAACGCGTTCTTCACGCGTTCCTCCGCCGCGAACATCCCCATCAACATGGACCTTTGCAAGCGGCTCGGCCTGGACGAAGAGTTCTACAGCGTGAGCATTCCGCTGGGATCGACGGTGAATATGAACGGCGCGGCCGTGACCATCACGGTCCTCTCGCTCGCCGTGGCGCATACGGTGGGCGTGGAAGTAAGCTTTGCGTCCGCGCTCTTCCTGTCGCTGATCGCCACCCTCGGCGCCTGCGGCGCCTCCGGGGTGGCCGGCGGCTCCCTCCTCCTCGTCCCGATGGCCTGCTCCTTCTTCGGCATCGGCAACGACATCGCGATGCAGGCCGTCGCCGTCGGCTTCATCATCGGCGTCATCCAGGACTCCGTCGAAACCGCCCTCAACTCCTCCTCCGACGCCTTCTTCACCGCCGTCGCCGAATACCACGACCGGCGAAAAAACGAAGCCTCGCTTTCCCGCCGGTCATAAGATAAAGGAAGTCTATCGGCTGCCGCCGCCGAAGCCGCCGCCTCCGCCGAAGGAGGTGTGGCCGCCGGTGCCTTTGATGCTGCCGGCCTGGTACTTGCTCGTGGCGCGGTTCATCGCGGAGGTGGTGGTCATGTTGTTCAGGCGGATGGTGCGCTGCATCACGGTCGGGTCCACGCCCACGGACTGGGACAGCTCCTGGAACTCCTTCGGATACAGCTTCTGGAACTGCTCGGCCACCTTGTCGGCGATGCCGAACAGCTGGGCGAACACGAGGTAGTCCTTCCACAGGCCCACTTCCACGGCGCCGCGCTCCTTGGACAGCGTGAAGTCGTTCAGGAAGTTCTTGAATTCCACCACGCGGCAGGCCTGGACCTGGCCGTCCTGGTTGGTGGTGTCGCCGTGCTGCAGGAGGTTCTTCTCGTGGAGGTAGCTCCGGCCGCGGGCCTTCGCCCGGTCGGGCCAGGCGAGGAACTGCTTGTAGTGCCGCTCGGACCATTTCTCGAACTCGCCGGACTCCAGCAGGAGGTTCCCGCCGCTGGCCTCGACGGCCATCCGGTACAGGGCGCCTTCCACGTCGTCGTCGAACTCGAGCCCCGGGGTGAACGCCAGGTTCACGCGCTTGGGCTTGTCCGGGTCGGGCATGACTTTCACCTTTCCGTCCAGGATCCAGCGCAGGAAGAGCGCGCCGATGAGGTTCTTGGACGAGGCGGGGCCGGCGAACCGCCAGCCATTGTCCAGCACATAGCTGGAGGCGAACAGATTGCCGCCCATCGGCGCCTCGCGGAACCACTCGGTGATCTTGGTCTTGCCGTACATGGACTTCTTGTACTTGTAGCCCAGGGCCTGCAGGACCGCCGCGCGGATGCTCGCAAACAGGGTGCCGCCGAACAGGATGGCCATCAGCCACTTGAAGAAGGTCTCCTCCTTGTCACTCTCTCCATAGGAACTGCCTTCCAGGGCCTTTTCCCGGAGCTCGTCGAAGCTCATGTCGCGCTCGACCTCGGGCTGGAAGAGCCCTTTCTCGAAGCGGGTGAGGATGATGGCCGAGCTTCCGTCGGAGTACGGTTCGAGGGACTCGTACACGATGGCGCCGTCCTGGACGTTGATGTCGCCGTAGGAGCCGAAGCCCCAGACGAGGGTGTTGTCATAGGTCCACTGCGGGCCGCCAGTTCCGTTGACCAGGGTGATCTTCACGTGCTGCGGCGGGGCGGCGAGACCCGGATTGACGAACATGAAGTTGAAGCCGTCGGCGTCGTTGAAGGCCTGGACGAGCCCGTGGACGGTGAATTCCGCCGTCCATACGTGGGGCCCGTAGGAGCCCTGTCCCCAGCACAGTTCCACGCCGTTCCGCTTCTCGACGATGCCGCAGCGGCCGGTTTTCTCCTCCAGGGAACGGTCCACGTCCCAACGGTTCCCTTCGCTGATGAACGGCTGGCCGTTCTCGCTCACGGAGAGGTCCGTGACGGACATCTTCCCGAGGTTGTCGATGGGAATGTACCATTCGGTGCCCCGCACGACGTTGACGTCCCAGACCTGGGTGATCCGCGCGGAGCCGTCCGGCCGCAGGACCGCCCGGATGTCGAGGTCCCGGATGGTCTGGGCATAAACGACCAAAGTGCCGGCGAGAACCGCCAGCACGGTGAGGAGCAGTCGCTTCATCGCTTAGAAGATGTCCGGATAGTCCTTCTTGGCGGGTTCGTCGGCGAGGTAGTCGCGCTTGGCGAAGCCCAGGATGCCGGCCACCACGGAGCCCGGGAACATGCGGACCATGTTGTTGTACTTCGTGACGGTGTCGTTGAAGGTCATGCGGGACAGGCGCACGTTCTCTTCGTACTGCTTGACGTCCGCCATGGCCTGCTGGTAGTTCTGGTTCGCCTTGAGGTCGGGATACTGCTCGGCGATGGCGATGAGTTTCGCGCTCATGGCCTGGAGGGCGGCCTCGTTGGCGTTGATGTCGTCGACGGTCGGGTTCGTCGCGGCGGTGATCTTCCGCTGGGCGATCACCTTCTCCAGCGTTTCGCTCTCGTAGGAGGCATACTCGCGGGTGAGTTTCACGATCGCCTTGAGGGCGTCGTAGCGGCTCACTTGCTGCACATTGATCTGCTTCAGGGCGTTGTTGCAAAGTTCGTCGGCCTGGACGAGCTGGTTCTGCACCTTGATACCCCAGAGGACGAGGGCGGCCGCGATGACCAGGACGATGATGAGCGTTGTAGACATAGTATTGAGGTTTAATGGTTTGTCAATCGAACAAATTTACAAAAAAAATATGTAGTTTTGTACCATGAACAAAAAATTGATACGATGCGCCCTCCTGGGCGCCGTGGCCCTTTTGGCGGCCGCCTGCTTTGGCAAGCATGATTTCCGGAACGAGTACGACGCGCATCTGCTCGTCAAGTTCGAGCCGGACTATGATTATGAGTGGGACGAATTCCTCAACAAGTTGTTTAACGACGGAAAAGATACCATCGCCTGCAGCCCGAGCATCTTCATCGGACCGATCTATCATTTCGCCAAGCTGGACGATGCCGACGAATTCCTGGGCGGCATCTGCCTCGCGCGCGGCAAGGACGCCGACGCGTCGGCCGGCCGGAAGCCTTCCCGGTTCGCCGTCTTCGACGCGGACGGCGGCAACCAGAAGTCGCGGGCCTATGCGGTCTTCCACGACACGACGGCCGCGCAGATGCCGGAACATACCCTCCAGGTCCTGGTTCCCAATGCGACGTCCTCCTGCTCGGTGGAGTACGCGTTCGTCCACAATGTGCAGGCCGCCGTGCAGGCCGCCGTGCACGGCAACGGTCTCGCGGAAGGCCCTTTCCAGGCCGGTGACTACCTCAAGCTGACCTTCACCGGTATGCTGAACAAGCAGGTGACCGGCACCAAGGAGGTGGCGCTCATCGACGGCACCAGCTACCTCAAGGAATGGACGAGCGTGGATCTGTCCGCTCTCGGCAAGATCGACGAACTGGGCCTGCACCTCTCTTCCAGCCGCGCGGACTTCCCGCTGTACTGCTGCCTGGACGACATGGGCTACCACTACATTGAAATCTACGAATAAACCCCTCCCCTTATGAAAAAGAACACCGACTACAAGAACGACGCCCTGGCCGCCCTGAAGGGCAACTGGGGCAAAGCCGTGCTCGCCACCGTCATCTACATGGCCATCGCGTACATCGCCCTGGGTCCCTACATGTTCCAGACGTTCAAGTTCCAGGCAGCAATGACCTCCGCCGGGAGTTCCATGGATGCCGAAGTTCTCCTCTCCCAGGTGTCCACCTTGTACGGGTATATGGGCCTGACTTACCTGCTCTTGATTTTCCTGATCGCGCCGCTCATGGTGGGTTTCACCAACGCACATCGCTTGCTGCTGGTCCAGGGGGACCGGGAGGTCCCGACGAACATGTACAAGATTGCGACGACGGGCTACTGGCACAAGGTCTGGGGCATGTTCCTGATGGGCGTGTTCGTTTTCCTGTGGTCCCTGCTTTTCGTCATCCCGGGCATCATCAAGACTTTCTCCTATGCGATGACGCCGTACATCCTGGAAGAGCATCCGGAGCTTACCGCAAACGAGGCCATCGACCACAGCCGCGCGATGATGAAGGGCCACAAGTTCGACCTGTTCTGGCTCTACCTGAGCTTCATCGGCTGGGGCATCCTGTGCATCTTCACGCTCGGAATCGGTTTGCTCTGGCTCGTCCCGTACATGCAGACGGCGCAGTCTTCTTTCTACGAGGATGTCAAGGCCGACTATGAAGCGAACGGAGGTCTGATTTAATGAAGATTCTCCTCTCCTTGATTGTGGCGCTTGGGATTCTCCCGGCGCCAGTTTCGTTCGAGCGGGCCGATGGCACGTCGACCGCGAAGGACGTGGAAGTCGTCGTGGGCAAGCGTTCCTTCACCCGTTGGAGCGCTTTCCTGCCGGAGTACGCCCGCAAGGAGGCGTACCGTCTGACCATCACGCCCAAGCAGGTCCGGATCGAGGCCAATACGCCCGAAGGCGTGTTCCGTGCGAAGACCACCCTCGCGCAGCTGGAGCGTCCGCTCCCTTGCGGGGTGATCATCGACTATCCCCGCTTCGCCTGGCGGGGCATCATGCTGGACATCTCCCGCCATTTTCGGAACAAGGAATTCATTCTCAAGCAGATCGATGCGCTGTCGGAGGTGAAGCTCAACGTCCTCCATCTGCACCTGACCGACGCCGCCGGCTGGCGGCTGGAGGTCAAGTCGCACCCCGAGCTGACGGCGAAAGCCGCCTGGCGGGTGGGCGACACCTGGCGGCAGTGGAACACGACCGGCCAGAGATATGAAGGCTCCTACGGCGGCTTCCTCTCCCGGGACGACGTCCGGGAGATCGTCGCCTACGCCGCGGAGCGCCATATGACCATCGTGCCCGAAATCGAGATGCCCGGCCATTCCCGCGAGACGGTGTACGCCATCCCCGGCGTGGGCTGCAAGGACTCCTCGGAGGACCTGTGCCCGGGCAAGGAGGCCACGTTCAAACTGATGGAGGACGTACTCGCCGAGGTGATGGACCTGTTCCCCTCGGAGTACATCCATATCGGCGGCGACGAGGCCGGCAAGCGGGACTGGCACGACTGCCCGGACTGCCGGCGCCGGATGCAGGAGGAAGGCCTGAACAGCGTGGAAGAGCTCCAGAGCTACCTGGTCCGCCGTGTCGAAAAGTTCCTGAACGCCCACGGACGCCGGCTCATCGGCTGGGACGAGATCCTGGAGGGCGGCCTGTCCCCGAACGCCACGGTGATGTCGTGGCGGGGGACCGAAGGCGGCCTCGAGGCCATCCGGCAGGGGCACGACGCCGTGATGACGCCCGGCAACCGCTGCTACCTGGACAAGGTCCAGGACGCGCCGGTGCGCGAGCCGGAAGGCTTCGGCGGCTACCTGCCCATCGACAGCATCTATGTCTACGACCCGGCCGCAGGCATTCCCGAGGCTTCCCTGGGGCGTCTGCTGGGCGTGCAGGGCAATCTCTGGCACGAAATGATCCCGCAGCCTTCCCATACGGAGTATATGCTGTATCCGCGCGCGTTCGCGATTGCGGAGATCGGCTGGAGCCCGGTGGAGGTGAAGGATGCGGTCGATTTCCGCGAGCGGGCGACGGCGCATGCCGCGGCCCTGCGTGAGCGCGGTTACAACACCTTCAAACTGGAAGACGAAGTGGGCAACCGCCCGGCTTCCCGTGTTCGGGAGAACCATCTCGGCCGCGGGGCGAAGGTCGCCTACGCCCAGGGCTGGAATCAGAAGTATCCCGCCGCCGGCGCGGCCACCCTCACGGACGGCAACCTGGGCGGTTGGTCCTACGGCGACGGCCGCTGGCAGGGCTTCCAGAGCGATGTGGACGTGACCGTCGACCTCGGGCGCGTGCGGCCGGTGCACTATGTCACCGCCACCTTCCTGGCGGATCCGGGCGCCTGGATCTACCTGCCCGACCGCGTGAGCGTGGAGTACTCCGTGGACGGCGAGCATTTCACCCTCGCCGGCACGCTTCTGAACGAGAATCCGGACGGGAAGTACATTCCCTACGGTGTTTCTGTGGGCAAGGACGCCCGCTACATCCGCTACCACGCCTTCCGGACGAAGGAATGGCTGTTCACGGATGAGATTTTAATCTATTGAATAAACTATTAACCAATTGTATATGAAACGAATCGCTTATCTTCTCCTGCTTTCCCTGCTGGTGGTGGGCTGCTCCTCCGAGCCCAAGGTCAAGTATGTGTTCTATTTCATCGGGGACGGCATGGGCGTCAACGAAGTCATCGGCACGAACCTCTACAACCAGGCCAACGGCCAGGAAAACGTGAATTTCACCAGCTTCCCGGTGGTGAACTTCATCACGACGGTTTCCGCGAACTCCCTGGTCACCGACTCCTCCGCCGCCGGCACCGCGCTGGCTACGGGCGTGAAGATCAACAACAGCGTCGTGGGCGTGGACCCGGACGGCAATCCCACCCCGAACCTTACGGAATGGGCCCATGCGGCCGGTTTCGGCACGGGCGTCGCCACCAGCGTGGGTGTGAACCACGCCACGCCGGCGAGCTTCGTGGCGCACACTGCGAGCCGCAACGGCTATGAGGAGATCTCCCTCCAGATGATCGATTCCCCCGTGGACTTTATGGCCGGATCGACCTTCCTCGTGAACCGAGGTTCCGGTCACGATGCGGCCTATTTCGAGCACAAGGCCGATTCCGCCGGCATCGCCGTCTTCAAGGGCCCCGGCGCCATCGCGAACATCGACCTCAACGCCCCGCGCGTCCTGTGCCTGAGCGCCAAGGCGGAGGATTCCCTCCCGTACGCCATCGACCGCAAGGAGGATGACACCCGGCTGGCCGACTTCACCGACGCCGGCATCCGCTATCTGGAGGCCCGCTACGGCAAGAAGGGCTTCTTCTTCATGATCGAAGGCGGCAAGATCGACTATGCCGGCCATGGCAACGACGCCGCGACCTGCTTCCAGGAGGTGAACGACATGGCCCAGTCCGTGGACCTCGCCCTCACGTTCCTGGCCCGCTATCCGAAGGAGACCCTCATCGTGATCACGGCCGACCACGAGACCGGCGGCCTGATGCTGGGCAGCGGCCGCTATGAGATGCATCCGGAGCGGCTCGCCAAGCAGCACGCATGCGTCGACGAACTGACGAACCAGTTCCGGGCGAAGTTTTTCCCGGAGGGCCAGCCTTTCAAGACGCCCACCTGGGACGCCGTGAAGGCCTTCTTCGCCGAGGAAACGGGTATGTGGGGGGATGTCCAGGTGAGCGAGCGCGTCGAGAAGGAGCTGAAGGATGTCTATGACCGGACCTTCGGCAAGGGCGGCGACCGCAGCCTGAGCGAGTCCAACCTGTATTCGGTGAACTTCCAGATCGTCGCCGACGTGGTCCGCGCGCTGGACCGCGCCGCCGGTTACCAGTGGAGCTTCGGCTCCCACTCCGGTTCTCCGGTGGGCCTGTACGTCACGGGCGCCTGCGCGGAGCAGTTCAACACCGTGAAGGACAACGCCGAAATCGCCCCGCTTATCGCGAAGCTGGCCGGCTACGCATACTGATTACATTGAATCGAAGAACCCCAGTAAGTCCCTTCCCCGAGGGAAGGGATTTAGGGATGGGGTAACGTGGACATGGATTTAGGTCTTCTGGATCATAAATCCAGAAGACCTTCCGGGATTTCCATCCGGAGGGTCTTTTCCGTTTCGTCCACGTCCAAGACGAGCTCTTCCCGGAGGGGGAGGAGGCATTCGCCGTGGCCGGTTTCCACCCAGATGCAGGGGTTGCCGGGAATGTCTTCGTGGGCCGATACGGTGCCGACTTTCGTCCCGTCCGCATCCAGGACGGTCCAGCCGGTCAGGTCTTCTTCCTCGTCTTCGTAGAGGTCGTCCTCGGCGTAGAGGATGGCGCCGGCGAGTTCGTCGGCGTCCGTGAGGTTGTGTACGCCGGTCAGGCGGACGAGGGCGCGGGAGTTGCCCCGCTGGGAGAATGCTTCAAAATAAAAGGGAACCGGCAGTCCATCGAATTCGATGAACACCGGTTCCTCAAGGTCGATTTCCTCGGGCGCGATCCCGGAGAAGCTCACGAGGAGCTCGCCGTCTCGGCCGTTGG
>JAFRPH010000059.1 GCA_017429205.1 Bacteroidales bacterium
AACGGAGATCCACGTCGAAGCGAAGCCTGGCAGATGCTTCTACTACGATACCGGCGTGGGCGTTCCTCCGGAAATGCTGGACAAGATATTCGAGCGTTTTTTCCGGATTCCGGGGATGACCGGCACGGATTGGAATGTGGATACCGGCAGCGGACTCGGCCTTTCCGTCGTCAGGAATGCAGTCGGTTTCCACGGTGGGGAGATCAAGGCCAGCCTACGCCCGGAAGGGGGACTCTCATTTGAAATGACCTTGCCGCTCTCTTATCGTTAGGCCTGTCCGGGCTGTTATTTCCAGTTCTTTTGCTAATGACGGGACAAGCCGAGGAAATTCTTCTAGAAACTGCGCTTGCCTACGAGCATCTTTTTTCGCAGGATTCTTTGAAAAAATGGGACATTAATTGGGCCACTATATACGAAAAATCCCCCTCAGACTACTCTGAGAGGGATTTTTGTGGAGCATAGGAGAATCGAACTCCTGACCTTTTGAATGCCATTCAAACGCTCTACCAACTGAGCTAATACCCCGTTTTTCCCGTCCGGTGTACCGGTTTGGGATTGCAAAGGTAAGGAGTTTTTTTGGTTTTGCAAACTTTTCGCACGATTTTTTGCAAAAAATCTTTGTTGTGCGGGCGGGGGTGCAATGTACGTGGAAATTGACTATATTTGTAGGATAGAGGAGGACAAGAAATGAAGATTGTCGCTGATGCGAATATTCCCTTCCTGGAGGGCGTTTTCGAACCTTATGCCGAGGTGGTCTACAAGGATGGGCGGGAAATCCGCCGGGAGGACTGCCTGGATGCCGATGTGCTCATCACCCGGACCCGGACGCGCTGCAATGCGGAGCTGCTGGAGGGGACGGCGGTGAAGATGATATCGACCGCCACCATCGGCACGGACCATATCGACCTGCCCTGGTGCGCGGAGCACGGGATCGAGGTGTACAATGCGGCCGGATGCAACGCCGGCGGGGTGATGGACTATGTGTTCTCCGCCCTGTACGGGGTGGCGGCGCGGAAGAAGATTCCGCTGCAGAACGCGAAGCTCGGCATCGTGGGCGTCGGGCACGTGGGCAAGAAGGTCGAGCGCGCCGGCCGGAAGCTGGGCTTCGAAATCCTCCGCTGCGACCCGCCCCGGGCCGAAAAGGAGGGGCCGGAGGACTTCTACACCCTGGACGAGCTCCTCGCGGAGGCCCAGATCGTCACCCTCCACGTTCCCCTGGACGAGACCACGCGCGGGATGTGCAGCGACGACTTCTTCTCCAAGATCCAGCCGGGCGCCATCTTCATCAACGCGGCGCGCGGCGAGATCGTCGACGAGGCCGCGCTGCTGCGGGCCCGCCCGAAGCTCGGCGCCCTCGTCATCGACACGTGGTGCAACGAGCCGGACGTGGACCAGCGCCTCCTCATCGAGTGCGACGTCGCCACGCCCCACATCGCCGGCTACTCCTACCAGGGCAAGCAGAACGGCACCGCGATGGCCGTCCGAGCCGTCGCCCGCCGCTACGGCATCCGCCCGCTGGAGGACTTCTACCCCGAGACCGAGAACCTGGACCTGCATCCCGTGGTCCTGGAGACGGCGGGCAAGAGCCAGGGCGAGATCGCGTCGATGCTCCAGTACAACTATCCCATCTTCACGGACGACTTCATGTTCCGGACCGAGCCCCAGGGCTTCGAGATGCTCCGGAGCCAGTACCAGTACCGGCGCGAATTCTACATCGAATAACACTAACAAAACCAAACTGATAACCATGTTCAACCAGAAAGACACCAACCAGATCCTGCAGCGCGGCGCCACCGTCCGCGGCGTGGAGGAACAGATCGAACACTTCAAGAAGGGATTCCCGTGGATGAAGATCGTCGGACCGGCGACCCCGCACCGCGGCATCCGCGTCCTCACCGACGCCGAGGCCGACGACGCGATCCGCTACTACGAAGGCGCCCAGATCGCCGGCAAGTGCAAGTTCGTCCCGGCTTCCGGCGCGGCTTCCCGGATGTTCAAGGACATCTTCGCCGGCCTCGCCACCCTCGAGAAGGGGGAGGACCTCCCGGCCGACGCCGCCGGCGCCAAGCTCGCCGCGCAGATCGAAAAGTTCGCCTTCTACACCGAGGAACTCTTTGGCGCCAAGGAGGATACCGCCGCTTACCGGAAGTCCGTCCTGAGCAAGGTCCTCACCGACGAAGGCCTCGGCTACGGGTCCAAGCCCAAGGGCGTGATCAAGTTCCACCGCTATGAGGGCGGGGAAGTGCGCACCGCCATCGCCGAGCACCTCGTGGAGGCCGCGACCTATATGCGCAACGCCGACGGCACCTGCAACCTGGTCGTCACCATCTCCCCGGAGCACCAGCCCCTGTTCGAGGCCGCCCTCGCCGAGGTCCAGCCCGTCTTCGAGGCCCGCTACGGCGTGAAATACAACGTCACCTTCACCTTCCAGGACAAGGCCACCGACACCATCGCCGTCGACGCGAAGAACAAGCCCTTCCGCACGGACGACGACGCCCTCCTGTTCCGTCCCGCCGGCCACGGCGCCCTCATCTACAACCTGAACAAGGTCGACGAGGAGCTCGTGTCCATCAAGAACATCGACAACGTCGCCCACGAGAAGCTCCTCGGGACCACCGCCCGCTACAAGAAAGTGCTGATGGGCGAGGCCCTGAAGGTCCGCGACCGCATCTTCGACTACCTCCGCAAGCTGGACGCCGAACCCACGGTGCAGCTGTGCAACGAGATCGAGAACTTCCTGGACAAGGAGCTCTGCGTCCAGCTTCCGCTCGCCCGCGGCGAGGAGGAGCGCGTCGCGATGCTCCGCGCGAAGCTGAACCGCCCGGTCCGCGTGTGCGGCATGGTCCGCAACGAGGGCGAGCCCGGCGGCGGCCCGTACATCATCGCCGGCAAGGACGGCGCGACCTCGCTCCAGATCCTCGAGAGCGTCCAGATCAACAAGGAGGACGCCGGCGCGGCGCAGGCGATGGCCCATGCCACGCACTTCAACCCCGTGGACCTCGTGTGCTGCCTGCGCGACTACAAGGGCGGCAAGTTCAACCTCCTCGAGCACGTGGATCCGGAAGCCGGCTTCATCAGCTCCAAGAGCTTCCAGGGCCGCGAGCTCAAGGCCCTCGAGCTCCCCGGCCTGTGGAACGGCGCGATGAGCGACTGGAACACGCTCTTCGTGGAAGTTCCCCTCGAAACCTTCAATCCCGTGAAGGTCGTCCTGGATTTGCTCCGTCCCGCGCACCAGGCCTGAAAATTGTGCGAAATTGCTTTGAAATTATAATTTAAAGGCGTAATTTCGCAAACAATTTGTAACCACATACCTAAATTACATGGAAATCAAAAACGCCGTGGCCGGCACCCTGGAGTCTGGGGACATCATGGTCCAGATCGCTCCGGGCGACGGCTTGCAAGTGGAACTTCAGAGTTCTGTCGCCGCCCAGTTCGGACGGCAGATCAAGGCGCTGATCACCGAGACCCTCACCGGTCTGGGCATCGAGAACGCCTATGTCAAAGCCACGGATAAGGGAGCCCTCGACTGCACCATCCGCGCTCGTGTAACTGCGGCCGCTGTCCGCGCAACCGGGAAGGACGTATGGAAAGACTGAGGAGAACGATGATGTTCGTTCCCGGCAACAACCCGGGAATGATGGCCGATGCGCACATCTACGGACCCGACTCCATCATGCTGGACCTCGAGGATTCCGTGACGATGGCCGAGAAGGACGCCGCCCGTCTGCTGGTGCATAACGCCCTGAAATCCATCGACTTCGGCGGCACCGAAATGGTGGTCCGCATCAACCCGCTGAGCACTCCGTACGGCCGCAAGGACGTCGAGGCCGTCGTCAAGGCCGGTGTCGACGTGATCCGTATGCCGAAGACCGAGACCGCCGACGAGGTCCGCGAGCTCGAGGCCGAGATCATCAAGGTCGAGACCGAACTCGGCTGCGTGGGCCGCACGCTCATCATGGCGGCCATCGAGAGCGCCCTCGGCGTGGTCAACGCCTACGAGATCGCCACCGCCTCCAAGCGGATGATGGGCATCGCCCTCGGCGCCGAGGACTATTCCGCGAACCTGAAGACGCAGCGCACCCCGGAAGGCTCCGAGCTCCTGCTCGCCCGCGAGACCATCGTCGTCGCGGCCCGCGCCGCCGGCATCTCCTGCTTCGACACCGTCTATTCCAACCTGGACGACATGGACACCTTCCGCAAGGAGGTCGAGCTCATCAAGAACCTCGGCTTCGACGGCAAGTCCATCATCAACCCCCGTCAGATCGAGGTCGTGAACCAGGTGTTCGCCCCGACGCAGAAGGCCATCGACAAGGCCCTCCGCATCATCGCCGCCATCAAGGAGGCCCAGGCCAAGGGCTCCGGCGTCATCGCCGTGAACGGCAAGATGGTCGACCGTCCGGTCGTGATCCGCGCCGAGCGCACCATCGCGCTCGCCGTCGCGTCCGGCATCTTAAGCAAGGAGGAAGCGTTATGAGATACACGAAAGTAGTCACCCTCGAGGAAGCCATCCGCCGGTCCGGTCTCAAGGACGGGATGACCATCTCTTTCCATCACCATTTCCGCGGCGGCGACAAGGTCGTGAACCTCGTCGTGGCGAAACTCGCCGAAATGGGCTTCAAGAACCTGCACCTGGCGGCTTCCAGCCTGTCCGACGTGCACGCCCCGCTCATCGAGCACATCAAGAACGGCGTCATCACGAAGATCTCCACCTCCGGCCTCCGCGGCGAACTCGCGAACGAGATTTCCCACGGCCTGATGAAGGAGCCCGTCGTGTTCCGCTCGCACGGCGGCCGCGGCAGCGCCATCGCGTCCGGCGAGCTGCACATCGACGTCGCCTTCCTCGGCGCTTCGTCCTGCGACGAACTGGGCAACGCCTCCGGCTGCCCGCGCTCCGAGAACGCGAAGTCCATCTGCGGCTCCCTCGGCTACGCCCTCCCGGACGCCAAGTACGCGACCTACGTGGTCGTCTTGACGGACGACCTGGTCCCGTACCCGAACGTCCCGAAGTCCATCTCCTCCTGCGACGTGGACTCCGTGGTGGTCGTGGATTCCGTGGGCGACAGCTCCAAGATTTCCTCCGGCGCCATCCGTGATTCCAAGAACCCGCGCGACATCCTGCTTGCGAAACAGGCTGCCAAGGTGATCATTAACAGCGGTTACTTCAAGGAAGGCTTCAGCATCCAGACCGGTACCGGCGGCGCGTCCCTCGCAGCCGTCAAGTACATCCGCGAGAGCATGCTCGAGCAGGGCATCCACGCGTCCTTCGCCCTCGGCGGCATCACCGCCCATATGGTGAAGCTCCACGAGGAAGGCCTCATCGGCAAGCTCGTGGACGTCCAGTCCTTCGACAAGGTCGCGGCCGAATCCATCGCCAAGGACCAGACCCACCAGGAGGTCTCCGCCATCGAGTACGCTAGCGCCGACCACATCGGCTCCGCCGTGCACGCGCTGGACATCGTGATCCTCTCCGCCCTCGAGGTGGACGTGGACTTCAATGTCAATGTCCTCGTGGGCTCCGACGGCATCATCCGCGGCGCCGTGGGCGGCCATCCCGACACCGCCGAGGACAGCGCCCTCTCCATCATCGTGTGCCCGCTCCTCCGCGGCCGCATCCCGTGCGTCGTGCCCAAGGTGACGACGCTCATCACGCCCGGCGCGGGCGTGGACGTGGTCGTCACCGAGTACGGCATCGCGGTGAACCCGGGCCGTCCGGAGATCGCCGAGCGCCTGGCGGCCGCCGGCCTCAAGATCGTGGACATCCACGATCTCGCGGCCAAGGCCCGCAGCATCATCGGCGAGCCCGACGCCCTCCCGTTCGGCGACAAGGTCGTGGGTATCGTCATGGATCGCCACGGCAAGGTCCTCGACGAGATCCACAACATTGTGGACTAGCCCTCTGTCATTCCGAGCGAAGTCGAGGAATCTCATGGAAATCACTTTAGAACAGCTGCTTGGCGCCCGGGACGACCGGTTCGCCAGGCAGCTTTCTTTGACCCAGGCGTGGCCCGACAGGACCCTGGTCTGCCTGACCGTGGTCCTGCCGGGCTCCGTCAAAAGGGACGCCCGGTCGCTCAAGGTGGCGGAAGCCGCCGTTGAGGCGGTCCGGGAGGTCCTCGCCCCCACGTACAAGGAACTGCGGGACCTGGAGACCGGCTACGAGGGATACTTCCTCGTGGACGCGCCGCTCCTGGACGTCAAGAAGGCCTGCTGCGAGATCGAGAACGAGCATCCCTACGGCCGCCTGATGGACCTGGACGTGATCGAGCGGGTGGGGGACACCGTCGTCCCCGTGAGCCGCGAAAGGGTGGGCGAACAGCCCCGCCGCTGCCTCCTCTGCTCCCGTCCCGCCCGCGAATGCATGCGGGCCCATACCCACACCCCCGCGGAGATTTCCGCCGCCATCGACCACCTCCTGGGCCTTTAGCCCCATCCCTCTCTCCGTCCATCCCTCTCTCCGTCCCTTCTCCCTTTTCTGCGCCCGATGTCCCTCCGTCGGCACCACCTGGCGCGTTCTCATCCCTTTTTCGCGTCCGGTGTCCCTCCGTCGGCACCACCGGGCACACTGCGTTCTGGGAGGTCGGAAATTCGGAAGGAAATAAGGCGCAAATCAGTTGCGAATCGGCGGGCGAATACATATATTTGCAAAAAGGAGGCGGTCGCCTCGGGCATATGTGTGTTTAGAGTTCTGGAGCGTATGGATTACTGGCTGGCTTCAACGGATCATTTGACGGACCGGATCTGGTTCCGGGATGATGAGGATTTCAAGATGGGGATGAATTTGGTCGCCGTTCTGGCGGTTGCCCTGCAGGTGGATGTACTGTCGTTCATCTTGATGTCCAATCATGTCCATTTTGTGCTGTGCTGTCCCCACGAGAAGGCGGTACGGTTCATGAACGAGTACAAGAGGCGGTTCTCGCAATACCTGAATCGCAGGTATGGATGCAAGGAACTGTTGCGGAAGGTCGCTGTCGACATACGCCCGATCAGCGGAAATGACGAGTCTCTGGAGTGGGCGATTGCCTATGTGCAGATGAACTCCGTGGCGGCAGGAATCTGCCTTAACGCTTCCAGCTACCCGTGGGGGACCGGGGACACCTATTTCAAGGCCAAACGAGAGAAAGGGCGACGGCTGGGGACGCTCTCCGAGCGTGCCCGCCGACGCCTGCTCCGCAGCAAGGAGGAACTGCCCCCCGACCTGCTTGTGGGCGAGGACAACTACATCCTCCCGGAGTCCTATGTAAACATAGATTTTGTGGAAAGTTTGTTCCGCACGCCGATGCGGATGAACTATTTCCTTAACAATTCCTCCAAAGCAAAGCGGCGGCTCGACTCGGAAAAGGGTAGCCCCACATTCCGCGACCAAATCATCCTCGCTGCCATCCCCGACCTGTGCAGCAGCCTTTTCCGCAAATCTTCCGTGAACGAATTGACCGAAGACGAACAGGCCGAACTGCTCAAGCAACTCCGTTTCCGTTTCGCGTCCAATGTGAACCAGTTGGGACGCGTGACCGGCTTCTCCTATGAGAAAGTAACCGACCTCCTCAATCGGCTTTAAACCCGTGGCGAGTGCTTCCGGTGTCCCTCCATCGGCACCACCGGGCGCGTTTCCATCCCTTTCTCGCGTCGGGTGTCCCTCCATCGGCACCACCGGGCGCGTTGGCCGTATGGGGGTACTTTCGGTTTCCCGGGATCGGGGCCAATGGGCAAGTTGGAGGTGGGGGGATTTCTGTGAAAAATTGTAATTAAATCTTGGGAAATCGGTTTTAAATCCGTACCTTTACAACGTTAAATCAATCTGAGGTGGAACCGGGAGTATTGGAAAGCCTGCAGGATGATGGAACCATTTGAAAAGATCGACATACAGGAACTGCCCTTGAGCGTTCCAATGATCCGCCGCAAGGTGGAAGACTTCCTCGGGAGCAACGGTCTCCGGCTCGGGGAAGTTGATTTGTATCTGGCGGTCCTTTCCGACGATGGCGCCATCCTCGCCGGCGGCGGCCTCCAGCGAGACATCCTGAAATGTCTCGCCGTGTCGGCCGAAGCCCGCTCGCTGGGCCTCTCCGTCCCGCTCATTTCCCGCCTCATTTCCGTGGCCTCCGAACGGGGTTGCACCAACCTGAAAGTCTTCACGAAGCCGGAGAACCGCGCGCTCTTCGAAAGCCTGGGCTTCAAGCTCCTGGCCGAAGCGCCGAAAGCGATCCTGCTGGAGAACGGCCGCGGCCTCGCCGACTACTGCGCCTACCTCCGGGCCCATCCGGCATCAGGTGTCATCGTGATGAACGCCAACCCTTTCACCCTGGGGCATCGCTACCTGGTCGAGCAGTCCGTCCTCGCGCTCGGCCCTTCGACAAGCTCAGGGACCGAGCCCGTTTCGGCTGGTGAGCCTGTCGAACCACCGAAACTAACCATCATTCCGGTGAAGGAGGATGCGTCGCGCTTCCCGTACAGGGAGCGCATCGCGATGCTCCGCGCCGGGTGCGACGGCCTCGCGGACGTCGTGGAAGGGTCGGACTACCAGATATCGGCCGCTACTTTTCCTACTTATTTCTTGAAAGACCTGTCCGACGCGGCGGAGACGCAGATGCGCCTGGACATCGACCTGTTCGGCCGGCACATCGCCCCTGCGCTGGGCGCCGCCGTGCGCTTCGTGGGCTCCGAGCCCGTCGACCCCCTCACCGCCCGCTACAACGCCCTGATGAAGGAACTCCTTCCGAAGTACGGTGTCGATGTGGTCGAAATCCCGCGCCTCACCCTTGCGGGTGCTTCGACAAGCTCAGCATCCCGCAATGACGGACCGGTTGGTGAGCCTGTCGAATCACCGGTCCTTCGACAAGCTCAGGGTCCGGTGACGGCGACGGAGGTGCGCGCGCTGGTGGATGAAGGGCGGTTCAAGGAGGCATCGGCATTGACGCCGGTGTCGACTTGGCCGTACTTGCTGGCGGAGCTCGCGGAAAGGGCGCTGCGGAGGGAACTGGATACGCCGATGAAGCCCGGGCTCGTGGGCCCCGACTCCAAGGGGGCGCACAAGGATATGGACTATGACGTGATGCGGAAGGGGATTGCGGCGATCCGGCCGTTCTTCCCGCGCATGGCGATGGCCGAGACGCCGGAGGAGCTCCGGCAGCTCGGCATCGACGCGGAGACCGCGATGCTGGCCGCCACCGGTGGGGTGAACACCCACCGCGGCGCCATCTTCGCCCTCGGCCTCGCGCTCAATGCCACAGGGCGGCTGTCTGTCCGTAGAATGGAAAGTACTGATAATGAGCAGGTTACGCAAAGATGCCTGGGCGAAATGTCTCAGTCAATATCATGTAAGTCATTGAACGATAGCGAGTTGCATTCGACGGCTCAAAGTCACGGAGTCGAGGCTGTGAAGAAATACGGAGTCAAAGGTGCGCGTGAGTTGGCGAGCGAGGGGTACAAGGCGCTGTTTGAGGACTGGTTGCCGTTTTATCGCCGCCTTCAACTCTCTCCTAGCGTGGTTCCCCCTGGAAGTGACGTCGGTTCCTGGACGCGCGGTCACGGCCGCGAAATCGGCGCCCTCATTCGTATTATGTCCACGCTGGACGACACTTGCATCATCCATCGTGTCGGATATGAGCGCGCCCAGGAGGTGAAGAAAGAGGCGAAGGCGCTGCTTGCGGCGATTACCAAGAACAAATTGAGCAGTATGTGCGACCGCTACGCTGCCGAGGGGATATCCCCCGGAGGGGCGGCGGATATGTTGGCATTGACGATATTTATGGACTCTATACTCAACTAACACTTTAACTTTTAAAACCTACACAATTATGGTAGAACTGATTCCTCATGGTGTGTATCTGCTGGACGGCAAGACGATCGTCTCCGATCCCGCCGGACAGCCGGCCCCGGACGAGGCCCGCGAAAACACGATCACCTACGGAATTCTCCGTGCCCACGACGTCGACGGTGGCAAGGGCAAGAAAATGCGCATCCGTTTCGATGCGATGGTTTCCCACGACATCACCTACGTGGGCATTATCCAGACGGCGCGCGCCAGCGGTCTCGACAAGTTCCCGCTCCCGTACGCGATGACCAACTGCCACAACTCCCTGTGCGCGGTGGGTGGTACCATCAATGAGGACGACCACGTGTTCGGCCTCTCCGCCGCGAAGAAGTATGGCGGTATCTATGTTCCTGCCAATCAGGCCGTTATCCACCAGTATGCCCGTGAGGCCCTCACCGCCTGCGGCAACATGATCCTGGGCTCCGACTCCCATACGCGCTACGGCTCGCTGGGTAACATGGGCGTGGGTGAAGGCGGCGGCGAGCTCGTGAAGCAGCTCCTTCGCAACACCTGGGACATCAACGCCCCCGAGGTCGTCCTCGTGTGGCTGGAGGGCAAGCCGCGCCACGGCGTTGGCCCGCACGATGTCGCCATCTCCCTGGTGAAGGCCACCTTCGAGAGCGGTTTCGTGAAGAACAAGGTGCTCGAATTCGCCGGCCCCGGCGTCAAGGACCTGCCCATCGACTTCCGTAACGGCATCGACGTGATGACCACCGAGACCACCTGTCTCAGCTCCATCTGGATCACCGACGACAAGGTCAAGGAATACTTCGACATCCACGAGCGTCCGGAAGCTTACAAGAAACTCGAGCCCGGCAAGGTCGCCTACTACGACAGCATGATCCGCATCGACCTGAGCACCCAGGAGTGCATGATCGCCCTCCCGTTCCACCCGTCGAATGCGTATACGATCCACGAACTCCAGGCCGATCCCGAAGGCATCCTCAAGAAGGTCGAGGAAGACACCCGCAAGCGCTTCGGCGACAAGGTCCAGGTGGACCTC
>JAFRPH010000060.1 GCA_017429205.1 Bacteroidales bacterium
TCCACAAAATCGTAGCGGGAGAAAGCCAGTGAAAAAGACAATACTAGTGTTCAACGTCATGGAGTTTTCATTTGGCTGTGCACTTCTATCCGATTCCAGCGCTGCACTTCGCTGAAAACTTCACCGCCCTGCCAGCCTGATGGTCCGAGAGCGGGGACCCAGCCCTCAATCCCGTCCATTCAGCGGCTCCAAGCCCCTCCGAGCATGGCGCAGAGGCCCATCGGGACACTCCGCGAGCATGCCGGCCGAGGCCTCGGAGTCATGCCGAGGCCGCTGGCCGCCAACCGTCGCCGCGCGCTATGTCACTGCAAGCCGCCTTTCATCATGATTCGCACAAGCTTCGCAGGATGGAGCTTCAGGTCGTCTTTCACCTGCCCCGTCGTCTTTTCGGGATTCCGTGCGCATATCCACATGCCAAGCGACCTCGCCACCATCATCGCCGACATGACGTTCAGGTCGCACCTCCGCGTGAAGACGTCCTCGTGGTAGCCGTTGTCGCGCTTGCCGTGGTAAGTCTCGACGTACCAGTGCGTCCTTACGATCTCCGCGAACTTCTCCGCGCTCCGCGAGTCGGGGTCGAGCGACGAGACGTGCCAGGCGACCTCCTTCGTCGGCTTGCCGACGGGTTTGCGGATGTCCCTGCCGTGCTTGTCCTTCTTCCCGGTTTTCCGCGTCTGCCAGACCTCCCGGTACGTCCTGATGATCGTCCGGACACCGGGGAACCCGACCTCGACCGCGTCCTGGACGCGGAACACCTTCGTCTCGCGGATCTCCAGCCGACCCCGGTTCAGCTCTTTTTTTTTGAGGAGCCAACGAGGGGACGGATGCGGGAGAGCTCCTCGCACTGCCTCAGGACGCCCTTCTGGTTGCCCTTGACCTGGAGGACGTAGTCGCCGCCGTTCGCGAGGACCGTGTGCGCGGTGTCGTCCTGGCAGCTCAGCGCGTCCGTGCTGACGACCGCGCCGGAAAGGTCCATTCCGGAGAGCGTATCCCGCAGGACGGGGTACTCGCAGCGTCCTTTCAGCCCCTCCTTCTTCGACGCGGGCGCGACCGCGACCACATCGCCGCCATCCGTGTCCACGACCGACACAAGCCCAACGACCTCGTCCACGAACTTGCCGTCCGCCGCGAGATGCCGCGCGAGCTTCCCGTGCTGCGCCGTCATCCACTTCGAGAGGTGCGCGGCGTAGTCCGCCACGTCGAAGTCGTACCGCCCCGCCTTGTCCTTGTGCCGCAGAAGGTGGTAGAACGCGTTGTAGCTGGGGCAGACGCGCTTGCCCCAGACCTCGTTCCCGAGTGCGTCCTTCGCCTTCGGGCACCCGAGTTCCTTCAGCTGGGCGTTGTTGAGCCGCTTCGCGAAGGCGTGGGCCTCCTTCAGGTCCTTGGCCCCCGCCGCGACCGCCATCGTGAAGATCGAGAGGATCGGGCCGATGCCGATCGACTTGTTCGAGCCGCGGGGATCCTTGACGTGGCACAGCTCCCAGTGCAGGCTCTCCACCTGCCCCGTGGAGAACGGCAGGATGCCGTCGGACTTCGAGTGCGCCGCGACGTCGTACTCGTCGGGGAGGTCGTTCGACACGACCAGGTCCCATGCGTCCCTCCTGAACGGCTTCATGAACAGCACCTTCGGCCTGCCGTTGGGGATGTAGAAGTCCCTCGCGTGGTTCACGCGGGAGAACCCCTTCGTCTTCCCGACCTCCTCCCAGCCCGCCGCGCGGTAGCACGTCCCCGCCGAGCGCTCGATGTCGCAGAACGTCTCCGCCAGGAGCGGCCTGTACCCCCACTGCCGCTCCCAGATCGCCGGGAGCTCGCGCACCGCCATGCCGAGGACGTGCGAGGCGAGGTTCGGACGCGACCCCTTCGGCACAAGCTCCGTGTACCTGCGGTTGTTCACCACCAGCTTCAGCCTCGCAGCGCGCATCGCGGGGTTCCACCCGATGCGCTCGTCGCGCGCCTTCAGGCAGTAGCACGCTGCGGCCCACGTCATCAGCGCCACCGGCCTGCCGTCCTCCTCGAACACGAGCCGCACGAGGTCGCCAGCCCCGTGGGACTCGCCCATGTAGTGGTACTCCCCCTCGAGGTTGCGGAACCACTCGGTCTCGCCTATCATGCACTGACGCACTGTTATGTTCATCGACACTCCCTGCCCGCCTTATGGCGCGGCAAGTGTAGTATCTCAAAAATCGGCCTGTTTGTCAATAGGGGGCGGAAACTCAATACGAAATTGGACCTTGCTCAACTATCTGAAATCGCCGTGTGTTCAACGTAGTGTTAGCATGTTACCTTGCAAGAGCCGACAGAGCATATCTGAGTATCTATGTCGAGGATGCAGTTAACCATGTTCCTTTGCCGGATGCAAAGATAGTTGCAAACTTTGAAGATGACATTGGATGGCGTGCTTGGTCTGAATCAGCTAATCCAGACATAGCAGAGGGATTCACGGACAAGCAAGGTTTTTGTCGGCTTTCAGGAAAGACAAACTGTGGCAGAAGTAGTATTTGGGTTGATAAGGCACCCAAAGGTTATTACGAAGCGGCACATGGCGGAAGAACGAAATATACAAGAAGATCGTTGTTGAGAATCTGGCAACCAGAGGATGTTGTCGTCACGGTAGCCCTTCAACGCGTGGCGCATCCCATTCCGTTATACGTCAATCGTGTCATATTGGACGGCCGACGCGAAAGTGTTGGAGGATTCGACGGAACCAACGCCGTGTTGAAGTTTGATTTTCTGGAAGGTGATTGGCTGCCTCCACACGGAGTAGGTAAATATTCGGATATGACGATCACAACGAAACTGGAAGTCGGCGAAGCATTGAACATATGGAGAAGTCACAAGACAACATTCTACGATTTCATTTCAGCGATTGAGTTTCCTGGCAAGGGGAATGGCCTTGTCGAAAAGTCTGTCAGAGGTTCCAACTGTGGCATAAGAATCAGGACTGCGCCAGAGTCGGGCTATGTTTCCGAAAAGGTCATGCAATTTGGACGACGAAAGAAGAATACATCAGGGCCTGTAATATATCCTGAGTACTATACGGAAAGCAACGATGATTGCTGCTACTGCTTTCGTGTTAGGTCAAGATACGACGACAGGGGTAACCTTATTGAAGCGTATTATGGCAAGATA
>JAFRPH010000061.1 GCA_017429205.1 Bacteroidales bacterium
CGCGAAGAACTCCCAGAACGACAACGACTCCATCTACCGGCTGTTCTACGACACCATCAAGGGCGGTGATTACCGTTCCCGGGAGGCCAACGTGTACCGCCTGGCGGAGGTAAGTGCGGCCATTATCGACCAGTGCGTCGCGCAGGGCGTTCCTTTCGCCCGCGAATACGGCGGATATCTGGCGAACCGTTCCTTTGGCGGTGTCCAGGTGAGCCGTACCTTCTACGCCCGCGGACAAACCGGCCAGCAGCTGCTCCTCGGCGCCTATGCGGCCCTGAACAAGGAAATCGCCGCCGGTTCCGTGAAGAGTTATCCGCGCCACGAGATGCTGGACCTCGTCATCATCAACGGCGAGGCGAAGGGTATCATCGCCCGCAATCTCGTGACCGGTGAGATCGAGCGCTTCGGCGCCCACGCCGTCGTTCTCGCCACCGGTGGTTATGGAAATGCCTATTTCCTGTCCACGAACGCGATGAACTCCAACGGCTCCGCCGCGATGCAGGCCTACCGCAAGGGCGCTTTCTTCGCGAACCCCTGCTTCGCGCAGATCCACCCGACCTGTATCCCCGTCCATGGCGACCAGCAGTGCAAGCTCACCCTGATGTCCGAGTCCCTGCGTAACGACGGCCGCATTTGGGTGCCGAACAACATGGAGGATGTCCTCAAGCTCCGCAAGCACGAAATCAAGCCTTCCCAGATTCCTGAGGAGCGCCGCGACTACTACCTGGAGCGCCGTTATCCGGCCTTCGGCAACCTGGTTCCCCGTGACGTCGCTTCCCGCGCCGCCAAGGAGCGCTGCGACGCCGGCTACGGCGTGAACGAGACCGGCCTCGCCGTGTTCCTCGATTTCGCCGACGCCATCAAGCGCCTGGGTCACCAGCGCGTGGAAGAGCGCTACGGCAACCTCTTCCAGATGTACGAGAAGATCACCTCCTCTTCCCCTTGGGAGGAGCCGATGATGATCTATCCGGCCATCCACTACACCATGGGCGGTCTCTGGGTCGACTATGACCTCCAGACCACCATTCCGGGCCTGTACGCCATCGGAGAAGCGAACTTCTCCGACCACGGCGGCAACCGTCTCGGCGCTTCCGCCTTGATGCAGGGCCTGGCCGACGGTTACTTTATCCTCCCGTACACCATCGGCGACTATCTGTCCCACAAGTTTGCGGAGCCCAAGACCGACACCAACGCCCCCGAATTCGCCGAGGCCGAAAAGGCCGTGCGCGAGCGTATCGATAAGATCTTTGCCGTGAAGGGTACCGAGACCGTGGACAGCATCCACAAGAAGCTCGGCCACATCATGTGGGAGTATGTGGGCATGGCCCGTAACGAGGCCGGCCTGAAGAAGGCCATCGAGGAAATAGGCGAACTCCGGAAGGAATTCTGGAAGACGGTCCGCGTCCCCGGCACGAACGAGGAATTCAACCAGGAGCTTGAAAAGGCCCTTCGTCTCGTCGACTTCTTCGACATCGGCGAACTGATGGCCCGCGACGCCCTGAACCGCAAGGAATCCTGCGGCGGCCACTTCCGCGAGGAAATGCAGACGGAAGAGGGCGAGACCAAGCGCGACGACGAGAACTTCATGTATGTGGGCGCCTGGGAATACAAGGGCGAAGGTGTCGCTCCGGAACTTCACAAGGAGCCGCTCAAGTATGAGAACATCAAGATTGCGACCCGTAACTATAAAGACTAACGACGATTATGGAATATAACGTGAAAGTGTGGCGTCAGAAGAACGCCAAAGCCAAGGGTCACTTCGAGACCTATCATGTCACCGACGTGGAAGAGGACGCCTCCTTCCTGGAGATGCTGGACATCCTGAACGACCAGCTCATCCGCAAGGGTGTGGAGCCCATCGCCTTCGACCACGACTGCCGCGAGGGCATCTGCGGCGCTTGCTCCCTGTATGTGGACGGCCGCGCCCACGGTCCGGACGACCAGGTGACCACCTGCCAGCTCTTCATGCGTCATTTCAAGCCGGGCGCTACCATCACCGTGGAGCCTTGGCGGAGCGCCGCCTTCCCGGTGATCAAGGACCTCGTCGTGGACCGTCAGGCCTTCGACAAGATTCTCCAGGCTGGCGGTTTCGTCTCCGTCCGCACCGGCGCCGCGCAGGATGCGAACACCATCCTGATCCCGCACGATGACGCGGAACTGTCGATGGACGCCGCCGCCTGCGTAGGTTGCGGCGCCTGCGTTGCCACCTGCAAGAACGGCTCTGCGATGCTGTTCGTGGCCGCGCGCGTCAGCTCCCTCGCCCTGCTCCCGCAGGGCAAGCCGGAAGCCGCCCGCCGCGCCCGCGCGATGGTCGCCAAGATGGACGAACTCGGCTTCGGTAACTGCACGAACACTCGCGCCTGCGAGATGGAGTGCCCGAAGCACGTCACCATCGACCATATCGCCCGCCTGAACCGCGAGTATCTGAAGGCGAGGTTCAGCGAGTAGAGATTCTCACGTCGGCCGCAAGCGGCCTCCTCAGAATGACAATTGACAGCAGGAATCATCCGGTTCCTGCTGTTATTTTGTGCGCTTTCGTACATTAACCTCCAAATTGTTACTCCGTAGGGAAAGGGTCGGAAAGTCGTCCAGAGGGCATTTTATAGGTAAATAGATCCGCCGGAAACCCCATTGTATGGGCTTGAAAGGCAATAAAAGGGTAAAAATCGGCACCAAAACTCACTTTTTTATAGATTTTTTAAATATTATAAAGTGTTAATTGTTTTTATAATTTAATAATAATTAGTAAATTGGACCTCGTAATTCATTATTAATTTTTTATTTACAAATCCAAATCATTAACACTGTTTTATTTTTGAATATACTCTTTATATTTGCATAATTCAAGATTGTTTCCAAACTTTGCAGGCATACGTCATCATTTATGACCTTTGAAAAAACTATTTAGGTGACAATTTAGGAGTGTATTCGATACAAAAAACCGCAATTTATTTTGTATCACCATATTTATGTTTAACCAAAGTTTCTTGCTTATGAAAAAAGTAAAACTGTTCCTGGCGTGCCTGCTTGCCGTCGCCACGACGGCGCTGTACGCACAGAACATCACCGTCAAAGGCACGGTTACCGACGCCTCCAACGGTGAACCCATCACGGGCGCTGCCGTCGTCGTGCAGGGAAGTGCCACTTCCTACGCGCTGACTGATGTGCAGGGTGCTTTCTCCATCAATGCTCCGAGAAATGGCGTCCTTGTCGTCAGCAACATGGGCTACAAGACGAAGTCCGTCGAGGTGAACGGCATGACCGTCGTCAACGTCGCTCTCGAGCCTGATACGGAGTACCTCGACGAGGTCGTCGTCACGGCCCAGGGCCTGACCCGCAAGCAGAAAGCCATCGGCTATTCCGCCCAGGTCATCAACGACGAGCAGCTGACCGTCGTCCACAGCTCCTCCCTCGGTAACTCCCTCGCCGGTAAGGTTGCCGGTGCGCAGTTCTGGGGATCTGCCGGTTCCACCTTCAGCGAGGGTAAGATCATCCTCCGTGGTCCGACCTCCTACAACAACCAGGAAGGTAGCGAGCCGATCTATGTGATCGACGGAACCATCGCCAGCGCTGCAGCCGTCAATATGGACGACGTGGAGAGCATCAACATCCTGAAGGGTCCCTCCGCGACCGCCCTGTACGGTTCCCGCGGTGCTAACGGTGCTGTCATCATCACCACCAAGAAGGCTCAGGAAGGTCAGTCCCTCGTGGAATTCAGCCACACGACTACGGCTGAAGTCCTGTACAACCACATCAAGTTCCAGAATGAATTCGGTGGCGGTGCGATGGCTCAGCAGAATACGGCCATGTACAATGCCGTCAAGAATGCCGGCCTGCTTGACAAATATCCTGATGTCCTGGATGCGAAGGCCGCTTTCGAACTGAACGGTTTTGATCTGCCGGACGGCACTTATACCTATGACTATTGGGAAGATGTGAACTGGGGTCCCCGTTATGACAACACGACCATGGTCCGTCCCGCCGTTTCCTGGGATCCTTCCCATCCGAAGTACGGCAAGGCGGAACCTTGGAGCTATCAGCTCAACCTCCGCGACCTTACCCGTGTCGCCTGGACCAACACGACCACCGTTTCCTTCAACAAGTCCGTCAAGGGAATGAACACCCGCGTGTCCTTCACCAACGTGGACCGTCCCGGTATCTTCTACAATTCCAAGGCTGTCCGCCGTTCCTTCAGCATCAGTTCTCAGATCAAGCCCAACAGCTGGCTGACCGCCGACCTGAGCTATCGCTATCGCGTCCGTGTGAACCAGAACGCTGAGCAGGAAGGTTACTCCGCCAATGGTAACTACATCTGCGACTTCGTTCAGTGGGGCCATACGAATGTCAATCTGAAAGATCTCAAGGATTGGCAGCGTCCTGACGGCGGATGGCGTACCTGGAACATCGTCGGTGCCATGAACTTCGACGACTATGCCGCCGCTTATCTGGCCGGAGACGCCGACCTTACTGCGAACTACCACGACAACCCGTATGCGGTGATGGAGCAGTACACCTATACCAACAAGACCCAGTACCATATGGCTTCCGCTGACGTTTATGCCAGCCTGCCGTACAACTTCCGTCTGGGAGCCCGCATCAACAACCTGATCCAGGACTCCCACTATGAGGAGAAAGATGGTTTTGGTTCGATCAACTTCGATCCGTACTACCGGAACTATTTCGCCGAGACGAACGACATCACGGCCCAGGGTTACCTGACCTGGAACAATTCCTTCGTGGATAACCGTCTCACGGCAGAGGCCGCCGCCTTCGCCGAGGCTCGCAAGTACGACTACTACTATCTGAACAGCGCCACCAACGGCGGTCTGTCCGTGATCGACCTGTACAACCTGAGCGCATCCAACAACACGTATTCCACCAACAATAGCGAGACCCATTACAAGACCCGTTCGTTCTTCGGTACCGCGACCATCGGTTGGGATGACCTGGTCTATCTGGACGGCTCCCTCCGTTACGACATCGATTCCCGCCTCCCGGCCGACAAGAACGGCTATCTCTATGGTGGTGGTTCCCTGTCCTTCATGGCCAGCAAACTCATCAACGCCCCTTGGCTCAACTTCTGGAAGATTCGTGGCTCCCTCGCCCAGGTGGGTTCCACCATCGGCGCTTACAGCGTGAAGCCGACCTACACGGTCTCCACCAAACTCCATGGCCAGACCGGTCTCTATGAGCCTACTACGCAGGTGAATGAGCACATCCTTCCGACCATCTCCACTTCCTATGAGGTCGGTACCGAGTTCAAACTCTTCAACAACCGCTTGTACGGTGATGTCAACTTCTATCTGAAGAATACGAAGAACTCCATCATCAACGCGACGGTTCTCCCGCAGTCCGGTTTCAATTCCCGCACGATCAACGCCGGCCTGGTGCAGAACAAGGGTGTGGAAATCCTGCTCGGCGGCACGCCCGTCCGTACGAAGGATTTCGAGTGGAACCTCTCCGCGAACATTTCCAAGAATGTCAACACGCTGGTTGAACTGGCTCCCGGCCAGCCTTCCACCCGTCTGTATGGCAATTCCTTCTATTTCTACTGGGATTTGATGTCCATCGAGAAACAGCCGATCGGTGTCATTCAGACCAATGCCCGTTGGCTGCGCAATGATGACGGCCAGCTGATCCTCCGTGCCGGTACCGCCAACACCGGTGATGTCCGTCCTACTTTTGAAACCGATGTCCCGAAGTCCGTGGGTAACATCCAGCCCGACTTTACGGGTGGTTTCAATACCAGTTTCCGCTACAAGGACTTCACGCTTTCCGCCGCTTTCGACTATGTCATCGGTGGTCAGATGGTTTCTTGGACGAACATGTGGGGTAAGGGTTCCGGTCTGCTTGCTGAAACTGCCGTCCTGAACGACAGGGGCAAGAGCATCCGTGAGCCTGTCCAGACCGGTGGCGGTGTCCACCTGACCGGTGTGGACAAGGATGGCAATCCGATGGACGGTTACATCGACGCCTTCTACTATTTCTACTATCAGTATGTCTATGACCAGGATTCCACGATTTTCAATCGTACTTATCTGAAGATGCGTGAACTTGCTCTCCGTTACAACATGCCGAAGAACATTGTGAACAAGATCAAGGGCATCTCCTCCGCCAGCGTCGCTTTCGTGGCCACCAATCCTTGGCTCATCTACTCCGCGGTTCCGCACATCGATCCTTCCGAACTGGGCGGTGCTGAATACAACTTCCTCGAAGGCGGTCAGGCTGTGTCCACCCGCTCCTTCGGTGTTACGCTCAATGTCACTTTCTAATATAGGAGGATGAAGATTATGAAAAAGATATATGCCCTTTTGATTCCCGCCCTGGTTGCCGTTCTTATGGCCGGCTGCGCCAAACTCCATGATTTCGGCGACATCAACCTGGACCCCAATAAGCCTTCTACGCCGTTTACGACCTACTTCTTCACGCAGGCCTGCAAGTATGTGCCGATTTTCGTGCTGAGAGATGCGACCAACGGCTATGATCCTTGGCAGCAGGAATGGGCCGGTTACCTTTCCGAGTCCAAGAACAACCAGTACGGTCCGCTGTCCACGACTTCCACCTTCAGCAGCGGCTCCTACTATCTGTATCCGATCAAGAATCTCACGAAGATCGTCGAACTGAACGAGGACGAAGAGGAGAAGGATAAACCGAACGTCACGGCCTTCGGCTCCGCCAACAACCAGATTGCGGTGGCCAAGACTTTGATGGCTTTCATCTACATGACCCTCTCCGACATCCAGGGCCCCATCGTTCTCTCCGAGGCGCTCCAGGGCGTTTCCCAGGACAACTGGAAGCCGAAGTATGACTCTCAGGAAGATGCCTACAAGCAGCTTGACGAGATGCTGACCCAGGCTTATTCCCTGTTCGATGAGAGTGGTGACCTGAATGGCGATGCGGACGTCCTCTTCGGAGGCGATGTCGCCAAGTGGAAGAAATTCAACGCTTCCGTCCGGATGTTGATGGCCATCAAACTCAGCGACGTGGATCCCGCTACGGGCAAGTCCCGCTTTGCGGCCGCCTATGCCCATGGCGGTATGACCTCCGCTGAGGACGGCTTGAACTATACGTATGACGACCTGAACAAGAACTACCTGTATTACTGGGTCAGCCCGGACAACCCGAGCGCCGGTTTCAATGCCGTTCCGAACTACTTCATCGTTGAGGAGATGAAGGCGCTGAAGGATCCGCGTATGTTCAAGTACTTTGACATTGAGGGTTATAAGGGATCGCGTTCCGCAGAGAAGTTCCCGCGGGATCAGTACACCTCCTTCTATGGCATTCCGTTCGGTCTTGCCAGCAACTCCCACGTTTCCGCGTGGGCCAGCTACACTTGCTGTGTCAACAGCAAGATGATTGCGATGGACGCCACGATCCCTGTGATTCCTGCTTCCCGTGTTCTCCTGGTGGAGGCCGAGGCCGCCCAGCGTGGTTGGATTTCCGCTTCCGCGAAGGACCTCTACGAGGCCGGTATCAAAGCTTCCTTCGACTGGTGGGAGGCCTCCGGCGCTGACGAATATGTCGCCAGCGAAGGCGTCGCCTTCGACGCTTCCAAGGCGATCGAGCAGATTGCCCTCCAGCGCTGGATCGCCGGTTATCTCGCCGACGGTATCGAGGCCTGGTCCGACTGGCGCCGCCTGGATATTCCGAAGATGCCCGTTGGTCCTGCCGCCGCTGACCAGGGTACTACCCATTATCCGTTCCGTCTCCCGTTCGACGCCGATGTCGACGGCCAGCGCAATGAGGAGAATTACAATGCGGCCATCAAGACGCTGAAGCCCACCGGTGAAGACACCAAGGACAACCGCGTATGGTGGGATGTCGCCGCGAACGATGATGGTGTTCTGACCGAGGCGCAGTGCACGCCGCCTACCCTCTAAGTCTTGAACCGACACAACGAGAAACCCGACCGAAAGGCCGGGTTTCTTTTTATTCCACCTCGAAAGCGAATTCTTGATAGACGGGCTTTCCGTCTTCCGTGAAGCCCTCGGCAACGGCCTTGAAGCGACCGGCGTAGCCCGGCGTGTGGATTTCGATGCGGTAGTCGGAGCCGGCGTCCAGGTTCAGGACGGGGTGCCAATACAGGAGTTGGCGCAGGTCCTGACCCTCCCCTTCCGGGACGGCGCCGTTGTAGGCGACCGGATAGGCGACCCCCTGGAAGTCCACCACGCGCACATTGGCGGGGAAGTGGAGGGCGGTGACGTAGTTTTTCTTGGTGATGAAGTTCACCAGCCCGTGGTAGGCGACCTTCCCGCAGACGAAAGACTGCAAGTAGATGTCCACGTCCTCGAGCAGCATCGCATCGAAGCCCAGCAGCAGGTCGAGGTCGCTCAGGACGACGCCGTCCATCATCACGAGGATGCTTCCCGTCCTGTCGAACCGCGACTGGACGGCGTCCGAGACGACCAGCTGCAGCTGCCAGACATCCTTCACCCGGCGGAGGCTGAGCTCAGGGATGATTTCCACCAGGACTTCCCGGACCGACGGGAAGCGGTTGTAGTCGTCCAGGTGATAGCGGCGATGGTCGACGGATTCGAGCAACAGGTCTTTCCGGCGAGTCATGAAGGTGGTCAGGGTATCGATGCGGAGGGCCTTTTCGGCGCGGAGGGCGGCCTTCCGGGACACGAGGTCCTGCCGCTGGACGGGGCTCAGGAGGAGCTTCGGCAGCGTCCCGGCCTCGGGATGGATGAAGGGACTCTCAAAGTCGATATATCCTTCCTTCCTGTCCAGCTGCGACACTTCGCTCACGATTTCCCGGTTGCCGTAGATGTTGGACGTATGATACCGGATGATGTCCGTTCCGTCGGCCCGGCCGATGTAGAGGCTGGCGGGATCCCCGGCCGTGGACAGGGTGGCTTCGGTGTAGTCGCTTTCCGCCCTCGCTCCCAGGAGACGGGCGGTGACGATTTCTCCATCATACTCGGTCACAGGATTCGCGCCGGGGCGGAGGCGGATATCGGCCGGAAGGGCATTCAGGAAGCTTTCCGGCGAGTTTTCCTGCGCGGCGGGACGAAGGTCGTCCTCGTGGCGGACGGACAGGCTCACCGAAGCCCTCGATCCGCCGTTGCTGAGGACCAGGGCGGCCGCGACGCCTTTCGGAAGGCGCGTCCGGGCGGAGAGCTGCAGCGCCCCCTGCGGGGCCGCTTCCGGCTGCGGCTGGGATTCATAGGCCGGTTCGTCCAGGATTTCGACGCCGTCCGGCACCCGGGCGGCGGAGGTGGTGTTGAAGACGGTCAGCAGGCGGGAACCCGCCATCCAGGGCGACCCTTCCTCCCCGGCGTTGACGGCGGTATAGGCGACAAGCCGGTAGGTGCCGGTGGGAGCGGTGACGGGAATCCGGAAGGATCCGGCGCCCCGGCCTTCCAACAGGCCTATTTTGGCCGTACAGGCCGTTCCGGCCTCGGAAACGAGTTCCAGGTAGGATACGGCGCTTTCGTTCGAAAAACGGCCGTTTTCGTCCAGGCAGGTCAGGGAGCACCAGACGGCGTCGCCGGCGACATACACTTCCCGGTCGGTGGAGACATAGATGCGTTCCACGGGCACGGCGGCCGCCCCCTGGAGGATGCCGGCGCAGAGGGCCAGCATCGAAAGTATCATCCTTTTCATCGTCATTCTTCCCAAAAATCAGGTACATCCTGCGTTCCACCCGCCGCGAAGCAGTCGTAGCAGCGGGCCTCTCCCCAGCCGTAGGGGCCTTCCTCTGACGGGTCCGAATTCGGCAGGGTATTCGGAATCAGGGGCATATATCCCTTGTTGTAGTAGTCACGCCAGCTGTTTTCTCCAATCAGGTTTCCATTCCGCAGGGGATATCTCAGCGCATAGGGGTTTCTCTCTCTCGTCAGGAGATATTGGCTTCCGATGTAGGCCCGCTGGGTGGTGGCGGTGGAAACGGTTACGTACCCCAGGACCATCCGGTCCGGCTCGGTCTCACAGCGGAGGTTGCCCTGGATCTCGCCGGGATTCGGGGTGAACAGGTTGTCTCCCGCTCCGGTGCTTTCCTCCAGGTGCTGGAGGAAATCGTAGGTGCGCTTGTCGATGGTGCGGGCTTTCACCCGGATGCTGTAGCGGCGGAGGTTCCGGTCGTCATACCGGGAAAACGAGTGCAGGGGGAAATCCTTCACGCCGGAAGTGGACATGCCGGTATAGTTGACGGGAATCGGCAGGCCCTTGTCGAGCGACCGGAAGCACCAGTAGCGGTCCCAGGCATTGTCCCGGTATTCCGTGACGGTATTGGTCCTGGAATCGTAGTCGTAATTCAGGTAATACTCCGTATGGAACCGCCAGGTTTCGTCGAAGGAGAGGAGCAGATAGCCCGTTGCATCGGGGCCCCCGTCCAGGGTGACGTTCACCATGACGTCGTTCAGGTTGGCCCTGAAGTTGATTTTCTTGATGACGGGCGGGGTCAGCGGCTTGATCCAGTCGCTCGTGTACAACGCATCGTCCGTATTGACACACACGCGGTAGTTGTGGCCGACGGGGGCGTTTTCCGTGTGGAGGACATACTTCGTCATCGGGATATGAGCATCTGTCTGCCCGTCGGAGGAGATGGTTCCCTCATATACGCCGCCTGCGTCGTCTTCGGCCCAGACGCGCTTGACGGGAATCTTGGGCCGGGCGTCGTCCGGGCCGGGCCATAGGGAGGACATGGACCCGACATAGACCGTGGACATCTCTCCGAGGACGAGGTTTCCGTCCACGACGAGAACGCCTTCCGGAGCCTCCTCAAGATCCGGCTGATACGGGTAGATGCAGGCCGTCGCCAGGGAAAGGACGGCGAGAAGGGGCAGGATCTTTTTCATCAGAACAGGATGTTGAGGTTGACGTACGGAATCTGGGTGGCGAACACCGACAGCATATAGCCATTGGCCACCCCGGAATCGTTCTTGAAGAAGACCGAGTACGGGTTCTTGCGGCCGGTGACGTTGTATACGCCCACGGTGATGGTCGTGTGGAAGGCGGCCTTCAGGTAGTGGCCCGGGTCGATGTTGAAGGCGATGTCGGTGCGGAAGTAGTCCGGGATCCGGAACGAGTTGCGCTCGTCATAGGCCATGCGCCAGTTGCCGCCATACCAGTACGTGCCGATGGGAACCGTGACCGGCCGGCCGGTGGAATAATCCACGTTCACCGAGAAGCTGTACCGGTGCGTCAGGGCGAAGTTCGTCACGAGCTTGAACTCGTGCGGCTTGTCATAGGGGGCGTTGTACCAGTCGCCGCCGGCGATGGTCTCGTTGCCGCGGTCCTGCATCTCTTTCTGGTGGGCGCGGGAGTAGGTGTAGGAGAGCCAGCCGGTGATCTTGCCGGTGGTTTTCTTGGCCATCACTTCCACGCCGTAGGCCCGTCCGAATACCGGGATGAGGTCGTCGGCCAGGTCCGGGTTCATGGCCAGCTGCGCGCCCGGCCGGAAGTCCAGGGCGAAGCGGGTCCGCTTGTAATAGAGTTCGGCGGAAAAGTCGATGCCGGTGTTCAGTTCCGTCCAGTATACGCCGCCGGCGCCCTGCCAGCCCCAGGTGGGCTTGATGGCCGCGTCGCTGAGCTTCCAGGTATCCATCGGGGAAACCGCGGAAGTGTTGGAAATCAGGTGGATATACTGGGTGAGCGAGTTCAGGCCGGCCTTGAAGGAGAGGTTCTCGAGGGGCGAGTATTTGAGGGCCAGCCGCAGGTCGGGCAGGCCGAAATAGACGGTTTCGTCCTTGAGGGCGAAGAAGGTGGAAATGCGGACGCCGCCCTCGAGGGAGAACTCGTCCGTCGGCTTCCAAGTGTCGGACAGGTAGAAGGCCGGCTCCTCGGCGTTCTCTCGCTTGAGGGTACGCGCCCTGACCATAGAATCGAACCCGAAGGGCGTCAGGATGCCGGGGTCCAGCATGTAGTGCGTCATGTGCATGCCCCAGGCGAGTTCGTGGTAGAGCCCCAGCTGCCGTTTCCGGTCCATGCGGAGGAAGACCTGGCGGATGTAGGTGTCCAGGTCGTAGGCGCCTCCCTCCCACTCGTGGGCGGAGAGACGGTTCGTATAGCGGTCGTAACCGGCGCTCACCTCCGTGCGTCCGATCTTGGAACGGTGATTCCATACGACGGAAGCGTTCACGTTATTGTAGCGGAAGGTCGTGTCGCCGCCGAAGGAGAAACGGTCGTTGGCGTAATAGCCGTATACGTGGAGGGAATTGTTTGCGTCGAACCGGTGGGTGAGGCCGAAGTTCGCATCCTCGAAGCCCGCCGACCCCCCGGAATACGCACTGTTCTTGGGCAGCCGCTTCATGATCCAGTCGGAGTAGGTGATACGGCCGCCGGCATTGACGGAGGTCTTCCCCTTGACGATGGGCCCTTCCACCTGCAGCCGGCTCGTCAGGACGCCGATGCCGGCGGAACCCTTCCAGTGCTGCATGTCGCCGTCCTTGGAATCCACCCGGAGGACCGAGGACACGCGGCCGCCGTATTCGGCCGGAATCGAGCTCTTGTACAGCTCCACGTTGGATACGATGTCGGGATTGAAGGCGGAGAAGATGCCGAACAGGTGCGTGGGGTTGTAGATGGTGCTGCCGTTGAACAGGATGAGGTTCTGGTCGGCGCTGCCGCCGCGGACGTTGAAGCCGCCGGACGCCTCGCCCACGCTCTTGACGCCGGGGAGGGTGAGGACGGCCTTGATCACGTCCCCTTCGCCGAAGGCCGACGGAATCTTGTTCATCGTCTTCACGCTCACCTTTTCCACGCCCATCTCCGTGTTCCGGTGCTGGGCCATGCTTTCGGCCGAGACGACGGCCTCCTTGAGCATCGTCACTTTCTCGGTCATCACGACGTTCAGGCCGCCGTCGGAGCGGACCACGACGCGGAGGGCGAGGTCCTCCTTGCCGTCGGCGCTGAAGTTCAGGACATTCTCGCCGCCGGGCAGGCTGAGGGTGTAGTTTCCGCGCCGGTCCGTCCGCGTATAGCTTTTCGTGTTGTCATCGAAGACCACGACCCCGTACAGGGGCTCGCCGGTTTCGGCTTCCGTCACGGTTCCGTGCACGCTTTTCATCGCCTTTCCCTTGTCCACGGCCGCGTCGCCGATGGTGTAGACTTTGTTCCGGTAGGTGGCGAGGGCGGGGGCGTCCACATACTGGACGACGGTCGTATCTTTCTGTTTCTCAGAGAAATACGATTCCGGAAGGCCGATTCCGGTGCCGGGCAGGTCGGCCGGGGTGGCGGCCCCGTATACCGGCGCTTCGGAGACGGCGTGCCAGCGGACGGCATCGACCGTAAGGAGCGGATCTCCCGCGGGTTCCTTCAATAGTTTTTTCAGCGTGCGTTTCCGGATTTTCCGGACGGCGCCGTTTTCCAGCACGTAGAAGTTCTCTTCCTGCTGGAAGTAGTTCGGGACCGAGGGGTTGAAGTCGTCCGTCTCCTCGCCGATGGCCCGCCAGCCTCCTCCCCCGTTCGCGTCGAACCGGAGGTTTTTCCGCACCTGCCGCAGGATGGGTTTCCGCCCGTTTCGGAGCACCTCGAAGAAGCCTTCCGGCGCTTCCTTCCATCCCAGGTACTGCAGGTTCACGAACAGGGTTTCTCCCATCGTGAACCAGGCGACCTGGTCGCGGTAAACCACCACGGGCGTCGTTCCCTCGAGGGGACGGACCTGCAGCTCGTTCATATAGGCGTCCACGTTCAGGGAGATGTCCTCGTACTGCTTGCCGTTGTACCAGACGGTACCCTGCTGGAAAGCCTTGCGGCCCCAGAAGTAGGTTCCGTTGTACTTGAACGGATAGGTGGCCGGCAGTTTTCCGCGGAAGATGCCCGAAAACACGGCCGCCTCGTCTTCGCTTTGCGCCGCGGCCGTTCCGGCCAGGGAGAGCAGCGCCAAAGCGAGGAGAATTGTTCGTTTTACCATAAAAAATTATTGAATGGATACCGGCCTGCGTGGATTTCCGCCACCATTTTGTACAGGTCGTTCCTCAGCTTGTCTATGCCGATTTTCTGCGTCGCGGAGATGAAGATGCATGGCGTCTTCTCCTGCGCGATCCAGCTGTTCTTAAGTTCGTCCAAGGTGCGGTTCTTGGCTTCCTTGGGCGTGAGGGAGAACTCGTCGTAGGGCTCGTAGGTGTAGGCATCGACCTTGTTGAACACGACGAAAACGGGTTTGTTCGCCGCGCCGATGTCCCGGAGGGTCTGTTCCACCACCTGCATCTGTTCTTCGAAGTCGGGATGGGAGATGTCCACGACGTGTACGAGGATATCGGCCTCCCGGACCTCGTCCAGGGTGCTCTTGAAGGCCTCGACCAGCTGCGTGGGCAGTTTCCGGATGAAGCCGACGGTGTCGGACAGCAGGAACGGGCAGTTCTCGATGACCACCTTCCGGACGGTCGTGTCGAGGGTGGCGAAGAGCTTGTTCTCTGCGAAAACATCGGATTTCGCCAGGATGTTCATCAGCGTGCTCTTGCCGACGTTCGTGTAGCCGACGAGCGCGAGGCGCACCAGGGAGCCACGGTTGCTGCGCTGGGTGGCCATCTGGCGGTCGACCTTCTTCAGGTCCTCCTTGAGCTTCGAAATCCGCTGCTTGACGATTCGGCGGTCCACCTCGATCTGGGTTTCACCCATACCACCGCGGGTGCCCATGCCGCCGCGCTGCCGCTCCAAGTGCGTCCACATACCGGCGAGACGGGGCAACATGTATTGATAATGAGCCAGTTCCACCTGCATCTTGGCATAGGAGGTCTTGGCCCGCTGGGCGAAAATCTCGAGGATGAGGCTCGTCCGGTCGATGACGTCGGAGCACTCGATGATCTTCTCGATGTTGCGCTGCTGGGTGCCGGTGAGCTCGTCGTCGAAGATGACATACTGGATCTCGTTCTCTTCGCAGTATGCCTTGATTTCCTGGAGCTTGCCCGTGCCGATGTACGTGGCCTTATCGGGCCGGTCCATCCGCTGCATATACATCTTGTCGCCGATGGCGCCGGCCGTCTCGGCCAGGAACTGGAGCTCGTCCAGATATTCCTGCACCTTGCGCTCCCCTCCCTTCTCCAGGACCACGCCTACGAATACCGCTTTTTCTGTCTTGAATTGACTCATTCTTTCTTTAAATCACGAACATTGTCTTATCTTACAAAGATATTTATTTTATTTGTAGATTTGCACAAAATTTCCGCTATGGTCTCTTACTTCACCGAAGATACGAAGTTCGCCTTCAAGGAGAAGCGCCTCACTAACCGCTGGCTCAAGCTCGTGGCCGAGAGTGAGATCCGCCGCCTGGGCGACATCTCGATCATTTTCTGCTCGGACAACTACATCCTGGACGTGAACATGAAGTACTTGCAGCACGACTACTTCACGGACATCATCACGTTCGACTACTGCGAGGGCGACCGCCTGAACGGCGACCTTTTCATCAGTGTCGATTCCGTCCGGGAGAACGCGGCCTTCTATGGAACCGAGTTCGAGAACGAACTCAACCGGGTGATTGTCCATGGTGTCCTGCACCTGATTGGCTATGACGACCATACCAAGGAAGACATCGCCGTGATGCGCTCCAAGGAGAATTACTATCTTTCCCTCCGGGAGCTCGTATGACCTCTCGCTTCGACATCATCGTCGTCGGCGGCGGACACGCCGGCTGCGAAGCCGCAATGGCCGCGGCTTCGCTCGGCTCGTCCGTCCTCCTGGTTTCCCCCGACCTGAACGGCTTTGCGAAGATGTCGTGCAACCCGGCGGTGGGTGGAATCGCCAAAGGACAGATCGTCCGGGAGATCGACGCACTCGGTGGATGGACCGGCGTGGTCACGGATGCGGCGACGCTCCAGTTCCGGATGCTCAACCGCTCCAAGGGCCCCGCGATGTGGAGTCCGCGCGCGCAATGCGACAAACTCGCGTTTTCTCTGAAATGGCGTGAAGTGTTGTTAAGTTGCACTAACTTAAGTATTTACGCGGATTTTGTCGAAAATCTTCTCTTTGAGAATGGCGTTTTGGCGGGCGTCCGTACGATTACCGGGGCAATTTTCAAATCTCAAGCGGTTATTTTGACCGCCGGTACGTTCTTGAACGGCAAGATGTTCATCGGCCCGCACTCTTTTGAGGGAGGGCGCATCGGAGAGCTCTCGGCCTATCACGTCTCCGACCAGCTTGCCGCCCTCGGCATTCCGACCGCCCGGATGAAGACCGGCACTCCCCCGCGGATCGATGTCCGCTCGGTAGACCTGACGAAACTGCCTGTCCAGGTCGGCGACCCCGAACCCGCTCGCTTCTCCTTCCTCGACATTCCCTCTGCGATTCAGCCTTCTGTCATTTCGACCAAGGCCGCAGGCCGCGTGGAGAAATCTCTCCCGCAGATGGACTGCTACATCCTCCATACGAACGAGGCCGTTCACGACATCCTTCGCTCCGGCTTTGACCGATCTCCCCTGTTCACAGGCCTGATCCACGGTCGCGGCCCGCGCTACTGCCCGAGCATCGAGGACAAGCTCCGCACCTTTGCTGACAAGGATTCTCACCAGCTTTTCCTGGAGCCTGAGGGTCGGAATAATGATGAGTACTACTTGCAGGGGTTCTCGTCCTCGCTGCCGTTGGACGTGCAGTTGGATGCCTTGCATGCCATACCGGGGCTCGAGAATTGTGTGGTCTTTAAGCCGGCCTATGCGGTGGAATACGATTACTTCGATCCTCAGTATCTGCATTATTCTCTTGAATCTCGCGTTGTCGACGGGCTGTTCCTTGCTGGCCAGGTCAATGGTACGACGGGTTATGAAGAAGCCGCCGCGCAAGGTTTGATGGCGGGGATCAATGCCCATCGGAAGCTGAAAGGGGAGGAACCGTTCATCCTTCGCCGGGACCAGGCGTACATCGGCGTACTCATTGATGACCTCATCAATAAGGGAGTGGACGAGCCTTATCGGATGTTTACATCCCGCGCTGAATACCGCATTCTGCTGCGTCAGGACAATGCTGACTTCCGTTTGACGGAGCTTTCGCATGAGATTGGTTTGGCTTCTGAGGAGCGCTATGCGGTCGTTTGCCGCAAGAAAGAACAGGTCGCAGAGCTTCAGGAATATTGCGAATCGAAGAAGGTCCGTGCCGATCTCGTGAATGAGTTTCTGGAATCTGTGGGCTCCGCTCCCCTATCTGATTCTCGTAAATTGGCAGAACTCGTTTCTCGCCCTGAACTCTCATTGGCCGACCTGATGAAAATTGTTCCACATGGAACATTTTCTCCGGAAGTTGTGGAATCTGTCGAGATTGGAATCAAGTACGCGGGTTACATCGAGCGCGAAAAGCAGCAAGCCGAAAAGAACAATCGGCTGGAATACATCAAGATTCCCGCCGACTTTGACTTCGATAAAGTCCAGAGTCTTTCCATCGAATGCCGCCAGAAACTGAAGCGCTACCGCCCTTCTACCATCGCTCAAGCCTCCCGCATCTCCGGTATCTCCCCCGCCGACATCTCCGTCCTTCTCGTCTACTTCGGCCGTTAATCTTGTTCCACGTGGAACAACTATAGCTTCTTGAGGGCGGCTTTGATGAGGTCTTCGACGCGAGGGTTTGGGTTGTCCTTGAGGAGGGAGGGCATGACTTTGGAGATGGCAGCTTTGGAGAAGCCGAGCATCACCAGGGCCGTAGTGGCCTCGTCGACAATGGCGTTGTTGTCGGTCTTGAAGATGGTGGTGTTGTCGGTGCCGGCGCCCTTGACGATCTTGTCCTTGAGTTCCAAAACCAGGCGCTGGGCGCTCTTGAGACCGATTCCCTTGACACTTTTGATCCGGGCGATGTTCTCGGAAAGGATGGCCTGGCGGATTTCGTCGGAGGTCAGGGAGGACAACATCATCCGGGCGGAAGCCACGCCGATGCCGGAGACGCCGATCAGGAGCCGGAAGAGTTCCCGCTCGTCCTTGGTGGCGAAACCGAAGAAGAGTTCTTCGTCCTCCCGGATATAGTGGTGGATGTAGGCGACCGTCTGGGTTTGGAGCTGCATCTTCTCGTAGGTCTGCAGGGAGATGAGGATGCTGTAGCCGATGCCGCCGCATTCGAGGATGAGCTCGGTGGGCGTCAGCTCTATGATTTGTCCTTTAATATAATCAATCATAACGCAAAAATATGTAAATTTGCAGACTTATCAAAGAAGTATGACGGTAGAGGAAATCAGAAGCCAGTTCCCGGCCCTGGCGCAGCAGGTGTACGGTAAGCCGCTTGTCTATTTGGACAATGCGGCGACCGCGCAGCGGCCCTTGGCCGTGCTTGAAAAGGAACGCACGCTGGCATCGACGGTGAACGCGAACATCCATCGCGCCGTGCACAAGTTGGCGGCGGATGCGACGGAGGAGTACGAGCGGACGCGTGAGCTGGTGGCCGATTTCCTGAATGCCGAAAGCCCGAAGGAGATCGTGTTCACCTCCGGGACGACGATGTCCATCAACCTCGTCGCTTCCTGTTTCGGCGAAGCGTTCGTCGGGGAGGGGGACGAGATCATCGTGTCCGTCGCCGAGCACCATTCGAACATCGTTCCCTGGCAGCTCTTTTGCCAGCGGAAAAAGGCCGTGCTGAAAGTCCTTGAGATTGACGAATTCGGCGGCCTGCAGGTCGAGACCCTGCAAAAATTGATTTCTCAGCGCACCAAAATTATAGCTATCTCTCACATTTCCAATGTGTTAGGCCTTGTAAACCCCGTGCAGGAAATCATCCGGATTGCGCATCATAACGGCATTCCGGTGCTCGTGGACGGTGCGCAGGGGAGTATCCACGCGAAAGTCGACGTCCAGGAGCTGGACTGCGACTTCTACGCGTTCTCCGGGCACAAGGTGTACGGCGCGACCGGCACCGGCGTGCTGTATGGAAAGAAAAAGTGGCTCGAGGCGATGCCGCCGTATATGGGCGGGGGAGAGATGATCGAGACGGTCCGGTTCTCCGGCACGACCTTCGCGCCGGTCCCCGGCAAGTTCGAGGCGGGCACCCAGAATTTCAATGCGGTCCCCACCCTCCAGGAGGCGCTCCGGCTCGCCCGGCAGTTCCAGGAGGACCCGGAGGTCGCGCAGCGCGAATGGGCCATCACCCACTACCTGCTGGAAACCTTGACGGCCGATCCCCGCATCCATCTGTACGGTGTTCCCCGTGGAACGCAGGTGAAAGTGCCGCTCTTTTCCTTCACGGTCGAGGGCGCGCACCACGAGGATCTGGCGCTGATTCTGGACAAGATGGGCATTGCCGCCCGTTCCGGCCAGATGTGCGCCGAGCCGCTGATGGACCACTTCGGTGTCACCGGCATGCTCCGCATCTCCTTCGCCCCGTACAACACGATGGAGGAGGCGGAATACTTCGTGAAGTGTTTGAATAAAGCGATTTCGATGTTGATATGACCTTAGAAGAGAAGAAACAGGCGGTCATCGAGGAGTTCTCGATGTACGACGAGTGGTTGGACAAGTACGAGTACCTGATCGAGCTCGGAAAGGCCCTGGAGGCCTATCCGGAGGAGAAAAAGACGGAGGAAAAGCTCATCAAGGGCTGCCAGTCGCGCGTGTGGCTGGACTATGAGCTGAAGGATGGAAAGCTGTATTTCCGGGCCGACAGCGACGCCATCATCACCAAAGGCATCATTTCGCTGCTGATCAGCGTCTATTCCGGACGCACGCCGGCGGAGATCGCCGCCGACGATTTCGGCTTCATCGACCAGATCGGCCTGAAGGAAAACCTTTCTCCGACGCGCGCCAACGGGCTTGTGTCGATGATCGACACCATCAAATGGGTGGCCAATGACACGGCCGCCAAGGAGCAGATGGCGGGTCAAGCCCGCCATGAGGAAGAAGGGGCCGGCCATGACGAAAAGGGCGTCCTCACGGCCGAGGACGTGGCGGCGCTGCAGCCGCTGTATGCCGATGTGATCCTGGCGCTGAAGCAGGTGTACGACCCGGAGATTCCGGTCAATATCTACGACCTCGGACTCATCTACGAGCTGAACATCGACAAGGACCGCAAGGTGTCCATCGTGATGACCTTCACGGCCCCGAACTGCCCGATGGCGGACGAGGTGATGCACGAGGTGGAGGACAGCGTGAAACGGGTGCCCGGCGTGACGGGCTGCTCGATCGAGCTGACCTTCGAGCCGGTCTGGGACCGCAGCATGCTGTCCGAGGAGGCCCGTGTGGACCTGGGCCTCGACTACGAGGAGGACGACTACGGGAAGCTGAGCTAAATGGCCTTCGTCAGTGTATATCTCGGCCTCGGCTCCAACCAGGGGAACCGCCTGCAGAACCTGACGCAGGCGCTGGACCTGCTGGACGCCGCGTTCGGGTGCCACTATACGGCGCTGTCCCGGATCATCGAGACGAAAGCGTGGGGGTTCAAGGGAGATAAGTTCCTGAATGCCTGCGTGTTATACCGAATTTTCAAGAAGGAGACGCCCGAAGAGCACGGCCACGAAATCCTGGCGATCTGCAAGGACATCGAGCGCCGGCTCGGCCGGGACGACGCCCCCGAATACGATGCTGACGGCCGCCGCGTGTACCACAACCGCGCGATCGACATCGACATCCTTTTTTACGGCAAGGAGCGTATCGACTGCGAGGACCTGCAGGTCCCGCATCCGCTCATCGCGGAGCGCGATTTCGTGAAGATCCCCCTCGCCGAAATCGCGAAACCCTCGCTGAAAGCGGCGTTTCCCGAATATTTTATGTAATTTTGCAGGCTCTGTCATTCTGAGGAGGGCGGAGCCCGACGTGAGAATCTAATACAACGGAATATGACACAGGATGAACTTTTCAAAGTGCTGGTAGCCCACTGCAAGGAGTACGGCTTCATTTTCCCCTCCAGCGAAATTTATGACGGCCTCGCCGCCGTGTACGATTACGGCCAGATGGGCGTCCAGCTCAAGAACAACATCAAGAATTACTGGTGGGAAGCGATGACCCGCCTGCACGAGAACATCGTGGGCATCGACTCCGCCATCTTCATGCATCCCCGCATCTGGGAGGCTTCCGGCCACGTGAGCGCCTTCAACGACCCGCTCATCGACAACAAGGACTCCAAGAAGCGCTATCGCGCCGACGTCCTGATCGAGGATTTCCTCGGCAAGATCGAGGAGAAGATAAACAAGGAGGTCGCGAAGGGCCGCAAGCGCTTCGGCGATTCCTTCGACGAGGCCCAGTTCCGCGCGACGAACCCCAACGTCCTCCGAGAGCAGGCCAAGTGGGATGAGGTCCACAACCGCTACGTGGCCGCCGAGAAGGCCAACGACCTCGCCGAATATCGGCAGATCATCATCGACAACAACATCGTCTGCCCCATCAGCGGCACCTGCAACTGGACGGATGTCCGCCAGTTCAACCTGATGTTCCAGACGTCCATGGGCTCCACCGCCGAGGGCGCGAACATCATCTATCTGCGTCCGGAGACCGCCCAGGGCATTTTCGTCAACTACCTGAATGTCCAGAAGACCGGCCGCATGAAGATTCCGTTCGGCATCGCGCAGATCGGCAAGGCCTTCCGCAACGAGATCGTGGCCCGGCAGTTCATCTTCCGCATGCGCGAGTTCGAGCAGATGGAGATGCAGTTCTTCATCAAGCCCGGCACCGAGCTCGACTGGTTCGCCAAGTGGAAAGAGGCCCGCATGAAGTGGCACGTGAACCTCGGCATGGGCGCGGAGAACTACCGCTTCCACGACCATGAGAAGCTGGCCCACTACGCCAACGCCGCCACCGACATCGAGTTCAACTTCCCGTTCGGCTTCAAGGAGCTCGAGGGCATCCACAGCCGCACGAACTTCGACCTCGGGAACCACCAGAAGTTCTCCGGCAAGAAGATCGAATACTTCGATCCGGAGGAGAATGTGTCCTACACCCCGTACGTCATCGAGACGTCCATCGGCGTGGACCGCATGTGCCTCGCCGTGATGGCCCATTCCTACACCGTCGAGAAGCTTGAGAACGGCGAGGAGCGCGTCGTGATGAAGATTCCCGCCCCGCTCGCCCCGATCAAGGTGGCCGTGATGCCGCTCGTGAAGAAGGACGGTCTGCCTGAGGTGGCCCAGAAGGTGGTCGACGAGCTCAAGTACGACTTCTCCTACCAGTACGACGAGAAGGATTCCATCGGCAAGCGCTATCGCCGCCAGGATGCCATCGGTACGCCGTTCTGCGTGACCGTGGACCACGACACCCTCGTCGACGGCTGCGTCACCGTCCGCGACCGCGACACGATGACCCAGGAGCGCGTGAAGATCGAAGACCTCCGCGCCCTCATCGACAAGAAGGTCTCCCTGACGAACCTGCTGCGGAACCTGTAGGTCTCCAAACGTCCCTTCAAGCTCCCGCCCCGCGCTTCTCCCTAAGAATAGGGATTGCAAAGGGCGGGAGTTTTGTGTATCTTTGCGTATTCTATGCGAAGAATGCTGTCCATATGGGTGTTGCTGTTCGTCTGCGGAACGGCGTTCGCGACCGGTTTTCGCGTACGCGGGCGCGTGACGGACGCGCAGGGGGAGCCGCTCCCCGGGGCGGTCGTGCACCTGGACGAAAACTACCTGTGGGCCGTCACGGACGCCCAGGGCGGTTTCGTCCTGGCTTCCGTCGAGGCCGGCATCTACCGGATGGAGACCGAATGCCTGGGCTACGCGACCGACGTCCGGACGCTCCGCGTGAGCAAGACGGTCGACGACCTGGTCATCGTCCTGCAGGAACAGACGCTGGCCTTGAACGAGGTCGTGGTGACGGCCGAACAGTCCAAGGAGAACCTCAATACCACCCGCCGGATCGAACGGACGGCCTTGGAGCACCTGCAGGTGTCCGGCCTGTCCAACATCGCGGCCCTGATGCCCGGCGGCAAGACCGTCAATCCGGACCTGACGGCCGCGACGGAACTTACCGTCCGCGGGGGCGGGTCCGGCGCCGGCAACGCCGCCTTCGGCACGGCGGTGGAGGTGAACGGCGTCCGCATGGGCGACAACGCCGCGTTCGGCGGCCTCGCCGGCGTGGATACGCGCAGCCTCCAGGTGGAGAACATCGAGTCCGTGGAAGTCATTTCCGGCGTCCCGTCGGCCGAATACGGCGACCTGGGCAGCGGCATGGTGCGGGTGACCACCCGCAAGGGCCGCACGCCCGTCCAGGCCACTTTTTCAGTCAATCCCCGCACCTACGACGTCTCCGTTTCCAAGGGCGTCGCCGTGGGGGAGGGCGTCCTGAACGTCAGCGGTCAATGGACCCGGGCCACGCAGAAGCTTACTTCGCCCTATACCTCCTACACCCGTCGCGGCTTCACGGCGGAATACAACCGGACCTTCGCCCGCGTGCTGCGGCTGGAGGCCGGTGTGACCGGCAACCTGGGCGGTATGGACAGCAAGGACGATCCGGACGCCTTCTCCGAGGAGTATGCAAAGGCCCATGACAACCTCCTGACTCCGCACGCGAAGCTTACCTGGATGCTCAACCGCTCCTGGGTCACGAACCTGAGCCTGGAGGGGTCGGTCTACTATCACGACAACCGGACGCACGAGCATCTGTACAACTCCTACGGCTCTTCGCAGCCGGCGGTACACGCGGAAGAGCGGGGTTATTTCCTCGCGACGGCGCTGCCGCTTACCTTCTATGCGGACCGCATCACGGACTCCCGCGAGCTTGACTACGCCGCCTCGCTCAAGTATGACTGGCTGCACCATTTCGGCGCCGTGAAAAGCGTGCTGAAGGCCGGCGTCCAGTGGAAGGCCGACGGCAATGTGGGCGCGGGCGAATACTACGAGAACCCGGAACTGGCGGCGAACGGCTATCGCCCGCGGCCGTACACGGACTATCCGTATATGCACAACTTGGCGGTGTACGTGGAGGAGAAACTCTCCTGGAAGGGCCTGGAAGGAAGCTTCGGCCTGCGGGGAGAAAGGACGTTCATCGAGGGGACGCAGTACAAGAATCTCCAGACGCTGTCGCCCCGCCTGAACCTCCGCTGGCACGTGACGGACCACTTGTCGCTCCGCGGCGGCTGGGGCGTCACGCGCAAGCTCCCGGGCTTCTACATCCTGTTCCCTCGGCAGGAGTACCGCGACATCCAAACCTTCGGTTTCTCGCACGGGACGGGCGCCTCGTACATCTACTACACCATCCCTTACACGATGGCCTACAATCCGGATCTGCGCTGGCAGTCCAACCGGAACGCGGAAGTGGGCATCGACTATGAACGCGGCGGCTGGAAGTTCTCGCTCGCCGGGTTCCGCAATGTCACGAAGGACCCGTACGAGCTCGTGAACCAGTACACACCTTTCGCCTACAACGCCCTGCAGGTCCCGACCGGCTTTGTGATGCCTTCCGACCCCGAAATGGTCGTTGACCACCAAACCGGCGCCGTTTACCTGCGAAACAGCGCGGAAGAATACTTCACGCCGATGGCCCTTCGCGTCGCGGACCGGACCTTTGTGGGCAACCGGATGCAGCGCGGCGGGGCGGACATCGTCCGTACCGGCCTCGAGTTCACGGCGGACTTCCCGGAGATCGCCGCCCTGCGGACGCACCTCCGCCTGGACGCCGCCTACACCCACACATCGACCCTGGACGAGAAGGAAGCAGCCTACTACCAGGCGGGCTGGTCGCATACCGAACTGCCCGGTCGCTCCTATCAGTTTGCGGGCATCTATGCGGGCGGTTCCTCCATCGCCAACGGCCGCAAGACCGACTGGCTGGACGCGAACCTGACGGCCATCACGCACATCCCGGAAGTCCGGCTCATCGTCACCTGCCGCGTGGAGGCTTCGCTGCTCCGCAATTCACAGAACCTGTCCTCCCACGCGTTCACCGTGTCGGGGAACAGCCTGGCGCCCACAGGCGGAAACATCTACGACGGCGACAGCTATACCGCCGTTTGCCCGGTCGCTTACATCGACCTGGACGGCGTGCGCCATCCCTGGACCGCCGCTTCGGCCGACGATCCCGCCCTGCAGCGGCTCATCCTCCGCTCGGGCAATATGTATACGTTCGCCCGGGACGGCTATGACCCGTACCTGAGTGCGAACCTGAGTCTGACGAAGGAGATTGGCGACCACGTGTCCCTGTCCTTCTTCGCCAACAATTTCACGAACGCCCGTCCGTACCGGAAGAGCCACGCCACCGGTGTCAGCGCCATCTTCACGCCCGCCTTCTACTACGGACTCACCTGCCGGATCAAGCTATGAAACGGTTCTTTCTCATAGGATTGGCCTTGCTCGTGGCGGCCTGCGTCCAGGATTACAAGAGTCCCTGGCCGGACGCCCTGCAGCTGCTGTCGGTGAACGCCGTCTATCCGGACGGCTATGCGCACGCGGTGCACGAAGGCGCGGTCATCCGCATCGAGGAAATCTCCTCCGGCGCCGCCTACCTGGCCAAGACCGACAGCCGCGGCCTCGCGGAGATCCAGGTCCCGCCGGGCATTTACCGCATCACCTGCAGCGACCGGACCGGGAAGGACCTGTTCAACGGCGCGGCGGACAAGGTGGTGGTCACCGAGCGGCGCATCGTGGACCTGCGGCTGGCGCATTCCACGGCCGGCGGTCTCGTGGTCAAGGAAATCTACACCGGCGGCTGCAGCAAGGCCCCGCAGGAGGGCACCTACCAGAGCGACCAGTACTTCATCATCCACAACAACGACTTCGAAACGGCGTATCTGGACAGCCTCTGTTTCGGCACCCTGTCGCCGTACAACAGCACTTCCGTCAACAACTGGACGGAGCGCGACCCGGTGACGGGGGAGACGGTCTTCCCGGATTTCGCGCCGGTCGTGACCGTGGTCTGGCAGCTGCCCGGAAGCGGGAAGGACTTCCCGCTGGCCCCGGGCGCCGATGCCGTCGTGGCCCTCCGCGGCGCCATCGACCATACCCTCCAGTACCCCCTGTCGGTGAACCTGAACCGGCCGGACCTGTTTGCCTGCTACAACCCGACTTACTTCCCGAATCCGACCTACCATCCGGCGCCGGGCGACCTGGTGAAGCCCGAACGCTATGCGCAGGTGGTCATCAAGACGGGCCAGTCCAACGCCAACACCTTCTCCATCTCCTCGCCGACGGTCGTCCTGTTCCGGACGCCGATGCCGGCCGGGGAATACGTCCTCCAGCCCGATGTGGTCCGGGTCACGCCCGGCAACAGCGCGGACCGCGTGGTCGTGGTCCCGTACGAGTGGATCGTGGACGCCGTGGAGGTGTTCGACGGCCGTTCCTCCAGCAACGGGAAGCGGGTAGCGCCCGCCGCCGACGCGGGTTTCGTCATCCAGAGCGATATTTACAAGGGGCATACGCTGCGGCGGAAGGTCGATGAAAAGGCCAGCGCGGAGAACGGATACGAGGTCCTCGTGGACACGAACAATTCAAGCAATGACTTCTATGAGAGCGAGATACAGAGCCTGCATCCTTAGCCTTCTGCTGGTGCCGCTGGCCCTGCAGGGCCAGGACATCGGCCTCCTGCGGCTGAACCCGAAGACGGGCGCCACAGGCAAGGCCGACGTGTACGGCGGCTACGAGGCGGGCGGCTACCATCCCGCCTTCGCCCCGGCCTCGCTTTGGAAGGCCGGCGCCTCCGCGCAGGGCACGCACCACGGCGAAAACACGTCCTTCACGGGCTCCTTCTCCTTCGAGCAGATTGACGGGAAGGACCAGTTCACGTCCGTGTTCCTGGAGCCGGGCTATTTCCCGGTCGACGTGCTTGAATTCACCCCCGGCGACAAGACGCGCCAGACTTACAAGCTGGGCGGCGGCTTCGCCACCACGTTCGCGGAGGAGTTCGCCTTCGGCGTCAAGGCCGATTATACCGCCGCGAACTATGCCAAGCGCAAGGATATCCGCCATACGACCTACGGCATGGACCTGCAGGTGGAACCGACGTTCGCCGTCGTCAGCAACGGAATCGGGATTTCCGCCGCCTATGTCTTCCGCAAGCGCACGGAAACGATTGACGCCGAGCAGGTCGGCGCCGCCACGGACCAGTCCTATTTCGCGTTCCTGGACAAGGGAATGCGGTACGGCACCTACCAGGTCTGGGACGGCGACGGCATCCATCTGGACGAGGCCGGCGTGGGGGTCTTCCCCGTGAAGGAATTCACGCACGGATTTTCCTATATCGTCCAGGCGCCCGTGGCCTCGTTCGGCATGAGCCTGCTGTGGAAGCATGGATCCGTGGGCGAGAAGGGCTATGACTGGTTCCGGTATCCGGGCCTCTCTTGGAAAGTATTCCTGGAAGGCCGCTTCAAGGGCGGTCATTCCCTCTGTCTGGACTTCAACCTGCAGAACGACCAGTTGGAGGAATCCGTGCTGGACAAAGTCACCGCCGGCGGTATCACTACGCCCACGGTGTATGCCTGGAACGCCGTTTCCGACCGGAATTGGGGAAGCCTGGACCTGACCTATGCCGTCCGGTTCCAGAACGGGCCTCTGAAGCGCCTGCAGGCCGTTTTGCACGGCGGCCTCTGGGAGGAGAAATCCTACCTGATGTATCCCTACGAGGACCAGACGCGGCGCTATAACGGCATGGCGACCCTCGTCGCGGCCTTCGGCTTCGGCCCCGTGGACCTGAACCTGCGGGTGAACGGTGGCGCCGGCGCCTGGAAGGACCAGGGCCTCCAGGGAGGCACGGACGCCGTCGAATCCGCCCCGTTCCGCCTGCTGCCCGACTGGCTGCGGAAGATGGAGTATTTCTCCACGGGCAAGCTGGGCACCGGCCTCACCTTGACCTATCACCTGAAAGCCGTCCGGGGGCTGTACCTCCAGGCCGAAGGGACCTGGCTCCACGGCTTCGGCATCGACCTCCTTCCGGGGGCGGACCGCTGGAGCTCGACGGTGAAGGTCGGCTACGATTTTTGAGAAAAACGTCATATTGAAGATGAAGAAACTGTTCAGATTCCTCGGAATCGCACTTTGCCTGCTTTCTCCGGTCCTCGGGAAGGCCCAGGATACAGGCTTGTTCCGGATGAAGAAGGACCTGCCGCCGGAGAACGACATCGCCCTCTGGGGCGGGGTCGAGGACGGCCGGTTCAAGCCGACCCACGCGCCCCTCTTCCAATGGAAGGCCGGCGCGGACGCCCGTATGGTCCGCCACGGGATTCGCACCTCCTGGACGGGGACCATTTCCCTGGAACAGGCGGTGGGCAAGTACCAGAGTTCCTCCTTGTTCCTGGAGCCGGGGTATTTCCCGGTGGACCTTTGGGACCAGAGCGCGGGGACGGGGTCCCGGCAGACCGGACGGGTGGAAATCGGCCTCCTCAGCGACTTGTCGGATCTTTGGGCCGCGGGCTTCAACGCCTCCGTCAAGGCGGCGAACGAAGCGAAACGGGGCGGGCTGAGCCATTCGACCTTGGGCGTGGATGCGCAGCTGGAACCTACGCTTACCTTCGTGCAGGACGACGACGCCTGCTTCGTCTCCTCCTATCTTGTCCGCGTACGCACGGAACGCGTGAAGGCGGACCGGGCCGGCGACGGGGTTCTGCCCGTTTTCCGGGACAACGGTATGCGGTACGGCGAGTATGAGACCGAGATGGGCCTTTTCCCGGTCCTGGAGCTCTCCCACGGCTTTTACGAGCGGTATTACAGCCCCGAACTGTCCGGCGGTTTCGGAATCACCTGGAAGCGCGGCCGGGCCGGCGAGAAGAACTACAGCCAGTTCAAGTTCCCGGGAAGCACGCTGAAAGGTTTCTTCGAGTTTACCCGCGAGGGCTTCGAGATCGACCAGGTATACCGCGTGTCCTATCAGCGCGACCGGGACCAGCTGCGGGAGGCCCGTGAGGGCGGATTCGCCGCCCTTTCGGACCGGGTGACGAGAGATGCGAAGTTCAGTTTCTCGCTCCAGCCCCACGAGGGTGCCGTGAAGCGCGCCGGCATCGATTTGGATGGCAACTTGTGGAAGGAACGCGCCGTCGTTTCCGTCCAGGACGTGGCCCGGATGCTCGGCGGTACGGCAACGGCTTTTGCGTCACTGACCTTCGGCTCCGTCGACCTGGACGTCCGCGCGTCGGTGGGCGGAGGCCGCTGGCTGGACCGCGGCCGGACCTATGAGGATCCCGGAAAGGATCTCAGGCTGGTGGAAGACTGGAGAAAGAATATGGATTACCGCATGCTTCCCCGGCTGGGAGTGGGCGGGACGTTCACCTATCACGCCTCTTTCCTGGAGGGGCTGACCTTCCAGGTCGACACCGACTGGCTTCGGGCCTTCAAGATGGTCCATCTGGGCGGCAAGAACCGGAACGTCGCCACCCTTCGGATCGGATATCATTTTTAACGAACATAACAACGTATTGTCATGAAGAGATCTATCATTTTTGTGGGCGCGGCCGTCCTGGCCCTCGTCGCCTGCAACAAGAATCCGCAGCCCGGCCGCGAGCCGGTCGATTTCTCCCAGTACAAGGTCCGCGTGGAGCCCGTGATCACCCGCGTGACCGAAACGAATTTCGAGAACGGCGACGCCATCGGCGTGTCCATCATCCGCAAGAGCGGCGACTTCGCCGCCAACGCGAAGTTCACCTACGACGGGACCGCTTTCGCCGGCGACCTCAACTGGTATGAGGACGGCGAGGAGGCCAGCACCCTCAAGGCCTATTATCCCTACAAGGAGGGCGAAGGGCTTCCCACCTCTTTCACCGTCCAGCACGACCAGTCCAAGGGAACGTCTCCGTCCGACTTCGTTTCGGCCGTCAAGGAGAACGTCCTTCCGAGCGCCAACGCCGTCTCGGTGGTGTTCAAGCACCAGCTGAGCCGCCTGGTCACCACGGTGAAGAACAATACCGGCGCCGCGATCGAGAGCATCGTGTTCGAGGAGTTCGTCCCGCAGGCCCACATCGCCGCGGACCTGACGGCGAAAGTCGTCGACGGCGCGAAGTGGCAGCCGCTGACGCCGTTCTTCAAGGATGACAAGTATTATCTCATCGTCCCCGCCCAGACCGTGAAGCCGGTCGTGAAAGTGACCGCGGGCGGCAAGACGCTGACCCAGCAGCTCACCGAGGTCTCCCTGGAGCCCGGCAAGCAGTACAGCCTGTCGATGGTCGTGAACAAGGAGGAGATCAAGATCGTCCTGGCGGGCGAGATCGAGAACTGGGACGACGGCGGCGAAATCGGCGGTGGCGGCTCTTCCTTCACGGAGGACCTCGAGGACGGGTATTTCACCTATGACGGCGTCAAGTACAACGTGGTCAAGATGAAGGACGGCAAATGGTGGATGGCCCAGAACCTGGCCTATCTGCCGGAAGGCTATACCCCGGCCACCGACCTCACGGCCGTTACCGCAGGCGTCTTTGCCCCGTTGCAGGTAAAGGCCGACCATTCCGGCCTTGAGTTTTCAACCGATCCGGCCGTTGTGGCCAAGAACGGCTACCTGTACCAGGCCGAGGTCGCCCTGGGCCTGAAGGTCGGAGACCTCACCTCCGTCGCGGACGCGCAGAAGCTGGAAGCCGCGCAGGGCATCTGCCCGAAGGGCTGGCACATCCCGACGCTGCAGGATATCATGGCGCTGGTAGGAAAGTCCGTTGGCGCGACGACCGATGCTGACGCCCCGTATTATGACGGCAACAACGGCTCCATTGCCCTCCTAAACGCGGATGGTTTCAATATGGCTCCTGTCGGCATGGTTTCCATTCAGGACAACACGAAGACATCGGGATTGCTTCAAGGCTTCAATACCAATTATCCAGACCGGATTACCTCCAGCATGTTCTGCGGTTCCACCTATGCAGGCGTCACCTACAACACCAGCGGAGACGAAACCTCCGGCGTGAAGAACCTCCAGTTCTACGGCTTCATGCCGATGACCAACAAGGCGACCGAAGCCGAATACACCTGCAACGGAACCAAGGTCAGCTACCGCATCGCCGGCCCGGTCCGTTGCGTGAGAAATGTCAACTGATGAAACGCCTCCTTCTTCTGGCCGCCCTGGCGATCCTGCCGGTGGCGGCCTTTGCCGATGAGGGAATGTGGATGATCCACGCCCTGAACCAGGCGCTGGAAAAGAAGATGCAGGAGCGGGGGCTGCAGCTCTCCGCCGGAGAGATCTACAACGCCGACGCGCCGGGGACCACGGTCTCCGACGCCGTCGTGTCGCTCGGTTTCTACTGCACCGCCAGCGTGATTTCCGACGAAGGGCTCCTCATCACCAACCACCACTGCGCCTACAGCGACCTGTTCGACCTGTCCACCCCGGAGAATAACTATCTGGAGGACGGTTACTGGGCGTTTTACCGCCAGGACGAAATTCCGCTGCAAGGGAAGGAAGTGTACTTCCTGAAGCGGGTCCTGGACGTGACGGACGAGGTGACGGCCGTGGCGGATTCGCTGACCGCCCGGGGCGAGCGCTTCGGCTCGCGGAAGCTCACCTCCATCCTGGAGCGCCGCTACGCCGCGCGCACCGGCCTGGAGGCCTCGCTGAACTCGATGTGGGCGGGGGAGAAGTACTACCTGGCCCTGTACACCACCTACAAGGACATCCGCCTGGTGGGCGCCCCGCCGGTGTCCATCGCGGCCTTCGGCGGCGACGAGGACAACTGGGAATGGCCGCAGCACAAAGGCGATTTCGCCCTGTACCGCATCTATGACCACGGCGAGCCGCTCCATTCCCCGTGGCACCTGCGCATTTCGCGGGCCGGCTACCGGGAAGGGGACTATGCGATGGTCATCGGCTATCCCGGCCGCACCGACCGCTACAGCAGCTCCTACAAGGTCGATTATCTCTCGAGGGTGGAGCGCCCGGTGACGAACCGCCTCCGCGGCAACCAGATGGAGATCGTCCGGAAATGGATGGACGCCGACCCCGCCGTCCGCGCGAAATATTCCGACTGGTTCTTCTCCCTGTCCAACGTCCAGGAAATGCAGGAAGGGGAGGTGCAGTGCGTGAAGCGTTTCGGCGTGGTGGACGAGAAGCGGGCCCAGGAGAAGGATCTCCCGCAGGACATCCTGCAGGGGTTGGCCGACGAGTACGCCGCCATCGAGGACATCGAGCGCGAGAAGGCGTACTACCGCGAGACCATCGTCCGCGGTATGCGCATCACGCCCACGATGCTCCGGATGTCCAACGCCAAGACGCCCGAGGCCCGCGACGAGATCTATCGCCGGGACATCGGCGCCCTGGATGCGCGCGTGGAGAAAGACCTCATCGCCTATTCGCTGGAAGAGTATTTCGGCCATATGCCGGCCGATGTCGTCGGCCATCGGCAGGATTCCCTGCGGAAGGCCTTCGGCGGCGACTGGAAGGCGATGGCGGAGCACCTCTGGGACAACCCGCTCGTGCTGATGGACTTCATCACGGAGGTCAAGATCACGGCCTTCAACGAGCGCGAGAAGCACACGGGCGACTTGACGGACCTGCAACACCGCTATACCCGGGCGTTGTACCACGACCGCGAGGCAAAGGGAATCGTCCAGTATCCGGACGCGAACTCCACGATGCGCCTGACCTATGGCGTCGTGTCTTCCCTGGAGCCCTGGGACGCGGTGTACACCTCCTGGTATTCTTCCCCTCGCGGCCTCCGCGAGAAATACAACCCGGCGCAGCACGATTTCGCCCTGCCGGCGGACTTCGTCGCCGCGCTGGACCGCTATGACGGCCCTGTCAACTTCCTGACGGACAATGACATCACGGGCGGCAACTCCGGCTCGCCGGTGCTGAACGCCCGGGGCGAAGTCATCGGCCTCGCCTTCGACGGAAACAAGGAATCCCTCGCCTCCGACGTGTCCTTCACGCCCGACTACAACAAGTGCGTCTGCGTGGACATCCGGTATGTCCTGTGGATCCTGGAGGATTACGTGGGGCTGGAGCGAATCGTCAAGGAGCTGGAGTAGCCTCGCTGCGTCGCGCCAGTGAAACGGCGATGGGCTTGCCGTCCAGGTAGGCCACGATTTCCGCGTCCGGGAAACCGAGCACGCGGACGGGGTTGAGCTGCAGGAGCGCCTCGTTGAAGGAGCGGAACACGCCCACGGAATAGGTGTAGCGCAGGGCATTCGTCAAGCGCTCGTACACCGGGTCCAATCCCTTGATTTCATCCAGCGTCGCGTGCCGGGGCGACGTGAACAGCTGAATCTGGTAGACGACGCCTTCCGGCAGGGAGGTGTCCTGCGCGAAGCGGCCGACGGGCCCCACCTGGAAGGTGGCTGGCGCGGCCGGCGGCGCAGGGGCCACTTTGAGCTTCAGCTTCGCCCCGAGGGCGTTCTTCGAGAAAGTATAGCTGCTGCGGGCGCCCACGAATTCGCGGTCCGCCCGGTCGTCGTCCGTCACCGCGCCGCGCAGGAGGAAGGACTGTTCGATGCTCCGGACCGCGCGGGTGGTCTCTTCCAGCCGGCGCCGGAGCGGCGCGAGGGCGGCCTCGCGCTCGGCGACGGCCGACGTCAGGGCCGTGCGGTCCTCCGTCGCGGACGACAGCCGCAGCCGCAGGGAGTCCAGCAGCCGTTCGTGCCGATAGATGGAGTCGCGCAGGACGCGGGCCTCGGCGGTCATCTGCATATAGCGGCGGGTGTCGTCGTTGCCCGGGGCGTCGTCCGCGACGGCGGCGCCGTGGTCCTGCCGGGTCGGGTCGTCCAGCGGGAGCAGGGCGGCGGTCCGGGCGAGCGCGACGGGGTCGCGCATCGGCATCCGGACGATCACCGGCTGCTTTTCCGTCACATAGATATAGACACTGTCCGGGGCGCAGTCGCGGTTGGAGGCGAACAGCGTATAACGGCCGTCCGGGGAGTCCACCAGCAGGAAATCGTCACCGGGGGAGGAATAGGGAAAGCCCATGTTCACGGGCTCGCCCCAGGTCCCCGTCTCTTCGTTCCAGGTGGACCGATACAAGTCGAATCCGCCCATCCCGTGGAAGCCGTCCGAGGAGAAGGTCAGGGTTTTCCCGTCTTCCGACAGCATCGGGAACACCTCATTGCCCAGGGAAAGCAGGGATGCGCCCATCAGCTCGGGGTTCGACCACTCCGTCCCGTTGGAGGAGGATATGTACAGGTTGCGGGAGCCGGTGGCGTCCGGCGCGGAGAAGCAGAGGGACTGGCCGCCGCGCGGAGCATAGGTCGGGAACCCGTCTTCGGACGGGTCCAGCGAATGCGGCGGCAGGCGCCAGGTCTGGTTCTTCAGGGGGTAGAACAGGAAGAAGTCCGTCCGGGAGAAGCGCTCGCGGGCCACCACTACCGGATCGGCGCAGAAATCCGTCATGTTCAAGGCGTTCTGGGACCGGTCCATCCGGTCGCGGAGCAGCCGGACGGTGTCCTTGTCCGTCGTCAGGGCCGCCGCGCGGGCGTAATGGTCCATCGCCTCCTCGAACCGGTACTGCCGGTGCAGGCGGTCTCCCTCCGTCAGGAGCGAGTCCGTCTGCGCCCGGAGGCCGATGGCCGCCGAGAAAAGCGCCAAAAGGATGGAAATACCCCTTCTATACACCACAGATTGTTCGTTTTGCGAGCACAAAATTAAGAAATAGTTGCGAGAATCTTCGTTTATCAGAAAAAATTCGTAATTTTGTGCCCTTATTTTGCCGAAGTCTGCTTGGTTCGGCCCGAGCGGACGCGGCCTAATGGGAAAAATACTAATATTATAATAACGTACTACAATGCAAAGCAAAGGCTTAATCAGACTGTTCGCCATCCTGCTTGCCTTGGCCAGCATCTGGCAGCTCTCCTTCACCGCGGTCACCCGCATCCAGGAGAAGAAAGCTGCCAAAATCGCTGCCGAAAGGGCCCAGCAGTTCGTTGACGCGAACAACGTCGCCGCCGAAGTCCGCGAGTTCGTCCTGGACTCGGTGGCCAACATCCGGAACCGTGCCTACATCGACTCCATCAGCGCTGAGAAGGTTTATCTCGGATACACCTACCAGTCCGCCAAGGAGAAGGAGATCAACCTCGGCCTCGACCTCAAGGGCGGCATGAACGTCATGCTGCAGGTCCAGCTCCAGGATCTCGTGAAGGCCCTCGCCGGCAACAGCACCGATCCCGACTTCCAGAAAGCCCTCGATCTGGCGAAGAAGAACAACGTGAACTCCAGCCAGGACTTCATCGGCCTGTTCGAAAGCGCCTGGGCCGAGACCGCCAACGGCCGCCGGCTCGCCGAGATCTTCGGCACCTACGAGCTCCGCGACAAGGTGAAGCCGGAATCCACCGACAAGGAAGTCATCGAGGTCATCCGCAACGAAGCGAAGAGCGCCATCGACAACTCCTTCAACGTGCTCCGCAACCGTATCGACCGTTTCGGCGTCACCCAGCCGAACATCCAGCGCATCGAGAACAGCGGCAAGATCCTCATCGAGCTCCCGGGCGTCAAGGATCCCGAGCGTGTCCGCAAGCTCCTGCAGGGTACCGCCTCCCTCGAGTTCTGGCCCACCTTCACCGCCAATGAGGTGAACCTCTATGCCGTCGACGCCCGCGTCGCGGAGATTCTCGCAAACCTCGGCGACAGCACCGCCGTCGCCAACCCGCTCCTCTCCGTCCTGCAGCCCAGCGGCATGAACAACGCCTGCATCGGCTTCGCCAACGGCGTGGACACCGTGATGGTGAACCGTTACCTCGCCATGGCGGAGGACGTCCTCCCGCAGGGCTTCCGCGGTCTGTGGACCGTGAAGCCGAGCGAGTACGTCCAGGGTGCGAACATCTACGAGCTCGTCGCCATCAAGGCCACCTCCCGTGACGGCAAGGCCCCGCTCGACGGCGGTGTCGTGACCGACGCCAACGTCGAATTCGACGGTGGCCGCAACGGCGGCAGCGGCGCTCCCCACGTGTCCATGACGATGAACGCCGAAGGCGCTTCCGCCTGGGCCCATCTCACCAAGGACAACATCGGCAAGCAGATCGCCATCGTCCTCGACGGTCTCGTGTATTCCTACCCGAACGTCCTGAACGAGATCACCGGCGGCAGCTCCCAGATCACCGGCAACTTCGACATGCAGGAGGCTGAGGACCTTGCGAACGTCCTCAAGTCCGGTAAGCTCCCGGCTCCGGCCACCATCATCCAGGAGCAGGTCGTGGGCCCGTCCCTCGGTTCCGCTTCCATCCGCGCCGGTCTCATCTCCTTCCTGATCGCCTTCGTGCTCGTGCTCCTGTACATGGTGTTCTTCTACCAGGGTGCGGGTCTCATCGCCGACGTCGCGCTGCTGTGCAACGTTCTCCTGCTCTTCGGCACCCTCGTGTCCTTCGGAGCCGTCCTCACCCTCCCGGGTATCGCCGGTCTCATCCTGACCCTGGGTATGGCCGTGGATGCGAACGTGATCATCTATGAGCGTATCAAGGAAGAGCTGGCCGCCGGCAAGGGCTTCTCCAAGGCCGTCTCCGACGGTTACAAGAACGCCTACTCCGCCATCATCGACGGTCAGGTGACCACCCTCCTCACCGGTATCATCCTCTACATCTTCGGTTCCGGTCCGGTCCAGGGCTTCGCCACGACGCTCATCATCGGTATCATCACCTCCGTGCTGACCTCCATCTTCATCACCCGCCTGATCTTCGACGACCGCATCGCCAAGGGCAAGACCGTGAGCCTCTCCAACAACCTCACCCGGAACTTCCTGAAGAACACGCACGTCGACTTCATCGGCCTGAAGAAGTACTCCTACATCATCTCCGGCGCCCTGATCCTCATCAGCATCGCCTCCATCGCGTTCAAGGGCTTCAGCTACGGTGTC
>JAFRPH010000009.1 GCA_017429205.1 Bacteroidales bacterium
GCTAAGATAGAACTGTCGAGCAGCACCTCCACGGAGATCAACCTCCCGTACATCATGCATGTGGGCGGCGTGCCCAAGCACCTGGTGAAGACCCTCACCCGCGCGAAGTTCGAGCAGCTCTCCGACAACCTGTTCCAGCGCTCCATCGAGCCGTGCCGCAAGGCCCTGGCCGATGCGCACCTGAATCCGTCCGACATTGACGAGGTCCTCCTCGTGGGCGGTTCCACCCGTATCCCTTACGTGCAGGAGCTGGTGAAGAACTTCTTCGGCAAGGAGCCCAACAAGAGCGTGAACCCGGACGAGGTCGTTGCGATCGGCGCCTCCATCCAGGGCGGCATCCTCACCGGCGAACTCCACGACCAGAACATCCTCCTGCTGGATGTCACCCCGCTTTCCCTGGGCATCGAGACCCTCGGCGGCGTGATGACCAAGCTCATCGACGCGAACACCACGATTCCGGCCCGCAAGGCCCAGATCTTCTCCACGGCGGCCGACAACCAGCCTTCCGTCGAGATCCGCGTCCTGCAGGGCGAGCGCCCGATGGCCCGCGACAACAAGCAGATCGGTGTCTTCCACCTGGACGGCATCGCGCCGGCCCCGCGCGGCATCCCGCAGATCGAGGTCGCCTTTGACATCGACGCCAACGGCATCTTGAACGTCTCCGCGACCGACAAGGCCACGGGCAAGGAGCAGCACATCCGCATCGAGGCCTCCTCCGGCCTGTCCGACGCCGAGATCCAGCGCATGCGGGACGAGGCGAAGGCCAACGAGGCCGCCGACAAGGCCGAGAAGGAGCGCGTGGACAAGATCAACAACGCCGACGCCCTCACCTTCCAGGCCGAGAAGTTCCTGAAGGAGAACGGCGACAAGGTCCCCGCCGACATCAAGGGCGAGGTCGAGAGCAACTGCAACCTCCTCAAGGAGGCCGTCAAGAGCCAGAACATGGCCGACATCGAGCGCTATTCCGACGCGCTGAACAAGGCCTTCGAGAAGATGTACCAGGCCAGCGCCGGCGCCCAGCAGCAGGGTGGTCCGCAGGGTCCGTTCCAGGGCGGCCCGCAGGGTGGTCCCTTCGGCGGCGGCAATCCGGGCGGCCCGTTCGGTGGCCAGCCGGGCGGCAACCCGGGCGGCGACCAGGGCCCGGACGAGCAGTAAAAAGTTCATCCTGAATGCAGAACGGTGCCCCGCAAGGGCACCGTTTTGTTTTCAAGGAATTATGTGTAATTTTGTCGACAGAAATTTGATAGAGCATATGAAACGGATTGTCACCCTTATCTCCCTGGCCCTCGTGGCCGCTTCCTTCTCTGCCTTCGCGCAGAACACCGAGGTTCTTGAGCAGGCCCGCCAGCAGGTCCAGGAAAAGCAGGACGTGCTGGACGACGCCGAGCGCGCCCATCGGCAGCAGCAGGCGGAAAGCCGCCGCAACATCAACGCCGCGGAGCGGCAGATCGACGCCGGCAAGCTCAATGTCGAGCAGAGCAAGAAGCGCATCCAGGCGATGAAGGAGGATATCAAGGCCCGCGAGGCCGAGATCAAGATCAAGAAGCAGGCCCTCAAGCTCGAGAAGGAATCCCTCAAGCTGGACGGCAAGCTGGACGCCGCCGACAAGGCCCAGCTCCGGCTCGCCGAGAATGACCTGAAGGTCCTGGAGCGCTCGCTCAAAGATGCCAAACGGCTCCAGAAAGAGGAGGAAAGCCGGATGAAGGCTTCCCAGAAGGCCATCAGCTCCGCCAAGAAGCAGATCCGCGAGTCCAAGAAGGCCGAGAAGGCGACCCGTCAGGACGTCCGCGATGCCAAGAAAGATGTGAAAGCCTCCCAGAAGGAGCTGAAGAACGCCACGCAGGTCGAGCAGAACCTCCGGCAGGCCCGTGAGGCGGCCGAAGCGGCCGAGAACAAGGCCATCGAGACCAATCAGGTCGTCGAAGAGGCCGTCCGCACGGAGTAATCCCTACCGGATGCCGTAGCGCCGGAGAATTCGCAGGAGCGGCTTCTCGATGGAGCGCGACCAGCAGTAATACCCGTAGTCGTCGGGATGGATACCGTCCACCGAAGATTCCTGCAAAGGGGTCGAGGCGGACGGTTTGATGTAATAGACGTCCTTGTACCGTTTGACGGCAATCTTCATCAGGCTGTCGGCCATGTGCTGCTTGGCGGCCTCCGTGGCCTCGACGGCCGTGTCGAAGTTCCGCCGCTCGCGGCGGATGGTCTGCTGGAAGATCAGGGGCTTGCCGGGATGGGCGGCCTGCAGGCGCTCGATGAAGGGGAAGAGGCGCTCCTCGATCATTTTCGCATTCGGGTTGGAGAAGGCGTCGAACACGAAGGCGTCGGCATCGACATCCTCCAGGACGGCGGCGAAGTACGGCTGCATCTTGCAGTTGCCGCTGCAGCCCAGGGAGAGCATCTGGATGCCCGTGTGACGGGTGAACTGGTCGGGATAGGACATGCCGGCCCGGCTCGTGGAAATGCCGTGCGTGTAGCTGGACCCGAAGATGGCCACGCGGTGCCGGAAAGGCGATTCCATCGGCTGGAGCATCCTTCCTTCTTCCACGCCGATCTTGACGGAGGTCAGTTCGCTGTAGATGGGCAGGTACAGGAGGCATTCCTTGACGCCCGGCGCCATGTTCTTGATGAGGTCCATCGGCGCCTGGGGATTCCGGGGCGCGGGACAGCAGGCGGCGGCCCAGAGCCATTCCCCGTCTTTCCGGATGTACAGGTCGAAGCCGTGGGAGGCGAGGCGCATCGTGTTGTTCGCCTGGTAGGTGAAGTCGCCCTCGGCCTGGACGGTGATGGAAGGGGAGTCGGTCCGGAACAGGACGGCGAGGCCGGCGGGGCAGCGGACCTGCAGGTTCTCCCCCTTGGTGAATCCCTTGTACCGCACGGTGTCCACGCGGTGATAAGGATTGGGCGTGTCGATGATCTTGCCGATGAGGGTGAGGTCGGAGGCTTCGGTGTAGACTTGGGCGGACAGGGCGGCGGAAACGAGGACCGCCAGGGTGGTGAGGACGAACTTTTTCATGGATGCAGCCGGTTGTTTCCACAAAAATACGCATAAAAATGCTTATCTTTGATAGCTAATTTGAAAGATTATCGGACAATGGGTGTCAAGAGAAGAAACTTCCCCGTCCAAGGGATGGGATGCGCGGCCTGCGTCGCGCGCGTGGAGAATACCTTGAAGGCCTGCCCCGGCGTGAGCCGGGTGAGCGTCTCCCTGGCCTCGAACACCGCCCAGGTCGACTATGACCCGGGCCAGACGTCGCCCGCCGCCCTGCAGAAGGCGGTCCGGGACGCCGGCTACGACCTCCTCGTGGACGGCTCCGACGACGAGGCGGACTCAGAAGCTGAGATAGCCCGACAAGACGCCTACCATTCCCTTCAGAAAGATACGATCCTCGCCTGCGTGCTGGCGGCGCTCGTGATGCTGCTCGGCATGGGTTTCAAGGACTTCCCGGGCAAGGGATTCGTCCTGTGGGCCCTGGCGACACCGGTCGTCTTCTGGTGCGGCCGCCGGTTCTTCAAGGCCGGCTTCAGCGCCGTCCGCCACGGCAGCGCGAACATGGACACGCTCGTGGCGCTTTCGGTGTCCATCTCCTACCTTTTCAGCGTCTTCAACCTCCTGTTCCCGCAGGTCTGGACCTCGCAGGGACTGGAGGCCCATCTGTACTTCGAATCGGCGACGATGATCGTCGCCTTCATCCTCATCGGCCGCCTGCTGGAAGAGCGGGCGAAGCACAGCACCACCGCCGCCATCCGGAAGCTGATGGGCCTGCAGGCGAAGGAAACGGTCGCCCGGCCCGGCGAAACGCTGCTGGTGAAGCCTGGCGAGCGCCTCTCCGTGGACGGCGTGGTGACGGAAGGCTCCTCCTATGTGGATGAGAGCATGCTTACCGGCGAGCCGGTCCCTGCGCTCAAGCAGGCCGGGGCCCGGGTCTATGCCGGCACCATCAACCAGCACGGTTCTCTGACGGTGCGGGTGGAAAAAGTGGGCGGAGACACCCTCCTGTCCGGCATCATCCGGATGGTGCGGGACGCGCAGGGCTCCAAGGCCCCGATCCAGAAAGCCGTGGACCGCATCGCGGCTGTTTTCGTGCCCGTGATCATCGGCATATCCGTCCTCACGCTCGTCATCTGGCTAATCTGCGGGGAAGTGACCCTGGGCCTGCTGGCGATGGTGACGGTACTCGTGATCGCCTGCCCGTGTGCGCTGGGCCTCGCGACGCCGACGGCCATCATCGCCGGCATCGGCAACGGCGCCTCCAAGGGCATCCTCATCAAGGACGCCGAAAGCCTGCAGGTGGCCCGGAAGGTCGATGCGATGGTGATGGACAAGACCGGCACGCTGACGGAAGGGAAGCCTTCCGTGGTGGAATCGGTCTGGGACCCGGCCATCACGACCGAGGACGATCCCGCGGAGCTCAATCTCCGCGACGTCCTTTACTCGCTCGAGCACCGGTCGGACCATCCGCTCGCCATTGCCGTATGCGACTCCCTGCGCGGCTGCGAAGAACTGCCTGTGGAAGACTTCCAGGCCGTCCTGGGCAAGGGCATCTGCGGCACGGTCCGGGGAACCCGCTTCTACGTGGGCAACCAGGAACTGCTGAAGGAGGTCCTGGGCGGCGTCCCCGAAGCGACGAACCCGATGGTGGCCGACAGCATCGGCCCCTGGATGGACGCGGGCTATTCGGTCACGCTCCTGTTCGACCCGGTGAAAGTCTATGCCGTCCTGGCCCTTTCCGACGACCTGAAGGACACGTCGGTCCAGGCCGTCAAGGCCCTGCAGGCCGACGGCATCGAAATCCATATGCTCACGGGTGACAACGAGGTGGCCGCCCGCCACATCGCCGAAGCCACGGGCATCCGGAACGTGAAGGCGAACGTCCTCCCGCAGGACAAGGCCGACTATGTCCGGCAGCTGCAGGCCGCCGGGAAGCGCGTCGCGATGGTCGGCGACGGCATCAACGACAGCGCCGCGCTCGCGCAGGCGGACCTGGGCATCGCGATGGGGCAGGGAAGCGACATCGCCATCGACACGGCCCAGGTGACCATCGTCTCCTCCGACCTGTCGAAGCTCCGCGACCTGGTCCGGCTCTCCCGCCGGACGACCGCCGTCATCCGGGAGAACCTCTTCTGGGCCTTCATCTACAACATCCTGGCTGTTCCCATCGCCGCGGGCATCCTGTATCCGTTCACCGGGTTCCTCCTGAATCCGATGGTCGCCGCGGCCTGCATGGCGCTCTCGAGCGTCTGCGTGGTGACGAACTCGCTGCGACTCAGGAAATGACAAAAAGCGGCGCTCATCCGAGCGCCGCTTTTGGATTTAAATCTGGTAGAAACCTACTTTCTTGTACACCTTCCGAAGGGTCTTGTTGGCCACGTAGGAAGCCTTTTCGGCCCCCTTCAGGTACACTTCGTTGAGATAGGCCTTGTCCTTCATGAGGCGTTCGGCTTCTTCGCGGATGGGGCGGAGGGCCTCCACCACGGCTTCACCGACGGCGGGTTTGAAGACGCCGTAGCCCTGTCCGGCGAATTCCGCCTCGATTTCGGGAATGGTCTTGCCGGTGAGGGTGGCGTAGATGTTCATCAGGTTGGCGACGCCGGGCTTGTTCTCCTTGTCATACCGGACACAGTTCTCGCGGTCCGAATCGGTGACGGCGCGCTTGAACTTCCGGCGGATATCGTCGGGGGAGTCCATCAGGAAGACGCAGCCGTCGGGGACGGATTTGCTCATCTTGTCGCCCGGGGTGGACAGGCCGTAGATCCGGGCGCCGGTCTTGGCGATCAGCGGCTCGGGAATCTTGAACACGTCGCCGTAGATGCTGTTGAAACGCTGGGCGATGTCGCGGCAGATCTCCACGTGCTGCTTCTGGTCTTCTCCGACCGGAACGTAATCGGGCTGGTACAGCAGGATGTCGGCCGCCATCAGCACCGGGTAGGTGAACAGGCCGGCGTTGATGTTGTTCTCGTATTTGGCCGATTTGTCCTTGAACTGGGTCATCCGGGACAGTTCCCCGAACATCGTATAGCAGTTCAGCACCCAGGCGAGCTGGCTGTGGGCCGGCACGTGCGACTGGAGGAACAGCACGTTCTGCTCCGGGTCCAGTCCGCAGGCGATGTACTGGGCCAGCTGGTTGATCGAGCGCTTGCGCAGCTCGGCCGGATCCTGCCGGACGGTGATGGTATGGAGGTCGGCCATGAAGTAGAAACACTCATAGTCGTTCACCCGGTCCGCCCAGTTCTTGATGGCCCCGAGATAGTTCCCGAGATGAAGGTCTCCGCTGGGCTGGATGCCGGACAGCATTCTTTTCTTCTGCAATTCTTCCATGTCGTATCGATTAGGGTCTGCAAAAATACGCAAATCCTTTGAAATAACGTCATCCTTGTCGGCCAAAATGGCTACGGCAGCTGCTCGAGTCCCAGGTCCTTGAAGGTTCTCGGGGCCGGGATGCCCGGGAGGGGCTTGCGGTCCTTGATCTGCTCGAGGGCCACCTCGATGGCCTTGAGGAGCTGCTGGTCCTCGCCGGCCTGCTCGCGGATGGGGTCGTTGTCCAGCAGGATGTCCGGATCCACGCCGTGGTTCTCCACGATCCACTCTCCGGTCTTCGCGTCATAGTTCGTGAAGAACGGGACGCGGACGTCGGTGCCGTCCATATACGGCAGGGAGCCGCTGATGCCCACGATGCCGCCCCAGGTGCGCGTGCCGATGACGGTGCCCAGGTTGTTGGCCTTGAAGCTCCACGGGAAGAGGTCGCCGTCGGAGGCGGAGTACTTGTTGATCAGGAGCACCTTCGGGCCGGTGTGCGTGCCCTCCGGGACGGTGCCGGTGAGGGTGGAGCCGCGGCGCATCGTCATCCGGTACACCTCGCGCTGCAGGCGCTCGATGATCATCGGGGAGATGTTGCCGCCGCCGTTCTCGCGGTCGTCGATGATGAGGGCTTCCTTGTCCAGCTGCGGATAGTAGTACCGGGCCCATTCGTTCAGGCCCTCGCGGCTCATGTCCGGAATGTAGATGTAGCCCACCTTGCCGCCGGACTTCTCCTCCACGGTCTTGATGTTCTTGAGGATCCACTCGTAGTGGTAGAGCGGGTATTCGTCGGCGATGGGCTTGACCACCACCTTCTTGCCGCCGACGGTGAGTTCGGTGAGGACATCGGCCTTGCCCACGAGGAGCTTGTACACGTTGTCCACTTCCTTGAGGGACACGCCGTCGATGGCGGTGATGACATCGCCTTCCTTCACGCCGAGACCGGGCTCCTGGAGCGGAGAACGGAGCTCGGGACGGTAAGTCGCGCCCTGGAGGATGCGGTCGATGCGGTAGCCGTCCTTGACCTTGGAGAGTTCGGCGCCCAGCAGGCCCATCGGGATGCGGGCCGGCTTCGGATAGTCGTCGGGGGCGGTGACGTAGGCGTGGCCGCTGGCGACTTCGGAGATCATCTCGCCGATGACATAGTTCACGTCCAGCCGCGTCTTGGCGTACGGAATGAGAACCTCATACTTGGCCTTTACGGCCTTCCAGTCGCGTCCGTGCATGTTTTCCAGGTAGTAGCCGTCGCGGAAGGCGCGCCAGACCTCGTCGAAAAGCTGGGGCCATTCCTGGCTGTAGTCGACCGTCGCGACGAGGCCGTCGAAGGACACCTTGTCCTTCAGGCCCACCTTCGGGCCGGGGGCGGCCACATACAGGTCGTGGCCCTTCACGAAGACGGCCTTCTTGTCGCCGTTCCGGACCGTCATCCGGGCGTCGACGCAGTCCTCGTCCTTGCCCGTGGCGAAGTCGAAGACGCGGGTGCCGCGGCCGCCGCTGTACCAGAGCTTGGAACCGTCGCTATAGAAGCCCCGGCCATTGACCGGTAGCTTGACGATGCGGTCCAGGATGCCGTCCGGGTCGATCTTTACGGCCTTCGGGCCGGCGGGCTTGTCGGCCTTCGCCTGCGCGGGCTTGCCGCCCTTGGCCGGCTCGGCCTTCGGGGTCTCCTTCGGCGCGTCCGCCTCGACCTTCACTTCCGGGTCCTTGGCGATCAGCGGCGACGGCGTATCCTTGGCGAGCATCGCCATATAGACGCCGGACATGTCGCCATAGGCGTAGTTCCACTCGATGTTGCTGTATTGCGGGTTCAGGTCGCGGTCGGAGGTGAAAATCAAATACTTGCCGTCGGTGCTGAAGGTGGGGCTGCCGCTGTTGTACCAGCGCTCGGTCACCGGATATTCCTTGCCCTCGGCGAGGTTGTACAGGTAGATGATGTTCATCTCGTTCTTGGCCGGGCGGGTGTAGGCGATCCACTTGCTGTCCGGGGAGTACTGCACGCCGCGGAACTCGGCTTCGGGATTCTCCATCACGGTGCGGCGGGTCTTCGCGAGGGGATCGACCTCCACGAGGCGGTTCTTGCGGTCGCCGTACAGGATGTGCCTGCTGTCCGGGCTCCACTGGAGGGAGCGGATGTAGGTGTCGGTGCCCTTCGTCACCTGGACCGGGTCGCCGCCCTTCACCGCGTCATACAGGTAGATTTCAGTCTCGCCGGTGGCGTCGCCGATCCAGGCGATCCACTTGCCGTCCGGGCTCCAGACCGCGCTGCGGTCGTTGGAGCCGGGCGTCCGGCTGATGTTGCGGGTGACGCCGGCCTCCACGGGCACGTCGAAGACTTCGCCGCGGGCGGTCACGACCATCCGGGCGCCGTCCGGGGACAGGCTCATGCCCGTGCGATTGCCGGCCACGGCCTTGCGCTCCGTGCGGCCGTACACATCGTCAGAAGCGAGCGTGACGGAGATCTTCGTGGCCTGGCGGGTCTTCGGGTCCAGCCGGTACAGCCAGCCGCCGTTCTCGAAGACGATGGTCTTGCCGTCGGTGGAGGGGAACTTCACGTCATATTCCTTGAAGTCGGTGACCTTCTCGGTCTTCTTCGTCTTCGTATTGTACACGAAGAGGTTCATGATCATATCGCGGTCGGAGGCGAAGAAGATCTCGTCGCCGATCCACATCGGGAAGATGTCCTGGGCGACGTTTTCGGTGATGTTCTCCACCTTGCCGGCCTTGGGGTCATAGACCCATACGTCATCCGCCATGCCGCCCCGGTAGTACTTCCAGGTGCGGAATTCGCGCATCACGCGGTTGTAGGCCAGCTTTTTTCCGTCCGGGGAATAGGAGCAGAAGCCGCCTTCCGGGAGCGGGATTTCGGCCGGCATCCCGCCCTCGGGCCCCACCGTCCAGAGCTTGCCGGGGAAGCCGTCGCCGATGCGGTTGCGGTATACGATCTTCTTTCCGTCCGGCGACCAGCCCATCACGATGTTGTTCGGGCCCATGCGGTCGCCCAGGTCGTCCCGGCCGTTGGTGGCGGTGTAGGTGAGCCGTACGGGCTCGCCGCCCGTGGCCGGGATCAGATACACTTCGCGATTGCCGTCATATTCGCCCGTGAAGGCGATGCTCTTTCCGTCGGGGGAGTACCGGGCGAACATCTCGTAGCCGATGTGCGAGGTGAGCCGGCGGGCGACACCGCCCTGGACCGGGACGGTCCACAGGTCGCCCGCATAGGAGAAGGCGACTTCGGTGCCGTTCGTGGCGGGGAAACGCAACAGGCGGGCCTCATCGGCACGCGCGGACACGCCCGCGGCAAGGGCCGCCGCCAGCGCAAGGATCGTAAAAGAATGCTTCATATCAAGTGTTTATGGTATTCTTCTACAAACATACGAAAAATTAGGGACTTTCAGTCACCTAATCGCACCGGATTCCCTCGACCTGTCCCTTCTTGCGCTGCAAGTTCTCCAGGTCCAGCGTCCCGTTCAGGAACGAGGCGGGGTCCGTCAGGGCGTCGGACCTGAGCCTCCCGGTGGACGGATCGACTGCGAAGGCGGCCATCAGGTCCAGGTGCTTGTTGGGGACTTCGGCGTCAAGGAAGGCGTTGCCCGTCTTGCCGGTGTAGCCGATCAGGTCTCCGGCGAAGACCCGGTCGCCCTTCGCGAAGGGCTTCCCGGTGCGGGGATTGACCGCGACCGGCGTCCCGTACCGCAGATGCGAATACTGCAGGTACACCTTTCCGTCGTATCCCTTCACTTCGTTCCCGGTGACGATGACATTCCCGAAGGATTTCTCTTCGTACCGGTCCGGATGGTCTGTTTCCGTCCGGATGACGACCCCGGAATACATCGAATAGACCGGGGTCCCGGGTTTCGCGTACAGGTCGATGCCCCAGTGATACCGGGGCGTTTCGTCCTCGTAGTACCCCCGCAGCGCCTTGAAGGTGCCATTGACATAGCTCCCGCTGGCGGTGGCGGCGACGGACATCTTTTTCAGGGGGTTCGCGACGCCCCGCTCCAGGTCCACGCAAGGACCGGCGTCCTCGTACCAGGCGGTCGCCTGGATGTCGTGCGTCACTTTCCAGGGGAAGTATGGCCGCTTTTCGCCGGCGAAATCGCCCGTCCATCGGCCGAAATCCAAGGAATAGAACGTATGTCGGGGGAAGCCACCGAGGGTGGCCCAGCTTCCTGAACTGTACGTGCCGCATCCTTTCACGTCCACATAGTCCGGCAGGTTCGTCGTGAGGCTGACGGTGTACTGGGGATGGGAGATGAGGAGTGCGCTCTTTTCCGCCCGGTCCGTCTCCGGCTTCTCGGCCAGGCAGACCGCGCTCTCCAGCTCCCAGCCGTCGGGATCGTCGCCCGCCCGGGTTCCCGCCGGCCGGTACAGTTTCAGGTAATGCAAGCCGCTTTTCCCGACAATCTCCTTCTTGGGCACGAGGAAGGATTCCCTGAGGAGGCCGCCCCGGTAGCTCTCCACCCGGAAGACACCGCCTTCCGGCGTGGACAGGAGGACGGCGCCCGTGAAGCCGGGCATTTCCAGGTAGTCGAAATCCGGGTGGTTGGCAGCGTACTGCGCCTCGGCGACCATCGCGGCGACGAACCGGTGGCGGACGCCGTCCTGGAGGGTTTCGACATAGAACTTCCGGATGACGGTGGCGGCCCCGATGTCGGGCGCGAGGTCCGCGCCGTACTCGGCGAGCGAAGGTTCCCCGTCGGGCAGGAAGGGGATCTGGGTGAAAGTAATGTCTCCGAAGTGGAGCGTCCGGGCCTTCCCCGTGTCTAGGAGGGAGCCCAGTGTGACTGACTGGCTGTCCGTCCGTGTGCCGGACCCGGGCAGGAGGTTGTAGGAGGACAGGTTGCCGTAGAGCGGCACCTGGGTGGCGGGGATGCGGCGGTCCCGGACGGCGTCCGGCCCGCCGGCATCCGGGCCCGCCTCCTTGCCGCACGCGGCGACGAGGAGGAGGACGGCCGGAATCAAGAATCTTGTTGCAGTGCGCATGACCAGGGTTTTAAGGAAAACAAATCCGCGCAGCGGACCCTCCGCGGCGGAGTTACGAAAAACCCGGAAAAGACTCGGGGGCGGGCGCTCTCCGGCCGGAGAGCCCCTGTGGCTCAGACCCACAGGGTTCAGATGGGGGCGCCTGTAACCAAGGCTTGAACGCTATGTCCCGCACCCTTCGCAGTCTGAGAGCAAAGATAGGAGATAAACCGGAAAAACAAAAGAACGGCGCCCCGAAAAGGACGCCGTTCCTTGAACTTTTTCAGCCGGGGGATTACTCGGCCTTGCCGTCGGAACCGAGGACGTTCACGATCTTGTGGATGTACATCTTCTTCATCTCCTCGCGGGCCGGCTTGAGGTACTGGCGGGGATCGAAGTGGCTCGGGTTCTCGGCCAGGTGCTTGCGGATGGCACCGGTCATCGCCAGGCGGCTGTCAGAGTCGATGTTGATCTTGCAGACGGCGCTCTTGGCGGCCTCGCGGAGCTGCTCCTCGGGGATGCCGACCGCGTTCGGCAGGTTGCCGCCGTACTTGTTGCACATGTCGACATATTCCTGCGGGACGGAGGAAGAGCCGTGGAGGACGATCGGGAAGCCGGGGAGCTTCTTTTCGATCTCGTGGAGGACGTCGAAGGCGAGCGGCGGAGGGATCAGGCGGCCGGTCTTCGGGTCGCGGGTGCACTGCTCCGGGGTGAACTTGTAGGCGCCGTGGGAGGTGCCGATGGAGATGGCGAGGGAGTCGCAGCCGGTGCGGGTGGCGAAGTCGATGACCTCTTCCGGCTTGGTGTAATGGGATTCCGCGGCGGAAACCTCATCCTCGACACCGGCGAGC
>JAFRPH010000074.1 GCA_017429205.1 Bacteroidales bacterium
GCCCTCTGGACTCCATCGGGGCCGTCCCGTTCATAATCGGACCTGAGACTGAACGTATCTTTTCTCAACGACACTTTACCCGAGACCCACCAAGGAGACATGCTCCCGAAGGGTCCAGGGATTCGGAGCGCCCGGAACACTGTCCGGGGGACAGTTTTCAGCGGTGAATGGGCGGCAGCCCCGGATCGATCGGAAAGCCCCTGGCGCGCTCCGCAGAGCGCGGAACCCTTTCCGTTCACTGAGGCAGATCATTCCGTTGAAGAGGGTATGCGCCTGCGGGCGCACCAAAGGGCTTTCCGATCGCCCTTTGGAAACCTTCGGGGCCGACCCGTGAATGGTAGGCTTTGGGAAACGTAAACGTGAAAACCTCTCTGTCGCTGCGGCGACATCTCCCCTTTCAGGGGAGACAGGGATAGTTAGTTACCCAAACCTCTCCTGAAAGGAGAGGGGGACCGCCGCAGCGGTGGAGAGGTTCCCCGTGCAGGCTTTGTCAATCGCGATGTTTAACGGGACGGTCCCGAAGGGTCCAGGGATTCGGAGCGCCCGGAAAACTGTCCGGGGGACAGTTTTCAGCGGAGAATGGGCGGCAGCCCCGGATCGATCGGAAAGCCCCTGGCGTTCTCCGCAGAGCGCGGATCCCTCCTGGTTCACCGAGGCACAGCGACATGAAACCGCCCGGACTTCCGTGAAGAACAAACAAAAAAAGGGACGGGCGGACTCGTCCCGAAGGGTGGAGGGAAGCCTCCCGTCCCCGCATGGTCTGGATGAGTTACCCCTTCTCCGCGATCAGGGCCTCCGCCTCCTCCGGCTGGAGATAGGGGTTCAGCCGCAGGGCGGTGCGGCGGTCGATATCCCCGCGCATCGCCGCGATATCCGCGACGGTCTCGCTCTCGTTGGCGATCCGCGCGCGGCGGAAGCGGATCTCGTCGGTGTCCTCCCCGAGCAGGCGCAGCAGGCCTCGCACAAAGCGGAACGCCTCCCACTCAAAGCTGTCCGCCTTCTGGTCGAGGGCGCTTGTCGCCGCGCGGATCGCGACGTTCGTCAGGCTCCCGCCAGTCAGCTCGCCCATGTCCAGGGCCATCCAGTCCCGGTAGAGCGCTTTCTCCAGCAGCCGCAGGGCCTCCGCCCGGGCGGCGTAGGGCACGTCGATCGTGTGCGGCTCGGCGGTGGAGGAGGTCCCGGTCCCGTCGGAATAGCTGGCCACGGCCTTCAGCCGCTGGATCTCGGCGAGGGTCTCCGCCACATCCTCCGCCGTGCCGGAGAAGTTGTTCAGCACCCAGTAGACGTCGTTCGCCCGGTCGAGGTTGTCGGCGAAATCGGAGAGGATGCGGTCGTAGGCGTCGATCTTGGCGCGGATGGAGGGGGTGAACTCGCTGCGGCCGTCGGCGTTGGCGCGGAAGGGGATCAGCGGGAGGGCCGGCCAGGCGGCGCCCTCCTCCTCCGTCCCGAGGGCGCTGACCGTGCGCAGCAGGCGGTAGGGCCTGGGCGGGGCGGCGTCCGCGATCTGCCCGTCCTTCAGGAAGGGGAAGCGCAGCCCCTCCTCCGTGAAGACCCGCAGATACATCGGCCGCTGCCGGGCGAGCTGCCAGTACTGCACGCCGAGCCGGGCCTCCCCGGTGCGCTCGTCGGGCAGGACAAGGAAGCCGGAGAGCGGGTTGCGCGCCACCTCGATCGCCTCGACGTGGTCCACGTTCCAGAAGCCCCAGCACACGCCGTGGAGCAGGGCCTTCTCGCCCATCTGCGCGAGGACGCGGTCGAAGTCGGTGCCGAGGCGCTTTTTCATCTCCGGCGTCGCGAGGCTGCAGCCGTTGCCGAGGAGGTACTGGGTCTGCTGGGCGACGAAGCGGCGGAGGAAGGAGGAGCCGATGCGGTTGCCGACCACGTCCTGCATCAGCGGGCGGACCCGGCGGCAGCCGTTCTCGTCGCGGGTTTCGAGGCGGTCGGCCCGCAGGAGGGTCTTGCGGGCGACGGCGGCGTTCTCCCCGCGGTAGTAGGCGTCGGCGTCGAGTGCCTGACGGAACGCCGCGGAGCGCCGGTGCTCCTCCGCGGCCTCAAAGAGTGCGGCGTCCCTGTCCTTTTCGTCCAGGTCCAGCCAGTCCTGATAAGTGAGGATCTGATTCATCTGTTCTTTCCTTTCTGAATGGCCAATGTCGTGCCCTGAAGCCGCGGGGATATTTCCAACTCTACGGCGGTTTCCCACCTTCGTTCTCCCAAAGGCAAGATGAACGGGACGGCGCCGAAGGAGTCCAGAGGGCGAGCGGACAGCCCTCTGGTGCGCCCGCAGGCGCATACCCTTCTCAAAGGAATGATTTGCTAAAGTGAACGGAAAGAGGTTCCGCGCTCTGCGGAGCGCGCCAGGGGCTTTCCGATCGATCCGGGGCTGCCGCCCATTCTCCGCTGAAAA
>JAFRPH010000062.1 GCA_017429205.1 Bacteroidales bacterium
GATCTTGCGGACGCTCTTCGGGAGGACGGCGAAGAAGTATTTCTCGGAGAACGGACGATAGAGGTGGCAGGTGATGAGGCCGTACTTGCGGCCGCGGCCCGCGAGGTAGTCGATGGTCTCCTTGATGGTCTCGGTGACGGAGCCCATCGCGACGATGATGTTCTCGGCGGTCGGGTCGCCGTAGTACTCGAAGGGACGGTAGCTGCGGCCGGTGAGCTCGGAAATCTCACCCATGTAGCGGGCCACGATGTCCGGAACGGCGTCATAGAACTGGTTGCGGGTCTCGACGGCCTGGAAGTAGACGTCGCCGTTCTGGGCGGTACCGCGGGTGACGGGGGCGTCCGGGTTCAGGGCGCGCTCGCGGAAGCGGGCGAGAGCCTTCTCGGAAACCATCTCGCGGAGCTTGTCCTCCGGGAGGGCCTCGATCTTCTGGATCTCATGGCTGGTACGGAAGCCGTCGAAGAAGTGCAGGAACGGGAGGCTCGCCTTGATGGAGCTCAGATGGGCCACGGCGGCGATGTCCTGGGCTTCCTGGACGCTGCCGGAGGCGATCATGCAGAAGCCGGTCTGGCGGCAGGCCATGACGTCCTGGTGGTCGCCGAAGATGGACAGGGCGTGGCTGGCGAGGGCGCGGGCGGACACGTGGAACACGGTCGGGAGCATTTCACCGGCGATCTTGTACATGTTCGGGATCATCAGGAGCAGACCCTGGGAGGCCGTGAAGGTGGAGGTGAGGGCACCAGCCTGGAGGGAACCGTGGACGGCGCCGGCGGCGCCGGCCTCGCTCTGCATCTCCGTCACTTTGACGGTCTCGCCCCACAGGTTCTTCTTTCCGTGGGCGGCCCACTCGTCAATGTTCTCGGCCATGGTCGAGGACGGGGTGATCGGGTAGATGGCGGCGTGCTCGCTGAACAGATACGCAATGTTCGAAGCGGCGAAGTTACCATCACAGGTGATGAATTTCTTTTCGTTTGCCATAATTGATAGTTAAAAGTTATGTGGATTTATTCTGATATTCCTTGGATGTCGGCGACTTCGGGCGCGATGCGCTTCACGAGACCCTGCAGGACGGTGCCGGGACCGATTTCGAGGAAACTGTCCGCGCCGTCCGCGACCATGTTCAGCACGGTCTGGGTCCAGCGGACCGGGGAAGTGAGCTGGCGCAGGAGGTTGTCCTTGATGACTTCCGGGTCCATGGAGGGGAGGGCGGTGACATTCTGGTAGACCGGGCAGGCGGGCGCGCGGAACGGCGTCTTTTCGATGGCTTCGGCCAGTTCCAGCCGGGCCGGTTCCATGAGCGGGGAGTGGAAGGCGCCGCTGACCGCCAGCGGAAGCGCGCGCTTGGCGCCGGCCTCCTTCATCTTCGCGCAGGCTTCGGCCACGGCCTCGGCCTCGCCGGAGATGACGATCTGTCCTTCGCTGTTATAATTGGCAGGGATGACGAGGCCCGCGCAGGAGGCGCAGATTTCCTCGACCGTCTCGGTCGGAAGCTTGATGACGGCGGCCATGGTGCCGGGGACCTTCTCGCAGCATTTCTGCATCGCGGAGGCGCGGACGGCGACGAGCCGGAGGGCGTCCTCGAAGTCCATCGCGCCGGCGGCGGCGAGGGCGGAGAACTCCCCGAGGGAGTGCCCAGCCACCATCGCCGGAGCCTCCAGGCCGCTGCAAAGGGCCAGGACGACGCTGTGGATGAAGATGGCGGGCTGGGTGACGCGCGTAGCCTTCAAGGCCTCCGCGTCTTCCCCGAACATGATGTCCGTGATGGGGAATCCGAGGATTTCGCAGGCCTTGTCCATCATCTCCCGGGCCTCCGCGCTGCGCTCATAAAGCGCCTTCCCCATACCGGGGAACTGGGAGCCTTGACCGGGAAAGATATATGCTTTGCTCATACGGTTTCAGTACGAAAATCTAATATCGTACAAATATAGGTAAAAAAAGATGAATTACCTATGCTTGTTTCCTACGAACTCCTGGAAAAGTCAATTCGGAGGCCGGAGGCCGACGGAGGGGGTCCGGGGGTCTCCCCCGGTAAATAAAAAGAGAACCGACTCGACGAGTCGGTTCCCAGTAGGGACGATCGGATTCGAACCGATGACCTCTTCAATGTGACTGAAGCGCTCTAAACCAGCTGAGCTACGCCCCTGTCTGTTTGAAACAGGACTGCAAAGATGAGACTATTTCTTCAAATTTGCAAGGGTTCCGGCGAAAAAGTTTCTATCGGACCTCGATATAGGCCTTGTTGGCGGCGAGCGAAGTCCCCTGGTAGAGGCCGAAGACGGCCCGCTCCTTCGTGGAGGCGGGGGAGAGCACGTAGTACTGTCCGGCCTGGCAGCTGCCGGCCGTGGTCCTTCCCTTCAGGAGGTTGCTGCTGATGGACGACGGATCCATGATGCTGCTCTCGAAGGTGACGGAGGTGGCGTCGGAACGGACGAGAACGCCGGTGTTCGCCGGGATGATGCTTCCGGCGGGGATCTCCTGCAGTTTCGCGTAGCCGGCGACCAGTTCGGTCACGGTGTAGACCTTCGCGCCGGCGGGCGCTTTCGCGTTGAAATCCAGGCAAAGCGTCGCCCATCCCTGGGAGGGGATGCTCAGCTGGAAAGTCTGCTTGTAGACGAGCGTGATGTCGTCGAGATACAGGTAGTCGTTCTCGTTGCCGCCGCCGGGATAGGCGTTGGTCGCGGCGCTCAGGAGAATGTATTTGGGCTGCGCTCCGTTGTTCTTGTACACGAACGGAATGGAGAGTCTCTTCCACTGGCCGTTCGTCTTGGCGATGGTCATGTTGATGGCCGTGGCCACGATGTATTTGCTGTCTGATGTCTGGGCATAGCCGTCGATATAGTCGAAATCGCTGTGGATGGTGGCCGTCACCTTCGCATAGGGGTGACTGGAATCGTTTCCATTCGGGGAGAACTTCACCCAGACGACCAGCGAATCGGGCCTGCCGGTGAATGGCATCGCGCAGGGATTCTTGAAGCCGTTCAGGGTGTTGTAGCCGTCCCGGTCGGAATAATTGTAATTGTTCTTGCCGGTCGCGGACATGGCGGCGGCGTGGACGCGGCCGGTCGTCAGGTTGCCCTGGGCGACGACGCCCGAGACTTTCCGTGACCAGATGCTGCAGGAATACGACCCCGTGGATCCCGGACGCTTGTCCGTGGATCGCTTGACCTGGCGGTTGTTCTTGTCGTAGGCGAGACCGGAAAAGAGTCCGTCGGCGGTCTGGAAGGAGTTGAAATAGTTGGGCAGGTTCGCCCCGTCGAAGGTCCAGGTCTCGAAGTCTCCGTTGGCGATCTGGGGGCGGTTCTGCGCCTGCGCGGCCCCGGAGAGGAGGACCGCCGCTGCAAGGAGTGCAAAGGTCTTTCTCATAGGGCTCAAAGTTGCTGGTTGGTCGGGTCGGCCACGAGCGCGGCGTCGTAGAAGGTCAACGAAGCGCTTGCCTGTCCGAGGTTTTTGATCCGGCCGGCCTCGAAGCCCTTGCCGGAGGTGAACGTGGTATTGACGAAGGCGACCTTCCCGTCGGACCGGGTCAGGGCCATCTGGAGCTTTTTGCTTGTGGAGGGCAGGACACTGAGCAGGATCTCGCCCGAGAGGGCCGACGCCCCGGTCACCTGGGCCCGCTTCTCCAGATAGGAGGTGGGGGTGCCGGACGTGATGCGGAGGTCGGCGCCCACCTGGAACGGACCCGTCACACGGTCGTCCCGGACCACCTCGACCTTACGGATGTTCAGGCTGGCGGGAATCTGCATCCTGAGCACGGAACAGACGTTCTGGAACGTGAAACCGTCGTTTTCGTTGCCCGTTCCCACCATCACGGCCTCAGCGATCCGGCCGGACTGGCTCTGGGGAAGCGTGAGGCCGATGCCGGCGGCGCCCAGGGTGGCGTTCGCGTCATAGGGGAAGAATGCGGTCGTCAGGTGGGAATACTCGGGCTTCTGACCCGAGAAAGTCGTGCTTGCCGAACCGCCGGTCTTGGCGGTGAAGGGCGGGCAAAAGACCTTGTCGGCGGTGAAAATGCCGATCTTGTCCCCCTGGGTCCAGGCGGGGAGATTCCCGCCGGTGGACAGGGTGACCCGGGTTTCGGGAACGGTCGCTTCGACCGTCACGGGGACGAGTTTGCCCGTGGCGGGAGCGGGGTTGGCCGTATCGGCCTCTTTTTGGCAGGAGATTGCGGTGAACACGGCCGCAATGCATCCGAAGGCGAGCAGCTTGTTCATCGGTCAGAAAACGTTTTCGTCATCCTCTTCGTAGCCGGACAGGTTTCCGCCCGTACCGTCTACGTTGCTGAGGCAGAAGGTCGCGTCCAGGGAGAGTTCTTCGACCCAGAGTTCAGGTTTCGTATAGTCTTTTTTCATCACAGCCTTGTAAAAAAGGGCTGCAAAGATACGCCAAAAACCTGAAAGATGAAAATTTGGTCCCTATCGCACCACGACGGCGTTCGGGACGATGCGCTGGCCCACGTGGTCGAACTGGCCGTTGTCGCAGGGATGGTTCAGGACGCCGCCCGGGAGGGTCCACAGGGTGGAGGAGCCGCCGCCGTCCAGGTTGAGGGCTTCGACCAGGCCGAGCTTTTCGGCGAGGGCGGTGAGCTCGGCGATGGACATTCCCTCCGCTTCGCCGGGGAAGCGGCCGTCCACGACCACGAGCCAAACGCCGCCGTCGGCGTCCTTGCCCACGAGCGAGCGCGGGTGGCGCTTCTTGTAGAACGACTTCCAGTTCGGCATTTCCTCGCCGTAGGTGGCCGTCACGCCGTCATCGACCAGGACCGGACCGCTCGCGAGGACTTCCCAGTCCCGCTCGAAGACATCGGTCGTGTCGCAGGCCTCGACCCGGATCTCCTCCGGGTTCAGGACGAGCGCGCCGTTCGTCCGGAAGGTCTCCCTCGCCGTCGTGGCGCCGGTCACGAAGCCGTCGTCCTTGACGAATGTGACGTGCGTGAGACTGTCCATGTTGAAGTAACTGCCGTTGATGCCGGCGAAAGCGTCATACTTCAGGCACAGGGCGCTGGTGCTGTCGGCCTGGTCCCGCTCGGCCGTCACGACGGTCGTCTGGAACGCGGCCGGATTGTACCGCACGAAGGCGATGAACTGGCCGTCCTCGTGGATCGTGCCGTAGAACCCGTCGGCCTTCGCGGCCTTCTTGACGCTGAGTTCGTCCCCGCTGCGGAGGTCGAACACCTTTTCGGCCCCTTCGGGGATATGATTGACCGGCCGGCTGCATCCGGCGAGAACCGCAAGCGCGATGGCGCTGCCTAAGGCAATTGCTTTCATACGTGGAATGATCTTGAATCATACAAAAATACGAATAATCGGCGAAATTCCTTATTTTTGTATGAGAGAATCGTTTATGAGAAGAGTATTGGGATTTTTAGGCCTCGCGGTTGCCGCCGTGGCCTGTACGCCGGAGATGGAGGTCTCCGGGGAGTGGGGGTTGTACCTGGATCCGGCGGGGGTGGTGACGGTCGATTCGCTCCTGGGGGAGCGGGCCGATTCGCTGTTTGCCGATGCCATCGTCCTGCCCGGGACGACGGACCTCGCGGGGAAGGGGCTTGCGGCCGTGGAGCCGCAGTATGGCCAGCCTGTGGAAACCGGTCGGCTGACGCGTCGGCATTCCTTCGTGGGCAAGGCCTGGTACCGGAAGAAGGTCGTGGCGCCGTATGTTTGGCGCGAGAAGGACCTGGCGCTGTACCTGGAGCGCACCAAGGCGACGAAACTGTACCTGGACGGCGCCCTGGTGGATTCCTGCAACGACGTGTCCACGCCGCAGCTTTACAACCTGGGCAAGCTGCTTCCGGGCGTGCATACGATCACCCTTTGCGTGGATAATGGCAGGGGAGTGCCGCCGCAGGTGATCAAGAGTTCCCACCTCTATTCCGACGACACCCAGACGAACTGGAACGGCGTCATCGGCCGGATCGAGTTCGGGCCGATGGAGGCCTTTTCCGAGCGGCTCTCGGTCCCGGAAATGCCGCGTCTTGAGGTCGTCGACGGCCGGTTCATGGCCGGCGGGAAGCCGGTCTTCCTCCGCGGCAAGCACGACGCCTGCGTCTTCCCCTTGACGGGGCACACGCCGATGGACAAAGCCTCGTGGATCAACTACTTCCAACGCTGCAAGGAATACGGCATCAACCACGTCCGGTTCCATTCCTGGTGCCCGCCGGAGGCCGCTTTCGCGGCCGCGGACGAGCTCGGGATCTACCTCCAGCCGGAGCTTCCGTTCTGGGGGACGCTGGAAGGGGAGGAGCTCCTCGCGTTCCTGCGGAAAGAGGGCTTGAACATCGTCCGTACTTATGGGCATCACCCCTCTTTCGCGATGTTCTCTCTGGGCAACGAGCTTTGGGGCGAGAAGGCGGTGATGCAGGAGCTGATAGAGGCCTTCCGGAAGGAAGCCCCGCAAATCCTGTATACCAATGGTACCAACGCTTTCCTGGGCTGGCAGGGCTATGTCGACGGAATGGATTTCTTCGCCACCTGCCGGACGCGGGGCGAGGCATACGGCGAGTATCACACCCACGTCCGCAGTTCCTTCGCTTTCTGCGACGCGTTGGACGGCGGCATCCTGAACCATTTCTATCCGGGAACCGCCCGGAACTTCGCCGAGGCGCTCGAGGGTGTCCCGATGCCGGTGATCAGCCATGAGACCGGGCAGTTCCAGAGCTATCCGGATTACGCCCAGATCGACAAGTACACCGGCCCGCTGGCCCCGTACAACCTGATGGAGTTCCGTCGCCGGCTGGACATCGCCGGGATGGCGGACCAGGCGGCGGCTTTCCACCGCGCCTCCCTCCGCTGGGCCTTCGAACTGTACAAGGCCGATGTGGAAATGTGCCTCCGCACCCTGGGCCTCGGCGGTTTCCAACTGCTTGACATCCAGGACTATCCCGGGCAGGGATCGGCCTATGTGGGCATCCTGGACGCGTTCATGGACGCAAAGGGCGACATCGATCCGGCCGAATGGCGGCAGTTCTGCAGCGAGCTCGTCCCGCTGGCCGAGTTCGACAAGTACTGCTGGACGGAAGACGAGGTTTTCCACGCGCACGTGAAGGTTGCGAACTATACCGGCGAGGAGTTGGTCGACGGGGAGGGCGAGTATGACATCGACAGGCCCGTTTCCGAGCTGTTGGACAGCGTGAAGGCCCCGGCCCGCATCGACCTTCGGTTGAACGCCCGTACCGCCGGTCACGAGGGCGTCAATGCCTGGCCCATCTGGGTGTATCCGGCCGACAACCGGCCTGACCGGAGCGGAATCACCATCGTCCGGAAACTGGACAATGCCGCCCTGAAGGCCTTGGAAGCGGGAAAGAAGGTGCTCCTGATGCCCTCGGACACGACGGGCACCGTGGGCGGGCTCTTCCAGACCGATTACTGGAACTACCGGATGTTCAAGCAGATCTGCGAGAGCAACGGCAAGCCCGTCTCGCCCGGCACCCTGGGCATCCTCACCGATCCGGCGCACCCGCTGTTCCGGGAGTTCCCGACGGAGGAGCATACGGACTGGCAGTGGTTCCCGGTCCTGAAGGCTTCCCGGCCGATGATCCTGGACGCCCTGCGGGGGTACAAGCCCATCGTACAGGTCATCGACAACGTGGAGCGGAACCATCGGCTCGGGCTCGTGTTCGAGTTCGCGGCGGGGAAGGGGAAACTGCTGGTGTGCTGCTCGAACCTGGAATCCGTGCTGGACTATCCGGAAGGCCGGCAGTTCTACAAGGCCGTCCTGGATTATATGCGTTCCGACGACTTCCGGCCGTCGGTCGAACTGGATAAAAAACTGTTCCTATGAAGATAAGACTGTTCGTTTTCGCCGCGCTGGCGGCCGTGGTTTCCTGTGCTCCCCGCGAGCGGATTCCGGCCGCGCCGGACTATGATTCGCCCGAGGCTTGGTACATGACTGACCGCGAGGCGGACGTGGACCTGTTCTACATCAGCTCCACGGAGACCTTCGATGCGACGGTGGGCCGGAAGGTGTACCACTACGCCCAGGCGGCGGACTCTGCGGCCTGCCCCGGCATGCGCGCCGAGATGGAGGGCGTGGACCGGATCCTGGCGGGCGACTTGAACTTCTATTCGCCCTACTATCGGCAGATGTCGATGGAGACCTATCTGGATACGGCCTTGATTGACAGCCGCTTCCCGGTGGCGATGGAGGATGTCCGTGCGGCATTCAAGCACTATGTCGACGAGCGCTCCGACGGCCGTCCCTTCGTCCTGGCCGGCTTCAGCCAGGGCGGCGAACTCCTCGTGGAGCTGCTGAAGGAACTGCCCGACAGCCTCCAGGACCGCCTTGTCGCGGCCTATGTCCTGGGGTGGAAGATCACCCCGGAGGACCTGGCCGCCTCCTCCGCCATCCGGCCCGCCCAGGGCGCCGACGACACCGGCGTCACCATCTGCTACAATTCCGTCGATTCGCCCGATCACGCCAGCTTCGTGAGCAGCGGCAACACCGTCGCCATCAACCCGGTGAACTGGTGCACGGACGCCACCCCGGCGGTGCTGTTCGATTCCCTGACCGTCACCCTGGACTCGGAGACCAAGCTCCTGCTGGTCGACGGCTTCGAGGGCACCGGCTACGCCTGGAAACCCTATTTCGAGGACGGCTGCTACCATACCTTCGAGATCCGCTGGTACTGGGAGTCCCTGCGGGAGAACATCGCCGAGCGCTGCGAGGCCTATCGGATATCCCATACGAGCGGCAATCCGCTCTTCGACGGCTGGTATGCGGACCCGGAGGCGGTCGTTTTCGACCAGGAATACTGGATTTATCCCACGTATTCGCATCCTTACGAGGAGCAGCTGTTCATGGACGCTTTCTCGTCGAAGGACCTGGTGCATTGGACCAAACATGACAAAGTGCTGGCCAAGGAGAACATTTCCTGGCTCTGGCGGGCCCTGTGGGCGCCTTCCGTGGTCCGGAAGGACGGAAAGTACTACCTCTTTTTCGGGGCGAACGACATGCACGAGAAAGGGGAGGGCGGCATCGGCGTCGCCGTGGCCGGCAACCCCGCCGGCCCCTTCAAGGACGCCCTCGGGCATCCGCTCGTGGACGAGGTCGTGAACGGGGCGCAGCCCATCGACCAGTTCGTCTTTCTGGATGACGACGGGACGTACTATATGTACTACGGCGGCTGGGGCCATTGCAACCTGGTGAAACTGGGGGACGACCTGATGAGCCTCGTCCCCTTCGAGGACGGGAGCATCTACAAGGAAGTGACGCCGCAGGGCTATGTGGAGGGCCCCTTCATGCTCAAACGGAACGGAACGTACTACTTCATGTGGAGCGAAGGCGGCTGGACCGGCCCCGACTACCACGTGGCTTACGCCCGCGCCGACAGCCCCTTCGGCCCCTTCAAGCGGGAAGGGACGATCCTGGAGTCCGACCCGGCCGTCGCCACGGGCGCCGGACACCACTCCGTCATCCGCGGCCGCGGCGAGGACGAGTACTACATCGTCTATCACCGGCACCCGCTCGGTGCCACCGACGGCAACAACCGCGTCGTGTGCATCGAACGGCTCCATTTCGACGAGTCCGGCCGCATCCTCCCGGTGCGGATCACCTTCGAGGGCGTTCCGGCCTCGCGGCTCTAGGCTGGGCGATGGGCCCTGCCCGGGGCAGGGCATGGGGCCCGGCCCGCGAAAAATCCGGAAAGATTGCTTGCAAATCAACGAAAATTGTTAACTTTGCAATCCCTTAACCGGGAATGCCCCTGTAGTTTAAAGGATAGAATTTCAGATTCCGGTTCTGACGGTCCCGGTTCGATTCCGAGCGGGGGTACACGGAAGGCTCGTAAGCAATTACGGGCCTTCTTTTTTTGCGGCATGTCCACGTTTACAATTCCAACGCATTGTGTGGCCATTTTCCTGTAAACGCGGCAAGGAAATCCGTGAAATCGGCCTATGGCTTTGCCGCGTTTACGACTGCAGCAACATCTGAAGCTGATATTGTGTAAAAGCGGGGAGTGAATCAGCCCCCTGCATCGGGCCTGTGCCCTCCGAAATGACAGTCCATCTTCGTCATGGACTGGAATTCGTTCCCCAGACCGTCCAGCCATTTTGTTTCGCGCATCTTTTTCCGTATATTTGGTCACGAAGCTGAACAATAGTGTGTTATGAAAATCAACAGAACGATCCTGGTCCGGCTCCTGTGGATCTTTGCCGGCGTTTCCCTGCTTTTGCTGTGCTATGACCTGATCCGGTTTTTCGGGCTCGGGGAAGAAGCCGGCGTGGGAGTCTTCGGTCTGGCCGCAACCCTGGTGGGTACCATCTTCATCGCCATCGAGCTGAGGAATTCCCAGGTGGTGACCTGCTGCGAGATGCTCATCGACCAAAACAACTACTTCCACGACAACGAACACCTCATGGCGGTTTACAAGGCCTTGGAGCGGTCGCAACTGGAAGGGGATGTCCCGTCGGTTTGGGAAGGCATCGAAGATGTGGACATCGCCTGCTACTGCACGTTCTTCGAGAATCTGTACCTGCTCCACAGCCACAAGATCGCCTTGATCGAAGACCTGGACGATCTGTTCGGGTACCGTTTTTTCATCTTTGCGAATAATCCGCACATCCAGGAGCAGCACATCCTGCCCACGTCATCCTCTTACAGCGAGATTTTCCGTCTGTATGAGGCCTGGCTGAAATATCGCAAGAAAGCAGGCAGCCATATCCCCGGCGCCGGATATGCGTTCAGCGAAGATTTTCTGAAGAACCGCCTGTACCTCCAGGACAGAGGATTCGCCACCCAGGCGGACCTTGCGGAATTCGGGGAGGGGGAGGGACATTTCCATGTCCGGAAGTTGGGATTCGAGTCGGTATCCGAAGTCCTCTCCCTCCAGCAACGTGCCTGCGACGCCATGCCGGACAAGTCCCTTTTCTACCCGCTTTCCAGGGAAGAACTCATAGAAAGCCTGTATCTGGACACGGTGCTGGGGGCGTTTGCGGAGGATGGACAACTGGCCGGTTTCGCGCTGTACGTGCGCAACCGGAAGTCGCCCAGAAACCTGGGCGCCGACGCGGGCCTGCCTTGGGGCAAGACATACACGTTCGATGTGGTGGTCAGCGATCCGACCCGTCGCGGATACGGTCTCCAGAAGGCGTTCATAGACTGCTGTCTCGAAGAGGCCCGGAAAGGCGGGGCCGATACCGTCCTGGCCACGGTCTCTCCGTCCAATCAGTACAGTCTGGACAATTTCCTGAAGAAAGGCTTCAAAGTCAGTAAATCCGGGTTGAGCAAATATGGTGGCCTCGACCGTTCTTTGCTCGCTTACAACTTGTCGACGGCCCCGGACTCAATCCCGATGTAGGACCAGGTCGTAGAAGAGGTATTCACCGGAGGAGTCGTCTCCGCATTTCAGCCAGAACATCAGCTGGTCGCACCGGTTGAGCGGGACGGTGTACTCCGTCGGCGGCATGGTCTCGGTGAGGACGATCTCCCCGGCTTTGTCTCCGTCGGCGCCGATATAGAGGAGTTCCTTGGCCCTGGGGTCCTTTTTGGTCGGGTTGTGTCCGTCCAGGCAGGCCACCTTGAAGGTGAGGCGGTCATACTCCCCGTAGGTGTTGAAGGCCGCGAGCGAGGAGTCATGAGCGATACCGGCGGCGAAAAAGGCGATCGTCGTCAAGCCGATGAAACTGAACGCGACAACCGCCCCGGCCGTGTCATCGTCTCCCACATCCAGCGTGAGATGGACCTTGCTCTTGAGCAGGAAGCCCTTGTTGATGTGCTGGCCGTCCAGGTTGAAATAGCGCCGCTGCGTGCTGCCGTCCAGCAGGGCGCCCGCATCGGTCGCTTCGTCGCCGTTGTAGATGTAATGGATGTAGGGGAGGCCCAGGTCGATCAGGTCCCGCTCCGGCGGGCAGTCCGGTTTGGGATGGACGAACAGGTCGTTCGGCACAACTTTGCCGCGGTACACCACGATATCGGCCACGCCGAAGGCAGGACGGAACATATTCTCGTAGCTTTGCAGCTCGAAGCGCAGACGGCGGCATTTGTTGAGCGGCAGTTCATGGTACTGGTTCGGCGCCGTGCACAGCAAGGCGATCCTGGCGATGAGCGCATCATCGGCATAGACGGACAGGGTATCGTCCTTCATCACCGCGGATTTGCCGATCCAGCCGGTCGTGAAGCTCACGTAGTCGAACTGCCGGTCCAGGTCGAAGGCGGCGTGGGCGCCGCTGTTTCCGAAAATACTGTTGGACTTGCCCTTCAGGGCGAGCCCCTCGCTGAAGCGGACGCCGCCCATCGAGAAGGTGATATGGTCGGACCTGCCGTCGAAGACGCAGTCCTCGTTCGCGCTGCTGGTCGCGTACGGCGGGATGTTGGAGATCAGCTTGCACACGTCGGGCAGCGAAGCCGCCTTGCTCTGCGGCACGTCCGGCGCCGCCCCTTCGGGCCACACCTTGATGTCGGCCACGCCGATCCTCAGCGCCCCGTCCCCGCTCTCCGACTCGAAGCACAGGCCTTGGCAGTCCGGGATGTCGAGCACCACGTTCTCCGCCATGCTGTCGGAGAACACCTCCAGTTCGTAGATGATTTTATCATCGGCCTTGACCGCCAGCCAGCCGGAGCCGCGCGAGCCGGAGTCCACCGGTCCGGCCACGAAGGACACCTTCCGGTAGCCGCCCTGCAGGTTGAAGAAACTCCGCCCGATATTCGTGCCGAACAGCGCCACATTCGCTTCCAGGGCGAGGCCGGAATTGTAGGTCGTCCCGTTGATTTTCATGTCTTTCCGGTCGTCCTCGAGGGCGGGGCCGACCGTCTCCGCCTTTCGTTTGAAGTAAGGCCGGATGTCCTTCACCAGCTCCCGCATCTGCGGATTCGCCGGCAGCAGGTTCCCCGTCTGGTGGGGCTTCTGCCCGGCGGTCCAGAGCGTCGCCTCGGCGATGGCCACAAAGTACTCTCCCGTGACCAGTTCGAAGCGCAATTCGTCCGCACCGGCCACGTTCAGCTCCATGCGGCGCGGCGCGTCCCAGCTCTGGATCACATCGTCCACCACCTTCCGCCCATCGACATAGACGGTGAAAACTCCGCCCTCCGAAAGGCTCTGGAAAGGATCGTGGCTCCCTTCCCGGTCGCCGGTCTGGCCCATGACGAACAGGAGTTTCTCGTACTTACCGCCCAGATTGAAAACGGCGCGACCGGGGTCGTAGGGACCTACGGAATAACTGACGACGAATCCTCCGTCCCAATCCATTCCGCCCATCCGGATCTTGTCTGTCCCGGGCTTCGTCGAATGGGGGACGACATGGCAGCGTTTCGACTCCTCCGTCGGTTTCGCCACGTCCGTGAGATACTTGACGGCGACCTGTTGCGCCGATGCGCCGAAAGCGACCCAAATCCCTGCAAGAAGCAGGACCAACCATCTTTTCATATTTGGATATTTTTCTGCTAATATACAAATAATTAGCGACCTACCCCCCGGCTATCCCGAATTATGATATAAGACAGACTATTTTCCGCCCTGGTGTGGGCCTTGAGAAGGTAAAGGTTATTCTCCCAACTATCGAGAATCATTAGATTCACGGATTCGGAATAGCGTCCCTTAGAGCCCAGATTCTCTCCAGATCCTCCAAGAAATGGTTCGATATTACTCCGGTTGCGGGTACCAAAAAAGGCTGACGCATCACGCGCCAGTCTTTTTTTGCACCTTGTGCTGTCTATTCATTGAGGGGGCGGCCCCCCTCAAACTCCCCTGCGTCGGGCTACGCCCTCCGAAAGGCTGGCATTTCTTCTTTGTGGGGTCTGCAGTCGGAGGCCGGGAACCGGCCTCGGTGAACCCATTTAAGTACAAGAAAAAAGTATTAACTATTTGCCGGTTTTTGCTACCTTTATGATGAAAGCAAATTATGACAGAGCAGGAATTCGCATATCTTTCCGACCGGATCCGGGGCAAACTGGTAAAGCTGGCGCGGCGTTTCAACAGGGCTACCGGTTTGGATATGGAGGCTGATGATATCGTGCAGGATGCGTTGGTAACTCTCTGGCAATTAGCGGAAAAGGGCTATCCCATCCGGGATGCGGAGGCACTGGCCGTCAAGATTACGAAGACCCGATGTGTCGAAAGATACAGGAGGCAGCACATCCGTTTCGAGCCGCTGTCCGACCAGCCGGTACCGGGGGGCTTCTCCGCCACCGCGGATACGGATGAAACAGACATCGACACAATCCGTAATATCGTGCAAAGGGATTTGACTGATAGAGAGCGGAAGCTGGTGGCCCTGCGCAATGAGCAGGATATGTCGCTGGACGAGATCGCGGCTGTCACCGGCCGGCCGAAAGGGAGCATCAAAGTCGCCCTTTCCACGGCGCGCAAGAAAATGATGGAACAATGGAAAAAGATGAAATGACTATGGATGAGAATTGCAAATATCAGATTGACAGATATCTAAATGATGCCGAATCTGAATTTGACTGGATTCTGGCAAAAGGCGAAAAAAAGCGCCGGATTTTGTTCCAGTCGGCCCTGGTAGGCGTAGCCTGCGCAGCTGCCATCGCCCTCTTTTTCTGGCTTTTCCCCGCGACACCGTCTTCCGGCGAGCCGATGACGCCCGTCCAGATTGCTGAAGGCATCCAGCAGTTGATGCTGCTCGACATCGGGGATATTGAATCCATTGAGGCCGTGCCCAAGGATTCCTACGCCATCCTTACCGCCCATCTAAAAGACGGAAGCACCTGTTCCTATATCCTGAAATGCAATGACGCCGAAGGTACCACGACGCTCCTTGCCTATAACAACAAACAAACAAAGAAATGAAACATCTATCCCTTATTCTCTCCTTTCTGTTTGCCCTTGTATCCGGCAACGCTATCTTGAAAGCGGCTCCGCTTACAGCTGCCGTCGACACCCTCAACTATTATGTCATCAACGGCCAGCCGGTTGACAAGTTCGACGGCTCGCAGCTCGAAGGCAAAACGATTGTATCCTACGACATAACGATCATCACGCCGCCCACGCAGGGACCCGTCCGGGTACACGAAATCCTGACCGAGGGCTACTCCCATCCTGAGTTCTCCTTCAAAATCCGCCCTACCGGCGCCTCCGATCTGGTTGATCCTGTCTATGTCATCGACGGGAAGCAGGTTTCGAAAAAGGATTTTGAGCAATTGAATCCGGCGGACATCAAGAGCATGACCGTCGTCAAAAACGGAAGCATGGAGGAAGTCAAGAAATATGAAGGCTGGGAGAATGGCGTCATTCTGGTCGAGACCAAAAACGTTTCCTCCCGAGGCCGGTAAAAATATGGCCGACTTTTGTACAACGGCCACTACATCCTAGCCGGAATTACATCCCTCAAAGCCCACATCCTCTCCAAGTCCTCCCGGAATTGGTTCGATATTACTCCGGTTGCGGGTACGAAAAAAGGCTGACGCATCACGCGCCAGCCTTTTTTCGCACCTTGCCCGTCCGCGTTTACAATTCCAACGCACTGTGGGTACGTTTTTTTAGTAAACGCGGCAAGGAAAACGGCGATGTCCGCCCAAAACGGTGCCGCGTTTACACTTGCACTGCCTTCTGAGGCCGATTATGTGTAAACGCGGAGAAATAGCTTACTTTTTCCGCTCGAAGTAGTAAACAGGCGTATTCCTGTTTCCGTAGTCATGGAGGCCATGACGCTTGACAACAGCAGAGGCGTGTTGGGCAGCGGCATCGTCCGCCATGTCACCGACGGAGACCAGTTCGAATCCTTCGAACTGGATGGAGTCGACCGGTGTTTTCTTGAGACGCTTGAATACCTTCTTTGCCTGCTTTTTCTGAATGGACACCCCCGTCTCATCCCCAAACCGTATCACATAGGGAAAGAGGGCGTCCCCTTTTCCAAGCTGGGTATAGAGCGTAATGAATTCAACCTCGTTGGGAATAGCTGAAACCGCCTGTGCGGACGGCTGTACAAAGCTTAGCAGCAGAGCGACTGCCACGGATATGAAATGATGGCTCTTCATACCATTTGCCGTACCGTGAGCCGGTTATTTCTTCCAGACGTGGACAATCTCGCCGATGTACATGTAGTGAATGCCGAGGCCGTTGCGCTCGTACCACTGGCGCTGCTCGGCAGGCATCAGGTTCGCATCGAACTGCTGGCCGTAGATTTTCTTGCACTCGATGGCGAGGTCCGCTTCCGCGTAGATGGGGTTGCCCAGTTCCGTGAATTCGACGGTGAGGCCGGCGCCGGCCACCTTGTCCTCGTCCCGTCCGGAGACACGGCCCAGATAGGCCAGCTTGTCCCGCATCGATTCGGGGAAGTGCGTGACCGTGAAGTAGTCGTTCTCTTCCATGAACTTGTGCGTGTAGCGGCTGGTGGACACATAGACGATGAACACGGGCTTGTTCCAGAGCTCGCCGATGGTACCCCAGGAAATCGTCATCAAGTTCATGTTCCCTTCCTTCCCGGCAGATACTTCCAGCCAGTCCTGGTCAATCATTTGGACCGGATTCAGGTCGATCTCGGTCGGGGCGATCTCCTGCCAGGGCTTGTCCTGGAGATTCCCGGTATCCTTGGAGGTGTTTGCGCAACTCAGCATGGCCATCGAAATGATTGACAGGGCAAGTGTTTTATTCATATCGCCGGAGATTACGGATGCTCTCGCAGAGGGGCAGGATGCAGAGGAGGGCGGCGAGGGCCAGGGGGATGGTGACGTAGGCCGGGATGGACTCCAGGATGGCGAAGATGGCGACCAACAAGATGCCTAGGAAGTACTCCGCATTGGTGAAAATGGAGACGATGAGATCCTTGCGGCATTCCGCCCGCACGATTTCAGCCTCGTTGGATGCGTTTTTCCGGATTTTCTCGAACTTGAGACAGAGGAAGATCCGGAACAGGGCGAAGACCGCGATGATCGCGAATAGCACTACCCAGGTATAGTCGTGCCCGTGAAAATCCCTGTCGAAAAGCAGGTAAAGGATGGCGGCACAGCAGAACACGAAACCTGCCATGTTGCGCCACAAGGTGGTTATGTCGAAGTTGGAGCGGTTCATAACGGTCGATGATAGGTCTATTTTTCCCGGACGGCCTTGCCGCTCAGGTGGTCGATGGTGAATTCCAGCATTTCGGCGCGGGGGCCGTTCTTGACGATGTCGGCTTCCGTGTCGTAGCCGTCGGGGAAGTATTTCTTGCCCAGGGAGCGGAGGCGGGCGAGGCGGTCGGCATCATCGGCCAGGATGCGGACGCGGCCGAAGCAGATCACGCTCTTGACGTGATACCACCAGTCGCCGGGCTCCTTTTCCGGCTCGTCCAGGACCGTGAAGCAGGCCTTGTCGCAGGCGCGAAGGGCGTCCAGCTTGTGGCCTTCCTTGGCGCAGTGAAAGTAGAGTTTCCCGTCCTCGAACACGAAGTTGATGGGCACGGTGTAAGGATATCCGCCATCGCCGATGACGGAGAGGAAGCCCCGGTAGCCGCAGGCCAGGATCTGGAGGCATTCTTCCTCCGGAAGGGCCTGCTTGAACCGGCGCATGGGCCGGAAAACGGGATCCATCCCTTACTTGAGTCCGTCCACCCAGGCCTTGATGTCGGCCTTGGAGGCGCCGTTCAGGGTCTTGCCGGCTTTCCAGTTGATTTCCGGATAGGCTTCGGCGAAGTCCTTGTTGGCCTTGTCGATGGAGCTGCCGCCGGAAGTGGCGAAGAAGATGACCGTCTTGCCTTCGAAGCCGTAAGCCTCGAGGAAGGTGTTGATGATGGTCGGGGCCGTGTACCACCAGACCGGGAAGCCGAGGTAGACCACGTCATAGCTGTCGGCGTCCTTGAGGTCCTTCACGATGGCCGGGCGGGAGCTCTTGTCCTGCATTTCGACGGAGCTGCGGGAGGCCTTGTCGCGCCAGTCCAGGTCGGCGGCGGTGTACTTGACTTCCGGCTTGATCTCGTAGAGGGTGCCGCCGGTGACTTCGGCGAGGTCCTTGGCCACGGCCTCGGTGGTGCCGGTGGCGGTGAAATAGGCGACGAGGGTTTTCATCTCTTTCTTGTTGTTCTGGCCGCAGGCGGTGAGGGCCATGGCCAGGGCGGCGAGGGTGATGAGGATTTTGTTCATGGTTATGCTTTTGATTATTCGATTCGGATGCTTCCGTCATCGTCGATGACGACGATGTCTCCTTCCTGGACGTTCACGAAACCGTCGTCCGTCAGGATGGACAGGATCGTGAGGCCCATGCAGAAGTAGGGATCCAGGACCTTGTCGCCCAGGATCGCCTTGAATTCGGCCTGGTTGGTGCCGGTGTAGGGGATCTTAGTCATTCTTTCCTTTCAGTTTCAGGACCAGGTACTCCGAGCGGGTGCCGACGCGGATCTTGGCGCCCCAGAGGCCCAGGCCGGAGGAGATGTAATAGCGGGTGTCCCCTTTGCGGTAGGCCCCCCAGGATTTCTCGAACATCAGGTCGGTGGCCCAGGAGACGGGCCAGACCTGGCCGCGGTGCGTGTGCCCGCTGAACTGGAAGTCGACGCCCGCGGCTTCCGCTTCTTCCAGGTGGCTCGGCTGGTGGTCCAGGACGAGGGTGAAGCCTTCCAGGCCGTCGGCCAGGTCGCGCAGGGCGGCCCGGCCCGGGGTGGAGCGGTCCTTGCGGCCGATCACGTCGACCCCCTTGAAATGGGCCACGGAGTCCTTCAGGACCCGGATTCCGGCGGCTTTGAAGAACTGTTCCGCCTGCGGCAGGCCGGCATAGGTCTCGTGATTGCCGAGGACGGTCCAGACAGGCGCCTCGAGGCGCCGGAATTCCTCCTCGTAACGGCCTTCCGTCACCGGCCGCAGGCTCCGGTCGATGATGTCCCCGCCGATGAGCACGAGGTCCGGCTTCTCGGCGTTGATCAGGTCCACCCAGCGGCCGAGTTCCGCCTTCCGGTTGTGGTAGCCGATATGCAGGTCGCTGGCCAGGACGATGGTCAAGGGCTTTTCCAGGGGCTTGTCCGTCTCCAGCGTCAGTTCTTCGCGGTATTTGTGCGGATAATGGATGGCACCCAGCGTCATAACCAGCGCCACGATGCCCACGGCCCCCAGCAGCCCCGCCGCGCTGTCCTTCAGGAGCGTCTTGGGCAGGAGATGGCAGAGAGAGGCGATATCGGCCACGAGGAACACCAGCAGCAGATACAGGAAAGCGATCATCCAGGTGTTGCCCACCTCGTAGAGCACGGTCGCCACCTTGACAGGGACGCGCTCCGTGTAGGCGAAGCCAGCGAACATCGTCGCCATCCAAAGCACGAACAGGCCCGTGACGACGAGTTTCCACCCGGAGGGCGCAATTCGCCACAGGTGCCAGCAGACATAGCCTGTGAGCACGAGGACGAGCGACAGTATGACAAGGAATCCGGCCCGCACTTTACCTCAATTGGAAACGGTGGGACAAAAGGGTGCTGCTTCCGGCGTAGAAGTCCACGAAGATGTCGTCGGGACCGACCAGGAGCTTGTAGGAACCGGCTGCGTCGGCCCAGCTGTAGCGGCGGACGCCCGGGCGGTATTCGTTGAAGAGGTCCTGGACGGGTCCCGGCTCGCCGAGCTCGGGGTGGCTTTTCAGCATCTGGGAGCCGTAGCCGTCGGGGGAGGAGACCTTCTCGGTCCAGGCGCCCTGGGACTCTTTCGCCCAGACGCTGGACATCGTCATCTGGGTGATGCGGCCGCCGTCGCCGTACCAGTCCAGGAGCTCGGTCTTGTGGGTGTGGCCGCACAGGACGACGGCCTGGCGGGAAGCCAGCAGGCGGCGGACGTGGCGGCGCTCTTCGGCCCGCTTGTCGTCGCGGCTGCCCAGCAGGATCCACCACCAGTACGAGGCGCTGTCGTAGGGGAAAACGGGGCTGTGGACCACGACGAACGTGTGGCGGGCCCCTTCGGCCCCCCGGAGCAGCTGCTCGATCCGGGCCACGTCGGCCTGGGTGAAGTTGAGGACGATGTAGGCGTCGTCACCCACGTCGAATCGGAAATTGGTGTCCTGGATGGGCTTTCCCAGCTCCTTCGACAGGCGGGCGGGCATGTAGTCCGCATAGGCTTTCTTGGCGACGGCGTCGTCATTGCCCCGGAGGTCGTGGTTGCCGGCGACCGTGACGAAAGGAAGGTTCGGGGCCACCCCCTGCTTGAGGAGGTCGAAGGTGTCGGCCAGAAACGCCGTATGGGCGGCCGCCGTGGCCGTGTCGCCCTGGATGAGGTCGCCCATCTGCAGGACGAAACGGGTGTCGTCGTCCACCAGGCGGGCCGCCCGATTCACCAGGGCGGGGCAGCGGACGTCCCACATGTCGGCGTTGCGGACGAATTCTTTCCGGTGGTTCGCTTCCCGCGTGGGGTTCGGGTCCGTGTAATCTGCGTGATACTTGTCAGGATCCGGCGCGTCGTAGTGCGTGTCGCCGAGGATGACGACGGAATACTTGCCTCGGTCCGCGGCGAAAGCCTCCGTGGCCCGTCCCAGCAGCGAGGCGCCGACCACGGCGCCGGCCGAATACTTGAAGAACGATCTTCTGTCCATGGCTTAAGTTATAAGGCTTTCCAGGTGACCTCGTCGGCGGTGCCGTCGGGGGAGACGGCCTTGAAGGTGGTCTCTTCCGGGCCCATCGTCACGTCGGGGAACTTCCAAATGACGCCCGTGGGCTCGCCGGAGGTGGCCAGTTCGGCCACTTTCTCCCCGTTGCGGAAGAGCGTCAGGCTCGGGGCGTTGGAATAGACGGTGAGGGTGAACTGCTGGCCGGCCGGGCGGCACTTCAGGCGCCGGGCGGTGATGTACACCGTCTCCACTTCGTGGTTCCACCAGGCCTTGTACAGGTAGAAAACGTCCTTCTTCGTCTGGCGGTCCCGCGTGATGAGGCCCTTGTCGTTCATATACATCCGGTCGGGGTTCACGACGTAGTTCACGCCGTCCTCCGAGTCCACGAAGCCTTCGTGGCGGTCGGCGACCGGGAAGTCGAACAGGATCCAGAGGGAGGTGAAATTCAACCACGGCATCTGCGCGATCTGCTGCGCGTGCGCCTCGTGGGACAGGTTTCCATAGGCCTCGAAGTGCAGGGAGTCGGTCCGGTCGCGGCGGACGGCGCCATCGTCCCAGGTCTCGCAGTAGGGATTGATGCCCACGCCGTACTCGGAGATGTTGGCCGGGCCCATCACGTCGCGGATCCGGGTCATGTCCGTGGTGATGCCGCTGAAGTCGCCGTAATTGTAGTACCAGCCGTGGTAGCGGTTCTCGGAGAAGTAGTCGGCCTTGAGCTCGGTGTAGCGGTCGCGCTGGAAGACGGAATCGTCGGTCAGGCCCACCAGGCGGGTGGGATCCAGCGACTTCGCGTAGTCATACAGCCGCGCGGTCTCTTCCACCACGCGGTCCGTGTCCAGCCAGCCCTGGTAGTTCGGGCGGTTGCCCCAGCTGTCCAGCTCGTTCCACATCCCCCAGAAGCAGATGGACGGGTGGTTGTACAGGCTCGTGACCATCTCCCGCATCTGCTGGTGGATGTTCTCGAAATAGGCCTCGGAGGCGTTCGTGCCGCAGATGTTCACCCAGGGAATCTCGGTCTGGACGATGATGCCCATCCGGTCGCACAACCGGAATTCCTCGTCGTTGTGCGGATAGTGCGCGAGCCGGAGGAAGTTGCAGCCGAGCTCCTTCACGACGGCGTAATCGTTCGCGATGTCCTCCTGGGTGAGGGCCGACGCCTTCCCGGCCATGTCCTGGTGCATCGACACGCCCCGGAGCGGATAAGGTTTGCCGTTGAGGCTGAAGCCTTTGTCCTTGTCGACACTGAAATAGCGGAAGCCGACCTCGGTGCAGGCGACGTCCTTGCCGACTTGGATTTCCACAGTATAGAGGTACGGGTCCAGGACGCCGTTCCAGAGGTGGGGGTTGTCCAGGGTCAGGACCGTCGCAAACGCTTGGCCGGCATCGGCAGGAAGGTCGATGCTGGCCGTCTCTTTCGCGACCACTTTCCCGGCGGCGTCCTTGAGCAGTGCCGTCACCTTCTCCGACCGGTCTTTCCCGGTGTTCCGGATATAGGCGCAGACCTCGGCAACCACTTTATTGTCAGTAACTTCCTTCTGAACTACATGCAGGCGGTACGGCCCAAACTCCTCCGGAGAGAAGAAGACATCGCCGTACACCAGCAGGCGGACGGGATTGTGCAGGCCGCCGTTCTTGTTGAAGTCGGAACTGACGGGAATCATCTCGATGTCCTCCGTGTTGTCGCAGACGACTTCCACCTGGCCGCTGTGCGGGAGCGGGATGACGAAGGGTGTGTAGCCGCCCTTGTGGGCCATCAGGAGCGTGCCGTCCAGGTACACTTCCGCCGCCTGGGCCGCGCCCTCGAAGAGCAGGAAGGCGTTCTTCCCGGAGGGGAAGGAGACTTCCCGGCGGTAATGGGCCTTGCCGCGGTAATACTTCCGGGTAGGTCCATCCAGGGCGTTGTAGGAGTGGGGGACCGTGACGGCTTCCCACTGGTCCCCGTCCTTGGAGAACTGCCAGTCTGTCAAGTCGGTTTCGGGTGTCACGCCGCAGGCGGCGAGGAGGGAAAGGGCCACGAGGCCCGGCAACAGGTATTTCATAGGCTTATTCCTTGCGATAGACTTTGAGCATCCGGATGTCCTCGAGGGGACGGTCGTTCTCGTCCGTCGCCACTTTCTGGATGGCTTCGAGCACGTCCATCCCTTCGGTCACTTCCCCGAAGACGGTGTAGGCGCCGTCCAGGTGCGGGCAGGGACGCATCATGAAACAGTACTGGGAGGCGCAGGATTCGCGCTGGGGATTGACGTCATCCCCTTCGCGGGCGGCCAGGATGGACCCTTTCACGCAGGTGATGCCCTGGTCCACGCGGATTTCCGCCGGCACCCGGAAGTCGGGCTCGCCGTCGCCGAGCATCTCGCCCGGCTTCGCGTACTTCGAATTCGGGTCGCCGCCCTGGATGACGAAATCGTCGATGACCCGGTGGAAAAGCAGGCTGTCGAAGTAATGCTCCTCCGCGAGCCGGATGAAATTGTCCCGGTGCAGCGGCGTTTCGTTGTACAGCTTGAACTCTACGGTCCCCATCGTCGTTTCCACGACCATCACGACCTCTTTTTCGGTTTTCGGTCCGCAGGCGGCGAGCATCGCCGCGAGGGCCGCGAGCCAAAGGATCCTTTTGCGCATAGCAGTTCTTCTTTCCATGGTTTCCAATCACGAAAGATACGAATTCTTGGCGGGTCCGCCAAAAAAAAACCGGGGAAGACAGAGTCTTTCCCGGTAAAACCAAGGGCGGAGGCTGCGGCTACAGGTCCTGGCTGTTGAGTTCGTCCTGGCGGCGGCAGTTGATCGCGTCCTCGTAGAGGAGGTTGATGGCCGGCTGCTGGGTCATCGGGTTGTTGGCGATCACGAGGTGGATCGTGCCTTCGGGAGATACGAAGCGGGCGTACCAGCGGGCGCGGCCCCGGCGGAGCGCTTCAAGCTCGCGTCCGTCGCCGTCGGAGAAGGGGAGTTGGAACTCCTGGGCCAGCTCCACCGGCTCTCCGTACTTGAAGGAGAGGCTCCTGAGGAGCGTGTAGAAGTCCAGCCGGAGGTTGCCCCAGTTGTCGGGCGAGGGGTAGTTCACCGCAACGCGGCTTGTCGTTCCTTCGCTGGTAGGCATGACGAAGATGTCCACCGTCTTGCCCGTGAAACGGCCGCGCAGCGCGGCGCCGTATTGACCGTCGTTGACAAGGTGGAACTCATTCTGGCAGAGGGCTTCGACGAACGCCTTCTCGGGCCCGTCGATGGGGATGTTCTTGAACTTCAGGTGCTCCTGCGCCCCGGCCCAGCAGCAGATGCCGAGGGTCACCAGGAAGAGGACAATTCTTTTCATAGCGGTGTGGTATTGGTTATTCTGCAAACAAAAATAGGAAAAAAAATACAAAAGATGGTGGACATTTTTAAAAATGCACATTTTTGCGGCGTGTCCACCCGCGTGTGAAGAGAATTTGAAAGGATTTGGAGCGATTATATAAAAACAAGGGGGGATTGTTGTGTAACTTTGCTACAAGCAAGATAATTTGACACAAGACCAAACCTCATCTGATATGAAGAAACTCTATTTCCTGGCCCTTGCGGCCCTGCTGCTTGCCGCGTGCAAGACGGAAACGAAGGTTCCTGTACTGACCATCACGGGTGGTCAGGTCCAGGGTGTTACGACTGACATTCCCGGTGTCGTCGCGTACAAAGGCATCCCTTACGCCGCGCCGCCGATCGGCGACCTCCGCTGGAAAGAGCCGCAGCCCGTCGTCGCGTGGGACGGTGTGCTGCAGGCGGACCGGTTCGGCCATCCCGGCTATCAGGCCGTCCACTATCCCGGCGGCTATTTCACCGAGTGGGGCTATGGCGAGGAGGCTCAGTGCAGCGAGGACTGCCTGTACCTGAACGTCTGGACGACGGCGGCCGGCAAGCCCGGTGAGAAACTCCCGGTCGCTTACTGGATCCACGGCGGCGGCTACCGCGAAGGCTGGGGCTCCGAACCCGAGTTCGACGGTGAGGAGTTCGCCAACCACGGCGTGGTCCTCGTGTCCATCAACTACCGTCTCGGCGTCTTCGGTTTCCTGGCCCATCCCGAACTGGCGGCCGAGAGCCCGCACGGCGTGTCCGGCAACTACGGTGTCCTGGACATGATCCAGGGCCTGAAGTGGGTCAAGGAGAACATCGCCCAGTTCGGCGGCGATCCCGACAACGTGATGATCTTCGGCCAGAGCGCCGGCGGCGGCGCCGTCCGCACCCTGGTCGAGTCCCCGCTCGCCCGCGGCCTGTTCAACAAGGCGGTCATCATGAGCGCCGGTGGCATGGGCGGCATGGGCGGCGGCCGTCGTCCGGCTGCCGCGCCCGCGGCTCCGGCGAACGCCCGCCCGGCCACGGCCCGTCCTCCGATGAACTTCGGCCCGCTCACCCTCGAAGACATCCAGAACAACAACAAGAAGATCCTCGACTGGGCCGGCCTGACCGACCTGCAGAAGATGCGCGCCGCCGGCACCGAGACCATCTACGCCCTCAGCACCATCTACGCCGGCGCCAACGGCTTCGGCGGTGGCAATGGCATGTTCGGCGGCGGTCCCGCCCTCACGGGCGCTCCGATCGTGGACGGCTACGTCTCCCTGAAGTCCTTCGACGAGGCGGCCATCGACGGCTCCCTGGCGGATGTCCCGTATATGATGGGCTTCACCAAGGACGATATGGGCAATATGACCGAGGGCATCGCGAACTTCGCGCTGAACCGTCAGGAGAAGGGCAGCAAGTGCTACGCCTACCAGTTCGCCCGTCCGCTCCCGGACGACGGCAGCCAGAAGGTGTACGTCCTCAAGGGCGCCTTCCACTCCTCCGACCTTTGGTACGTGTTCAAGTCCCTGAAGCACTGCTGGCGTCCCTGGACGCAGGGCGACTGGGATCTCGCCGAGAAGGAAGTGACCTACTGGGCCAACTTCTGCAAGTACGGCGATCCGAACGGCCCTGAAGGCGGCGAATGGACTCCTTACACCAAGGAGAACCCGAAGTTCATGGTCTTCAAGCTGGACGATGCCGACAACGAGGCCTCCGCGATGGGCGATCCCGTCCTCGGCGAGCGCTTCAACTGGCCTCCGCAGCCTCCGAAGGAGGAAAAGTAATTCCTTTTCCGGCGATTTTTGACTAACTTTACGGCCGAATGAGACGTTTCGCCCTCATATCGGCCGTAATTTTCGTCTGTGCGCTCCTGCGGGCGCAACCGCAGTACGAGTTCCGGATGCTGGACGCATCGGGCGGCCTTCCCGAGAACAATGTCCGGGATATGCTGATGCTGCCGGACGGCCTGATGTGCATCCAGACCACCTCCTACCTGTGCTTTTTCGACGGCGCCGCCTGCCGCAACTACCGTTGGGATCCCGTCCGGGTTCCCTACGCGGAGTACAGCGGGCAGAACCGCCTTTCCTATGACCCGGAGACGGATCGCGTCCTCGTGCAGACGCGGGACCGTTCGTGGGCTTTCGACCGGGCCACGCAGACGTTTCTCTACGATGTCCCGCAGCCGGCCGCGCCGGCGGGCGGGGAACCGGCCGGACTCTTTCCGGAGGATCTCTCCAGCCGGACCGAGACCGCGGAATCCTCGGACGGACGCCGCTGGTTCATGTCGGACAAGCACATCATCCTGTACCATCCCAAGACGGGCCAGCTGACCGAGCGGGAGACGATTCCCGCGGGCAGCGACGACCTGTTCACCTCCATCGCCGTGGACGGGGAGGACAATCTGTGGATCGGAACCGCCCGCTCCGGCGTCCGGATCCTGTACAAGGACGGCTCCTCCTACCGCTTCCCGCGGCTGGACCGCATCGACGGAAAACCGGTTTATCCCCATACGGACATCTCCAAGATCTACGCGGACCCGCAGGGCGGGGTCTGGATCGCCACCCAGCAGGAAGGCATCCTCTACTGGCACAAGGACATCATCCGGATCCGGACGGTCGACGCGCAGTCCCTCTCCCGGGGCGCGATGCCGGACGAGAGCGTCAAGTGCCTGGCGGAGGCGCCGGACGGAAGCATCCTGGTGGGCACCATCCACGGCTTGCTCCGCTATGACCCCAAGACCCGCCGGATGGACATCCCGTATCCCGAGTTGAAGGACGAACTGGTCATCAGCCTGTTCGTGGATTCCCGGGCCCGGATCTGGGCGGGCACCTTCTACAACGGCCTGTACCGGGTCGAAGGCCGGCAGGTCCGGCATTTCACCTATGCCGAACCCTCGAACGTGGACGTCTCCTACCAGCACGCCACGCCCAACCTGAACTGTGTCCGCCTCCTCCGGGAGGACGGGAACGGGCAGTATTGGATTTCCGTCTACGGCGGCGTGGGCCGGTTCGATCCGGAAACCGGCCGGATCGACCTGCTCCGGGAGAAGCATCCGGAGCTGGCGCGGTACATGGTGGTCCGGGACCTTTATCTGGGGGAGGAAGGCGCCCTTGTGGCGGCCGGGGACAACGGGCGTTTCCTGTACCGGCCGGCGCAGGACGAAGTGGCGAAGGTGGACACGGTGGACGCCTTCGCGCTGACGAACCAGATTCTCCAGGATGCCACCGGAAGGGTCTGGCTGGCCGAATCGGACGGCCTCTACCTTCGCGACGCCCGCTCCGGAAACCGGCGTCTCCTGCAGTCCGGGATGGTGATGGCGGTTTCCGAGGACGCTGCGGGCAACATCTGGGCCTCTTCCACCAACAGCCTCATCCGCCTGTCGTTCGCCCCGGACGGGACGGTCTCCCGGACCGATTACGGGCAGTCGGACGGCGTGGACTGCGGAGCTTTCTTCCAGAATTCCGTCCTGCGCCATTCGGACGGACATCTGTATTTCGGCGGTGCGGCGGGCTTCTGCATCATCGACCCGTCGGGAATGGTCCTCTCGGATTATGGGATTCCGCCGATGATCTCTTCCTTTAAGGTGGAAGGGACGGAGCGGAGCGCGGAGAACGTGGTCCTGAAATATAACGAGGCTTCCCTGGACCTTTCCTTCACGAACCTCAATTACGCGAATCCCACGCATACGACCTACCGCTACCGGCTGGACGGTTTCGACAAGGAATGGCATACGGTCACTTCCCAGCCGATGGGCACGGCCGGCTATACCTTCCTGGAACCCGGAAAGTACACGTTCCGGGTGCAGGCGGCGAACAACGGGACGGACTGGAGCCCCGAGACGGTGCTCCCCATCGAGATCAAGCCGCCTTTCTGGCGGACCACCTGGGCTTACGCCCTGTACGCCCTGCTCATCGCCGGCATCCTGTTCAGCGTCATCCGGTTCTTCTATATGCGGGAGAAACGGCGGATGGCCGACCAGGCGGCGGAGGAACAGCGGCGGCAGGAGGAGGAGCTGAACCAGATGAAGTTCCGGTTCTTCACGAACATCTCCCACGAGCTCCGCACGCCGCTTTCCCTGATCATCCTTCCGCTGGAGAGTCTGATGAAGGAGAAGGAGGGGACCGAGGAGTATTCCCGGCTGGATACGATGCACCGCAACGCGAAGTCCCTGCTGGACTTGGTGAACCACCTGCTGGATTTCCGGAAGGTGGAGATGGGCGGCGAGAAAATCCGCCTCCGCAGCGGGAATTTCTCGGATTTCGTGGCCGGGGTGCTGGACGCCTTCCAGGACGCCGCGGCGAAGAAGGACATCGGCCTCGTGCTGACGGACACCTCCTCGAATCCGATGATGGCGTTCGACAGCTCGATGATGCAGAAGGTGGTGAACAACCTCCTGTCCAACGCCTTGAAATTCACGCCGGAAGGCGGTTCCGTCGAGGTGCGGCTCTCCGACGCCCCCGACCGCAAGGTCCTTTTGGAAGTGTCGGATACCGGCATCGGCATCCCCGCGGCCGACCTCCCGCAGGTCTTCGACCGTTTCTACCGGAGCGCGAACGCGGGGACGGCGCTCGGATCCGGCATCGGCCTGAGCCTCGTGCGCCAGTATGTGGAAATGCACAAGGGAACCGTCTCCGTCCAGTCCGACGAAGGGAACGGGACCACTTTCAAGGTATTGCTGCCCACGGACTTGGAGGAGAGCGCCTCCGAGGGAACCGAGGAAGCCGCCGCGCCGGAGCAGGTTTCCGCGCCGGAAACGGCCGGAACCCGCAAGCGCATCCTCGTGGTCGACGACAATGCCGATTTCCGGAACTACCTGTGCGAGGAGCTTTCCCGCGACTACAGCGTTTCCTCCGCGGCCGACGGAGAAGAATGCCTGCGGAAACTGCCTTCGGTCCGGCCCGACATCGTGGTGACGGACGTGATGATGCCCAACATGAACGGATTCGAACTCACGCGCCGGATCAAGGAGGATGTCGACACGTCCCACATCGCCGTCATCCTGCTTTCCGCGCGGATGTCCGAGGACATCCGGACGGAAGGTTACGAGTGCGGCGCGGATTCCTACCTGACCAAGCCGTTCAAGATGGACATGCTCCAGGTGCGCATCAAGAACCTCCTGGACGAGCGCGAGAAGCGCATCCGTTCCTTCTCCGGCACCGCCGAGGTGTCCCCGATGCACGTGACGGTCGCCACCGTGGACCAGAAGCTGATGGCCCGGATCACGGAGAAACTGGAGGAGAACCTGGACAACACCGAATACTCGGTGGAGGAACTGGCCTCGGACGTGGGCATGCACCGGATGAACCTGTACCGGAAGATCCAGTCGCTGTACGGGATGACCCCTTCCGAGTTCATCCGCACGATGCGGCTCAAGCGGGCCGCCCAGCTGCTTACGGACGACCCCAACCTCTCCGTGACCGAAGTGGCGGACATGGTGGGATTCAACACGCCCAAGTATTTCACCCGCTATTTCAAGGAGATGTTCGGCGTGCTGCCGTCCCAGTACAACAAGGGATAGGCGTCAGACTTTCATGAACGCGCGGCCGCTGCGGCCGTCGATGCAGATCTTGAGGGGCTCGTCCAGGCGGATGAGCCTCCAGTATTTCGTCTCCTCCGCGGCGGGGAGGGCGTCCAGGATGGAGGTGTCGAACTCGTCCTCCCGGCGGGCGAACGGGTCCACGTGGACGAAGCCCACGTTGAAGGAGGTGAGGTTCTGGAAGAAGTGCGTGCCTTGGCTCGGGTCGATGCGGAAGTCCGGCAGGACGCACTCCACGAGGGCTTTCACCTCCGAGATGTCGCTCCACTTGACCGGGATGCCCAGGGACGGGATGCTGGTGCCCCAGCGGCCGTAGCCGACCAGGACGTAGCCGCGCCCTTCCTCCCGCATCCGGTTGTTGATGGCGGCGATCTCGTCGGCCATCGCCTTGGTTTCCATCTTGTCGAAGCGGTCCTTCGGAATGTAGACGATGTCCTTCACGTCCGTCACCCAACCGGTGCCGAGCGCGCTGCCGGAGCGGAGGAACGCGCCGCTGTCGTCGACTCCGTTCCAGTCCACCTCGGTGTCCAGGCTGTCGGACGAGATGGGACGGATCTGCAGGACGTGGAAGGTGGAGGACCGGTCGGCGGGCTTGTCCAGGTTCGCGGCGAACTCGATCTCCACGCAGCATTTCATCTCCCGCTGGCCGATCTCGAGGAGTTCCTTCAGGATGTCCGCGAGCGGGAAGGTGTTGTAGCGGAGGATATGGGCGAAAGTGACGAACTTGGGACCGCGCGGGAGGGGGGAGTCCACCATCCGCTGGTTCTCGTAGTCGAAGGTGGAGACGACCTTCTGCAGGTTCCGGAAGTCCTTGCATTCACTGATACGGAGACGGGCGAGATTCACGGCGTCGTCGACGGACGTCTTGAAGGTCTCGGGCTTGAGGTTCAGGCCGTACATGTACTGCTGGGTCTCCTGCATCGTCAGTTCCGGAGTGGATGTCTGGATCACGTGGCCGGGGTAGGCGGGGGAGAAGCGGAGCGTCTGCTCGCCGTCCACGACCGCCTTGCCGAGCCCGAAGGCCAGGCGGACGATGCCCTCCTCGGGCTTCTCGTGGCCCACGGGATAGAAGTTCAGCGACCGGGCGACGCCGGAGAGGGTCGGGAACCACAGGCCGTGGTCCTCGCTGCCGCACACTTCCTGCAGGACGATGGCCATCTTCTCCTCGGAGATCATGTTGCCGGTGGCCAGGATGTAGCTTCGGGCGGAAGCGTAATACACCGAGGCGTATACGCTCTTGATGGCCTTGGAGATGAGCCGCAGCTGCTGGTCCTCGTTTTCCGTCGCCGGGACCATGCAGGTGGAATAGACGCCGGCGAACGGCTGGTAGTAAGAGTCTTCCAGTTTGGAGGACGACCGGATGGCGAGCGGCTTGCGGACGTGGCGGATGAAGATGCGGAGGGCCTCCGTCAGGTCCTGGGGCAGGGTGGAGGCGACGAATTCCGAGAGGATCTCCTCGTCGGAGAGGTCCGCGTTGATGACGTATTGGAGACCGTTCTCGAGGATGAACCGGTCGAAGAAGGTCGTCGTGATCACCAGGGTGCGGGGTACCAGCACGCGCACGCCCTCCCACTTGTCGTACAGGTCGTAGCGCTGGAGCATCTGGTTCAGGAAGGCGAGGCCGCGGGCCTTGCCGCCCAGCGAGCCGTCGCCCAGGCGGGCGAAGCGGATGGCGTCGTTGTAGCGTTCGGGCTCGAAACGGGCCACCACGCCCAACCCCTGCTCCATCCGGTAGCGCCGGATGGAGCGGATCGTCGTCTCCCGGCGCTCCGCAGAGTTGTCGAAATGGCTCTTCTTGACCCGGTTTCCGACGTCGAACAGGCCGCGGGCCAGCAGCCAGCGGGAGATGTAGTTTTTGGAGGCCAGGCGGTCGAGGTCCTCGTCCGAGATGGTGGCGAGGATGCGCTCGGCCCCGTACAGGTCGCTGGCGCGGGCCGTCTCCTCGCCGGTCTCGGGGTCGGTGACGACAAAGTCGCCGAAGCCGAATTCCCGGCCGATGAATTCCGCCAGGTCGTGGTTGAGGGTCTTGGAGCGCTTGATGAGGAAGCCGGCCTGCAGGGACTTGGCCACTGGCCGCATGCTCTCCTGCGACGACTGCATCAGGATGGGCATCTTGGGGTCGTCCTTGCGGATCATCCGGCACAGGTCGATGCCCGCGTCGAGCTTCTCCTGCGAGGGCTTGTCGCCCCGGTGCAGGACGAAGCCGATGTCGGAGATGACGCCCAGCATGTTGCTCTTGTACTTCTCGTACATGGCCACGGCGTCGTCGTAGTTCGTGGCCATCAGAATCTTCGGGCGGGCGCGCTTGCGGAGGCTCTGCTGGCTCTCATTGAGCGCGTCCCGGATGGCTTCGCTGTTCTGCAGGAGGATGAGGCGGTACAGCTCGGGGAGATAGATGGAGTAGAAGCGGACCGAGTCCTCCACCAGGAGGATGCACTGCACGCCGTTCTCCAGGATGTCCACGGGCGCGTTCCGGCTGTCCTCCAGGAGCTTGATGATGGCGATGATCAGGTCCGTGGAGTTGTTCCAGCAGAAGATGCCGTCGAAATGGCTCAGGTCGTGGCTCTCCATCTTCTTGTAGATCTCCTTCGCGAAGGCGGTCAGGAGGACGACGGAGGTGTCCGGGTCGATGGCCTTGACGCGCTGGGAGAAGTCGAACACATCGACCTCGCCGACATTGTACATCGTGATGACAAGGTCGTACTGCGCCCCTTTCTCCATCATCTCCAGCGCTTCCACGGTGGATTCCGCCCGCTCGAAGACCGGCGGGTTGGAGAGGTTCAGCTCGGAGTATTCGGCGGTGATCCGGGGCTCGATCCGTCCGTCCTCCTCGAGGGCGAACTTGTCGTAGTTGTTGCACACGAGCAGGATCCGGCGGATTCGCCGGGCCATCAGGGGAGTAGCCGTTTCAGTCATCTTTCGTCCGTTTAATCCCACAAATATACAAAAAGAATCTTTTGTTCCGGGTTTCGGAACGGCCGATTCACTCTCCGGTCACCTACATCAGGATGCCGGTGCCGCGGGAGTGACGTACTCATGCTCGCCCGTTACGCCGCTTTCCGGATCCGGAAGGACCAGGGGCTTGGACGGCGGGGTGTGCGTGATGATGACGTGCTTGTATCCGCAGGCGGTGAGGAATTCCGTGACGATTTCTTCCGCGCCTTTGCAGGCTTTCTCCATCACCTTGGATTCGTTGATTTTATCCGTCAGGATGTCTTTGACCGGTTCCAGCACTTCCTGCAGTTGGACGAAGGACCAGTGATGATTGGTCCCCGTGGTCTCGGAATAGACGTCCGTGTCGCTCGGATTCATGATGAAATGCAGGCATTCCACGGGCGGGAGGGTGATCTGGATGGTGGTGTCTCCTTGCGTCTGGATGGCTTTGTCGTCCAACTTGGCCAGGTCGACGCCGATGCGGACGTTGGCCCGCTGGACGATCACGATTTGACCAGTGGTCTTGTCCTTCGTCCGTACGAGGTTCGCCTTGTTGCCCTTGATGATCATCTCGTCATAGAAGTTGGCGGTCACGAGCTTGCCGACTGCCCGGACGTCCTGGACGGTCATCGGGGTTCTCTCGACGGTCAGGACGGGTTTATGCCGTTTGAGCGAGAAGATGGAGCCGGTGAAGATGCCGCCTTTGGCGGAATAGAGAAGGAGAGCGACCGCAACGAGGGCCAGGAGGACCTTGAGGACCAGGTTGGTGACGAAATTCACGTTCTGCATCTTGTTTTCCATGGCTTCCTCCTATTCTTTGACGGGTTGCTTGAAGGACACGTACACACTGTTGAACCCCAGGCGCTTCAGCGCGGGTTCGAAGAACAGCCGGGCTTTCTGCTTCGCCTCGTCGATGATGCCGAGGGAGGGAACGCAGTCCAGGATCTGCTTTTCGCCCTCCCGGAGAATCTGGTTGACTTCCGACATCTTGAATGCACTCTGGAATCCCGTGATTTTTTCGTCGGCCACCTCGACTTCCTCGAGGGGCATCTCCATCGAGAGCAGGGTGGGGCAGGGAAGCGTGAGGGAAATGCTTCTCCGTTCCTCGTCGATGACCACGTCCGTCATCGGGTTGAAATCGCCCAGGTCGATGCCCGCCTGCAAGTAGGCCTTGCAGGAAAGCAGGATTGTCTTTTTCCCGATCTGGTACCAGGCGCCTTTTTCCTTGGCCTTGAGGAATTTGCGGATTTCAAGTTCGACCAGTTCGAGCTGTTGCTCCGAGCTGATCTGGTCGATCCGCTGGAGGGCGGCGTCCGTAAGGGACTGCTTGGAGCTCCGGGAGCCGCATCCGGCCGCGGACAGCACGAGCAGGCCGGCCGCCAGCAGCCATTTCAGGGGGGATAAGTTCGTTTTCATAGGGGGTGTGTTTTGTGTGTTCGCGGGCTATTGCTCCGTCACCAGCTGGAACCAGTCCTGGGCGGTCTTGATGTCGCCCTTGGACCAGCAGGAGCCGAAGGAATAGCGGACAGGCTGGCCGGAGGTGACATATTTCCACACGAGGAGATGGCCGCCGTCCTCGGAGAGGCTGGTGCCGTCGGCGTCGGGCATCACGACGGCCACGCCCAGCATCCCGTCCTCGGGCTCGAAGGTCTGGTCGGAGGCGTGCTCCCAGATGGCCACGCGGCCGGGCTGGACGAGCTGCTTGTCGACGGTCTCCAGCGCGGCGTGGATGTTCATGCCGGCGGCGATCGCGAGGGTGTCGGTCCCTTCGAAGGTATATACGTCCTCCACGGCGCAGAAGTAGGTGTCCGGGACCACGGTGACGGTCTTGTCCAGGGAGACCATCACGCTGTCGGGGGTTTGCCACTGCGGGTAGTGGAGCGTAAAGACGACCTTCTTCGGGCTTTCCTCCACGATGTCCCAGGACCGGTAGTTCGTGGCCGGGTAGCAGAGTTTCCCGTCGATGAGCGGGGAAGAGGCACCGCCGCCCAGGGAGACGGCCACCTTGTAGCAGTCCTTGCCGCCGTGGTCGTGGTGATAATAGGCGTCGCTTTCCGTCTGGAAGCCCTTGTACCACTCGTCGGCGACGAGCTTGCCGGGGAGTTTCACCCAGATGTCCAGGCCGGGGGAGGTGGGATTTCCCTCCAGCGCCTTGCCGTAGAAGCGGCCGGCGATGAGGTTGTTTTCGAAGACGAAGTCGTCGGACCGCTCGGGAACGAAGCGGGCCATCACTTTTTTCTCCTGGGAACAGGCGCAGAGGGCGGCCAGCGCGAGGAGGACGATGAAAATGCGTTTCATAGGCAAAGAAAAAGGTTATCTTTGGCGTGAAGAAGGTTCAACAACCAAAGATAACCATTAAAAAACATTAATCCAACGGGTTGCCGCCTATTTCAGGTCCTTGGTGGCGCACCAGTCCATGTCGTTGTAGTCGTCGTTCTCGCCGCACATGCCCCAGATGAAGGTGTAGTTGCGGGTGGCGCAGGCGGAGTGGATGCTCCACTGCGGGGAGATGACGGCCTCCTCGTTGTGCATCCAGATGTGGCGCGTCTCCTGGGGTTCGCCCATGAAGTGGCACACGGCCGCGTCTTCCGGGAGCTCGAAGTAGAAGTAGACCTCCATCCGGCGGTCGTGGGTATGGGCGGGCATCGTGTTCCAGGTGCTGCCCGGAGCGAGCTCGGTCATGCCCATCTGGAGCTGGCAGCAGGGGACGACCTCCTTGACCAGCAGGCGGTTGATCGTGCGCTCGTTGCTCTCCTCCAGGGAACCGAGATGCATCACCACGGCGTCCTTCTTGGAAACCTTCTTCACGCCGGTCTCCTTGTGGGCGGTGGCGGAGCAGAAGTAGAAGTGCGCGGGCTTCGCGGGGTCGAGGCTGCGGAAGGAGACGTGGCGGTTGCCACGGCCGACGTAGATGGCCTCCTTGTAGGGAATCTCATACTCCTCGTCGCCGACTTTCACGACGCCGGTGCCGCCGACGTTGATGATGCCGATCTCGCGGCGCTGGGTGAAGTATTCGGCGCGGAGAACCTCCGGGGCCTCGAGGACGAGCTCCCCGTCGGTCGGGACGGCGCCGCCGGCGATGATGCGGTCGAACATGGAATAGACCATGTTGATCTCGCCGGGAACCATGATGTTCTGCACGAGGTACTCCTTGCGGATGCGCTCGGTGTCGTAATGCTTGGCGTCGACGTTGCTGGACGCCTGGCGGACGGTGCAATTCACTTTTGCCATAGGATTGTCATTCTGAGCTTGTCGAAGAATCTATTTCGGCTGCTTGCCGATGTAAGCGAGGATGCCGCCGTCCACATACAGGATGTGGCCGTTCACGGCGTCGGAGGCGTGGGAGGCGAGGAACACGGCGGGACCGCCGAGTTCGGACGGGTCGAGCCAGCGGCCGGCCGGGGTCTTCGCGCAGATGAAGCTGTCGAAGGGATGGCGGCTGCCGTCGGGCTGCCGCTCGCGCAGGGGAGCGGTCTGGGGCGTGGCGATGTAGCCGGGGCCGATGCCGTTGCACTGGATGTTGTACTCGCCGTACTCGGAGCAGATGTTGCGGGTGAGCATCTTCAGGCCGCCCTTCGCGGCGGCGTAGGCGCTCACGGTCTCGCGGCCGAGCTCGGACATCATCGAGCAGATGTTGATGATTTTGCCCTCGCGGCGCTCCATCATCTCAGGGAGCACGGCGGAGGAGACGATGAACGGGGCGACGAGGTCCACGTCGATGACGGCCTGGAACTCGGAGCGCTTCATCTCGTGCATCGGGATGCGCTTGATGATGCCGGCGTTGTTGACGAGGATGTCGATCTGGCCCACCTCTTCGTGGATCTTCTCCACGAGGGCCTTCACGTCGTCTTCCTTGGTCACGTCGCACACGTACCCGTGCACGTTCGTGATGCCCGCTTCCTTATAGTTGTTCAGGCCCCGCTCCAGCGCGGCCTCGCTGATGTCGTTGAAGATGATGTTCCGGATGCCCGCCTCGACAAACGCCTTGGCGATGTTGAAACCGATTCCGTAAGAAGCGCCGGTGATCCAGGCGTTCTTGCCTTCGAGGGAAAAAGGATTGGTCATAATACTATAGAGTTTAAACGATTTCCGGTTGCCGATGCAAAGATACAAACGTTTGTATTCATTTCAAAATCTTTCGGGGAAGAAAGGTCGATTTGTTACAAAACGGCTCGTCAGACGTGACGATGTGACATTTTATCCCCTTATTTGTTACATACAAACGATTGCACCTTTAAATAAATCGCGACCTTTGCAACAGCAACCACGGATTCTAACAATCAATCCAAATAACCAAACAACTTTATGAAAATGTCCAACACTCTCAAGCACGTCCTCCGGCTCGCCGCCGTGGGCGCGGCCCTGCTTTTCGGAGCGGAGGCCTTCGCCCAGACCGTGAGCGGCCAGGTCGTCGACACGGCGGGGCAGCCGGTCATCGGCGCCACCGTCATCGTGGACGGGACTACGAACGGAGTCGCCACCGACCTCGACGGCCGGTTCTCCCTCCGGGCTGCGGCCGGTTCTCCCGTCACCGTGACCATCATCGGCTACAAGGATGTCCACACCGTCCTCGCGCCCGGCATGGTCGTCACCCTCGAAGAGGACAACGAACTTCTGGATGAAGTCGTCGTCGTGGGTTACGGCACCGTGAAGAAGGAGTCCCTCTCCGGTTCCGTCGCCGTGGTCAAGGAAGAGATGCTCCAGGAAAAGGGAGCGCTCTCCAGCCCGGTGCAGGCCCTGCAGGGCCAGGTTCCCGGCGTGATCATCACCCGCGCCTCCTCCGCCCCTGGCGACGAGAGCTGGTCGATGTCGCTCCGCGGCGCCGTCTCCGCCAACAACTCCGAACCCCTCGTGATCATCGACGGGGTCGCCTATGACAGCGTCAACGCCCTCCGCCTGCTGAACTCCGACGATATCGCCTCGATGTCCTTCCTGAAGGACGCGGCGGCTTCCATCTACGGTTCCCGCGCGGCCGGCGGCGTCGTGCTCATCACCACCAAGAAAGGTGCCGCGGGCAAGGTGAAGGTCAGCTACAACGGCTCCGTCACGATGAAGACCGTCGGCCGCCTTCCTTCCCTGATGTCCCTGGACCAGTGGGCCGATTCCGTGATGACGGCCCTCGAGAATGACAACAACACCGCGCACACGTGGTACTACTACGCCCAGCTCGCCAAGCAGTACAAGGGCGGTTTCATCGACCTGCAGAACCAGCCGAACCCCTACGGCACCACCGCCTTCACCGATGTCGAGGACTTCGTGTTCGACGACAAGGTGGACTGGTTCGGCTCCGTGTTCGGCAACGCCTGGTCCACCAACCACGACCTGAGCGTCACCGGCGGTTCCGAGGCGGTCTCCTACCGTCTCTCCCTGGGCTATGCCTATGACGGCTCCCCGCTCCAGTACGGGCGCAACAACAACCAGCGCTACAACTTCCGCCTGAACAACACGTTCAAGATCACGTCCTGGTTCTCGATCGATTCCTCCATCGGCTACAACCGCCAGGACCAGATCGCCCCGGTGGACGTGGGCGCCCTCCTTTCCACGACGGTCCCGATGCCGGGTCTTCCGCTCTTCACCAAGGACGGCAAGGCCTACCGCTGGGGCACCTGGAACTCCCCGGCCGCCCAGGCCGAGTTCGGCGGCGACAACAAGCTGGCCGTCTCCGCCTTCACGCTCAGCGAGACGCTGAAGTTCCGCCTGGCCTCCTGGCTCGACGCCAACGTGAACCTCGGTTACAACACCGACACGGCGATGCGCAACAAGGACAACCATTCGGTTCCTTACTACAACTACACGGGCACGAAGATGCTCGCCCTCAACCCGACGGCCGCCAACAGCTACTACGAGCAGACGGCCTCCCGGACCGACTTCTATTCCGCATCGGCCTACCTGAACGCCCACAAGAACTTCGCCGATGCGCACAACACCAGCCTCACCCTCGGCACCCAGTACGAGTTCAAGGACTACCGCTACTTTGGCGCCCACGCGAAGGACATCCAGACCGGCCTCGAGGTCGTGAACGGCGCCGGTGACATCACCCTGGTGAGCCCGAACCGCTGGCAGTTCGCCGTGGCCTCCTTCTTCGGCCGCGCCAACTACGACTACAAGTCCCGCTACCTCGTGGAACTCCAGGCCCGTTACGACGGCTCCTCCAAGTTCCTTCCGCAGAACCGCTGGGCCTTCTTCTGGGGCGGCTCCCTTGCCTGGCGCATCGCCCAGGAGCCTTTCCTGAAGGATGTCGAGTGGCTGGACGAGTTCAAGCTCCGCGCCTCCTACGGCGAGGTCGGTAACCAGAGCGGCATCGCCAACTACGACGGCGTGCAGCTGTACAACACGGCGGCTTCCACCGGCGCTCTCGTCGGCAATGGCCTCCTTTCCACCATCAGCACCAACGGTTCCTTCGCCTCCACGTCCCGTACCTGGGAGCGGATCAAGAACTACAACCTGGGTCTCGACTTCGGCTTCTTCGGCAACCGCCTCACCGGTACGGTGGAGGTCTTCCAGAAGAAGAACGACAACATGCTCGTGTCCATCGACTTCCCGTCCATCCTCGGCGACACCGCGCCGAAGGCCAACTCCGGCAAGTTCAAGGCCTGGGGTTACGAGGGCATGCTCAACTGGCGCCACCAGGTCAACCGCGACTTCGGCTACAACTTCGGCGGCACCTTCACCTTCGCCCGCAACCAGCTCGTCGACCTGGGCGGCCAGGCGACCGTGGTGAACAACCAGTTCGTCTCCAACCGCGAAGGCTATCCGCTGAACTCCCTGTTCGGCCTGCAGTACGGCGGCAAGATCACCAGCGATTCCGTCCGCGACGCCTACCTCGCCAAGTACTATGATGGCAACGGCATCGGCATGCCGAGCGAGCTCCGCCTCGGTGACAACATGTACGTCGACCAGAACGGCGACGGCAAGCTGGACATGAACGACTACGTGTACCTCGGCACCGACACGCCGGAAATCCAGTACTCCTTCAACGCCGGCGTCCAGTACAAGGGCTTCGACCTCGCCGTGATCTTCCAGGGCGCCGCCAACCGCATCATGTGGAACGGCATCAACAACTGGACGGTCCCGATGCGGGCCCTGTACACCAACACTTCCTCCTACACGATCGGAAATGTCTGGTCCGCCTCCAACCCGGACGGCTACTATCCGCCCTACACCTCCAACGGAAACATCAACAACTACAACTACCAGACTTCCACCTGGTCGGTTTCCGACGGTTTCTATCTCCGTCTGAAGAACGTCACCCTGGGCTACAACCTGCCCGAGACGGCGGTCAAGCGCGTCGGCTTCATCTCCGGCCTTCGCCTCTTCTTCACCGGCACGGACCTCTGGGAGTACACCAAGGTCCTGGACGGCTGGGATCCGGAAGCCAAGAGCGCCCCGAGTTCCACCTCCCGGTATCCGTTCATGCGGGGTTACTCCTTCGGTGTCAACGTTACCTTCTAATCCTGACGCGATATGAAAAGAATCATCAACATACTGAGCATCGCAGCCGCCGCCCTTTTCGCGTCCGCTTGCATGGACCTGTCCCCGAAAGCCCAGCTTTCCGACACGCAGGTCTGGTCCCAGGCCTCCAACTTCAGCCTGTTCGCCAACCAGTTCTATGGCTGGACCCGCGATTTCCAGGGTTCCGACTATATGTCGAGCTGGACGGACGGCGTCCATTCCGACACCCGTTCCGACCTCGTCGCCACGCCCAACCTGAACGTGTACAGCGCCGGCTCCAACTCCATCCCTTCCACGGACGGCAACTACGGCACCCTGTACAAGCGCATCTACTACACGAACCTGCTGCTCAAGAACGCCGCGGAATTCGAGCCCAAGGCCGACATCGCCATCCCGATGGGCGAGGCCTATTTCTTCCGCGCCTACTTCTATTTCGAGCTCGTCCAAATCTTCGGTGACGTCATCTACACCGACACGCCGCTGGACATGGATTCCGAGAAGCTGTACGGCAAGCGGAACGACCGCCTGGAGGTGATCCGCCACTGCGTGGACGACCTGAAGAAAGCCGTCGAGCTCCTTCCCGAGATGCCGACCGAGGACGGTCGCGTCGCGAAGGGCGCCGCCAACGCCTTCCTGAGCCGTGTCGCCCTGTACGAGGGCTCCTGGCAGAAGTTCCACAACAACAACGCTTCCGCCGCGAACGAGCTCTTCGCCACCGCCGCGGCCGCCGCGAAGGCTGTCATCGACAGCAAGGCATACTCGCTCTTCTACAGCGACGCCCTCGGCGGGAAGGACAGCTACCGTTACATGTTCATCCTGGAGAACACCGACTGCAACCCGGCCAAGCTCACCAAAGCGGACAACAAGGAGTACATCTTCTCCCACCGCCACGACGAGGCCACGAAGAAGATCGGCACCAACATCACCCACGGCGCCCAGAACAGCGGTGTGTACGTGACCCGCAAGCTCGCGGACATGTACCGCTGCCAGGACGGCCTGCCGATCGCGAAGTCTCCCAAGTTCCAGGGCTACACCGGCCAGAACACCGAGTTCGCCGACCGCGACAACCGGATGAACGCCACCCTGCTCCGTCACGGCCAGAAGTACTGGAACAACGACGGCAAATGGCGCAACACTTGGACCGCCGCCGACGAGGAGGACGCTCTCACCTGCGACCGCCGCTCCCAGTCCGGCTACATCAACAACAAGTGGGCGACCGAGCGCAAGGTCGACGACACCAACGAAGGTTACGACTACCCGGTCATCCGCTATGCCGAAGTGCTCCTGAACTACGCCGAAGCCGTGTACGAGCAGGGCGAAAGCATCTCCGACGCCGACCTCGACCTCTCCCTGAACCTCGTCCGCCAGCGTTCCAATCCGGACATGGTGAAGCTCTCCAACAGCCTGGTTTCCGCCAACGGCCTGTCGATGCGGGAGGAGATCCGCGCCGAGCGCACCGTGGAACTCGCCCTCGAGGGCTTCCGCGTGGACGACCTCAAGCGCTGGAAGACCGCCGAGACCGAGATGCCGCAGAACCTGCGGGGCATCCCGATGACCGGCTGGTTCGCCACCAACTGGACCAACCAGACCCGTCCGCTGGACGCCGACGGCAGCATCATCCTCTACGACGGCCGCGTGTGGGCCGAGAAGAACTATCTGTATCCGATTCCGAGCGACGAGCTGCAGCTCAACCCCGAGCTCGGTCAGAACAAAGGTTGGAACTAAACAATGGACTGCGATATGAAAAAGTATATCATCCTCGTCGCCGCCGGCCTCGCCGCCCTCGCTTCCTGCCAGAAGAAGGAATCCTATGTGCTGGATTCCGTGGTGATGGCCAAGACCCTGGCATTCACCTATTCCGACACCGACGCCGCGAAGTTCTACACGGATGAGAACGGATCGACCGTCTTCCCGATGGTCGTGGGCGAGTCCGTGGACTTCTCCTATGCGGTGACTCCTTCCCTGGAGGAGCTCACCAACCCTGAGATCGTCTGGGCCTCCGGCGACCCTTCCGTCGCCACCGTGGACCAGAACGGCCACATCACCGCCGTGGGCGCCGGCACGACGTCCATCTCCATCGAGCACAAGCCGCGTAACCTCACCTGCCTGCCTTCCATCACCGTGAAGGTGTCCCAGACCCTGGTTCCCGCCACTTCCATCCAGATCATCGACGCCTCCGAAGGCGTGGACGAGATCTACGGCCTGCCGAAGGTCGCGGAAGGGGAGACGATGCAGATGAAGGCGGTCATCACCCCGGAGGACGCCACCTACAAGACGGTTGTCTGGAGCGTGACGCCGGCCGCCAACGCCACCATCGACCCGGTCACCGGCCTGCTGCACGGTGTCGCCTACGGCAAGATCGAGGTCAAGGCCACGGCCCTGGACGGCAAGGGCGCCACCGCCACCCACGAGATGGTCGTGGACAAGATCATCGAGCCCACCGGCATCAAGGTGGCCGAGAACAGCGTCATCCTCTCCGTCTCCGACGGCACCTATGAGCTTGGCTACGAGACCTATCCGGCCGTCTGCACCAAGTCCCGCCTGGTCTGGACCAGCTCCGACGAGGAAGTCCTGACCGTGAACAAGGGCGTCGTGACCATCAAGAAGTACGGCAAGGCCACGGTCACCGTGAGCACGCAGTCTTCCGAGGCCGCTCCCGCCGGCTATGTCTCCTCCGCCACCATCGAGGTGAACGTCCCGGCCGGCTTCTACCGCGAGCACAACGAGAATCCGGACCTGTGGATCACCAAGACGAACGGTGCCACCAAGGAGCTCCGCATCAGCGACGCCGGCGAGCGCTACCTGTACATCGTCCCGAACAAGGCCAACGCCAATACCGGCCGCGGCGACTTCGGACACGCCGGCCAGACCTTCATCTCCAAGGAGTACCCGATCATCACCATCCGCGTGGACGACGTGAACGACCGCATGGACGAGAACGGCAAGGGCAAGTTCGCCCGCAACATCAACCTGGACACCTCCGGCACGGCCGAGGACGGCACCAAGTACTCCGGCAACTACGGCGGCTCCAACAACAAGTGGTTCAAGAAGTTCAAGTGCTCCGACGGCTCCGCGATCCTCGTGTACAGCCTCGTGGACCAGAACTGGCAGAACGGCACCGCCTTCCCGGAGAACACGGTGATCACCTTCACCACCTGGCAGCTGAAGTATGCGGACATCCGCAACTCCGACAAGGCCGATCTCCAGGACATCAACAACCTGTATTACAGATTCTTCTGGCATCACACGTTCCGCTCGATGGATGAGATGAACGCCTATCTGCTCGAGTGGTCCAACAAGACCGGCATCACGTATGAATAGGTTGGTTTGTATGCTGTTTGCAGCGGCTGCCCTCACGGGGGCGGCCGCCTGCAACAAGCTGCCCAAGCAGGGCGAAGTGGACCTCACTCCCGTCGAGAAGCCCGTTCCCGACGTGACGGTGAAGTTCAGCCACCCCGGCGCGTATGTCAATGCGGCCGACCTGGCCCGCGTGAAGCAGCACGTCGCCGCGGCGGACGCCAACGACCCGGTGTTCGCCTCCTGGAAGGAGCTGTGCAACAGCCCTTGGGCGCAGGACAACATCAAGCCCAGCGCGCTGGCCACCATCGTCCGGGGCGATCCCACGGGCACGGGTGTTTCCAGCGAGAACTACATCCTCTGCGACCAGCAGGCGGCGGCGGCTTTCCAGCTCGCCCTGCGCTGGCAGGTCTCCGGGGACACGAAGTACGCCGAGGCGGCCCGCGCAATCCTCAATGAATGGGCCGCCGTGTGCAAGAAGATCACGGCCAACGACAACAACCAGTACCTGCTGGCCGGTTTCCAGGGCTACACCTTCGCCAATGCCGCGGAACTCCTGCGGAGCTATTCCGGCTGGTCCGCGTCCGAGCAGAATACCTTCGGAAAGTGGCTCCGGGATGTCTGGTATGCGAAGAACTACTGGTTTATCGAGAACCACGGCGGATCCGGCGTGTGCGACCTGCACTACTGGTCCAACTGGGAGCTCTGCAACCTGGCCTCCATCCTCGCCATCGGCATCTACCTGGAGGACCAGGAGATGGTGAACTACGTGAACAAGCAGTTCCTGTCCGGAAAGGGGAGCGGGGCCGTGAAGAACCTGGTTCCCTATGACCCCATCGCGGATCCTTCCGGCAAGTCCGCCTTCATCGCCCAGTGCATGGAGTCGGGCCGCGACCAGGGGCACGCCACCCTGTGCGTGTCCGAGACCGCCGAGCTGTGCCGGATGGCGCAGAACGTGGGCCTGGACTTCTGGGGCGCCGAGAACAACCGCGTACTGGCTTTCTTCGAGTACGAGGCCAAGTACAACGTGAAGCAGAACGGCACGTTCATCACGACCTCGATGCCTTTCACCGAGTACAAGTACTGCGTGGACTGCTCCTGCTCCAACCACAGCCACGGCGCGACCCATACGGCGGTTTCCGCCGACGGCCGCGGCAAGGAACGTCCGGGTTGGGATCTCATTTACATGCATTACATCAAGGAGAAGAAGCTCGCGGCGAACAATTGCTACTACACGAAGCTCTTCGCCCAGCAGCTCCGCTTCCGGGACGGGAAACTGACCGGTGACGGCGGGGCCGGCGACAGCCGTTACGGCTCCACCAGCGCGGCCTTCGACCAGATCGGCTGGGGCACCCTCCTCTTCTACCAGGGCGAGTGATGCGTACGTCGGCCGTCATATCCCTCCTGTTGCTCCTGGGGCAGACCCTGGGCGCGCAGACCTTCGACATCGCCTCTCCGGACGGTCGCCAGACCGCCCGGATCGAGGTGACGGCGGAAAACGGGCGCACGCGGATCACTTACGCCACGGCCTTCGACGGCCGTGCCGTGGTGCTCCCGTCGGCCCTGGACTTGACCGTGGACAACCACATCTGGGAGATGGCGACCGGAAAGCGGTCCGTACCCCGCCTGGACCGCTGGTTTGACAATCTTTTGTTGACGGGGACCGAAACCGTGTCCCGGGACACCGTGTGGCACAATCCCTTCGGGGAGCGCAGCGAGGTCCGGGATGCGTACCGGGGCGTCGTCCTGCATTTCACGAAGGACGACACGTCCCTGTGCGGGCTGGACATCGAGTTCCGGGCCTATGACGGAGGCATCGCCTTCCGTTATTTCCTGCCGATGCATCCGGACGCCCTGTACCACCGGATTGTCGCCGACAACACCGAGTTCGCCTTTCCAGCCGGGACCGAGGCTTGGTACCATCTATGGGCCCAGGCTTTCTATGAGAAACGGCCTTTGGAAGGATGGACGGAGGAGTGCGAGCGTCCGCTCACGCTGCAACTCGCCGACGACCTGTATGCGGCCGTCGGAGAGGCCGGCGTGATCGATTTCCCGCGCGGGAAGCTCCGCCTGGTCCGGCCCCATGTGCTGGCCGTCGCCCTGAACGACACCGGCACCGACCTGGTTACACCCTATGCGATGCCTTGGCGCGTGGTGATGGCTTCCGACCGCCTGGGCGGCCTGCTGGAGCAGAATGACATCTACCTTAACCTGAACGAATCCTGCCAACTCTCCGACACGGACTGGATCAAGCCCGGCAAGATCCTCCGCGAAACCCGCCTGACCACCGAAAACTCCAAGGCCTGCATCGACTTCGCCGCCCGGCACGGCATCGACTACATCCTGTACGACTGGAAATGGTACGGCCCCGCCTACGACTTCGCGACCGATGCGACGACGGTGATTCCGGCCATCGACATGCCGGAAGTCGTCCGCTACGGCGCCTCCAAGGGCGTCGGGGTATGGGTCTATGTCAATCAGCACGCGCTCCAGAAGCAGGGCGTCTCGCTGTTCCCCGTGTATGAGAAATGGGGCCTGAAGGGCGTCAAGTTCGGTTTTGTCCAGTTCACGAACCAGCATTGGGCGGACTGGGTGCACGGACTCGTCCGCGCCGCCGCGGACAGCCACATCATGGTGAACATCCACGACGAATACCGTCCGACGGGCTATTCTCGGACCTATCCGAACCTCTTGACGCAGGAGGGAATCTGTGGCAACGAGGAGTGGCCTTCCGCCACCCACGACACGCAGCTTCCGTTCACGCGGATGCTCTGCGGGGCGGCGGACTACACCGTGTGCTATTTCGATCCGCGCCTGAAGAACACCCACGCGCACCAGCTGGCCCTGCCGGTGATGTATTTCTCACCGCTCCAGACGCTGTACTGGTACGACACGCCCGACCGGATGAAAGAAACGCCGGAACTGGCGTTCTTCGACACGGTTCCCACGGTGTGGGACGAAACTCGCGTGGTGGACGACCACATCGGCACCACCGCGGCCATCGTCCGCCGGAGCGGCACCGACTGGTATCTGGGCGTCCTGGGCAATGACGAGGCGCAATCCTTGCGCCTGACGGCCGACTGGCTCGCCCCGGACACGCCCTATGTGATGACCGTCTATACGGACGATCCGTCCGTGGACACGGCCACCCACGTGGCGGTGCGGAAATTCATCGTCCGGAAAGGCGATGCCCTCCCGTTCTCGCTGCTTCCGCGCGGCGGCGCCGCCGCCTCCTTCACTCCGGCCGCGAAGGCCGATCTGAAGGCATTCAAGAAACTGGGTAAAAAGACCATCCTGTAAATGCGTATTGTCACCCTCATATTGGCCGCGCTGCTGCCACTCGGCGCTTCCGCCCAAGTAGAATGGTTTCCGCTGAAGGACGTCCGGCTGCTGGACAGTCCCTTCAAGGAGAACCAGGAGCGCTCGGGCGCCTGGCTCAGGAGCATCGACGTGAACCGGCTCCTGCACAGCTTCCGCACGACGGCAGGCGTCTGGGCCGGAAATGAGGGAGGCTATATGACCGTGAAGAAGCTCGGCGGCTGGGAATCGCTCGACTGCGAGCTCCGCGGGCATACCACCGGACACGTGCTGAGCGCCTGCGCGCTCCAGTACGCATCGACCGGAGATTCCGCCTTCAAGGCGAAAGGGGACAGCCTGGTCCTCGGGCTTCGGGAGGTGCAGCTTGCCCATGGAAACGGCTACCTGAGCGCTTTCCCGGAGGAACTGATCAACCGGAACATCCGGGGCGAGCGGGTCTGGGCCCCGTGGTACACCCTGCACAAGATTCTCGCCGGGCTCATCGACCAGTATGAACTGGCGGGCTCGGAACTGGCCCTGACGGAGGCCCTGGATATGGCCCATTGGGCGCAGGCGAAGCTCTCCGGTCTGTCGGAGGAAACCCGCCGGCTGATGCTCCGCAACGAGTTCGGCGGCATCCCCGAGGCCTGGTGGAACCTGTATGGCATCACCCGGGACGAGGCATGCCGATGGCTGGCGGAGTTCTTCTACCACGACGACGTCATCGACCCGCTGAAGGCGCAGAAGGCCGATTTCGGGACGAAACATACGAACACCTTCATTCCCAAGGTGATCGCCGAGGCGCGCCGGTACGAACTGACGGGCTCGGAGGACTCCCGGACGGCCGTCACGTTCTTCTGGGACCAGATGCTCGCGCATCACATCTATGCGACGGGCAGCCTGTCCGACAAGGAGCATTTCTTCGATCCGGCCGACTTCCGGAACCACGTCACCGGCGTGACGGGGGAGAGCTGCTGCACGTACAACATGCTGCGGCTGGCCCGCCATATCGTCGCCTGGACCGGGGACGCTTCCGTGATGGACTATTACGAGCGGGCGCTCTGCAACCATATCCTGGGCTCGCAGAATCCCCGGACCGGGATGGCCGCCTATTTCCTGCCGCTCGCCAGCGGGACGCACAAGGTGTACAGCACCCCGTACGACTCCTTCTGGTGCTGCGTGGGCAGCAGCTTCGAGTCGCACGCCAAGTATGCGGAAAGCATTTATGCCCACGCGGGGAATACGCTCTATGTGAACCTCTTCATCCCGTCCACCCTGGATTGGGACGGGTTCAAGGTCCGTCTGGAGTCCGCTTTCCCGGCCGATGGGGAAGTGACGCTCACAGTGGAGACGCCGGGAATGCGGGAAATCGCTTTCCGCCGGCCTTCCTGGAGCGCCGCGCCCGTCGTGAAAGTGAACGGCCGTCGGGTGAAAGTGACGGGAACGTCGTACCTGACGCTCCGCCGGAACTGGAAGGCGGGCGACCGGATCAGCGTTTCGTATCCGATGACCTACCACGTGGAACCTGCGTTGCAGGATGCCACGCTCGGGGTGGTGATGCGCGGCCCGCTGGTGCTGGCCCTTCCGCTGGGAACGGAGGGCTTCGAGCCTCCGCAACCCGTATCGGACCCCGCCAAATACAACGATTATTACACTTACGATTATCATATTCCCGGTTCCATGCTGGGGTTCCAGGACTTGCCTCGTGATTTCACGGCGCTGAAACCCCTGTGGAGCCTGCATGAGGAGCGTTACGAAGTTTATTGGGAACTGCCATGAAAGGAATGATGAAACCGCTTTGTTTTGCTGCCGGCCTCGTGCTGGCGGCAGCCTGCGCCCGGCCGGTCTCCCTGGCCGACGAAGCGTTGGACTACTGCGTCAAGAAGGTGACCGGCGTCCAGGAACGGCTCGGCGCCGATTACGGCGAGTCGCCGCGCAACATCGCGCCGGGAGACTGCCGCTGGAACCTGACGCCCGTGTGCCAGGAGAACTGGACGATGGGCTTCTGGCCGGGCATCCTCTGGTATGCGTACGAGGCTTCCGGCGATGCCGCGCTGGAGACCGCCGCGCGTGGTTACACGGAGGCGCTGGACTTCATCGCCCGGCAGCCGGCCTATGACCACGACATCGGCTTCATCATGTTCCCTTCCTTCGGCAACGGGTTCCGGCTGACCGGCGACCCGGCGTACAAGGAGGCGGTGCTCGCCACGGCGGAGCGCCTCGCCGCCCTGTTCAATCCGGCGGTGGGCACCATCCTGAGCTGGCCTCGCGAAGTGCCCAATTTCGGCGGGCACAACACCATCATGGACAACATGCTCAACCTGGAAACGCTGTTCTGGGCCGCTGAGAACGGGGGAGACCCTGCATGGAAGGACATCGCGGTCACCCACGCCGATACGACGATGCGCTACAACTTCCGCCCGGACGGAACCTCCTACCACGTGGCGGTGTTCGACGCGGAGACCGGCGCCTACCGGTACAGTTGCACCCACCAGGGCTATGCCGACGACTCGATGTGGGCCCGCGGCCAGGCCTGGGGCATCTATGGATACACGATGGTGTACCGCTTCACCCGGGAACCCCGTTTCCTGGAGTTCGCGCAGAAGATTGCGGACGTCTACCTGGCCCGCCTGCCGGAGGACAAGGTGCCATACTGGGATTTCTGCGACCCGGAGATTCCGAACGCCTCCAAAGACGCTTCCGCCGCGGCCGTTGTGGCATCGGCTTTGCTGGAACTTTCCACGTATACCGACGGAAAGTACCGTGCCGAAGCCGAAGCCATGCTCCGTTCCCTGTATGAGAACTATCGCGCCCCGGAAGGGTGCGACAGTTTCCTCCTGCACTCCACCGGCCATCATCCGGCCGGCAAGGAGATCGACTACAGCATCGTCTATGCCGATTATTATTTCATCGAAGCGCTGCTCAGACTGAAGAACTTATGAGACGAATCCTCCTTCTTGCCCTGCTTGCGGCCGGCCTGCTGACGCCGGCCCTGGCCCAGGACGGCTCCTACAAGATGGCCGGCCCCTACGAGGTCGTGGCCCGCGACGGACAGTACGCCAAGACCAAAGGCGGCAGCGAAAAGGACATGTGGCAGGCCTGGCAGTGCGCCAAGGCCGGCGAGGACGCCAAGGCGCTGGAAATCATCAACGCCTATGCCGGGACTTTGCAGCGTTTCGACGGCCACGACGCGCCGCTGTGCCTGATTCAGGCCTACTGGATGCTCCGTGGCATGATCATCCTGAAGGATCGGCAGACGCCGGCGTGGAGCGAGATGGTGCGCCGCGCCATCCTGCCCGTGATCGACCGTTTCGAGGCTTACAGCCCCTACGCCAACGGCAACTGGGGGCATATCGTGAACCGCTGCCGGATGGCGTGCGGCATCTTCCTGGACGACAAGGAGCTGTATCAGCACGCGGTCGACGTCTATCTCCACGCGAAGGACGACGGCTCGCTGCCGGGCTATGTGGCCGAGAGCGGCCAGTGCCAGGAGACGGGGCGCGACCAGGGCCACGCGCAGCTGGGCCTGGGGGCGATGTGCGAGATCTGCGAGATGGCCTGGGAGCAGGGCGACGACCTATGGGGCGCCCTGGACAACCGCCTGATGAAGGGCATCGAATATACGGCCAAGTACAATCTGGGGAATGACGTCCCCTTCGAGACCTGGACCGACTGGACCGGCCTGTACAACGACTGGACGGAGCCGGGGGAGATGGGCCGCGGCCGCATCCGTTGCATCTACGACCTTCCTTATGCCCATTATGTGGGCCGGAAGGGCCTGAAAATGCCTTATGCCAAGAAAGTCCTGGCCCTGCAGGCCAAGGCGGAGAAGAACGGCGAGATGACGCGCAATCCCGAGGCCGACCAGTTCTCGGTGAAGGGCGTGAAGGAAGGGGCCAAGCTCCATTCGATCTTCACGTATCCCGCCCCGGAAGGCGCTCCCTTGAAGCACGATTACGAGGTGTATCTCCAGCCGCGCGGCCACCAGGAATGGACCCGGATCGACACCTATATGGCCAAGGTCAATGCGCCGGTAGGGGACAACAAGCACAAGGTCAGCGAGATTTCCTACTGCTTCTTCGATTTCACCGGCGATGTCAATGTGCGCGTGGTTACGAAGAACAAGAAGTTCACCTCGGCCCGCGTCCGCCCGGACTACCGCGGCTGCATCGCCCAGGTGAAGAACGACTCCACCGTGCAGTTCCTCCTGTTCCAGCCGGAAAATGTGAGCGTCGAGTTCGACGGCGACATCACCGACAACCTGCTGGTGTTCACCTCCAAGCCGCCGGTGAGCCAGGAAGAAGCCCGGGAGGAGGCCGAGGCCACCGGCCGCAGCTTCCACTGCTATGGGCCCGGTTTCTATCCCGACGAAACCATTCCCGTCCCCTCCAACACCGTCGTCTATCTGGCCGGCGGAAGCTATTTCGCGGGAACCTTCGCCATCGAGGATGCGGAAAATGTCAAAATCCTGGGGCGCGGCGTCGCCCGCCCGGCTTCCGGCTATGAGGGCTGCCACATCTATCGGTCGAAGAATGTCGTGGTCGACGGGCTCATTGTCAATACCTGCCCGATCGGCGAGTCGTCGAACGTGACCGTCCACGACGTCCGGAGCATCTCCCACCCGTCGTGGGGCGACGGCCTGAACGTGTTCGGCGGCTGCTCGGACATCCTCTTCGACCGCGTCTTCTGCCGAAATTCCGACGACTGCACCACGGTCTATGCCACCCGGAAAGGCTTCAGCGGCAGCGTCCGGAACGTCCGGATGACCAATTCCACGCTTTGGGCCGATGTCGCCCATCCGATCATGATCGGCATCCACGGCAATCCCGAAGTGGGGGATGTCATCGAAGGCCTCCGCTACGACAACCTGGACATCCTGGGCCAGTTCGAGCCGCAGGTGGAGTACCAGGGCTGCATGACCATCAACTGCGGGGACGGCAACCTCGTCCGCGACGTCGTCTTCGACAACATCCGCATCGAGCAGATCGGCACCGGATCCCTTTTCCAGGTGCGCGTGGGCTGGAACAGCAAGTATTGCACGGCTCCCGGCGGCGGCATCGAGAACGTCCTGTTCCGGACCATCCGCTATTACGGGAACGGAACTGGGATGTCGGTCATCAGCGGGTATGACGCGGACCACAAGGTCCGGAATGTCACCTTCGAGGACTTGCGGATCAACGGGGTCAAGATTTACGACCAGATGCCCGGCAAGCCCGCCTGGTACGCCACCGGCGATTATGTTCCAATGTACGTGGGCTCGCACGTCGAGGGACTCAAATTCCTTCCGTAATATGTTCCGCAAGGTCATTCTCTTCCTGCTTGCTGTGCTCCCGCTCGCCGCGGGGGCGCAGCCGCATTTTGACTACGCCGCCGGCGAGCCGGGAAGCCGGGCGTACCTGCGTCTCCCGCAAGGCGCTTCCGAGGTCAAGGCGGTGCTCTACTGTCACCAGAACATGACGGAGGAAGTGCTGTTCCGGAGCGAGCCTTTCTGCCGGGAAATGGACCGGCTGGGCGTGGCGATGGCCTTCGTCCAGCGCGGCTCCCAGAACTGGGACCCGGCGACGGACTGCCAGTCACGCTTCGAGGCGCTGATGGCCGATTTCGCCCGGGGGACGGGGCATCCGGAAATCGCTTCGGCACCCATCATCCCGTTCGGCCATTCCGCGCAGGCGACCTTCCCGTGGAACTTCGCCGCCTGGAATCCGGAGCGGACCCTGTGCATCATCTCCTACCACGGGGATGCGCCCCGCACGAACCTGTGCGGGTACGGGCGCGCCAACGTGGAATGGGGGAGGACCCGGAACATCGACAGGATTCCGGGCCTGATGATAATGGGCGAGTATGAGTGGTGGGAGGCGCGCCTGCTGCCGGCCCTGGCTTTCCGGATGATGTATCCCGACAGCCGCATTTCCTTCCTTTGCGACGCTGGCAGGGGACATTTCGACCTGTGCCCCGAGACGCAGGATTATATTGCCAAGTTCATCGAAAAGGCCCTGCAGAATCCCCGGCCGGAAGGTGGCGTGTATTTCTCGCGCTGGTATGAGGACGGGCACGAGACGATGGATCCGCACGAGCAGTTCTGGTATCCTGACGAGGAGATGGTCCGTCTGGCCCGCGCCCGGTACGCGGCCGTCCGGGGCAAGCGGATGCAGTATCTGTCCGCACGCGTGAATGGGGAACTGCTGGTCTATGACCCGGACAAGCACATCAAGATGAATGCGACGGTCCTGGGGGATACTTTCACGGTGGAGCCGGTCTTTGTCGATGAGACCAGGAACGCGCCGGGTGGCGACCACGCCGCCGTCCGCCCCCGTGTCGTGCTCATTTCCGGCCCCGCCATCCAGACAGGGGAATACACCTTCCGCATCGACCCGGATTACTTCGGGACGGATCCCGAGCGCCTGTGGTCGGGCATTACTATATGCGTGGAGGCCGACGGCGACGCTTTCTTCAAGCCCGCCGTCCAGGAACTGAACCTGCAGGTGCGGAAGTGACGGCTTGCCGGTTTATTCGACCGTCAGCACAAACCCGCCGGCGGATTCCATCGTGATCTCCAGCGGCTTGTCCGGAGAGACTTTCAACACTTTCTTTTCCAGGATCTTCGGGTCCTTGGCGGTTTTCTTGCCATCCATCCAGCCCGTGGCCGTGTGGGTGCCCGCGGGGAGGAAGCCCAGGTCCACGGAGACCTTCTTTTTTACGGAATTGTTCAGTCCACCCACGAACCAGGTGTCACCGGAACGCTTGGCGAGGAGCACGTATTCCTCCGGGGCTCCGCCGAGGAAGCGGGTGTCGTCCCAGACGGTGGGGACGATCTGCAGGAAATCGGCCCCCGGCTGGCCCAGGACGTGCTTCGGATGGTCGCAGAAGACCATATACGGGCTGTCGTAGATGACGAATTTCGCCAGTTCGGCGCAGCGGGTGTCACACACCAGCGCCGGCGTCTGGCGCTTCCAGTCCTCGCGGCGGACGTTGAGGAAGCCGCCCGGGGTGTAGTCCATCTGGCCGGCGAGCATCCGCGTGAAAGCGAGGGTGACGTTATGCTCGGGGGTAGGCAGCTGCCGGTCCTGGGCGAACTTGTAATACTCGCTGCCCAGCACGCCTTCCCGCGTCATCATATTGGGCCAGGTCCGGTCGATGCCGTCGGGCTTGTAGGCGCCGTGGAAATCGACCATCAACCGGCATTCCGCCGCCCGCTCGATCACTTTTCGGTACCAGCGCACCATCTCCTGGTCCTCGCGATCCATGAAGTCGATCTTGACGCCCGCGACGCCCCAGTCGCGGTACAGCGGGAAGGCGTCGTAGAAGGCGTTGTTCCGGGCGGCGTCGTCGGAATGGATCCATAGCCAGCAGCGGACGTTCCTGTCCTCGGCGTAGGCGAGGATTTCCGGCATGTCCAGCTGCGGCGCGGCCTTGGTGATGTCCGCATTCGGCTGCGCGTACGGGCCGTACCACTGCCAGTCGATGAGCATGTAGGGCCAGCCCATCTGCGAGGCGAAGTCGATGTATTCCTTGATCGTGGGCATGTCCACCTTGACCTCGCCGCTCCACCAGTGGTCCCAGGCGCTCAGGCCGGGCTTGATCCAGGAGGGATCTTCGATGGCGCAGGGCTCGTTCAGGGAATGGACGGCCTCCGATTCGATGAACTTGCCCGGATTGTCGGCGATCATCACCAGCCGCCAGGAGGAACGGATGACATCGTCGAAGCGGACCTTGACGCCCTCCTCGTATTTCTTGAGGTTGGCCCAGGATTCGGGCTCCTCCCAAGGGAGGGGGGAGAGGTGCGTTTCCAGCGTGCAGACGCCGCCGGCCGTCTTTCCGACGCCCAGGTAGAAGCCGGACCAGTTGTCCATCGCCGCCTCGGTAATGGCCAGGTAGAGGTCGTCATCCGCTTTCAGCAACAGGGGTAGGCCGGTAATCTGGCTGTCCGGAACGGACGCCAGCGGGGTCCGGGTGCGCCAGGCCTCCTGGGAGGAGCGGAACGGACGCGGATACTCCGTCATCCAGCCCTCCGTGCCCGCCGGGACGGCGAACTCGGTGAGCTCCCGCTGGACCATCCGGTCGCCCACGCGGGTGACGGGATATAAAGTGTACCGGAAGGCGACGCCGTCGTCCATCACCCGGAATTCCAGGTCCATGCGCCGGCCTTCGTCAGCGGTTTCCTTCAGCTGGAGCGTGAGGTTCTTCGAGGCGACGCTGATGTCGCTGTATTTGTTCGCCACCACCGGCTTCCAGGCCTCCACGTGCGCTTCCACGGCCGGGTTGCCCAGGACCGTGAAGGGCCCGGCCATCGGCTTTTCGCCCTTGAACTCGAAGCCCATCGCGGAGGGGGCGATGGCCGTCCTTCCGTTCCAAGTGACGGAATAGGAGAGCCGGTCTCCATTGGAGACGGTCAGGACGATGTTCCCGGAAGGGGAAGAAACGCGGTAATCCGCGGCGTGGCCGCTGAAACAGCTGGCGACGAAGGCCAGCAGGGCGAGAAGGAACTGTCTCATAAGGAATAACGATTTGCACAAAGATAGCAAGAAAGACTTGAACAAGCTATCCGGTTTTTTCGTATCTTTGTCAAAATTTGCTGAAAATGAAAAAGATTATCATTGCTCTTCTGGCGGTGATGGCGACCGTGGGGTGCGCCAACGATACCGCAAAGTATGCCATCAGCGGCACGGGCCTCGAGGACGGCGCCCAGGTGCTTCTGGTAGACCAGATTACCGGCGAGGCCATCGACACGGCCGTCGTCGCGAACGGCGCTTTCGCTTTTAAGGGCAAGGCTCCGAAGGATGCCTTCCTGAACATCACCTCCGACAAGTCCAATTGGAGTTTCATGCTCTTCAATGACGGCAAGCCCATCCAGGTGAACTATGCTGACAATACCCTCCAGGGTTCCGACCTCAATAACAAGCTCGCCGAATGCGATGCGAAGACCGATGCCATGATGCAGGAATACAACGCCTTCGTGTCTGAGCTGATGAAACTTCCCGAAGAGGAAATAGATGCGAAGGAGAAGGAGTATGACGCCTGGATTGAAAAACTTCGCGACTGCTACCTCGGCGTTGTCGAGGAGAATAAGGACAACCTGATTCCGGTCGCTTTCATCCGGAACGTCCGTTCCCTGGCCGGTCCGGACAAGTTCAATGAGCTGCTGGCATCGGATGCCGTGTTCGCCCAGCATCCGTATGTGCTCGACCTCAAGCGCAAGATTGACGAATCCGTCGCCCGCCAGAAGGAAGCCGAGGAGAAGAAGCAGGCCATCATCGGCCAGAAGTTCCTCGACCTCGAGGAGGCCGATCCGGACGGCAACCTGCACAAGCTGAGCGAGTACGTGGGCCAGGGCAAGTGGGTCCTCGTCGATTTCTGGGCCTCCTGGTGCGGCCCCTGCAAGGCGGAGATGCCCAATGTGGTCAACGCCTATGCGAAGTATCACGACAAGGGATTCGAGGTCGTGGGCCTGTCCTTCGACCGCGAGAAGGAACCCTGGGTGGAAGCCATCAAGGAATGGGAGATGCCCTGGATCCACCTCTCCGATCTCAAGTACTGGAAGACCGTCGCCTCCGATGTGTACAATGTCAATTCCATCCCGGACAACTTGCTGATCGATCCGGAAGGAACCGTCGTCGCCCGCTGCCTCCGCGGTGATGCCCTCGAGGCCAAGCTGGCCGAGATTTTCAAATAGTCTGATGATAGCCCGGCCGCCCGCCGGGCTTTTTTCGGAAAGTTTGTACAAACGTTTGTATTATTCCGGAATCTTCCCTATCTTTGCACCGCAATGGTGACGATCTCCGACATAGCCGCCGCCCTCGGGGTGACGCCGTCCACGGTTTCGCGGGCGCTTTCCGGCAGCCCTCGCGTGAAGGAGGAAACCCGCCTGGCCGTCGAAAAGATGGCGGCGGAAATGGGCTATGAACGCAACATCGTCGCGTCCAATCTCCGGAAGGGACGGTCCGACATCGTCGGCATCATCGTTCCGCGCATCCACCGCAACTTTTTCTCCAACGTCATCGGCGGGGCCGAGTCCATCCTGGAAGCGGCCGGCTACTGCGTCCTGATCTGCCAGACGCACGAGCGGTTCGAGGCGGAGGTGAAGGCGCTCCGCACGCTTCGGAACAACCAGGTGGCGGGGGTGCTGATGTCCCACGCCATCGGCTCGGACAATGGGAACCATATCCTGGAAGTGCTCGGCGACCGGATCCCGCTCGTGCAGTTCGACCGTGTGTTCAGCGAGCTTCCCGGCGCGAAGGTCGTCAGCAACAACTTCGAGGGCGCCTATGCCGCCACGAAGCATCTGGTGGAGCAGGGATACCGCCGCATCGGCACGCTCGCGGGCTATATGAACTCCGAGGCGTATGCCGCCCGGCTCGAAGGGTACCGCCAGGCGCTCCGGGACAGCGGCCTTCCCGTGGACGAATCCCTCGTCCATTACGACACCATCGTCCGGGAAACCGGCTTCGAGGCGGGCCTCAAGGCCATCGACGCGGGCTGTGACGCGCTCTACAGCGCCGGCGACTTCTCCGCCCTCGGCGCCATCGAAGCCGCGCGGGAGCGGGGCCTCCGCATTCCGGAGGACTTCGGCATCGTGGGCACGGCCAACGAAGCCTTCACGGCCCTGATGACTCCGTCCATGAGCTCCCTCGCCCTGAATCCCTTCGAGATGGGCCGCCAGGCCGCCCAGGCCTTCCTGGCCGGGGAGGAGGGGACCGTCGTCGTGCCCATGGAACTGAAAGTGCGGGAATCCTCCTGCCGCAACAAGCAACAAAACCTATCGATATAATATGCCTAAAGTAGTTACCTTCGGCGAAGTGATGCTTCGCCTCTCCACCCCCGGTTACCTGCGCTTCTCGCAGGCCCATCAGTTCGACGCCACCTTCGGCGGCGGCGAGGCCAACGTGGCCGTCTCCCTGGCCAATTACGGCATCGACACCCAGTTCGTCACCCGGCTTCCCAAGAACGACATCGCCGACATGTGCGTCGCGGAGCTCCGCGGCTTCGGCGTCGGCACCGACGGCATCGTCTGGGGCGGTGACCGCGTGGGCATCTATTATCTGGAGACCGGCGCCGTGGCGCGCGGTTCCAAGGTCGTCTATGACCGGGCCCATTCCGCCATCTCCGAGATCCAGCCCGGCATGGTGGACTGGCGCAAGGTCCTCGAGGGGGCCGACTGGTTCCATTGGACCGGCATCACCCCGGCGCTGAGCCAGGGCGCGGCCGACGCCTGCCTGGAGGCCATCAAGGTCGCCAACGAGATGGGCGTGAAGGTCTCCTGCGACCTCAATTACCGCAAGAAACTGTGGAAGTACGGCAAGTCCGCCTCCGAGGTCATGCCCGCCCTCGTGGAAGGCTGCGACCTCATCCTCGGCAACGAGGAGGACGCGGAGAAGGAGTTCGGCATCAAGCCCGAGGGCTTCGATGCGGAAAAGACGGGCGGCGAGATCGACCAGACCCGTTTCGAGAGCGTCTGCCGCCAGCTCATTGACCGTTTCCCGCGCTGCAAGAAGGTCGCGGTGACCCTCCGCGGCTCCATCAACGCGAACCACAACACCTGGGGTGGCGTCCTCTATGACGGCAAGACCCTCTGGCAGAGCAAGCGCTACGACATCACCCACATCGTCGACCGCGTGGGCGGCGGCGACTCCTTCATGGGCGGTCTCCTCTATGGTCTCCTGGCCTACGATACGGACCAGCAGGCCATCGAGTTCGCGGCGGCGGCCTCCTGCCTCAAGCACACCATCATCGGCGACTACAACCGCGTCACCGTCGCCGAAGTCGAAGGTCTCATCGCCGGCGGCGGTTCCGGCCGGGTCAGCAGATAAATTTGAACTATGGCAAAATTCAAGAAATTCGATACCGTCGGTATCATCAAGGGCACCGGGATCGTGCCGGTGTTTTACAATGCGGATGTGGAACTCACGAAGAAGGTCGTGAAGGCTTGCTATGACGGCGGGATCCGCGCGTTCGAGTTCACGAACCGGGGCGACGGCGCCCATCGGGTGTTCAAGGAGGTCATCTCCTTTGTGCGGGCGGAGTGCCCGGAGATGGCGTTCGGCGCCGGGACGATTCTCGATGCGCCGACGGCTGCGCTGTATTTGCAGCTGGGCGCGGACTTCATCGTGTCGCCGTGCCTGGTGGACGAGGTGGCACCGATTTGCAATCGCCGCGGTGTGCCGTACAGCCCCGGCTGCGGCACCGTGACGGAGATTGTCCACGCGATGGAGCTGGGCTGCGACCTGGTGAAGGTGTTCCCGGCCGGCACCGTGGGCGGTCCTGCGTTCGTGAAGAACGTCCTCGGCCCGCTGCCGTGGGCGATGATCATGTGCACCGGCGCGGTGGAACCCACCGAGGAGAACCTCACGGCCTGGGCCAAGTCCGGCGTCACCGCCGTGGGCATGGGCTCCAAGCTCTTCCCGAAGGAGGTCATCAAGGCCGGCGACTGGGCCTCCGTCTCCGCCCTCTGCGCGAAGTGCCTCGACTGGTTTAAGGCGTAAGTATGAAACGAATCCTCTCTCTCCTGGCCGCCGTGCTCGTAAGCGGCGGCCTTTTTGCCCAGTTCCGGTACCAGAATCCGGTGCTGCATGCCGACTATTCCGATCCGGACGTGTGCCGGGTGGGGGAGGACTATTGGATGACGGCGTCGTCGTTCAACTGCTTCCCGGGCCTGCCCATCCTGCATTCGCGGGACCTGGTGAACTGGGAGCTCGTGGGCGCGGCGCTGACGGAGTATCCGGGCGCCGGCTGGGACGGTCCGGAGAACGATTTCCGGACGGTGGTGCACCACGGCAAGGCCGTGTGGGCGCCGGCCATCCGGTTCCACGAAGGCTGGTACTACATCTATGTGGGCGATCCAGACCGGGGCATCTTCATGGTGCGGACGCAGGATCCGGCAGGTCCATGGGAACCGCCCGTGTGGGTGGTCCGGGAGAAGGGGTTCATCGACCCGTGCCCTTTCTGGGACGAGGATGGAAAGGCTTATCTGTCACACGGTTGCGCGGGTTCCCGGGCGGGGAACAAGAGCATCCTGTTCGTCGCGCCGATGGCCCCGGACGGGACGCGCCTGCTGGGCCCTTCCCGCATCGTGTATGACGGGCATCTGAGCCAGCCGACCATCGAAGGGACGAAGTTCTACAAGCGGGACGGGAAGTATTACATCTTCTCGCCCGCCGGCGGCGTGGCCACGGGCTGGCAGACGGTCCTGCGGGCCGACAACCCGTTCGGCCCCTACGAGGAGCGCATTGTGATGGCCTGGGCGCCGGGGACCATCAACGGCCCCCATCAGGGCGCCTGGGTGGATACCCCGGAAGGGGAGGATTGGTTCCTCCATTTCCAGGACAAGGGCGCCTACGGGCGCATCCTGCACCTCCAGCCGATGACTTGGCGGGCCGATGGCTGGCCGCTGATCGGCGTGGATCCCGACGGGGATGGTGTGGGGCAGCCGGTGGGGGACTATAGGAAGCCCACTGTCATTCCGAGCGAAGCGAAGGAATCTAGAACCGCTTACAAACCCTACGGCATCGGCCTGGAATGGCAGTATCCGGCGTTGCCGTCGCCGTATTGGCATTATGCGTTGCAGGACGGTGTGCGCCTGTATTCGGTGCAGCAGACTTGGCCGTACCGGAGCCTCTGGGACTGCCCGAATTTCCTGGCGCAGAAGTTCCCGGCCGAGCGGTTCACCGTCCGGGCGAAGCTCTCTTTCCGGCCGAACCCGCAGCTCAAGGAGCGCGGCGAACAGGCCGGTTTCGCCGTGATGGGGAACGACTACGCCGGCTTGCGCCTGACCGATACCGGAAAGGGCGCCGTCCTGGACTATGTTGAATGCCTGAAGGCCAATGAGGGCGCCGCCGAGACCGTCCGGGAGCTCGCCGTGCTGCCGTATCGGTACGAACCGCTCCCGCATAGCCGGGAGTCGAAGAATGTCCCGTTGGTCAACTATCCCGATGTGCCCGAAGTCGTCGTCTGGGTGGAACTGGACGTCCGGGCGAAGGGGGTGGAAGGGAATGTGCCCGACGCCGTCTGCCGGTTCAGCTACAGCCTTGATGGAAAGCGGTTTACACAAGTCGAGGGTAGCTTCAAGGCGCAGCCCGAACTGTGGGTGGGCGCGAAGTTCGGCTTCTGGTGCAACCGGTTCGCGACCAAGAACGATTCCGGCTGGGTGGACGTGACGGACCTCGTCGTCAAGCCGGCCTTCGACCCGCTGGAGGGCTTCCTCTATGACGAAGAGAAGGTCCCGTCCTACACGCTTCCGGACCTGCTGGCGGGAACGCGCACCGTGAAGGACTGGGAGAAGAAGCGCCGTCCCGAACTGGTGAAACTGTTCGAGGAGGAGATGTACGGCAGCGTTCCGGGAAAGCCGGCGGGCCTGCATTTCCAGGTCCGCGACAACGATTCTGCGGCCTTGGAAGGCCTGGCCACCCGGCGGCAGGTGCGTATCTTCTTCGACAGCGAAGAATCGGCCTACGAGGACCTTCTGCTGTACATTCCGAACCGGCGGAAAGGCCCGGCGCCGGCCTTTATGGGCGTCAATTTCTTTGGAAACCATACTATCGGCACGGACCCCGGCATCTTCCTGCCGGATTCGGTCCGGTACCGGAAGGACTATGTCCTGACGCCGCGCGGCTCCCAGCAGCAGCGCTGGCCGCTCCGGGAGATCCTGGAACGGGGCTACGCCGTGGCGACTTTCTGCTGCGAGGACATCGTGCCCGACGCGGATGGCTATCCCGGAATCCGCTTGAACTATGACGGTTACACCTGGGGCGCCCTCGCCGCCTGGGGCTGGGGCTTGTCCCGCGCCCTGGACTATCTGGAGACGGACGCCGAGGTCGACGCCGCCCGCGTGGCGGTCTTCGGCCATTCCCGGATGGGCAAGGCGGCTGTCTGGGCCGGCGCCCGCGACACCCGCTTCGCGATGGTCGTCTCCAACGCCTCCGGCTGCGGGGGAGCGGCCCTTTCCCGCCGCCGCTTCGGTGAAACCGTCCGCCGCATCAACACCCATTTCCCGTACTGGTTCTGCGAGAATTTCCACAAGTACGGGGACAACGAGTCGATGCTGCCTTTCGACCAGCACGAACTCCTGGCCCTCATCGCGCCGCGCCCCCTCTACGTGGAAAGCGGCAGCGAGGACCGCTGGTCGGACCCGCACGGCGAGTTCCTGGGCCTGGCGAATGCCGCCCCGGTCTATCAACTGTATGGGTATGAGGGTTTTGCGCCTTCAGAATGGCCGGCCGTGGAGCAGCCCGTCACCAAGGGGCGTAACGGCTATCACATCCGTGCCGGCCGGCACGAGATCCTGCTTTACGACTGGTTGCAGTATCTGGATTTCGCGGACAAGAATCTCTAGTAATCCTCCACGTTGTAGCGCGTGAGGATGTCCATGTGCATGAAATTGTCCTTGCGCGCGGGAGCCTTGCCCAGGAGGGCGTGCTCGGCGAGGGCCTCGATGGCGAGGCGGACCTGCTCGTCAGGCCGCTGGCCGATGAGGACGGAGACGGTGCCGTCCCGCAGGGCGTCCATGTTCTCTTTCAGGTTGTCGAATCCCACCACGCGGCGCTCCGGGTCCGGATGGGCGGCGAGCCACGGGACCAGCAGGTGGATGCGGGAGTTGAACATCACGATGTGCCGCACCTCCGGATGTTCCGAAAAATACCCGTCCAGGGTGCTGTAGATGCCTTCCGGGTCGTTCGGGTCCACGAACACGTTGTCGATCTTGCAGTCGGGGGCGTTCTCCAGCATATAGTCCAGGAAGCCGGCGCGGCGGTTCACGGTGGGGTCCGACTGCTGGTAGCGGTCGCGGCGGATCCGGACGATCAGGGCGCCGGGGATGTTCCGCCCCCGGGTGAGCTGGTCCGCGCACAGGTACCCACTCTTGTACAGCGGCATGCCGAAGTAGGCCAGGTAGCCGTTCGAGTCGGGCCTTGAGTCGATGAAGCAGTAGGGGATTCCGCTTTCGGCCAGTTTTCCGGTGAAAACCTCCGTCTCGCCCTGGAAGAGGGGAGCGAGGACGACGCCGGAGGGTTCGGCCTCGAGCACTTTGGCGCAGGCGGCGCGGAACGATTCGATGTCGTACTGGTCGTAGGGGAACGGAACGGCTTCCACGCCGGCGGCGGTCACCGGGGCGACGCCCCGGCCGATGCCGGAAGCGGCCAGCTCCCAGAAGGAGCCCGGCTCGCTGGCGGGAATGAGGACGGCCACGAGGTGTTTCTTGCCCTTCGCGAGGAGGGAGGCGTACACGTTGGGCTCATATCCCAGTTCCCGGATCACCTCCATCACGCGGTCATAACTCTTGCGGGAGACTTCGCCGCGGTTGTGCAGCACACGGTCCACCGTCCCCTTGGAGAGGCCGGTGCGACGGGCGATGTCGTTGATGGTGATCTTTTCGTTCTGTGCCATAGTGGTTTCCGCTCGCAAATCTGCGAATAATAATTTGACTTTCCAAGAAAAAACGGAAAAATCGTGCACGGTAACGGACGCGCTGAACGTTATTAACATAAGATGTTGAAAAATATTTCCGTTACCGTGCACGGAAATTCAAAAATACTTCTTATATTTGTAGCCGTTGAAAAGTAACCGCACGCAACCACTGATGAAAGCACGCCTTACCCTCCTTTCGATCCTGGCCCTTGCCGTCGCCTGCAAGGGGACGCAAACCGACGAATTTGCCGCTCTGTACGAGGGACTTCCCTTCGATATGCCCCGGGTTGAACTGCCGTCCATCCCCGACCGTTCCGTCGTGCTGACGGACTTCGGCGGCGTCGGCGACGGTGTGGCGATGAACACGGACGCGTTCGCGGCAGCCATCGACGCGCTCGTGCAGAAGGGCGGGGGACGCCTCGTCGTTCCCGCCGGCGTCTGGCGCACCGGTCCCATCGAGCTCAAGAATCACATCGAGCTGTTCGTGGACAAGGACGCCATCGTCGTCTTCGATCCGAACCAGGACCTGTACCCCATCATCGACACGAACTTCGAGGGACTGGACGTGCGTCGCTGCGTGTCTCCTCTCAACGCCACTGGCGCGCATGACATCGCCATCACCGGCGGCGGCATCTTCGACGGAAGCGGAGAATACTGGCGCGAGGTCAAGCGCCGCAAGGTCTCCGACGACCAGTGGAAAGAGATCCTCAAGCGCGGCGGTTACATTCCGGAGGACGGCAAGACTTGGTTCCCGGACGAAGGCTACGCGAAGGCGCGCGCCACCGCGGGCTCGCTCAATTACCAGGATCCTTCCCTGGACGAGCAGGAAATCAAGACATTCCTCCGTCCCGTGCTGCTGTCCTTCCGCAACTGCGAGCGCGTTCTGCTGAAGGACTGCACCTTCCAGAACTCCCCGTGCTGGAACCTCCATCCGCTGTACTGCAAGGATGTCGTGATCCAGGACATCATCGTCCGGAACCCGCATTTCTCCACCAACGGCGACGGCATCGACATCGACGCCTGCGAGAACGTGATCCTCACCGGCTCCTCCTTCGACGTGGGCGACGACGCCATCTGCATCAAGTCCGGCAAGGACGCCGACGGCCGCAACCACGGGAAGAAGTGCCGCAACCTCATCATCGACGACTGCACCGTCTACCACGGCCACGGCGGTTTCGTGGTGGGCAGCGAGATGTCCGGCGGTGTGGAGAACATCCGCGTGTCCAACTGCCGTTTCATCGGCACGGACGTGGGCCTGCGTTTCAAGAGCGCCCGCGGCCGCGGCGGCTTGGTGAAGGACATCTGGTGCGACCACATCTATATGAAGGACATCGTCACCTACGGCGTCATCTTCAACCTGTATTATATGGGCGTCTCCGCCTCCGAGATGTCCAAGGACGGCGAAAGCGACATCCAGCCGGTCGACGAGACCACGCCGGAGTTCCGCGACTTCCACTTCTCTGATATCACGTGCGCGGGCGCGGAGCAGGCGGTGTTCGTCAATGGTCTCCCGGAGATGCCCGTCCGCAACCTGACCATCCGGAACAGCAACTTCACGGCCGACAAGGGCGTGGAAACCCATTATTACGAGAACGTCAACTTCGAGAACGTCATCGTCAACGGTACCAAGTTATGAAAAGGATCCTCTATCTCGTCGCCGTCTGGCTGGTAGCCAGCTCCTTCACGACCATCCACCTGATGGGCGATTCCACCATGGCGGAGAAAGACCTCTCCGACGGCAAGCTCGAGCGCGGCTGGGGCATGATGTTCCCGAATTTCGTCGACGACACCTTTCGGGTCGTCAACTACGCGCAGAACGGCCGCAGCACGAAGAGTTTCATCGACAAGGGCCTCTGGGACATCGTCGAGTACGCCCTCCAGCCCGGCGACTACGTGTTCATCCAGTTCGGCCACAACGATTCCAAGGCCGACGATCCCGAGCGCTATGCGCCCGCTTTCGGCGCCTACCAGGACAATCTCCGGACCTTCATCCGCGGCGCCCGCGAGAAGGGCGCGACGCCGATCCTCCTCACCCCGGTGGCTCGCCGCTGGTTCAAGAACGGCAAGCTGGACCGCAACTGCCACACCGACTATCCCGCCGCGATGAAGCAGGTGGCCGAGGAGATGGGCGTGACGCTGCTGGACATCACCACGCCTACCCTGGACTGGATCGAAAGCATCGGCGACGAGGCCTCCAAGGCCTATTTCATGATCTCCACCGGCAAGGACGACAACACCCATACGGTCGCCAGCGGCGCGCGCAAGGTGACGGAAATCGTCTGCGAGGCCCTCAAGAAGCAGGTTCCCGCGATCGGCGAGCATCTCGTCCGCTATGACATCGTCGTGGACCAGACCGGCCACGGCGACTATATGAAGGTCCAGGACGCCATCGACGCGGTCCCGAACTACAGCCACGACAAGATCACGACCATTTTCATCAAGGCAGGCACCTACAAGGAGGCCATCGACATCCCGCACACCAAGTTCCGGATGAAGATCATGGGCCAGGGCGCGGACAAGACCATCCTCACCTACGACCGCTATGCGGAGCAGCTGTGGCCGGACAACGACTTCAAGGTGGGCACTTCCGGCAGCGCCAGCATCTACATCCACTCCAGCTACGTGACCTTCGAGGACATCACCTTCGAGAACACGGCGGGGGAGGGCAAGGAGATCGGCCAGGCCGTGGCGGTGTTCACCGACGGCGACTTCCTGTTCTTCCACCGCTGCCGCTTCATCGGCAACCAGGACACCGTCTATACCTACGGGCGCTTCGGCAAGGAGGGCGGCATCAAGCGGAACTATTTCCTGGACTGCTACATCGAGGGCACGACGGACTTCATCTTCGGCCCCAGCATCGCCTATTTCGAGAACTGCCACATCCACAGCAAGAAAAACAGCTATGTGACGGCCGCTTCCACCCTCCAGGGCCAGAAGTACGGCTACGTGTTCAAGAACTGCAAGCTGACGGCCGCTCCCGGCATCGACAAGTGCTACCTGGGCCGCCCCTGGGGCGCCTATGCGAAGACCGTGTTCATCGGCTGCGAGCTGGGCCCGCACATCGTCGCGGACGGCTGGCACGACTGGGAGAAGGAAGGCAAGCCCAACACCAAGAAAAATTCCTACTACGCTGAATATCAGAATGTCGGCCCCGGCGCACAAGGCCCCCGCGTGAAATGGGCGCACACCCTCACCGCGAAGCAGGCCGCCGAGTACACCTTCGAGAAGGTGATGTACCAGGCGCAGGACGGCATCCGCTGGAACCCTTTTGACAACCGTTAGATGAAAAGAATCGCATTGCTGGCAGCCCTGCTGCTCGCGGCCTGCGCGCCGAAGACGGACCTGAAAACGGGTCCCATGTCCGTCCGGATGGTCCGTTCGGAGATCAAGCGGGCGCCCGAAGCCACCTACCTGGACGGGCAGGGGGGGAACTACAAGTGGAACTACACCACCGGCCTGGAGCTACGCAGCTTCCTGGCCGTTTCCCGTACCTATGACATTCCGGAATTCGACGCGTATGTGCGCGCCTGGTACGACGGCGTCCTGGACGAGGGCGGCGAGATCGGCGGCAAATACGACCTGGAAAAGTTCAACCTGGACCATATCTGCCCGGCCCGGACGCTGATCGGCCTGTATCAGGCCACCCCGGACGTCCGGTACGCCATGGCCATCGAGACGGCCCGCAGGCAGCTCAAGAACCAGCCGCGCACCGAGGCGGGCGCCTTCTGGCACAAGCAGGCGTATCCCTACCAGGTGTGGCTGGACGGCCTCTATATGGCGGAACCTTTCTATGCGGTGTATGCCAACATCACCCACGAGGACGCCATCTTCGACGATGTCGTCACCCAGTTCAAGGTGGCGGCCGAGAAGACCTACGACCCGGCGACCGGCCTGTACCGCCACGCCTGGGACGAGTCCAAGCAGATGTTCTGGGCCGATCCCGTGACGGGTCAGTCCGCCCACTGCTGGGGCCGCGCCCTCGGCTGGTACACGATGGCTCTCGTCGAGGTCCTGCCCTTCTTCCCGGAGAACCATCCCGGCAAGGCCGAGCTGCAGGGCATCCTGGAAGGCATCCTCGCCACGCTCCCGAAATATGCCGATCCCGAGACCGGGATGTGGTACCAGGTCCTGGACAGCCCGGGCCGGGAAGGAAACTACCTGGAGGCCACCTGCTCCGCGATGTTCACCTACGCCTATCTGCGGTCCGCCCGCGAAGGCTACGCGGTGCCCGCGTCCGTCGATCCGAAGGCCCTCTACGAGGCCCTCGTGAAGAAGTTCATCCGCGAGGACAAGGACGGCACCCTGAATCTCACCGACTGCTGCGCCGTCGCCGGCCTCGGCGGCAAGGAGAACCGCAGCGGCACTTTCGAGTATTACATCAACGAGAAGATCATCGAGAATGACCCGAAGGGCGTCGGCCCCTTCATCTGGGCTTCGCTCGAATACGAAAAGCTATGAGAAAAGAACTGACTTTGATGGCCCTTTCCGCCCTCATCCTTGCCGCTTGCGGCGGGAAGGAGGATCCGGTCGTGGTGCCCGACACCCCCAAGGCTCCTTCCGCTCCGGCGAACGTGAAGCTGCACAAGGCGACGGAAACCAGCCTGCAGTTCCAGTGGGACGCGGTCGAGGGCGCGGCTTCCTACGCCTGGGAACTCCAGAAAGACGGCGCCAAAGTGAAGGAAGGGACTGCGGGCACCCGCAACGCGACTGTCACCGAGCTGACCAAGGCGACGAACTACCGCTTCGGCGTCAAGGCCGTGAATGCCGGCGGCTCCTCCTCCGTGACCTGGATCGATGCCAAGACGGAAGGAACGGACGATCCCGAACCGCCCACCCCGCCGACCGGCCAGTACTATGAGCAGTTCTCCATCCCTGCAACGGAGGAGGACGGCGTCGCCCGCGCCTTCCCGGGGGCCGAAGGCGGCGGCATGTACGCCACCGGCGGCCGCGGCGGCAAGATCTACCACGTGACCTCCCTGGAGGACAACAGCACGCAGGGCACCCTCCGGTATGGCATCGAGAAGGGAGACCGCCCGCTGACCATCGTCTTCGACGTGGCCGGCACCATCGCCCTCGAGAAGCAGCTCAACATCTCCAGGGGAGACCTGACCATTGCCGGCCAGAGCGCCCCCGGCGACGGTATCTGCCTGAAGAACTACACCTTCCGCATCGGCGCCAGCAACGTGATCGTCCGCTTCATCCGCTGCCGGATGGGCGATGAGAAGAAGACGGAAGACGACGCCATGCAGGTGATGAGCCACGACGACGACAAGTACGAGAAGATCATCATCGACCATTGCTCCGTGAGCTGGTGCACCGACGAGTGCGCCTCCTTCTACGGGATGAAGGATTTCACTTTCCAGTGGAACATCGTTTCGGAGAGCCTCCGCAACTCCATCCACGACAAGGGCTCCCACGGCTACGGCGGCATCTGGGGCGGCAACAACGCCACTTACCACCACAACCTCCTGGCACACCACGACAGCCGCAACCCGCGTATCGACCACGACTACGTGTCCACCCAGAAGGGCCCTGTGTCCATCTTCAACAACGTGATCTACAACTGGAAGGGCAACAGCACCTACGGCGGCGAGAGTTCCGACAAATATGGGACCGACCACCGGAAATACAACCTGTTCAACAACTATTACAAGCCGGGTCCCGTGACGCCCTCCAACCACATCTGGTTCCTGCAGCCCACGACTTCCTGCAGCAATTGCGGCGGCACGATCCTCCCCGGCCACTTCTACCTGGACGGCAACGTGATGCACGGGAAGAGCGACCTGACGGCCGACAACTGGAAGGCCGGCAAGAGTTCTCCGGTCTCCGTCTATATCAGCGAGGCCGATGCGGCCAAGATCAAGGAGACGACCCGGTTCGCCTCGGACACCTATCAGAGCGTCCACACCGGCGCGAATTGCCTGGATCCGGTCCTGAATTATGCGGGCGCCAGCTTCGCCCGTGACGGCATCGACAGGCGCATCGCGAAGGAGACGAAGGACGGCACTTCCACCTATCAGGGCAGCAATACGACCGCCAGCGACCGTTCCACGAAGGGCCTCATCGACACCCAGACCGACGTCCAGGACGCCACCTGGAAGAACGGCTGGCCGGTGTACACCGCCACCGAAGAGCAGAAGGCGAAGATCAAGGACTCCGACTCCGACGGCATGCCCGACTGGTTCGAGGACCAGTTCGGCCTCAAGAAGACTGACAAGTCCGACGCCGGCGCCGTCACCCTGGACAAGAACGGCCGCTACACCAACCTGGAGATGTATCTCCACTACCTGGTGAAGGACATCGTCGCCGGGCAGAACGCCGGCGGCAGCTACATGAAACTCTAACTCAATCATCAATAACCAACTTAAAACCATCCATTCATGAAAAATCCAGTCAAGAAACTCGCTCTTGCGCTTCTCGGCCTGGTATCGGCTTGGACCCTGTCCGCTCAGACGACCATCAAGGGCGTGGTGACGGACGAGTCCGGTGAGCCGCTCATCGGAGCGGGTGTGGTTGTCGAGGGTACGACCATCGGCACGATCACCGGCATCGACGGCGACTACGAGCTGACCGTGCCCGCAGATGCGGTGAACCTGGTGTTCTCCTTCATCGGACTGAGTGAACAGACGGTCCCCATCGCGGGACAGACCGTCATCAACGTGGTCCTGAAGGTTGACTCGACCTTCCTCGACGAAGTGGTCGTCGTGGGTTACCAGACGGTCAAGCGCCGCGACCTCCTCGGCGCCGTCGCTTCCGTCGGTTCCGACAAGCTCACCGAGCAGCCGGTGACCTCCGTGTCCCAGGCCCTCTCCGGAAAGATGGCGGGCGTCTCCGTCGTCACGACGGAAGGCGACCCGGACGCCGACGTCAAGATCCGCGTCCGCGGCGGCAGCTCCATCACCCAGGACAACAGCCCGCTGTACATCGTGGACGGCTTCCCGGTGGAGTCCATCAACGACATCCCGTCCTCCGAGATCCAGTCCATCGACGTCCTGAAGGACGCTTTCTCCACGGCCATCTACGGCAGCCGCGGCGCGAACGGTGTCGTCATCGTCACGACCAAGAGCGCCGAAAAGGGCCAGAAGGTCTCCGTGAAGTTCAACGCCTACTACGGCCTCAAGAAGATGGCCAACGCGGGCGCCATCGTCGCGATGGATCCGGACAACTTCGTGAAGTTCCAGTACGAGCTCGCTTCCATCCGCGGCAACGTGGAGAACAACTACAACCCGTACTTCGGTCCCTTCGCCGACATCGACCTGTATCAGAACCTCGCCGGCAACAACTGGGTGGACGCCGTCTTCGGCAAGGTCGGTTCCTCGATGAGCGCCGACTTCTCCATCTCCGGCAGCGGCGAGAACTACAACTGGAATCTCGGTTACGCCCATACGGGGGACGACGCGATCATGGTGGGTTCCACCTACACCCGCGACAACCTCAACTTCAAGGGCAACTTCAAGACTTCCGACAAGACCAGCATCGACGCGAATATCCGCTATTCCCGCGTGAACACCCGCGGCTCCGGCGCGAACGGCATCAACGACCGTGCGACGACCTCCGGTAACGGCCGTCTCAAGCACGCCGTCGCCTACGCCCCGATTCCCGTGGCCGCCGTCTCGACGGACTCCGACCTGGAGCAGGACTATGGCGACAACGCGCCGCCGCTCCTGTCCGTCTCTGACAACGATTCCAAGCGTATCCGTACCACCTGGAACGCGAACGCCGCCTTCAACTGGACCATCATCGACAACCTGCGCCTCAAGATCGAGGGCGGTCTCGAGGATTACCGCCAGGGTGACGACCGCTTCTACGGCCTCACCACCTACTATGTGGCGAACCAGTCCACGGTGAAGAACACGCCTTCCACCGAGCACAAGGAGGCCTTCCGCACCCGCTACCGCAACACGAACACCCTGAACTACGATTTCGCGGACCTCATCAACAACCAGGACCATCAGCTGACGGCCCTCCTCGGTGAGGAAATGACCATCACCAAGAGCAACACCATCACCGACCTCGTGGACGGTTTCCCGACCTTCTATGACGCCGAGATGGCGTGGCATTTCATGTCCTCCGGCGTTCCGGCTTCCTCCAACAACCACTACGCCCCGGACGACAAGCTCCTTTCCTTCTTCGGCCGCGTGAATTACGACTACAAGCGCCGCTATTCCATCGGCGCCACGCTGCGTGCCGACGGCTCCTCCAAGTTCGCCCGCGGTCACCGCTGGGGCTACTTCCCGTCTGCCGCCGCCTCCTGGACCATCTCCAACGAACCCTGGATGGACAGCGCCCACAGCTGGCTGGACCAGCTCAAGCTCCGTTACAGCTTCGGTACCGCCGGTAACAACAACATCCCGTCGGGCCAGCTGATGAAGCAGTACGCCTCCTCCACCACCGCCTGGCTGTCGATGACCCAGAACATCTTCACCGCCGGCAAGGTCCTGAACAATCCGGACCTCACCTGGGAGACCACCTACACGCACAACATCGGTCTGGACTTCTCCCTGCTCCAGGGACGCCTCTCCGGTAGCGTCGAGGCCTACCAGAACGACACGAAGAACCTCCTCATCAACTTCCCGATCCCGGGTTCCGGCTATGACAGCCAGTACCAGAACGTGGGTTCCACCCGCAACCGCGGTCTCGAGCTCACGCTGAACGCCCCGATCGTCTCCAAGAAGGACTTCTCCCTGAACATCGGCGGCAACATCGCCTACAACATCAACCGGGTCACGGACCTCGGCGGCCTGGAGTCCATCATGGCGCAGTCCTACTGGGCTTCCACCGAGATCGGTGACGACTACATCGTCCAGGTGGGCCAGCCGCTCGGCAACATGTACGGCTACGTCAACGACGGCATGTATTCCGTCGATGACTTCACCTATGACGGCGGCAAGTGGGTGCTGAACGAGGGTGTCGCGAACGCTTCCTCCGTCCTCGGTGACGCCTACCTGCGTCCTGGCGCGATCAAGCTCAAGGACCTCAACGGTGACGGCAAGGTGACCGTGGCCGACCGCAAGGTCATCGGCAACGCCTCCCCGGACTTCACCGGCGGTTTCAACTTCAGCGGCTTCGCCTACGGCTTCGACTTCAGCGCGAACTTCAACTTCATGATCGGCAACCAGGTGTACAACGCCAACAAGATCGAGTTCACCTCCTCCCGCAAGTACTACAACCGCAACCTTCTCCATGAGATGGACGTGGACAAGCGCTGGACGAACATCGACTGGGCCACCGGCGAGCTGATCACCGACCCCGCCCTCCTCAAGAGCGTGAACGCCGGCAAGACGATGTGGAACCCCGCCGTCGGCAGCGCGATCTTCAGCGACTGGGCCGTCGAGGACGCTTCCTTCCTCCGCATGCAGAGCGCCACGGTCGGTTACACCCTTCCGGAGGATCTCACCAAGAAGATCCACATCCGGAAGCTCCGCCTCTATGTGACGGGCACGAACCTGTTCTGCCTGACCAAGTACTCCGGCTATGATCCGGAAGTGGATACCCGCCGTTCGACCCCGCTCACCCCGGGCGTGGACTACTCCGCCTATCCCAAGAGCATCGGCTTCGTGGCCGGCATCAACCTCACCTTCTAATCCGCTGCAGACATGAAAAAGATTGTGAATATCCTTTTTGCGGCCCTGGTGGCCGTGATGGCGGTTTCCTGTGAGAAATTCCTGGATTCGAAATCCCCGTCCACGTTCGACGCGGCGACCGTTTACTCCAACTACTCCCTCACGGAGAATACCATCTTCTCCATCGCCCAGTCCTTCGGCGAGACGAACAACTATCGCGGCCGCTACCTCCCCTGGATCGGCCTGAACAGCGATATCGAGTGGTACAACACCTATAAGCCCACCGACGAGAAATACCAGATCGCGGGCTATGCGCAGCTGCCCAACAACGCGCAGCTGAACCTGAACAACGGCCCCTTCGCCAAGATGTACGAGGCGATCGAGCGCGCCAACCTCGTGATCGAGGGCGTCCGCGAATACGGCAACCCCGAGACGAACAAGGACATGGCGTACCTCCTGGGCGAGGCCCTCACGCTCCGGGCGATGATCTACTACGACCTCGTCCGCGCCTGGGGTGATGTCCCGGCCCGTTTCGATGCGACCACCAGCGAGTCCATCTACAAGGCCAAGGAAAGCCGCGACGTGATCTTCAAGCAGCTGCTTGCGGACCTCGAAGAGGCCATCCCGTACATCCCGTATCCCGGCGCCACCGCCGCGACTTCCCGTACCGACCGCGTGAACAAGCTGTTCGCCGAGGGCCTGTACGCCCGCATCGCCCTGATGGCTTCCGGTTACGCCCAGCGTCCGGACGACGGCATGGTGGGCACCGGCGACCTGGGCACGAACCGCCTCACCAACGATCCGGACCTCCAGAAGAGCGTCCTGTATCCCAAGGCCCTGGCCTACCTGGAGGATGCCATTTCCTCCGGCACCGCCTCCCTCGAGGACTTCGAGACCCTGTGGAAGAACCAGAGCAACCAGGACAACCTCGTTGCCGGCCCCGGCCACGAGTCCCTGTTCGTGATTCCGTTCTCCGACGGCCGCGGCCGCTGGAACTACACCTTCGCGGTGCGTTCCGAGGGCTCCAGCTATGCGGGCGGCGCCACCGTCACCCGCGGCGGCGATGCCGGCCCGGTCCCGACGATGTGGTTCGACTATGACAAGAACGACGTCCGCCGCGACATCACCTGCGTCAACTGGCGCTGGAATGCCGACGACGAGCCCGAACTGGTGGGCATCCAGCGCTGGTACTTCGGCAAGTACCGCTGGGATTGGATGACCCGCAATCCCTACAAGGGCGGCAATGACGACGGCGCCAAGCCCGTGGTCCTCCGCTATGCCGACATCCTGCTGATGGCGGCCGAAATCGCCAACGAGCAGGGCGAGCTGGCCGATGCCAAGAGCTATCTCCTCGAGGTCCGCGAGCGCGCCTTCAAGGGCCATGAGGACCAGGCCGAGACCTATGTGGAGCGGATCAATTCCAAGGAGGCGATGTTCAACGCCATCGTGGACGAGCGCGCCTTCGAGTTCTGCGGCGAGATGACCCGCAAGTTCGACCTCATCCGCTGGGGCCTCCTCAAGTCCAAGATGGACGAGGCCAAGCAGAAGATGAAGAACCTCCGCGACCTGACCGGCGAATACGCCCAGGTGAACATGCTGGGCGGCGACGTCTACTACCGGGTGGACGGCAAGAATCTCATCGTCTACGGGTTCACCGGCGAAGCCGTCAAGCCGGCCGGCGCCTGGGAGAAGAAGAGCGAGTACTTCACCAAGGTCGAGGACAGCAAGGGCCAACCTACCGGCCTGTATAACGAGCTGGTGGAAGGCATCTACGCCCGGGATCCGGAGCAGTACATGTTCTGGCCCATCTACAACGACACGATGACCAACAGCCAGGGCCGTATCAAGAACGACTATGGCTACGAGAGCCTTTAATACCGACGCGATATGAAATACAAGAATATTCTGAAAGTATCCCTGGCGGCCCTTCTGGGCCTCGCCACGCTGTCCGGCTGCGTGAACAAGGAGTGGAACGAGATCACTGAACTGAATCTCGCCCGCTGCCTGGTTCCCGGCAATCTCGCGGCCCGTGTCGACGCTACCAAGGGTGACGTCGTCACCTTCGAATGGGACGTGAACAAGGACGCCGGCGGCTACGAACTCGCCGTCTACACCGACGAAGCCATGACGGATCTGGAGAACAGCTGGCCGATCGAGCCCGGCGAAGTTCCTTACACGACCCGCCTGACTGCGGACAAGGAGTACTGGTTCACGGTCCAGGCCTACCGGGTGAACGCCGACGGCGTCAAGGTGCCCGGCACCGAGTCCAAGGTTTCCGTCTATGACGGTTCCTTCAAGACCTATGCGGTCAAGGACAACCTCTACCTGGAGGTCAAGGGCCGTTCGACCACTTCCGTCTCTCTTGCCTGGAGCAAGGACGTGCAGGATTTCTCCGAGGTGACCGATCTCCGCGCCGTCCCGGTGAAGGGGGGCAATACGGTCAAGAAGGAACTCACCGGCACGGAAGCCAGCGCGGCCGCCGCGACCATCGACGGTCTCGACCCTTCCACCGAGTACCAGATCACCCTCTTCTACATGAGCGCCTCCCGCGGTACCGTCGATACCTGGACCAAGGCCGAGCAGGGGAGCGCCGTGACCATCACGACCTCCGACGAACTCAAGACGGCCGTCGTCGCCGGCGGCAACTACTATCTGCCTTACAACGAGGCGGGTTACTCCATGGGCACCGCCAAGCCGACCGGCGACCTCACCCTCGTCGGCGAGCTCGGCCCCGACGGCGCCAAGCCTGTCGTGGCCGGCAAGGTGGAACTCACCGCCGACCTCACCGAGGCCAACGCCAAGCTCTACTTCGAGAACATCCAGTTCGACGGCGCCGCCGGCTCCCGCATCGTGGAGCACACGGGCGGTTCCCCGGTCCTGGAGAGCATCATCTTCGTCAACTGCGAAATCACGAACTTCCTCGCCGGCTTCTTCTACGGCAACAACGACAATGTCGTGAAGATCGGCACCTTCAAGTTCGATTCCTGCGACATGTACGGGATCCTCGGCAGCGGCGGTGACGCGTTCGACATCCGCAAGACCACGGAGATCGACGAGATCGCCTTTGTGAACAACACGATGTACGACGGTATCCGCACGCTGTTCCGCATCGACGCCTCCGACGCCATCAAGATCGGCCACATCGACTTCGAGAACAACACCGTGAAGAACATCGCCACCATCGACGACGGCAACAACCGCGGTGTCTTCGCCGTCCGGGTCCCGCACGAGATGACGCTGAAGAACAACCTGTTCCTGTTCGAGAACGGCGGCAAGGACGACGGCACCGACCGGGCGCAGCTCTTCCAGAACAACACGAACACGGTCGTCCCTACCTTCCGCAACGCTTCCGGCAACTACAGCTACGCACACGGCGAGAACTTCTTCGCGCTGGTTTCCGCCCAGGCCGCCGGTTTCGTAGTGATGAACGTGGATCCGTGCTATAACGCCAAGGGCAACTTCTTCCAGCTCGCCGCCCAGGATCTCATCGAGAAGAAGGTCGGCGCCTCCAAGTGGTGGATCCAGTACGTGGAGAAGCCGGAAGACCTCACCCAGCACGTGATCACCGAGGCGCACACCTGGAACCTGCAGAACGCCACCCTCTTCGCCGGTGACGTGAAGAACTCCCGCGTGCGGGACGAGCTGATGCTCGTCGGCACCGAGGCCACCCCGCTCAATGCGGACGGCGGCATCACCTTCAAGCAGGCTTCCGTCCTGACCCGCAAGGGTGTCCCGACCGAAGGCTACGCTTCCTTCAAGGTGAACGCCCCCGGTTCCGTGGACATGCTCCTCTCCGACCCGGGCAAGACCGGCGCCAGCGTCGTGGTCGCCCTGTATGACGACAACGGTCTCTCCGTCCTCGGCGGCGCCGTGGCCTCTTCCGCCAATCCTGGCGTCCAGAAGATCGTCGTTCCCGAGGTCGCCGGCGAGGGTACCGTCTATCTCTATTCCACCGGTGCGGTGACCATCACCAAGCTCGGCTGGAGCAAGGATGTGCTCGCCCTGGACAAGGTCCTGGAGACCCCGAAGCCTGTCGTGGAGCCCGTCACCCTGACCGAGGGCGACGAGACCGCGGTGACCATCTCCTGGGAGCCCATCCACGCCGCCGATCACTATGTGGTCGTCTTCAACAAGCGCACCCAGGATCCGCAGACGGAGACCAGCTTCACGGTTCCCGCCGAGGATATCGCCGCGCTCAAGGCCGGTCTGTATTCCTTCACGGTGCAGGCCTTCCCGGCTGCGTCCGACCTGTACTACGAGGCTTCCGAGAAGGGCAACGCCTCCTTCGCCATCCAGCCGAAGGGCGGTGGCGGCGAGGTCGTCCAGGTCACCTGGACCTGGGACTTCTCCGCGGCCGACTGGCAGGAGCAGTTCGCGGCCCTCGGCGCCGCCGGTTCGGACATCACCAACTGGAACCTCACCTACGACAACCTGACGATCGTCTCCACCGCGAAGTCCAAGTACAACACGACCTACTTCCAGTGGGGCGGCAAGGGTTCGACCAGCGACCGTTACATGAAGTTCACCGCGCCTGAGCAGGGTACCCTGAAGGTGTGGGCTTCCAACACGGGCGGCAGCGAGGATCTCACCCGCATGGTGACCGTGAACCAGAACGGCGAGGAAGTCTCCGTTCCGGGCGGTGTTCCGTCCAGCGGCGCTCCCGCCGAGTGCGAGTTCAGCGTGATGGCCGGCGACGTGTACATCTACTGCACCGGCAACGGCCTCCGCTACTACAAGGTCGAGTTCACCTACGAGACCGGCGCGGCCGCGGCTGTCGAGTACAACTGGGATTTCTCCGCCTCTGATTGGCAGGACGCGCTCGGCGCCCTTGGCGCCGCCGGCGCGGACATCACCAACATCGACCTGACGGTGGAGGGCCTGACGTTCCATTCCGGCTCCAAGAGCAAGTATGGCACGAGCTATATCCAGTTCGGCGGCAAGAGCGGTGACATGGACCGTTACTTCAAGTTCACGGCACCGGACCAGGGCACCCTGAAGATCATGGTCTCCAACACCGGCAGCGGCGAAGCCCTCGACCGCACCGTGAAGGTGACGGTGGGGGATGACGTCCAGGCGCAGCCCGGCGGCTTCTCCTCGAACAGCCCGAGCGAACTGGAGTTCAGCGTCCCGGCCGGCGAGGTGGTCATCACCGCCCCGGAGAACGGTCTCCGCTTCTACCACATCTACTACACGAACAAGTAGCAGGTATTGACAAAGGGAGCCGGGGGTGATACCCCGACTCTCTTCCAAGATTCTAAAAACACTGACAGATATGAGCTTCATCAACGACAACTTCATGCTCCAGACGGAGACCGCCCGCCAGCTCTACCACGAGCACGCGGCGAAAATGCCCATCATCGACTACCACTGCCACCTCGTGCCACAGCAGATCGCCGAGAACATCCAGTTCCGCGACATCACCCAGCTCTGGCTGGTGGACGGCCACTACGGCGACCACTACAAGTGGCGCGCGATGCGGGCGAACGGCGTTTCCGAGGACTACCTGACCGGCGGCAAGCACACCGCCTGGGAAACCTTCGAGAAATGGGCGGAGACCGTTCCGTACACGATGCGGAACCCGCTGTACCACTGGACGCACCTGGAGCTGAGCCGCGTGTTCGGCATCGACAAGCTCCTGTGCCCGGCGACGGCCCGCGAGATCTTCGAGGAGTGCAACGCGAAGCTGGCGACGCCCGAGTTCCGCGGCCAGGCCCTCATCCGCAAGTTCGGCGTGGAGGTGGTCTGCACCACCGACGACCCCGCCGACGACCTCCGCTGGCACAAGAAGATCGCCGCCGAACCCTTCGGCACGAAGGTGATTCCCGCCTGGCGCCCGGACAAGGCGATGGCGATCGAGAACCCGGCCGCCTACAAGGCCTATCTGAAGCAGCTCGGCGAGGCCGCCGACATGGAGATCGACTCCTATGCCGACCTCTGCGAGGCCCTGAAGAAGCGCCACGATTTCTTCGCGTCGATGGGCTGCAAGCTCTCCGACCATGGCCTGGAGAACTTCTACGCCGCCGACTACAAGGAGATCGAGATCGAACTGATCTTCAAGAAGGTCCTGATGGGCATCGCCCCGAACGCCAAGGAACTGGAGAAGTTCCGCAGCGCGTTCCTGCACGACCAGGCCGTGATGGACGCCGAGGCCGGCTGGGCCCAGCAGTTCCACATCGGCGCCATCCGGAACAACAACACGAAGATGTTCAATGCGGTGGGCCCTGACACGGGCTACGACGCCATCCACGACCCGGAAATCGCGGCCGCCGGCCACCGGTTCTTCGACCGCCTCACCCTGGAGGGCAAGCTCGCGAAGACCATCCTCTACTGCCTGAATCCCAAGGACAACGCCGTGATGATGACGATGGCCTACACCTTCAACGACGGCACTTTCCCGGGCAAGATGCAGTTCGGTTCGGGTTGGTGGTTCCTGGATCAGGAAGTGGGTATGCGCCGTCAGATGGACTCCCTGTCCGCGCTGGGTCTGCTGAGCCGTTTCGTGGGCATGCTCACGGACAGCCGCAGCTTCATCAGCTACCCGCGCCACGAGTACTTCCGCCGCATCCTCTGCGATGTCCTGGGCAAGGATGTGGAGCAGGGCAAGCTCCCGGCCTCCGAGCTCGACTTCATCGGCAAGATGGTCGAGGACATCTCCTACAACAACGCGAAGAACTACTTTAACTTCTAGATGGACTATATCAAGATCAACCCCGCCGACAACGTCGCCGTCGCTCTCCAGGACCTCACCAAGGGGGCTGTGGTGGAAGGCGTGACCTTGTCGATGGACATTCCCCGCGGGCACAAGATCGTTCTCCGCGACCTCAAGGCCGGGGAGAACGTCGTCAAGTACGGCTTCCCGATCGGGCACGTGACCCGCGACGCGGCCGCCGGTACGATGGTGGACCACACCTGCATCAAGACGAACTTGGAAGGCCTGCTGGAGTATAGCTACCAGCCTGCGCTGGTGGACATTCCGGAAGCCTCGGTGAAGCGGACCTTCAAGGGTTTCCGCCGCGCGGACGGGCAGGTGGGCGTGCGCAACCAGATCTGGGTCATCCCCAACGTGGGCTGCGTGAACGGCATCTGCCAGACCATCGTGGAGCGCTTCAAGGCGGAGATCGCCGGGAAGGAGGGGAGTGTCGACGCCGTCGTCGCTTTCCCGCACAACTACGGCTGTTCCCAACTCGGCGCCGACCACGAAAACACCCGCACCGTCCTTGCCGACATGGTGCATCATCCCAACGCCGGCGGCGTACTGGTGGTCTCGCTCGGCTGCGAGAACAACCAGCTGGACGCCTTCCGCGAGCTGGTGGGCCCGGTCGATGAAAGCCGCGTGCGGATGTTCGTCACCCAGAAGGTGGACGACGAGATCGAATACGGCCTGCAGCAGCTCCGCGAGATCTTCGCCGTGTGCTCGAAGGACGAGCGCGTGGACGTTCCGGTGTCGGAACTCCGCGTCGGCCTCAAGTGCGGCGGCTCCGACGGCCTCAGCGGCATCACGGCGAACCCGCTCCTGGGCGTGTTCTCCGACTGGATCGTCGCCCAGGGCGGCACGACCGTCCTGACCGAGGTCCCCGAGATGTTCGGCGCCGAGACGATCCTGATGAACCGCTGCCAGGACGTGGCCACGTTCGACAAGACCGTCCATCTGATCAACGACTTCAAGGAATACTTCATGAAGCAGGGGATGCCGGTGTACGAGAACCCCTCGCCGGGCAACAAGGCCGGCGGCATCTCCACCTTGGAAGAGAAGTCCCTCGGCTGCACGCAGAAGTGCGGCAAGAGCATCGTCCGCGGTGTCCTGAAGTACGGCGAGCGCCTGAGCGTCAAGGGGTTGAACCTCCTCAGCGCGCCTGGCAACGATCTCGTCGCCTCCACGGCCCTCGCTTCCTGCGGCTGCCAGATCGTCCTCTTCACCACCGGCCGCGGCACCCCGTTCGGGACCTTCGTGCCCACGATGAAAATCTCCACCAATACGCCCCTCTTCGAGAAGAAGGGCAGCTGGATCGACTTCAACGCCGGCGTCCTCGCCCAGGGCGAGCCGATGGCGGACGTCGCCGCCCGCTTCGTCGACTTCGTCCTCGCCGCCGCCTCCGGCGCCCCGGTGAACAACGAGAAGAACGGCTGGCGCGAGATCGCCATCTTCAAGTCCGGTGTAACGTTATAATTACGGTTTATGGTCAAGAATGATTCTTTCCGCCCGTACCTGGCCCCTGCCTGCTGGGTCGTGGCGTATGAACTCGACGAGAACTTCCTCGCGAGCGGTGATTTCGGCGGGAAAGGCAATCCGGGCGACGACCTGGATGAGGGAGACGAGTATAATTTCTAAGGAGGACGGACGATGAACAAGTACTTATTCCCGGTCCTCCTGGCCCTCCTCGCGGCCGTTTCCTGCCAGCGGGAGAAGCAAATCGACCCGAACGGCGCGGTGGAGATCACCGTGACCGCCACCTCGGACACCCGCACCTACATCGAGAACGACGGCACGGCCTGGATTCCTTATTGGAACACCGGCGACGTGCTGGGCGTGATGGTGGACGACAATTACGGCGACCCTGTGAGCCTGACGAACACGGCCGAGCCCGGTCGTACCGGTACTTTCTCCGGTACGCTGAGGGAAGGTGTCACGGACGGCGAGCACACCCTCACCGCCTGGTATCCCAAGGATCTGCGGGTGGGCCGTTCCGAAAGCGTGCTCAAGTATGTGCTCGCCGAGGAACAGGCGCTTCCGTCCCTGACCTCCTTCGATCCTGCGATGGACCTCCTCGTGGGTTTGCCCGAAACCTTCGTGGTCGCGGACCGCAAGGCCAATGTGGACAATATGCGCTTCCGCCGCGTCTTCACGGTGGTGAAGGTGACGCTCAAGGACGAATCCACCCTCCTCGCCGGCAAGAAGGTCTCCCGCGTGGCGCTGACCGCCACGGGCGCGAACCTCGCCGGCAAGGCCCATGTGGAGATCACCACCGGCGACATCACCCGCTGGGAGAATCCTTCCGCGACGGTGGCCGGCAACTATGCCGGGGACGATTTCACCATCAATGGCACGAATTCCGTGTTCCTGCTGGTGAATCCCGCCACCCTCGCGGCCGGCTCCGTCCTGACGGTGGACGTGACGACGGACGATGACAACCTCTTGATTACCAAGAGCGTGAACCTTCCGAGCGAGGTCGTTTTCCCCGAGAACAAGGTGACCACGCTGAATTTCACGCTGACGGACGACAACGTGACGGACACGTCCGGCGCCATCGCGTACACCTGGGATTTCTCCACGGCGGAATGGCAGGCGGCCCTGGCCGAGCAGGCCGCTGCGGCTTGCCTGGATGACAATGGCAATACCAATGTCGCCAATTGGTCCGTGTCGTATGATGGGCTTACCTATACCTCCGGCTCCAAGAACGGAAAGTGGGGGAAGGCCGGCTACATCCAGCCGAACGGCGGTGGCAGCGTTTCCGAGCGCGTGTTCTCCTTCACGGCTCCTGCCGATGGACTCCTGAAAGTGACGGTGTCCAATACCGGGGATTCCGAAGCGACCAGCCGTCTCGTCACAGTGAATACGGGAGGCAGTGAAAGCTCCCAGGTCGGCGGCGTGCCGTCCAAGACCCCCACGACCCTGACTTTCGAAGTGAAGGAAGGCGCCGTCAAGGTCTATCCGGCCGGCGGCGGGCTCCGCTTCTACAAGCTCGCCTTCACGACGGAAAGCGAACCGCCCGTGGAACCCGACCCGCAGGGCGAGCTCGAGTGCCCCGATCCGCCCCAGACCGGGACGGTGGAACTGGACCATCTCTACGGCTATGCCACGGGCGTGACCGGCGGCGATGCGGCCACCTCGGCCAACATCCTCCATTTCGACAACGGCAAGGCCCTCCAGACTTGGCTGCTGAACCGCACAAAGGCCGAGAAGAAGGGCGACCATACGCCCGTAACCATCTGGCTCAGCGGTACTTTCGGACCGGAGGACGGCCGTGATTTCTCCGAGGCCCATCCCTGGTTCGACGTCAAGGACGTCTCCAACCTGAGCTTCTACGGCACCGACTCCTTCGTGATGGACCGGATTGGCATCTTCTGCGTCCGCGCGAACAACATCATCATCCGGAACATCAACTTCCGGCAGCCGAAGGCCAACAACGGCGCCGACGCCGTGTCGATGCAGGAGTGCGAAGGCGTGTGGGTGGACCACTGCACCTTCACCTCCCTGAACCAGACCAAGGACTATGAGGACGGCTCCACCGACATCACGCACGGCTCCAAGAACATGACCGTGAGCTGGAACCACTATATCCTGACCCAGAAGAGCTGCCTGGTGGGCCACTCCAACAGCCAGACGACGGATACCGAGATCACTGCGACCTTCCACCACAACTGGTTCGACCAGTCCAGCTCCCGCCACCCGCGCGTGCGCTTCGGCAAGGTCCACGTGTACAACAACCTCTTCGACGGCAACACCACCTATGGCGTGGGTTCGGCCTACGGGGCCAAGGTGCTGGTGGAGTACAACTATTTCGACGGCGTCCAGCTCCCGACCGACATTTGCACCTATCCGGCGAAGGAAAGCAACGAGTCCAATCTGCAGGGCTCCGTGGCCGGTTATCTGTACGCCACGCAGGACGTGCTCGTGAACCGGCCGGAGAAGGCGAAGGACCCGTATCCGCTGACGAACGTCAAGTACAAGTCCTATGGAGGCGAGACCATCACTCCGCTTACCTATGCCGATTTCAAGCCCGCGTATGACTACATCGTCACGCCGGCCGAGGATGTTCCCACCGTCGTCAAGGGCGGCGCCGGTTACGGCAAGCTCGGATGGACGGAAGCCCCCGTCGCCGTGAACAACGGCGGCATCACGGACTTCAACGGCTCCGATCCGGACGATCCGGACCAGCCCGGCGGCGGCGACGACCCCGGTGGAAACACCGGTGCCCATACGTATGTGCTCTACATGAACGATTCCGCTTCGCCTGTCTCCACTATGGACGGGAAGACCGGCAGCACGTATTTCGCGTATTCGACCTCGGCGGCCGATTTCCGCACGCCCGGGGATGAGAAGTACCATGGACCTTTCGAGATTGACGGAACGACTTATCAGCGTGGCTTCAAGTTCGACAGCAAGGGGTCGATTTCCTTCACGACGTCCTCGACGCTGAATACGACCGTGCAGTTCTATTTCGCCCGCCGGAAGGTGGCGGAGTCCGAGGCACAGATCCAGCTCGTCCCCACCGGCGGGACGGAGCAGGTCTGGGATACGCCGTATGACAACTATGGGGATTCGGGCGTCGTGACGCTCGAACGCGGCACCGAATACACCCTTAAGCAGAAAGCCAAAGAACAGGCGGTGATCCTGGTCATCGTCACGGAAACCGAATAATACAACCACAAATCAGATATGGAAAGATTAAACAGAACTTCCGCCCCGCAGGCGAAAAAGTACACCGAAAAGGTCATCCAGTTCGGTGAAGGCAACTTCCTCCGCGCGTTCATCGAGTGGATTATCTGGAAGACCAACCAGAAAACCGACTTCAACGGCTCCGTCGTCGTGGTCCAGCCCATCGAGAAGGGCATGGTCGGCTGGCTCAACGAGCAGGACGGCCTGTATCACCTGAATCTCCAGGGCCTCCAGGACGGCCAGCCCGTGGACAGCGTCGACCTGATCGACGTCATCAGCCGCGGCCTGAGCCCGTACGAGGACTTCCAGGGCTACCTGAAGCTCGCCGAGCAGCCGGAGATGCGCTTCGTCATCTCCAACACGACTGAGGCGGGCATCGCCTTCGATCCGGCCTGCAAGCTGGACGACGCCCCCGCATCGTCCTATCCCGGCAAGCTCACCCAGCTGCTGTACCATCGCTGGGAGTACTTCAAGGGCGACAAGACGAAGGGTTTCATCATCTTCCCGTGCGAGCTCATCTTCGAGAACGGCAAGCACCTGAAGGAGTGCATCCGCCAGTACATCGACCTGTGGAACCTGGGCCCGGACTTCCGTGCCTGGTTCGAGGAAGCCTGCGGCGTGTATTCCACGCTCGTGGACCGCATCGTTCCCGGTTATCCGCGGGACACCGCCGCGCAGCTTTGCGAGCGCGTGGGCTATGACGACCATCTGCTGGACAAAGCCGAGATCTTCCACCTGTGGGTGATCGAGGCGCCGAAGGAGGTCGCCGCGGAGTTCCCGGCCGACAAGGCGGGCCTGCACGTGCTGTTCGTCCCGTCCGAGGCCCCGTACCACGAGCGGAAGGTCACGCTGCTCAACGGCCCGCACACCGTGCTGTCGCCGGTGGGCTACCTGAGCGGGCTGGACACCGTGAAGGAGTGCTGCGAGGATCCCGAGGTGGGTCCGTTCGTGAAGAAGGTGATGTTCGAGGAGCTCCTTCCCACGCTCAACCTCCCGAAGGAAGAGCTGGAGAAGTTCGGCTGCGACGTGATGGAGCGCTTCCGCAACCCGTTCGTGAAGCACTTCGTGACGAGCATCATGCTCAACTCTTTCCCGAAGTTCAAGACGCGCGACCTGCCGGGACTCAAGACCTACCTGGAGCGCAAGGGCGAACTCCCGAAGGGCATCGTCCTCGGCCTCGCCGCCATCTGCACCTACTACAAGGGCGGGAAGCGCGGGGACGTGGACATCGTCCCGAACGACGATCCCAAGATCATGGAGCTGCTCAAGGACCTCTGGGCGACCGGTGACGTGCGCAAGGTGGCCGAGGGCGTCCTGGCCGACGAATTCATCTGGGGCGAGAACCTGAACGCCATCCCGGGCCTGACCGACCTTCTGGAGGCTGACCTCGCCCTCATCCAGGCCGAAGGCATGCGCGCCGCTGTCAAAACTGTAATTGCTTAATACTATGGGTGAAACACAGAAAAAACTGATGACCAACTGGCGTTGGTGGCTGTGCTCGCTGCTGTTCGTGGCGACGACCGTCAACTACCTGGACCGCCAGGTGCTGTCTCTCACGTACGAGAACTTCATCAAGCCGGAATTCCACTGGAATGACGACAACTACGGAACCATCACGGCGTTCTTCTCCATCTTCTACGCCATCGCCTGCCTGTTCGCGGGCAAGTTCGTGGACTGGATGGGCACGAAGAAAGGCTACCTGATCGCCATCGGCGTCTGGTCCGCCGGCGCGTGCCTGCACGCCGCCTGCGGCTGGGCCACGGGCGCGATCGTCGGCCAGGATCTCGCCGCCCTCAAGGGGGTCGAGGTCGCTTCCAACGTCGCATTGGCCATCTCGACGACTTCCGTCTACCTGTTCCTGCTCTGCCGGGGCATCCTGGCGCTCGGCGAGGCCGGCAACTTCCCGGCGGCCATCAAGGTGACCGCCGAGTACTTCCCGAAGAAGGACCGCGCCTTCGCGACCTCCATCTTCAACGCCGGCGCTTCCGTCGGTGCGCTCGCCGCGCCGCTGTGCATCCCGCCGCTCGCGATGAAGTTCGGCTGGGAGATGGCTTTCATCATCATCGGTGCCCTGGGCTTCATCTGGATGTTCTTCTGGGCCTTCATGTATGAGAAGCCGGAAAAGAGCAAGCACGTGAACGAGGCCGAGCTGGAGTACATCCACCAGGACGACGCGGACGACGCGGCCGCCGCGAACGCGGCGCCCAAGGCCGCCGAGGAGAAGCAGGTCTCCCTGTGGAAGTGCTTCACTTTCAAGCAGACCTGGCAGTTCATCACCGGTAAGTTCTTCACGGACGGCGTGTGGTGGTTCTTCCTGTTCTGGGCTCCTTCCTACTTCAGCAACCAGTTCAATGCGCCGGTGACGACCCCGCTGGGCCAGTGGCTCATCTTCACGCTCTACCTCATCGTGACGGTCGTCTCCATCGGCGGCGGCTACCTGCCGAAGATCTTCGTCGAGAAGAAGGGCATGCATCCTTATCCTGGCCGCATGCTCGCGATGCTCATCTTCGCGTTCTTCCCGCTCTGCGCCCTGCTGGCGCAGCCGCTGGGCATGCACTACAACTCCGCCTGGATTCCCGCCATCCTGATCGGCCTCGCGGCCGCCGGCCACCAGGCCTGGAGCGCGAACCTCTTCTCCACCATCGGCGACATGTTCCCGAAGGGCGCGATCGCGACCGTGACGGGCATCGGCGCCATGGCGGGCGGTGTCGGTTCGATGTTCATCCAGAAGATCGCGGGCAAGCTGTTCACCTATGCGGAGAACGCCGGTCCGGCCTTCCGCTTCCTCGGCTTCGAAGGCAAGCCTGCGGGCTATTTCATCATGTTCTGCTTCTGCGGCCTGGCGTACCTGATCGCCTGGGTCATCATGAAGTCCCTCGTGCCGAAGTACAAGCCGGTGGAACTGTAATGAAAAGAGGTATCGCAGCATTGCTGGCGCTCTGCGCCATCAGTTCCTGCGGAAAGGGTGAGGAACCGACCGTCCCGGATCCGGGACAGCCGGTTCCTTCCGTTCCGCAGAACGTGAAACTGCACAACGCCTCGGAAACCAGCCTGACCTTCCAGTGGGATGCGGTCCAGGGGGCGGCTTCCTACAAATGGAAACTGACCAAGGATGGCTCCGCTGCCGGCGAAGGGACGGCCAATACCCGCAACGTGACCGTGAGTTCCCTCGATCAAGCGACCACATACGGGTTCTCCGTGTGCGCGACCGGTCCCGGCGGGACATCGGCCTACAGCGCCGTCGTGGAAGGGACGACGAAGGGGACGAAACCGGTTCCGCCCGATCCGTCTGCCACCGTCCTGTGCGTGGACGCCCCGCTGGTGATTTCGTTCGACTCGGCGCCCACCCTCGGGACTTCCGGTCTCGTGCAGGTGTTCAAGGCCGATGGCACCCTGGTGGACAAGATCGATCTGGCGGACATCGCCAAGGTCGACATCCTCTCCGACGGCACGATGATTCCCAAGGGGGCCGATGCCGACGCCGGCAAGATCGCCATCGACAATGATTCGCCGTTCCATACCTTCATGGACGCGCTTCACAGCAACCAGTACCGCATCGTCCATTATACGCCGCTGCGGGTCAAGGGCAAGACGCTGGAGATCAAGCTCCACAACGAGGCGCTTTCCTTCGGGGAAAGCTATTATGTGACGGTCGATGCGTCCGTCGCCGGGAAGGCCGTCGGAAAGGACGATATGCCATTCACGGTGAAAGCGGCCCCTTCCGGCACCATATTCAAGGTGGCGGCCGATGGCTCGGGCGACTTCTGCACCGTACAGGGAGCCCTCAGCTATGTGAGCCGCTATGTCAAGAAGGACGATGCGGCCACCATCGAAATAGGGGAGGGAACCTACCCGGAACTGCTCTTCCTCCGCAACAAGAACAACGTCACCATCAAGGGATCGTCCCGGGATAAGAGTATAATCGCCTACCCGAACAACGACTCCTACGAGACCGGCTCCGGCGGTTCCGTGTCGGCGCGTCCGTCCCTGGGCGCCTCCATCGTCAAGTCCGGCGGACGTAGCGTCTTCCTGGTGGAGAGCTGCGACAACCTGGTCCTGGAGAACCTGACCATCGAGAACGCATATTCCATCCCGTCCCACAAGGGGCAGGCGGAGACGATCTACTTCAACTCCAACTACAAGCTGACGGTGGAGAACTGCTCGCTCATCTCCTGGCAGGACACCTTCCTGTGCAAAGGCAAGGTATGGGTGCACAAATCCTTGATCGCCGGCCACGTGGACTATATCTGGGGCTATCCGGAAGCCTGCCTGTTCGAGGACTGCGAGATCCGCTCCCGGGCGGGTGGCTACCTCATCCAGGCGCGCGTTCCCAAGGTCACGGACAAGGGATTCGTATTCCTGAACTGCAAGCTGACGGCGGAATCCGGCGTCAAGGACGGCTCGATGTACCTCGCCCGTTCCGGCGGCTCGACGGACTACTTCGACAACGTGGTCTTCGTGAACTGCACGATGGGCCCGATCATCGCCCCCGTCGGCTGGCACACGAACCCGGCCCCGAATCCTTCGACGCCCACCGCGACCTCCGGCTGGCGCGAATACGGCTCCGTGGACCCCTCCGGCAAGGCCGTCACCGGCCACAACGCCTCCGGCAAGGTCCTCACCGCCGCCGAAGCCGAACCCTACTCCTCCCGGCAGTCCGTGCTGGGGTGGTAGGAGGGTTCTACTCGATCACCGCGGCCCAGCCGCCGTTGCGGGCCATGTGAATGTCGACAGTCTCGGAGCTGTCGACATTTTTTTCGACCTTGTTGTAGTGCATGGCCTGGTAGCCGGCGTTGAGGCCGTCCTTGAAGGCGGTCATCCGGTGCCGGCCGGGGGAGAGGAAGTCGAGCTTCAGGCGGAAGTCGCGTTCGGTGCCGTTCGTGATGCCGCCGATGAACCACTTGGAGCCTTTGCGCTTGGCGACGATGACGTATTCGCCGGCCTTGGCCTCCAGGGCGCGGGTCTCGTCCCAGGTGGTGGGGACGCTGGCGATGTAGCGGGCGCAGTCCTCGTTCTCGTAGTAGCGGGTGGGGTTGTCGCAGAGCATCTGGACACCGCTTTCCAGGACCACGTACAGCGCCATGTTGAAGGCGCGCGTGCCGGGGGCGCCGCTGTTCGGGCGGATGGCGCGGTAGCGGTCCGGCTGCAGGTTGTACATGCCGCCGGGGGTGAAGTCCGCGGCGCCCACGGCGTTGCGGATGAACGGCAGCCACAGGGTGTTCTCCGGCTTGCAGCGTTCCATCTGCTCCAGGCCCAGGATGCCCTCGTAGCTGAGGAGGTTCGGGTATTCATACTCCAGGCCGGCCGGGGTGAAGGCGCCGTGCCAGTCCAGGACGATATGGTACTTGGCGGCCTCCGCCGTCACTTTCTTGTAGAAGTTTACCATCCATTGGTCGGCGTGGTCCATGAAATCGATCTTCATCGCCGGAATTCCCCATTCCGCATAGGTCTTGAAGATGGTGTCGAAGTGGTTGTAAACCGTGAGCCAGGGCACCCAGAGCACGATTTTCACACCGATGCCGTTGCAGTAGCGGATGAGTTCCTGGATGTCCAGGTCCGCATTCCCGTGGAAGGGATCCGTCGTGGACACGGCCCAACCCTCGTCCAGGAGGATGTATTCGACGCCGAACTTCGCGGCGAAATCGGCATAATACTTATACGTGGCCAGGTTGCAGCCGGCCTTGAAGTCCACGTCGGGCCCGTAGGGCGTCGCGCCGTTCCACCATTCCCAGGAGAACTGGCCGGGATGGATCCAGCTGGTGTCGCCCAGGACGCTCCGGCGGGAAAGCTGCGCGGGAAGGGTCTGCTCGAGGAGGCCCTTCGAGTCCGTCACGGCCACCCAGCGCCACGGGAAGGCGCGGCTGGCGGAGGTCTTGGCGATGTACGGGGCCTCTTCGACGATCTCCTCGCTCCGGTCTCCGCGCGGCTCCCAGCGGAGCGGCGCCTTCGGATAGGTGGGGATCACGGCCATTCCGTCCGTGGTGTAGAACAGGTGCGGATAGTCGTCCAGGTCGCTTTCGCCCATCAGCAGCTGCGTGTCGTCCGGGCCGGACAGGAGCAGCGGCGAAGTCGCCATCTTGCGGTCCGACGCGGCCCAGTCCGCGAGCGAGCCGCTGCGGTAAGGCTCCTCGCTGGAGGTGTTGAACGAACGGGCCGTCTGGTAGTTCGCCGTGAAGCCGTCGGCGGGAATCAGGAGGAAATGGTCGTCATAGACCTCCACATCCCCCTTCCTGTCCATCACGAACCGGTAGGCGACGGCATTGTCCATCACGCGGAGAAGCATCGAAACACCCTTCCCCAGGCTGATTTCCGTCTCGTTGTATTCATCGACGACCGTCGAGAACTTGAGCGGGACGACCGGCTGGAACTTGTCGTACATAAAACGCGTCTTCCCAACCTTCACGCCGCCGTCGGGGATGGTTTCCGTCCCGGTCATCAGGCGGATGTCCCGGATCTCGTATACGGGCTTCCCGTCCTTGACGACGGTGTACGACACACTGCCGGAACCCGTTTCGAGGTTCACGGTGAGTTTTCCGTTCGGGGAGAGGAGCGTGGTGGCCTTGGGCGCCGCCAGCGCGGCCACGGCTGTCAGCGCGGCCGCCAGGATGCAGAATAGGGCTTTTTTCATCGTGTCAACAAAAAATTAGTGGATCCGTATGGACCCACTAATTTAATGAGAATAACCTTTTTCTGCAAATGGTTCCTTACACCAGTCCCTGGTCCACCATCGCGTTGGCGACTTTGATGAAGCCGGCGATGTTGGCGCCCTTGACGTAGTTCACGTAGCCGTTCTCCTCGGTGCCGTACTTGAGGCAGGCGGCGTGGATGTCGGCCATGATGCGGTGGAGGTTCTCGTCCACTTCCTCGGCCGTCCATTTCTGGCGCATCGAGTTCTGGGACATCTCCAGGCCGGAGGTGGCGACACCGCCCGCGTTGGAAGCCTTGCCGGGGGAGTAGAGCAGGCCGTTGGACTGGAAGACGCGGATGGCTTCCGGGGTGGAAGGCATGTTGGCGCCTTCGGCTACGCAGAAGCAGCCGCCGGCGACGAGCTTCTCGGCGTCCTCCTTGTCGATCTCATTCTGCGTGGCGCAGGGGAGGGCGATGTCGCAGGGAACGCCCCAGGGACGCTCGTCCGGATAGTAGGTGGCCTGCGGATACTGCTCCACATACTCCTTGATGCGGCCGCGACGGAAGTTCTTGAGCTCGAATACGAAAGCGAGTTTCTCCTCATCCAGTCCTTCAGGATCGTAGATGTAGCCGTTGGAGTCGGAGAGGGTCACGACCTTGGCACCCAGGCGCATCGCTTTCTGCGCGGCGTACTGGGCCACGTTGCCGGAACCGGAGATCAGGACAGTCTTCCCCTGGAACGTCTCGTTCCGGGTGGCAAGCATCTGCTCGGTGAAGTAGCAGAGGCCGTAGCCGGTGGCTTCCGGGCGCAGGCGGGAACCGCCCCAGCCCTGGCCCTTGCCGGTGAGCGTGCCGGTGAATTCGTTGCGGAGCCGCTTGTACTGGCCGAAGAGGTAGCCGATCTCGCGGCCGCCCACGCCGATGTCACCCGCCGGGACGTCGGTGTCCTGGCCGATGTGGCGCTGCAGCTCGGTCATGAAGCTCTGGCAGAAACGCATGACCTCGGCGTCGGACTTGCCCTTGGGGTTGAAGTCGGAGCCGCCCTTGCCGCCGCCCATGGGGAGGGTGGTGAGGCTGTTCTTGAAGGTCTGCTCGAAGGCGAGGAACTTCATGATGGACAGGTTGACGCTCGGATGGAAGCGGATGCCGCCCTTGTAGGGGCCGATGGCGCTGTTCATCTGCACGCGGAAGCCGCGGTTGATGTGGATTTCGCCGCGGTCGTCCGCCCACGGAACACGGAAGATGACAACCCGCTCGGGCTCGACCATCCGCTCCATGATCTTGAGATCGAGCAGGTGGGGGTAGGCGGTGATGTAGGGGGCAACGCTTTCCACGACTTCGCGGACAGCCTGGTGGAATTCCTTCTCGCCCGGGTTGCGCGCAATGACGCTGGCCATGAACCCGTCGATGTAGTTCTGGGTGAATTTGTCCATTTTATATACACTTTAAACTAACCGCTTACAAACATAATTAAAATTTTTATTAGTTGAAAGTTTTTTGCGGAAAAAGTGAGAAAAAATTTTAAGAACTATTTGAGAATGGCTGAATATCAGTGAGTTGGATTATAACCGCCAGAAAGGCGTAGGGACCGAAAAATCCCTATCAAATTGAAACTTGTGTTTCTCCGGCTTTTTCCGTACTTTTGCCAAACGAAAGCACAATCCTATGGTTTCCGAACTGATTGACAAGTACATCTGGCTGGTGCAGACCTTCATCGACGCGGGCCCTGGCGGCCTGTCGCTGCCGGAGATCGCCGCCCGCTGGACCGCCCGCTACGGCGGGGCGGACTACCCCCGGCGCTCGTTCAACAACCACCGGGACGCGGTCGCAGATGTCTTCGGCATCGAGATCGCCTGCAACCGGAGCACCAACCGTTATTATATAGACGCGGGGGAGAGCGCCGTGGACAAGCGGCAGTCCGTCGACTGGCTCATCAACACCTTCACGGTCAACAGCCTCCTCTCCCTCGGGAAGGAGCGCCTCTCCGGCCGGGTGGCCGTCGAGGACATCCCCTCGGGCCAGAAGCACCTGGTCACCGTGATGCAGGCGATGCTGGACAACGCCGTGATGGAACTGCGCTACCGGAAATATCTCAGCGACGAGGAGGAAGTCCGGCACATCCGCCCCTATGCCGTGAAGGAATTCGAGAAGCGTTGGTACATCGTCGCCTTCAGCGAGGAGGCGGAAGCCCTGCGCGTCTATGCGATGGACCGCATCCTCTCCCTGGCCCAGACAGGGGACCGTTTCAAGATGCCGAAAGGCTTCCAGGTGGACGACGTCTTCGAGGCCAGCTACGGCATCTACCTGCCGGAAGACGTGCCGCCGGTCCTCGTGAAGTTCCGGACGACCGCGCGGGAGGCCGCCTACCTCAAGGACCTGCCGTTGCACCCGAGCCAGGTCTTCTTGGGCGAGGACGAAGACGGCCGCAGCCTCTTCGCCATGCGGGTCATACCCAATCCGAACCTGCTGATGGAACTCTGCAAACACGGAAATCGGCTCGAAGTGCTGGAGCCGGCGACCTTGCGGGCGCAGGTGGCGGCTGAATTGCGTAACGCATTGGAAATCTATGAAAGAAACAAATAAGTTTTATATGAAAACAAAAATGTTAACCCTCGCGTTGGCGGCTTTTTCCCTCCTCGCGTGCAATGAAGAATCCATGAAACCACAGAAAGGTTACATCGGTCCGGCCGACCTGAAGATCGAGGACGGCCGGATGTCTCCGGAAGTCCTCCTGTCCCTCGGACGCCTCTCCGATCCGCAGCTTTCCCCGGACGGGAAGACCATCCTGTACGGTGTCAGCTACACCTCGATCGCCGAAAACCGCAGCGTCCGCAATCTCTTCACCCTCCCGGTTGAAGGCGGTGACCCGACCCAGCTCACGATGGACGGGAAGAGCCTCTCGAACGCCCGCTGGTCTCCGGACGGGGAATGGATCTACTTCCTCCAGGGCGGCCAGGTCTGGAAGGCTCCCTACAAGGCCGGCAAGCTGGGCAAGCGCATCCAGGTGACGGACGTCGCCAAGGGGGTCGACGAGTTCGCGCTCTCTCCGGACGGCGGCCAGCTGATGTACGTCAGCACGGTGCACAGTGCCGTCGAGCGCCCCGTGGACACGGACCCGATGCTGGACAAGGCCGAGGCGTATGCGACCGAAGACCTGATGTACCGTCACTGGGACCACTGGATGGAGGACATCAACCACACCTATATCGCCCCGCTCTCCAACGGCGTCGTCACGGAAGGCTTGGACATCCTGGGCGGTCCGAACGTGCTGTACCAGCTCCCGAACGGCCCCTTCGGCGGCATCGAGAACCTCTCCTGGAGCCCGGACGGCCGCTACATCGCCTACGCCTGCAAGAAGAAGACGGGCAAGGAGTACGCCTTCTCCACCGACACCGAAATCTATATCTACTGCATCCTGACCGGCGAGACGACCGTCATCCCGATGGGCGGCGGCTATGACACCGTGCCCGTCTGGAGCCCCGACGGCAGCAAGATCGCCTGGCTGTCGATGGCCCGCGACGGCTACGAGGCCGACAAAGTGCGCCTGATGCTGGCCGACGTCGTCTACGAGCCGGAAGGGGAGGGACAGACCGCCAACCCGTCCGTCGAGAACATCGTGGACCTGACCGCGAACTTCGCCTACAACGCCGACGGCCCCGTGTGGGCGGCCGACAGCAAGTCCCTGTACATCAATTCCCTGGTGGAAGGCGTCCAGGCCATCTACAACGTGATCGCCGATCCGGAGACCGCCTTCTTCCGCATCACCTCCCCGAACCTCTGGTTCGACTTCGGCTCCCCGTTCGCCATCCTGCAGGACGGCACGCTTCTGACCACCTACTGCTCGATGGACTTCCCGACCGAGCTCGTGGCCGTGAAGGACACGTCCATCGACCAGCTCACCTTCGAGAACAAGCACCTGCTCGACCAGCTGGACAGCCACGAGACCGAGGCCCGGATGGTGCCCACGGCCGATGGCGGGGAGATGCTCACCTGGGTCCTGTACCCGCCCAAGTTCGACCGCACGAAGGTGTACCCGGCCATCCAGATTTGCCTGGGCGGCCCGCAGGGCACGCTTTCCCAGGGCTGGTCCTACCGCTGGAACTACTGCCTGATGGCCCATCAGGGCTATGTCGTCGTCCTTCCGAACCGCCACGGCACGACCGCTTTCGGCCAGCCCTGGTGCGAGCAGATCTCAGGCGACTACATCGGCCTGAACATGCAGGACTACATGGCCGCCGCGAAGATGATCAAGGACGAGCCCTATGTGGACAAGGTGGCCGCCTGCGGCGCTTCCTACGGTGGCTATAGCGTTTATTATCTGGCCGGTATCCACGGTGACCTGTACGATTGCTTCATCGCCCACGCGGGCATCTTCAACGAGGAGCACATGTATATGACCACCGAGGAGATGTGGTTCCCGAATTGGGACAACGGCGGCATCCCGCACGAGTATGCCTACGAGGAAGGCCAGGTGGGCGCGGCCGGCGACGGCATCACCTTCGGCGGCCTCCAGCAGGCCGGATCGCCCTGGTCCAACGCCCCCAAGGCCGTCCGCCACTACGCCAACTCCCCGCACAAGCTCGTCCAGAACTGGCATACGCCGATCCTGTGCATCCATGGTGGCAGCGATTTCCGCGTCCCGTACGACGAGGGCATGGCCGCGTTCAACGCCGCCCAGATGATGGGCGTCCCTTCGAAGCTGGTCGTGTTCCCGGGGGAGAACCACTGGATCCTCAAGCCGCAGAACGCCCTTTACTGGCACCGGACGTATTTCGGCTGGCTGGACCGCTGGCTGAAATAGATTCCCGGTCCAGCCGGGAATGACGATCAGGAGATCTTGGAATAGTCCTTCTGGACGTATTTGTCTTTTCGAAGCTCGGCCGCGAGAACCGCGTTGCCGGGCTTTTCCAATGTGGGATCGAGGTCCAGGATGTGGGCGGCGTAGCCGCGGGCGTCGGACAGGATGATGCCGTCGCGGGCGAGGGAGGCGATGTTCAGCGAGATCGGGAGGCCGGATTGCTGCGTGCCCTCGAGGTCGCCGGGACCGCGCATCTTCATGTCCTCCTCCGCGATCTGGAAGCCGTCCTCGGTGGCGCACATCAGGTCCAGGCGCTTCTGGGACTCCTTGGAGACCTTGTACCCCTTCATCAGGATGCAGTAGGAGCGCTCGGCGCCCCGGCCCACGCGGCCGCGCAGCTGGTGCAGCTGGCTCAGGCCGAAGCGTTCCGCGCTCTCGATGACCATCACGGACGCGTTGGGGACGTCCACGCCCACCTCGATGACGGTGGTGGAGACGAGGATGTTGGCCCGGCCGGCCGAGAAGGCGTCCATGAAGAACTTCTTCTCCTCCGCCGTCTGCCGACCGTGGACGATCGCCACCTGGTACTTGGGCTCGGGGAACTGCTTGAGGACCTCCTCGTAGCCGAGCTCCAGGTTCTTGTAGTCCAGTTTCTCGCTCTCGAAGATGAGCGGATAGACGATGAAGGCCTGGCGCCCCTTGGAGATCTCGTCGCGGATGAAATTGTACATCGCGACCCGCTTGTTTTCGCCCACGCAGAGCGTCTGGACGGGCTTCCGGCCCGGGGGCATCTCGTCGATGACGGAGACGTCCAGGTCGCCGTACAGGGTCATCGCCAGGGTGCGGGGGATGGGAGTGGCCGTCATCACGAGCACGTGCGGGGCCACGCCGCCGGCGCCCTTCGCCCAGAGCTTCGCGCGCTGGTCCACGCCGAAGCGGTGCTGCTCGTCCACGATCGCCAGCCCGAGGGCCTTGAACACGACCGTGTCCTCGATGAGGGCGTGCGTGCCCACGATCAGGCCGATGCTGCCGTCCTGGAGCCCGGCGTGGATTTCGCGCCGGGCCGCCACCCCGGTGGAACCGGTGAGGAGGGCGGCCTTCACCCCGGTGGGGGCCAGGTACTTGGATATGTTGGCAAAGTGCTGGTGCGCAAGGACTTCCGTGGGCGCCATCAGGCAGGCCTGGTAGCCGTTCGCGACGGCGATGAGGGACGACAGCACGGCCACCATCGTCTTGCCGCTGCCCACGTCGCCCTGCAGCAGGCGGTTCATCTGGTGGCCGCCCTTGAGGTCCTCGCGAATCTCCTTGATGACGCGTTTCTGCGCGCCGGTGAGGTCGTAGGGGAGGGCCCGGTAGCAGCGGTTGAACGCTTCGCCCACCCGCGGCATGGGCAGGCCCACGGCGTTCCGGCTGCGGATGTATTTCTGCTTCAGGAGCGACAGCTGCAGGTAGAAGAGCTCCTCGAACTTGAGCCGGTAGGTGGCCTTCGCCAGGGCGTTCTGGTCCACGGGGAAGTGGATCTGCCGGAGGGCGTAGCTCAGGGGCACCAGCCCCTTTTCCTTGAGGATGTAGTCCGGCAGGGTCTCCTCCAGGGTGGGGAGGACGAGGTCCAGGGCCGACGCGACGAGCTTGCACATCAGTTTGCCGGTGATGCCGCCCGTCTTGAGCTTTTCCGTGGACGTATACACGCCCGTCAGGACGCCGGCCTGCGCCTGGTCGGGGGCGTCGAACTCGGGATGGACCATGTTGATGCGGCCGTTGAAGGCCTGCGGCTTGCCGAAGAAGAGGAAGGTGTGCCCCGGAATGAGCCGGGAATGCATGTACTTGACGCCCTTGAAGAACACGATCTCCATCTCGCCGCTGTCATCGGCGATGAGGGCCGAGAGGCGGCTCACCGCGTTGTACTTGAGCTTGTCGGCCGGGAGTTCGGCGCCGTTCTTCGCGAGCAGGCGGACCTTCCGGACGGTGCCGACGACCTGCACGTAGGACTGGTCCGGGTGGATGTCGGCGATTCTCTGGACGGAGCTGCGGTCGATGTAGCGGAACGGATACAGGCGCACGAGGTCTCCCACCGTCGCCACCTCCAGTTCGCTCCTGAGGAGCGCCGCCCGCCGGGGCCCCACGCCCGGAAGGTACTGGATGTCCGTTTCCATCGCCTTGCTCATAATGCAAAAATAATAAATCTTTCGTAACTTTGTCCCTCGTATGGAGAAGATGATCATCGACAACGACACGTTCTTCGCCGACGTCCTGCGGGTGCTGGAAGAAGGGAAGCAAGTGACCATTCCTGTCAAGGGTTACAGCATGCTCCCGTTCATCCGCGGCGGCAAGGACCTCGTCGTCCTGGAGAAGGCCGGACCGGACCTGAAGGCCGATGACATCGTCCTGTTCCACGTGGGCCCCCGGGACGGCGGCCGGTACGTGATGCACCGGATCCTCTCCATCGACGGGGACGCGGTGGACATCATGGGCGACGGGGTCCCGAAAACCCACGAGCACGTGCGCCGGAGCCAGATCCTCGCCAAGGCGGTGTCGATCCTCCGCGGGGGAAAGCGTTCCGTGGACCCGTACACCCCCGGCCAGCTGCGGCTGGTACATTTTTGGCAGTGGCTCCGCCCTGTGCGCCGGTACATCCTGTTCGTCTACCGGCACCTGCCCTGGAACCGTAGCTGGATAAAAGAGAATGTAAACATATGAAAATCAAGGAAGGATTCGTCTTAAGGACCATTTGCGGACAGAATGTCGTCTCCGGCGAGGGGACGGCCAATGTCAACTTCTCCAAGCTGGTGAGCCTCAATGACAGCGCCGCGTACTTGTTCAAGGCCGTGGGGCAGGAGGAATTCACGCCGGAGCGTCTCGCCGACCTGCTGATGCAGGAATACGAGGTGGAGCGCGAACGGGCCCTGAAGGACGCCGAAAGCCTGTGCGCCCAATGGATGGAAATCGGGATTGCCGAGTAGGACAAGGAACTGACAGCCAGTTTTTTGCGCTTCTGCGCTCCGGGCTCTGGAACGAGGTCCCGGAGCGGGCTCCTTTTGTCGGCGGCACGGATTGGGAGGCCCTGCACTACCTGGCTTCCCGGCAGACGGTGACCCCCCTGGTGACAGACGGAATCAACCGGCTTCCCAAGGAACTGCTTCCTGCGGAACCCGAGCGCCTGGACCCTTTCCTGGGAGACCTGATGGCGACGGCGAATCGGAACCGCGTGCTGGACGCTTTCATCCCGAAGCTTTTCGACGCGCTCGAGGGCATTCCGGTCGTCCTGGTCAAGGGCCAGGCCCTGGCGCAGGACTACCCGGACCCGGAGCGTCGCCAGCCCGGCGACATCGACCTGCTCCTGCTCCCGTCCTCCTACGAGACCGCGAAGGACATCCTCCTGCCCAAGGCGACGACCGTGCTGGACGAGGAGAAGGAAATCTGGCACCAGGGAATGCGTTTCCGCAGTGTCGAAGTCGAGATACACGGAAGTATCAGCACCTTGATGTCCAGGAAGTTGGACCGGAAACTTGCAGCGCTGCTTGAGGAACAGTTCGACGGCCGCCCGTTCCCGGTGGTGTCCATCGGCGGCGCGGAGATCCCCGTCCCGGACGCGGATTTCAACGCGGTCTACATCTTCGTCCATTTCCTCCAGCACTACTGGTCCGGCGGCGTGGGGCTGCGGCAGCTCGTCGACTGGATGACCTTCGTCACCGTCCATAAGCGGGACATCCATCCCGTCGTCCTGGAGGTGCGGCTCAAGGATCTCGGCCTGCTGCGCCTGTGGAAGGTGTTCACCGGATTCGCGCAGGAATACCTGGGCTGTCCGGTGGAGAAGCTGCCCCTCGCGGCCGCGCCCGATCCCGGGAAGAACGCCCGCATCTGGCGGTACATCCGCCGCTGCGGCAATTTCGGAAAGAACGTGGACCGCTCCCGGGGCGAGGAGTCCTATCTGGTCCGGAAGGTCCATTCCCTGTGGCGCCTCGTCGTGGCCGACCGGCTGCGGCACTTCCGGGTGTTCCCGCAGGAATCCGTCCGGTTTTTCCTTGGCGCTTTCGGATATGGTTTACAAAGACTTGCAAAAGGAGAATGAAAGGAATACTTAAATATATGCGCTGGCTGTGGTCGCACTCCGTGGGTGCTCGGGGGGCGGTCCTGGCGAACATCCTGCTGGGCACCTTGAACGTGGGCCTGAACCTGTATTTCGTGTTCCTGTGCAAGCGGCTGGTGGACATCGCCACCGGCGCCGTGGCAGGCAGCCTGGGCCTGTGGACGGCCGTCGTCCTGGGCGTCGTCGTCCTCCGCCTCGTGGTCTCCGCCGTCAATGTCCGGGTGGAGAACCTTACGAACTCCAAGATGAACTTCATCATCCGGAAGGGCCTCTACTCCAACCTGCTCTATGCCGAATGGCTGGGGAAGGAGAAGCGCCATACGGGCGACACCGTGAACCGACTCGAATCCGACGTGAGCACCGTCACGAACGTCATCGTGTCCGACGTCCCGCAGATCTTCACCACGGCGCTCCAGATGGTCGCCGCCATCGTCTTCCTCTGCACGATGGAGTGGCGGCTCGCCGCGCTGCTGGTGCTCGTCACCCCGCTGTTCATCCTGTTCAGCAAGATTTTCGTCCGCCGCCTGCGGGAGATGACCCGCGGCATCCGGGAGACCGAGAGCCAGGTCCAGAGCCACCTCCAGGAGAGCCTCCAGCACCGGATGGTGATCCAGTCGATGGAGAACGAGGGGCGGATGGAAGGCCGCCTGGACGACCTCCAGGACCGGGAATACGGCCAGATCAAGGAGCGCACGCGGTTCAACATCATCGCCCGGACGATGGTGAGCGCCGCCTTCTCGTTCGGCTATATCGCCGCTTTCCTCTGGGGCGTGTACGGCATTGCCAAGGGGTCGCTGACCTTCGGCGTGATGACGGCCTTCCTGCAGCTCGTGGGGCAGGTCCAGCGTCCGGTCGTGAACCTGGCCCGCCAGATTCCGTCCTTCATCTATTCCACCACCTCCATCGACCGCCTGATGGAGATGGAGGACGCGCCCAAGGAGGCGGCCGGCGAACCCGTGAAGCTCGCCGGCGCGGCCGGCATCCGCGTGGAAGGCCTGGACTACCGCTATCCGGACGGCAAGCGGATGATCCTGAAAGGCTTGACCTTCGACTTCCCGCCGCTGTCCCGGACCGCCATCGTGGGCGAGACCGGGTCGGGCAAGAGCACGCTCATCCGCCTGATGCTCGCCCTGCTGAAGCCCGTGGACGGCAGGGTGGTCCTGTATGACGAGTCGCGCGAGGTCCCGGCTTCCGCCGCCACCCGCTGCAACCTCGTCTATGTCCCGCAGGGCAACACGCTCTTCAGCGGTTCCGTCCGCGAGAACCTCCTGATGGGTGATCCGGAAGCGACCGAGGAAGAGATGAAAGCGGCCCTGGAAACGGCCGTGGCCGATTTCGTGTACACCCTGCCCGACGGACTGGAAACCCGCTGCGGCGAAGGCGGCGCCGGCCTCAGCGAAGGCCAGGCGCAGCGCATCGCCATCGCCCGCGGCCTCCTGCGTCCGGGCTCCATCCTCCTGCTGGACGAGTTCAGTTCCTCCCTCGATCCCGAGACCGAGCGGAAACTGATGGACAATCTCACGAAAAAAGCGGCGGGCAAGACGATGATCTTCATTACCCACCGCGAAAGGATCGCGCAGCTGTGTGAAAGGACCTGCCGGATCGACCGACTGGCCTGACCTAGCGTTCCTGCCTCATTCTCCCACTGTGCAGCTCGTCGTAGGCGAGCCGGTTGTTGAAGATGTCGATCGCCGTGTAGATGGCGTGGAGCATCGAATGCGGATCGGCCTCGTCGCGGCCCGCCATGTCGTAGGCGGTGCCGTGGTCGGGCGAGGTGCGGACGACCGGGAGGCCGGCCGTGTAGTTCACGCCCTCGGCGAAAGCGAGGGCCTTGAACGGGGCCAGGCCCTGGTCGTGGTACATCGCCAGGGTGGCGTCGAAGCGGCCGTAGTTCCCGAGCCCGAAGAATCCGTCGGGGGAGTAGGGACCGAAAGCGAGGATGCCCTCCTCCTGTGCCTGGAGGACGGCCGGGAGGATGATCTCCTTCTCCTCGTCGCCGAGGAGGCCGCCGTCGCCGCAGTGCGGGTTCAGGCCCAGCACGGCGATCTTCGGCTTCGGGATGGCGAAGTCGCGCTCCAGGGACTCGTTCATCAGGCGGAGCTTGGAGAGGATGCCCTCCTTGGAGATGGAGGAGGGGACGTCCTTCAGAGGGATGTGGCCGGTGGCCACGGCGACCCGCAGCTGGGGCGAGACCATGATCATCGCGATCTCCTTCGCCCCGAAGGCGTCCTGGAGGTACTCCGTGTGGCCGGTGTAGCCGAAACCCTCGGCGGTCATCGCCCGCTTGTTGATCGGGCCGGTCACCAGGACGTCGATGTAGCCGTCCTTGAGGTCCTGCACGGCCGCCGACAGGGACAGCATCGCCGCCTTGGCGGAGTCGGGGCTGGGCTGGCCGGGCTCCGCGTAGAAGTTCTCCGGCAGGCAGTTGACGATGTTGATGCGCTTCTGGTGGACGTCCTTCGCCGTGTGGATGACGTAGGTGTCCATCTGCTCGATCTCGTGGAGCTGCTTGCGGTAGAAGCCGAAGATCTTGGACGACCCGTACACCACGGGGGTGAAGGAGTCCAGGATGCGGGAATCCGCCAGGGACTTGATGAGCACTTCATATCCGATGCCGTTGCTGTCACCCTGGGTGATGCCGACGACGAGTTTGGGCTTGTTCATATGTTCAATCCTTGATTTTCAGTGATATATCCGGTGTCTTCCAGGAGGTTTTCCCCGCTCTGGTAAGCGGCCACGGCGAGGGCGTCGCAGCGCTCGTTCTCGGGATGGCCGGCGTGGCCCTTGAGCCAGTTGAAGGAGACGCGGTGCCGGCGGTAGACGGCGTCGAAGCGGAGCCACAGGTCCACGTTCTTCTTCTTGGCGAACCCGGTGCGTTTCCAGGTTTCGAGCCAGCCCTCGTTGACGGCCTTCACCACGTAGGAGGAGTCGCTCCAGACGTGGACCTCGGCGTTCTCCCATTTGATGGCCTCGAGCCCCTCGATGACGGCGAGAAGCTCCATCCGGTTGTTGGTGGTGAGGCGGTATCCGGCGGATATCTCCTTCCTCCGGCCCGCGCAGACGAGGACGACGCCGAACCCGCCCGGGCCGGGGTTGCCGCTGGCGGCCCCGTCGGTGTACAGGAATATGGGCGGTCGTTTTTCCTCCATAGTCCTACAAAGATAGCACTTTCCGGTCAATAATTTGCTTTCCTAAAGGAAAAACCGTAATTTTGTATGATTATACGCCAATTGCATTTTATGAAAAAGATATCCGGAATCCTGTGTTGCGCGACGCTGCTCCTGGGCCTGTTCTCATGCAGCCCGGAGACGTACAAGAAAATCAACTATTTGCAGGACGTCGGCGGCGACACGTCGATGGGGATGAAAGAGAACCAGGGCATCATCATCCAGCCCCAGGACCAGCTCTCGATCATCGTCTCGAGCCGCGACCCGCGGATGGCCACCGCGTTCAACCTTTCCGTCTCCACTTTCTATACCGGGTCCGAACTCGCCGCCACCGGCGCGAGCCAGCGCATCACGGGCTACGTCGTCAGCAACGAGGGCGACATCAACTTCCCGTCCCTCGGCACCCTGCACGTCGCGGGCCTGAACCGCTGGGAGCTCCAGAACCTGATTCGCGACCGCCTCGCGAACGAAGGTCTCCTGAAGGACGCCGTCGTGACGGTCGAGTTCCTGAACTTCAAGATTTCCGTCCTCGGCGAAGTGGCGTCTCCGGGCACCTACAACGTCACCGGCGACAAGATCACCATCCTCCAGGCCCTCGCCCTGGCCCGCGACCTCACCATCTACGGTCGGCGCGACAACGTCCAGGTCATCCGCGAGCAGAACGGCCAGCGCCAGATCTACGTGCTGAACCTCACCAGCAGCGCCATCTTCGACTCTCCGGCCTACTACCTCCAGCAGAACGACGTCGTGTACGTGACGCCGTCCAAGGTCCGGGCCGGCCAGGGCGAGATCAACGAGAACTACTTCAAGTCCGGCAGCTTCTGGATCTCCCTCGCCTCCATCTCGATGACTACGGTCAACTTCATCATCGCCCTCTCCAACCGGGCCAAAAACAAGTAGCAGCGCCATGTCAGAAAGCAATCAGAACAATCTTCCCGTCTATTCCGGAATGGGGGAATACGAAGAGGAGCAGTCCCTGCAGCTCGCCGACCTCTGGGCTCTCGTATGGGACCACAAGTGGTGGTATGTCATCTGCATCCTGGCGGCCCTCCTCGCCGCCGGGTTCTACCTGTACAAGACCCCGAAGACCTACAGCCGCACGGAGAAGGTCATCGTGGACGAGGACTCCCAGAACTCGATGATGCGCGACCTCACCTCCTTCGCCGGGACCGCCCGCCGGTACACCTCCGGCACCAACGTGGACAACGAGATCGAGGCTTTCAGCGCCCCGGACCTGATGCAGGGCGTCGTCACCCGCCTGGGCCTCGAAACCTCCTACATCGACAACCAGTTCCTGCGGGTCCGCGAGATGTACAAGAACTCGCCGATCGAGATGCGCGTCCCCGGCGACGTCGCCGCGACCAGCTTCTCGTTCAACATCTCCAAGGCCAAGGACAGCACCTTCGTCATCCGCGACTTCTTCGTCGGCCCCGACGAGTTCAAGGGATACAAGCTGAGCGGCCACCTTTCGGACACCGTGGAGACCCCGGTGGGAAAGATCGTCATCTATCCCACGGCCAATTTTGACAATTGGGCCCACGACATCACCGTCTCCTGGGTCAATCCCGCCAGCCGCGCCAAGTCCTACTGCGCCCGCCTTTCCTCCGGCCTCTCCTCGAAGCAGTCCTCCGTCGTCGTGCTCTCCCTCAAGGACGTCTTCCCGTCCCGCGCCGAAGCCGTCCTCGGCACCCTCCTGGACATCTACAACGAGGAATGGGTGGAGAACAAGAACCAGTCGGTGCGCAACACCTCCCTGTTCATCAACGACCGCCTGAACGTCATCGAACGCGAACTCGGCGGCATCGAGCAGGACATCAAGGAATTCAAGCAGAGCCACAACATCACGGACATCCAGCAGGCCGGAAACGCCTATATGCAGCAGTCCAGTGCCTATTCGGCCCAGGGCTTCGAGGCTTCCAACCAGCTCGCGATCGCCAAGATGATCAAGCAGTTCATCAACGATCCCGCCCACGTGAACGACCTGATGCCGGCGAACTCCGGCCTGTCGAGCGCGAACATCGAGGCGCAGATCCGCGAATACAACACCGCCCTCCTCGAGCGCGACCGCTCCCTGAATCTCTCCAGCGAGAACAACCCGTATGTGCAGGACCTGAACAAGAGCCTGGAGATGTACAAGCTCGCCGTGAACCGGTCCATCGACAACCTCATCTCCACCCTGCAGCTGCAGGTGAACAAGATCGAGGCGCAGGAGAACGCCATCCTGGGCCGCCTGTCCTCCACGTCCGGCCAGCAGCTGGAGCTCCTCTCCATCGAGCGCCAGCAGAAGGTGAAGGAGCAGCTGTACATCTTCCTCCTCCAGAAGCGGGAGGAGAATGAGCTCCAGGGCCTGCTGACGGTGGGGAACACCCGCCTGATCCAGCGCGCGACCGGCAGCAACACCCCGATCGCCCCGAACAAGATGATGATCCTGCTGATCGCCCTCATCCTGGGCTTCGGCATCCCGTTCGCCGTCTTCTACGTGATGAAGGTGCTCGACACCTCCGTCAAGAGCCGCAACGACCTCGGCAAGCTCTCCGTGCCGTTCCTGGCCGAGCTGCCGCAGATGGGCGTCACCGCCAACTACTGGGAGCGCCTCCGGCTCAACCGCTTCGACGACAAGAACACCCGCATCCTCGTGGAGCACGGCAAGCGCGACTCGATGAACGAGGCCTTCCGCGTCCTCCGTACGAACCTGGACCTGATGATCCACCGCGAGACCGAGACGCAGGCCATCATGGTCACCTCCTTCAACCCGAACGCGGGCAAGACCTTCACGCTGATGAACCTGGCCGCGTCGATGGCCCTGAAGGGCAACAAGAAGGCCGTCATTCTGGACCTCGACCTTCGCAAGGCCACCCTGTCCAAGGCCCTCGGCAAGAACGCCACCGGCGTCGCCTCCTTCCTGAACGCCAAGTACGACGACCCGTATGAGCACGTGGTCCATGTGCAGGAGAACCTCGACCTCCTGCCGGTCGGCTCCATTCCGCCGAACCCGGCCGAACTCCTGGTCTCCGACCGGCTTCCGATGCTTGTCCGGGCGATGAAGGAGAAGTACGACTACGTGTTCATGGACTGCCCGCCGATCGACCTGGTGGCCGATACCAGCATCGTGGCCCCGCAGGCGGACATCACCATCTTCGTCCTCCGCTCCGGCCTGTTCGACAAGCGGGCCCTGCCGGCCGTCGAGGAGATGTACAAGGAGGGCAAGTACAACCGGATGGCCATCATCCTGAACGGCGTCGAGTCCTATTCCGGCCGCCACGGCTACGGGTATGGCTACGGTTACGGATACGGGTACGGATACGGCTACGGCAACGAATCTGACAAGAAGAAAGACTGATGTTCGGACTGTTCAACCGGCGCCGCTCCATCCTGGGAAGCGGACTCCTGAAAGGGGCCGTGGACCAGCACTCCCACATCCTGTACGGGCTGGACGACGGGGTGAAGACGCAGGAAGACTCCCTGGCGATCCTCTGCTACCTGGAGGAGCAGGGCGTCTCCGAGGTCTGGTTCACGCCGCACGTGATGGAGGATGTCCCGAATACGACGGAGGCGATCCGGACCCGGTTCGAGGACCTGAAGGCCGTCTATGACGGGGGGCTTTCGCTCCATCTCGCGGCCGAATACATGATGGACACCCTCTTCGAGGAGCGGCTCACGCAGAAGGACCTTCTCTTCCACGGCGAAGACACCGTGCTGGTGGAGACCTCCGCCATTGCGCCGCCCATCAACCTGTGGGAAATCCTCGAGTCGATGCGGAAGGCGGGCTACCGCCCCCTCGTCGCCCATCCGGAGCGCTACCGCTATATGGACAAGGCGGACTACAAGCGCCTGCACGAGATGGGCTGCCTCCTGCAACTGAACCTTCCGTCCATCGTCGGGTTCTATGGGGAAGGGGTGCAAAAGAGGGCCCTGGACCTGCTGGACAAGGGCTGGTACTGCATGGTCGGCTCCGACTGCCACCGTTTCCGGGCGATCCAGGCCCAGTACGAGGCCCGGGAACTGAAGAAAGACACGCTCGCGAAGCTCGCCCTCCTGATGGGCGGCCCGGGCGGGATATAGGCCGGAAAGCCGGATTCCTGGACAGGAAAACGCTTCCGGTCTTCCTGCTCCGTCCACGCGAAATGGGCGGAGGAATATAAACATTTGCCATTATGAACATACTAGTCACCGGCGCTAACGGCCAACTGGGAACCGAGCTGCGGAACGTCTCCGCGGGGGCTCCCGACCGCTACATTTTCACGGACGTCACCTCGCTTCCCGGGGTGGATACCGTCTATCTGGACATCACCAACCGCGACGCGGTCCGGCTCATCTGCGATTCCGAGCAGGTGGACGTCATCGTGAACTGCGCGGCCTACACGAACGTGGACAAGGCCGAGGACGACGTGCAGATGGCGGACCTGCTGAACCACCTCGCTCCGGGCATCCTGGCGGAGGTGGCGGCGGAACGGGGCGCGCACCTCATCCACATCTCCACGGATTACGTGTTCCAGGGCGACATCGCCCTGCCGTGCCGGGAGGACTGGCCCGTGCATCCGAACGGGGTGTACGGGGCGACGAAGCTCCAGGGCGAGCAGGCCGTGCAGGAAGCCGGCTGCTCCTGGCAGATCTTCCGCACGGCGTGGCTCTACTCGCCATACGGGAAGAATTTCGTGAAGACGATGCGGCAGCTGACCGCGGAACGGCCCGTGCTGAAGGTCGTCTTCGACCAGGTGGGCACGCCGACGTATGCGCGGGACCTGGCCGAACTCATCTGCACGGTCATTACGGAGCGCAAGACCGACCGGGGCGGCATCTACCATTTCTCCGACGAGGGGGTGTGCTCCTGGTTCGACTTCGCGTGCGCCATCCGGGACCTGAGCGGCAACACCTGTGACATCCGTCCCTGCCACTCCGACGAGTTCCCTTCCAAGGTCCGCCGCCCGCATTTCTCCGTGCTGGACAAGACGAAGGTCAAGGAGACCTTCGGCGTGGAGGTCCCGCACTGGTATGAATCCCTGAAACAATGCATTGACAGACTATGAATATCATCGAGACCGGCATCCAAGGACTCGTCGTCCTCGAGCCGAAAGTGTTCGGAGACGAACGGGGCTATTTCTTCGAGAGTTTCAACGAACGGGAGTTCACGGAAAAGGTGGGCCCCGTGCATTTCGTGCAGGACAACGAGAGCAAGTCGCGGTACGGCGTGCTGCGCGGGCTGCATTTCCAGAAAGGGGAGTTCGCCCAGGCGAAGCTCGTCCGGGTGGTGCGCGGCTCCGTGCTGGACGTGGCCGTGGACCTGCGTGAGGGATCGCCCACCTACGGGCGGTGGCACGCCGAGGAACTGACGGGGGAGAACCATCGGATGATGTTCATCCCGAGAGGGTTCGCCCACGGGTTCGTCGTGCTGTCCGAGGAGGTCGTGTTCCAGTACAAATGCGACAACTTCTACTGTCCGTCGTCCGAAGGCGGCATCGCCTGGAACGACCCGACGCTCGCCGTCGACTGGCGGATCCCGGCCGGCGACATCATCCTATCCGAAAAAGACAAACATCATCCTTTCCTTTATGAGCAATAGAACCATCCTCATCACCGGCGGCGCCGGCTTCATCGGCAGCCACGTCGTGCGGCTGTTCGTGAACAAATATCCGGACTACCGGATCATCAACCTGGACAAACTCACCTACGCGGGCAATCTCGCGAACCTCAAGGACATCGAGGACAAGCCCAACTACCGGTTCGTCAAGATGGACATCTGCGACTTCGAGGGCGTGCTGGCCCTGATGCAGGAGGAGCAGGTGGACGGGGTGATCCATCTGGCCGCGGAATCCCACGTGGACCGCTCCATCAAGGATCCCTTCACCTTCGCGCAGACCAACGTCATCGGCACGCTGTCGATGCTGCAGGCCGCCAAGGCGTACTGGGAGAGCCTCCCGGAGAAGTACGAAGGCAAGCGCTTCTACCACATCTCCACCGACGAGGTGTACGGCGCCCTGGAGATGACCCATCCGGAAGGCATCGAGCCGCCGTTCACGACGAAGGCGTCCAGCGGCGAGCATCACCTGGCCTACGGCGAGAAGTTCTTCACGGAGGACCTCAAGTACCAGCCGCACAGCCCGTACAGCGCCGCGAAGGCGTCCAGCGACCACTTCGTGCGGGCGTTCCACGACACGTACGGAATGCCCACCATCGTCACGAACTGCTCCAACAACTACGGCCCGTACCAGTTCCCGGAGAAGCTTATTCCGCTGTTCGTCAACAACATCCGGCATCGGAAGCCGCTGCCCGTGTACGGCAAGGGCGAGAACGTCCGCGACTGGCTGTACGTGGAGGACCACGCCCGCGCCATCGACCTGATCTTCCACGAGGGGAAGGTCGCCGAGACCTATAACATCGGCGGTTTCAACGAGTGGAAGAACATCGACATCGTGAAGACCCTCATCCGCGTCACGGACCGCCTCCTGGGCCGCCCGGAAGGGGCGGACGACGACCTCATCACCTATGTGACAGACCGCGCCGGCCACGACCTCCGCTACGCCATCGACAGCACCAAGCTCCAGCGCGAACTGGGCTGGGAGCCGTCCCTCCAGTTCGAGGAAGGCATCGAGAAGACCATCCGCTGGTACCTCGACAACCAGGCCTGGCTGGACAACGTCACCAGCGGGGACTATCAGAAGTACTACGAGGAGATGTACAAGGGGAGATAGTGGAGATCATCAGCTTTGATACACGGGGCTCCGCCATCGCCAAGAATGCCTTCTGGGGATTCTTGTTGCAGGTGCTGCTCAAGTTCAAGGGCGTCATCCTCCTTCCCATCGTCGTCCATTTCCTTTCCCCGGAAACCCTCGGGGAGTGGAAACTGATCACGACGACGGTGTCCGTCTTGCTGCCCGTCATCTCCCTGAACCTTTTTGACGGGAGCGGGATGTTCTTCTCTTCCGACGTGGACAAAGTCTCCGTCCGGAAGAAGTATTACTCGGTCTTCAACCTGGCATTGATGCTGGAAGTCGCATCCCTCGTGCTGTGCATCGCCGTCGCCTGGTTGTTCAAGGGACTCGACGCCCGTTTCCTGCTGATGGTCTTCGTGTATTTTGCTGCGATGTACAACTACAAGATGGGCATCATGCTCCTGCAGACGTACCAGAAGTCTCGGTTCCTGATGATCTTGAACCTGACGGCGGAATACGGGAGCTTTCTCCTTTCGCTGGCGCTCATCGCCCTGGGATTCCGGGACGTCGTCGTCCTGCTGGCGCCGCCGGTCATCCTGTATTCCAGCCTGTCCGTCTTCATGTTCTTCCGGATTCGGAAGGAAATACCCTATTGGGGAAGCATCGACCGGGATTTCATCCGGACGACCCTGCCCATCAGCCTGTCCCTGATGCCCGTCTATCTGGCCGAATGGGTGTTGATGGCCATCGGCGTCTATGCGCTGAACCATTTCTATGGGGAGGGGGAGGTCGGCTTTTACTCCGTGCTCATCTCGCTGGCCAGCCTGACGCTGGCCCTGCGGGCCACCCTGCAGTTCTTCTGGTTCTCGACTTGCAGCAACATGATCCGGAACGGGGATGAACAGTTCCCGCGCTTCTTCCATACGGTCATCAAGGTGTATCTTCTGTTGATCTCCTTGGCCTTGGTGCTTTATGCCGGTTATTCTCGCGAACTCATCCTGGTCATGTCCAAGGAGGAGTATCTCCCGATCGAGAAAGGACTGTATGTGGTCGTCCTGGGCAACTGCCTGATGGTGCTCTCCTGCATCTGGAACGGCATCATGTACGCGCGGGGGGAAGGTGTCAAGATTACCACGTCCTATCTGATCGCAGGGGCGGTCGCCGTGGTTCTGTCTCCCTTCCTCGTGAAGTGGATCGGCCTTCTCGGCGCTGCGCTTTCCTACCTGGCCGCCAATGCGACCCTGTTCGTGGTGATGTGGCGGAAGGCCGGGAACGTGGGGCTGACGTTCACCCCCGGTGAGCGGCGTTTCGCTCTGGTGCTCCTGCTCGTCGTCGGCCTCTGCTCGGCCATGGTCGCGGCGAACGTTCCGCATTTGTGGACAGCCATCGTCTGCGGAGCCGCCCTGGTCCTGATGCTGGTTCTGAACGAGGCAACCGGATTCATTCCGCTCCGTTCGGTTCGCGTTCTGTTTCAAAGAAAAGGATTCTAGATGGACATCGTCATCGGCGCCGGCATTTCCGGTCTCTCCTTCGCCGCTTTCAGCCCTGAGGGGGATTATCTGGTCCTCGAGTCGGACCGGCGGATCGGCGGCTATTGCAAGACGACCCGACGGAACGGGTTCGTCTGGGACTATTCCGGTCATTTCTTCCATTTCCGGAATCCGGAAATCAAGGATTTCGTGATGGCCGGCATCCGGCCGGACCTGCTCCTGACCGTCCGGAAGACCACCCGGATCCGCTACAAGGACCGAATGGTGGACTATCCGTTCCAGAAGAACATCCACCAGTTGGAAAAGGAGGAATTCATCGACTGCCTGTACGACTTGTTCAATTGCGGAGGTCCGTACGGGACGTTCAAGGAGATGCTCTATGCCAAATTCGGCAAGTCCATCTCCGAGAAGTTTCTCTGTCCCTACAACCGGAAACTGTACGCCTGCGACCTCGATCTTCTGGACAAGGACGCCATGGGCCGTTTCTTCCCCTATGCCGATCCTCTGGAAATCGTCCGGAATTTTCGCAAGCAGGAGAACGGCGCCTACAACGACACTTTCATCTATTCGAAAGAGGGAGCCCAGTCTTTCGTCGATTCTGTCGCCTCGCACGTAGATCCGGACCGGATCCGGACGGGAGCGCGGGTGGTGTCCGTCGATCCGGACGGACATCGGGTATGTCTCGCTACAGGGGAAGTGCTCCCGTATGACAGGCTGGTCAGCACGCTACCTTTCCCGCGGCTGCTGGACCTGTGCGGCATCCCGTATGACGCCCGTGTCTACACCGCCAACCAGGTTCTGGTATTCAACCTCGGTTTCGACACCAAGGGACCGGACGCGACGGACCATTGGATCTATTTCCCGGAGGAGAAGTACTGTTTCTACCGGGTGGGCTTTTATGACAACATCCTGGGCCAGGACCGGACTTCCCTCTATGTGGAACTCGGTTTCCCTTCCGGGGACCGGATCGACCCGGAGGCCTGGCTGCCTCGCGTTTTGGCCGACCTGGCGGCTGCGGGAGTCATCCGCCGGGAGCAGAACTTGGTCGACCACGAGGCGGTCGTGATGAATCCTGCCTACGTCCATGTCAACCGCGGATCCCAGGAAGATGTCGTGGCCCAAAAACAGCTCCTGCGGGAGAAAGACATCCATTCCATCGGCCGCTATGGCAGTTGGACCTATTGCTCCATCGAAGACAATATCGCCGAGGCCCGCGCGTTGGCCCGGGAACTGAACGGATTATGAGGCTGCTTTTGATCTGTGACAATCCGGCGGAGATCGGAGGCGTTTCCAACTACACCCGCCCTCTGTTCCGGGAGCTTCGGAACCAAGGGGTCGACGTGACACTGCTGTGCACGTCGTCGATGTTGCGTCGTTTCCGCTTTTTCCGACGGAGCGGCATCCATCCGCTGGGGGAGGGGGTGTTCGAGTATTACAACTGCCCGATCCTGCCCACCAACTACAGCCATCCGGCGAATGATCTCCGCCATCCGCGGATGGAGAAGGAAATCCGCCGTTTCCTGGATTCCGGCCATTTTGACGTGGTCCACATCCACAGCATGGTGGGAATGCCTGTTTCGCTGTACGGCCTCCTCAAGGAAACCGGCGCCAAGATTCTCACGACCGTCCACGAGTATTGGTGGCTGTGCCCCTACCGAGTGATGGTCGATTTCAACAACCGGATCTGTGACGGACCGGAGGATTTCACCCGTTGCGCCTATTGCACCCGGCGGCGCGGCCACGTCAAAGACGACCGGTATCGGGTGTTCGTGCTCAAGTTCGAGAATACGTTCCCGCGCCTGCATGCCGCCTTGTTCCGCTTGTACCGGAAATGGAAGCCGATTCCACCGCCTTCCGGCGTCAGCTCGCTCGAGTTCGGGTGTGACAAGGTTCCCGCCGGCTTCGAACCGGCCCTGGCGGACGCCTGGAAGACCCGCCTGGAAGCCTGCATCGCCGGCCTGAACCTGTGCGACCGGGTCATCGGCGTCTCCGAAGATGTCCGGCGCATCCTGGTCAAGTATGGCGTGGACGCCGACCGGATCCTCGTCCAGCATATCGGCAGCGCCATTGCGGAAAAGACGATTCCCCATACCCGCGCCGTGAATCCGGACGATGTCGTCTTCGGTTTCATCGGCGGCGTCGGGTTTTACAAGGGCGTACATCAGTTGGTGAAGGCGTATGCCGGGCTTCCCGCTTCCTTGAAGGTGCGCTCCCGGTTGGAAATTTTCGGGAAATACGAGCAACCTTACGTGGACGCCATCACGCAGAGTTATCTGGCCGATGAATCCGACCGCCGCCGCGTGACCTTCCACGGTCGTTTTTCCCCGGAGGACATCCCCGGTATCACCAACCAGATCGATATCAGCGTCCTGCCGTCTTTGTGTGCGGATACCGCTCCCCAGACGATTTTCGAGAGTTTCAACGCGGGGCTTCCCATCATCGCGCCGCGCGTGGGCGGTTTTCCCGACTTCGTCATCGACGGGGAGAACGGGCTGCTGTATCCGGCAGGTGACGTGGACGGACTCAGGGCTTGCCTGGCCGCCATTCTCACCGATGTGTCGATGATCGGACGCTTCCGGGAACGGATTCCGAGGACCAAGACGATGTCGGAGAACGCCCGGGAGCTTCTGGCGCTGTACGGCACTTTGCAATGAGGTACAAGGGATACGCTAAGAAACGGAACAGTTTGTGTGCCGAGCTTCTTTTTCTGATGCTCGTCTCCTCCCGTTTTTTCGACATCATCCCCCTCGAACCCATACTGGCTGGCGGCGGACAGATCTTTCTCATGCTGGGCACCATGGCCGTCATCTATATGACCCAGTTGGGTTTCCAACTGAGGACAGGGATCCTGAAACATATGAATACGGTCTGGTGGATCCTGGGCGGCCTGGCGCTGTCCTACATCGCGGCTTATCGGTATTACCACCAGCCATTCTATCTGTCCTTCGTCGTCAATCGTCAGTTCTTCAGCCTTGTGCTGTTCCCGTTGTTGTTGGCTGTGAGACCGACGTCCCGGGAATTGAAATGGGCCGTGTACGCATTCAGCATCATCTGCGCGGTCGCCACGTTCTATATCTCTTTCGTGGACCAGACACTGGTCCCTGTCAATGAATTCATGCCTTTCATCGAGGAGGGCGATCTCGTCCATACGCTTTCCGGCCTTCACTTCGTCCTGATCGCCTTCATTTTCGCCCTGTATGAATTCCGGAACAAGCGGTCCGTACAGAAACTGATCCCCGTCGTTCTTCTGTTCCTGTTCATTTTCATTGCCAGGAACCGGACATTCCTGATTGCATCCTGCCTGATCATCGCGCTCTCCGTTTTGTCGAACCGGTCCTCCCGTTCCCGCTTGTATGCATTCACCATCATGGCCTTTGCTGTGGGCGTGGTCGCCATCGTCCTCGTCGACACCATCACTTCGTTGGTCCAAGAGACGATGGACCAGCTGGCCAATCCCGAGTACAACCGGATCAAGGCCATCCTTTATGCCTTCTCGCTGCCCAACGGGAAGGCCTCCATCCTGATCGGAAACGGTTTCATCTCCGGTAATTTCAACTCCATCGTCAACGATCTGCGGCAAGAAGGCATCTTCTATTCTGACATCGGGCTGATCGGTTTGTGGCACGTGTATGGCCTGCTTCCGGTCATCGCCATCCTTGCGAGCGTCATCCGGGGCCTTTCCCGCAACCACTCCTTGGAAGTGCGTGGAAACGCCCTGCTCATCTTGACCTGTTCGCTGACCATCGGTTATTTCGCATCGGTCGAGACCTTGACCTGGCTGTGTTTCTATCTGTATTTGTTATACTCCGACCAGGAATACGCCAAGGCGGTTGAACGGCGCCGGAACGAGATCAAGAAGAAACTGATGCGGCGGTATCGCTCACTTGCCAGTTGACATTCATCCTATGGTCGGTATCGTTGTCGTCAATTACCGAGAGTACGGTCGGACTGAGCGATTCATCCGGGAGGAAATTGCCCGGATCCGGATTCCGTACCGTCTCGTAGTCGTGGACAATGGCGGCGAGCCGGCCAAGGCGGAAGCCCTCCGAGAGCGGACGGGCTGCGAGGTCCTTGTCCGGGAGAACGATGGCTATGCGGCGGGTTGCAATGCCGGTGCCTCGTCGCTTTGCGCCCATCCAGACGTGGATGTCCTGCTCTTCACGAACAATGACCTCCATTTGGTCACGGACGATGTTGTCGACACGCTCGTCGACAAATTGAAGGAGCATCCGGACATCGGAATCATCGGCCCCGAGATTGTGGGGACGGATGGGAAGCGCCAGTCGCCGGAACCGTATATGGGTTTGTGGAAGCGCTATGTGTGGATGTACCTGTCCACCCCTTTCCTGAGCCGGGAAGCGAAACGTCGGATCTTTTGCCTGGATGCTGCCGAACGGGCGGCCGAAGGCTTTTGCTACCGGGTGATGGGCTCTTTTTTCCTCTGTCCGAGGGACGCTTGGGAACAGGCCGGCGGGATGGATGCCCATACCTTCCTGTATGCCGAGGAACCTATTCTTTCCGAACGGATGCTCCGGGTGGGACGCAAAACCTATTTCCTGCCTTCCGTCACAGTGATACACGAACACGGGAGCACGATCAAGAAGCATTTGGACCGGAAGAAGGCCGCTTGGCTCCAGTTCCGGAGCAATGCCTACTATTACCGGACTTACAAGGGCTATCCTGCCTGGCAGACGGTGCTGGCCGGCTGGATATACCGCTTGATACTATGCGTCAGTCGTTAGTATGATTCTGACTTTCCTCCTTTCCGTCGTCTTGTCCATTACCGGCCCGCAGGATTTCGACCGGCTGGATGAGCGTATCGATTCCGTCCTGGCGGCGGGAGAGCGGGAGGTGGACGTGCGGTTCGCACCGGGAACCTATTTCTTCCGGGAGGGCCATCTGACCCTTTCGGACATCCTGGATCCGGGCGTGGTCCTTCGCCTGAGCGGGAACGGAGCCTGTCTGGTGGGAGCCAGTGACGGGAAGGACCCGGCTTTTGAAAACGGATTCGTGGACCTGGCAGGGCGAAAGGCTTGGGATGCTTTCGCACCCGTGCGGAAAGCCGGTTTCTGGCCGGTGCGCATCCCGTTCCGGAAAGGCCTCTACATTCTTCGTTGCAAGGGAGAGGCCGATGTCTCCGAGGCCGATGCGACCGGGATGAAAATCATCCTTTCCCAATGGTTCGTGGGGGCCGTCTATGAGGTCGTGAAGATATCACGAGGCTGGCTTTTTTTCCGCCGGGTGCCGTACCGGACCCGCATCTGGTCCGAACTGCGTTTCGGCCGATGCCTGCCCCGCTATATGCTTTTCGCCCCGCGGAAAGCCCGGAAGGCCTATGCCTGTACCGCCTCGAACTTCCTGTCACTGGAAAACAGCCGGCTGGGTGGAGTCGTCTTGGACGGACTTCATTTCCTGGGCAACGGAGAAGGGGACCGCTTGATCCGCTTCAGCGGGGTGGAGGCTGATTCCGTCGTCGTCCGCGAGTGTACGTTCGAGGGAATTCGGTCCAGGGGCCTTCTGGTGGAGGGAACGGATCATTTCCGGCTCCGGGACAATGTATTCAAGAAAGGGGCGCTGAACCAGGTCTATGTGGACAAAACATCTGATGATGCCCGGATCGAAAGGAACCGGTTCATCGAAAACGGCCAGCTGATGACCAACGACCCTGTCGTGGACTGCAAGGGGAGCGATTTCCAGGTCCGGAACAATTATTTCGAGGATTTCTCCTATTCAGCCATCGGGGCCGGGCTTCACTATACGGACACGGCGGGACTGGTGACTTCCGGGGTCATCGAAAAGAACGAAATCTGTATGTCCGAGCCTTACCGGCAGGCGCCGATGCGGTCCCTCATCGACGGAGGGGCCATCTATGTATGGACGCAGAACAAGGATCTCGTCATCCGGGATAACTACATCCACGACATCGCAGGACCGCATGGCAACCGCGGTATTTTCGGGGACGACGGCGTGGTGAACCTCAAGGTCTGCGACAACACCGTCTTGCGGGTTCGCGGCAGCTATGCCATCGACGTGCGGAAGGCACACCGGGTGGGCCGACGCAAGAATTCCGCCATCCGACGGGTCAACGAAGGGATAGTCATCCGTGGCAACACCTATGACGGACGTGTTCGTCTGCACGCCCGGAGAGACGATCCCGACAGTTATATCGGTGAGAATGAAAGACAGAATGAAAACTGATAATTTGCCCTATTTCAGCGGCTTGAAGGGTTTGCGCTGATGAGAGTGCTGATTGTCACATACAACTACCTGTCCGGTTTCGGAGGCGGCGTTTATGGCGCGCGGGCTTACATCAATGCTTTCGCGGCGCTGTATGGTGACGTCACGCTGCTGTATCCGGCCCGGTCCGAAGGAGAGCCGCTCTCCGGAATCGACCGGAGCGTCAGGGGAATCGAGGTCGTAGACCATTCGTCCAAACTGTCCAAGGCCGTTCGGCTGGTAGTCCGAGGGATTCCGCACCGGTTCGAGAAGCCGTTCAGGGAACTGTTGGAACGGGAACGGTTCGATCTCGTCGTCTTCCAGAACAGCAAATGCTCGACCGGACTCATCGGGCTGGCTCGCGCAGCCGGAGCCCGGGTCGTCGTGCAGCATGACAATTTCGAATGGGAATATACGCGGGACAATACGGCGCCCTTGATGCGCCCGTTCATCCTTCCCCCCGTGCTCCGGACCGAACGGGAAGCGGTCCGGGAAGCGGACATCAATCTGGCCCTGACCCCTGCAGACGCCGACTTGCTCCTTCGCTGCTACGGAAAGGGAATGAAAGGCAGGATGGAATTGCTTTATCCCTTTGAGTACCGTCCGGTGCCGGATCGTGTTCCGGGTGCTGTCTCTCATCCGCTCTTCGTCATTACCGGCAATTTGGGCGCCCGGCAGACCCGGGACTCGCTGTTCCCGTGGCTGAAGACCTATTATCCGCTCTTGAAGCGGGAAGTTCCGGAGGCCGGACTGATCGTCGCAGGAAAGGAGGCCGGCGAGGACCTGCGGCAGTACCTGGCCGGGCTGGACATTGAACTGGTGGACACGCCGTCCGACATGTCCGCCGTGCTGGACCGGGCCCGGTATTACATCTGTCCCGTCGATCGCGGGGGCGGTGTCAAGCTGCGTGTCATGGACGGTCTTCGGACCGGAATGCCGGCCTTGGTGCACCGCGTGTCGGCCCGGGGGTATGAGTCCTTGGAAGGCCTTTCCGTTTTCGCGTATGACAGTCCCGACTCCTTCGTGGAGGCCCTCGGGTCGATGATGGCCAGCCCGGAGACGGCCGAGGGCCGCCAAGCGGCTTACCGGGCGCGTTTCGCTTTCGAGTCCGGCGTCGGACGCTTGCGCAAGATCCTGGAAAAATGATGAACGACACACCTGTAGTCCTTCTGGCATATAACCGCCCCGAAGCGCTGCGACGGACGCTGGTGGCGTTGGCGGCAGACGACCTGGCTGCCGGGACCGACCTTTTCATCCGGATCGACGGTCCGAAATCGGAAACCGACGCCGAAAAAGTGAAGGCGGTCCGGGAGGTGGCCCTCGCCGCGCGTGGATTCCGCAGCGTGGATGTCCATTGGGAAATCGAGAACCGAGGGCTGGCTTCCTCTGTCATCGCCGGCGTGGATCGCGTATTGGAGATCTCCGACACGGTCATCGTCCTGGAAGACGACCTGGTGACCCATCCCGGTTTCCTGACTTTCCTGAACGAAGGACTGGAAAAGTATGCCGATGTTCCGGAAGTTTTTTCCGTCTGCGGTTATTCCAACCGCGTGCGGAAGCCTTCCGGGTATGGATTCGATGCCTATTTCTGCCCCCGCAGTTCTTCTTGGGGATGGGCGACCTGGCGGGACCGGTGGAAATCCGTGGACTGGAATCCGACGCCTGCTTCCTTGCAGAAGAATGCGCTTGCGTTCAACCGTTGGGGCGGTTCCGATTGCGCCAAGATGCTGCGGGACTGGATGGAGGGAAGGAACAGCTCGTGGGCCATCCGATTCTGCTACAGCCAGTTCCTGCAAGGAAAAGTCTCCTTGTTCCCGACGGAGTCCCTGGTGGACCCCTCCGGCGGTTTTGCCGGGGACGGGACCCATTGCAAGTCCTACAACCGTTTCCGCTTCCAGATGGCACCGCCCGAAAGGCGTTCCTTCCGGATGCCCGGAGAGGCGGAAGTGATTCCTTCCTTCCGGCGCGATGCGCTTCATTACCACAGCCTGCCGCTGCGGGCGTGGACCCGTCTGATGAACCTGTTCTATGCATAGCCTCTTTCTCTGTCTGGTTTCGATCCTGGTTTCATCCCAGGCCGACTTCGACCGCCTGGACCAGGATGTCAAGCGGGAACTGCAACGAAAGCCGGCGGAATTGAAAGTGACGTTCTCCCCGGGAATCTATCGGTTCAAGGACGACCACTTGTTCCTGACCATCCGGGAGGACTGTCCCGGGACGCGGTTGGAAATTGACGGGAACGGCGCTGTCCTGGTCGGTACCGCGCCCGAAGTCACGGTGACGCCTTTCTATCGGGCTGACCGTTTGGTGGAGGTCGTGGATGCCGGTAAAGGGCTTTGCCGCATTCGGACGCGGAAACGCCTGGACGGCCTCGGGAACCTGTCCATCCAGGTCACTTCCTGGTACCGGATCTTCCGGGGACCAGTCACGGAAGCCAAGGGCCGGTATTTGTATTTTACGGCTGAGCATCTGGAAAGGTCGGGATTGACCTACGACATTAACGGCGACTTTCTGTATGGAAAGCAGCGCCCTCGTTTCCGATTGGTGCGGGAGCGGCCCTCGGAAGGTCCGGTGTCCACGGCTGTGTTCAACTTCACGGCCTGCAAGTTCCGCGAGGTGGACATCCACGGATTCCATTTCGAGGGGAATGCCGGCCGCAGGGCGGAGAATCCGAAGAATTTCCTGATCCGGTTCTATGCCTGCCAGGTGGGTGAAGCGACCGTTCGCGACTGCACTTTCAAGTCCATCCGGAGCGATGTCGTCCGCATCGCCTACACCGAAGGGGTCGAGGTCCGGAACTGCCGTTTCGAGGATTGCAGCCGGATCGGCGTCTTGTCCTACAACCATTCCGGACGCACTACCGTGCTGGACAACGCATTCGTCCGGATGGGACTGGATGCGGAGGTGACCCCCTGTGTCAAAGTCGAGGGAACCGACTATCGGGTGTCCGGGAACGAGTTTGTCGATTATGGCTGTTGTGCGATCATGGCCGGCCTGCACCTGACTTCCGTGATGGAACATCCGTCGTCGGGCGTCATCGAACGCAATGAGATCTACCAGACGCAGGACTACCGGAAAGATGCCCCGCAGAACCTCCTGATGGACACCGGCGCCATTTATGTCTATACCCAGAATGCATCCCTGGAGATCCGGAACAACTATATCCACGACATTTCCGGTCCTTATGACAACCGGGGTATCTTCTGCGATGACGGAACGGTCAATACGTACATTCACGACAACCGGGTGGAACGCATTTCGAATTCCTATTGCATCGATCTCCGCCGGGTCCTTTCTGTGGAAACTCGTCCGGACAGCAAGATCCGGCGCGTCAATGTGGGCAACCGCATCGAAAAGAACCAAGTAGATGGGAGAATCCGCTTCGAACAGCGCTAAACCGCGCATCCTGTGCATCCTTCACCTGCCCCCGCCCGTGCACGGGGCGGCCCTCGTGGGATCTTTCCTGAAGGAAAGCGCCCTGGTGAACGGGACGTTCGATGCACGGTATGTGAACCTGTCCGCTTCCGGGTCATTGGAGCAGGTCGGTCGCTTCTCCTTTGGAAAGGTCCGGTCCGTGTCCCGTCTTCTGGCAGAAGTGCGGCGGACGCTTCGGGCATGGAGGCCGAATCTGGTCTATATGACGCCCTCGTCCAAAATGCCGGGTTTGCTCAAAGACGCCCTGGTCGCCCGCCTGGTGCGGCGGAAAGGATGCAAGGTAGTCCTGCATTTCCACAATAAGGGGGTCGCTTCCCGCCAGGACCGCTTTTTCGACGACTGGCTCTACCGGATGCTGTTCCGGGACGCCTCTGTCATCCTGCTCTCCGAGCGTCTGTATGCCGACATCCGGCAATATGTGCCGATGGCTCGTGTTTCATTTTGTGCAAACGGCGTTTCCGTGCCGGAGGTGGCGCATCGACCCGCCCCCGTGCCCAGGATTCTGTTCCTTTCGAACATGATCCGGTCCAAAGGCGTTTCCGAGCTGATCGAGGCTTGTCGTATCCTGAAGGATCGAGGGACCGTGTTCCGTTGCCGTCTGGTGGGCGCCCTGTCCGCGGACTACACCGGAGACAGCCTGGCCGCCGAGATACGGGCGAAGGGGCTGGAAGACTTTGTCACGTACGAAGGCCCGCGCTATGGGGAAGAGAAATGGAAGGTGTTTTCCGAAGCGGATTTGTTCGCTTTCCCGAGCCACTATCCGGACGAATGCTTTCCGCTGGTCGTCCTGGAGGCGATGGGGGCCGGCCTTCCCGTCGTCACAACGGACGAGGGGGCCATTCCGGAAATGGTTCGGGACGGAGAGGATGGTGTCATTTGTCCCAAGAAGGACCCTTCCGCCCTGGCCGATACACTTGGAAGTCTGCTTGCGGATCCCATCCTCAGAACACGGATGGGGGAGAGCGGCAAGCATCGATACCAGTCGTCTTATACGTTGGAATGCTTTGAACGGAACATCGTCGAGATCTTGAAACGGAGTGTCGATGCGTAATCTGTACCTGTCCAATCTCCCGGCACCCTACCGGATGGATTTCTACCGTTTCCTGTATCGGGAGATGGAATGTGAGATCTGTTTCCAGGATGTGCGGGACGGTGTCCCGGACATTCCGGTGCACCGATGGAACCTGGGGTCGCTGCCGAACTTGTTGACGGCGTTCCGGCCAGAACTGGTGATCGCCCCGGAGTTCTCCGCTGCGGCGATCCTGTGCTTGCGCCTGAGGAAGAAGTATGGGTACAAGGTCGTTACCACCTGTGATGACAGCCTGGACATGATTCGGGGCAACGATTTCGGATGGAAGCACCGGCTGGCCCGGCATTTTGTTCCGCGCTGGCTGGATGAGATCATCCTGCACAGTCCGGACGTGGCGGGCTGGTATCGGGACCGCTTCGGGAAAGGCCTTATGATGCCCATCATCGCTGACGAGCGGCGCGTACGTCCGGAACTTGCGCGCATATTGCCGCTTTCGGCGCAGTTGAGGCCCGGGGACAAACCCGTTGTGGCCTTCGTGGGCCGTTTTGTAGGCCTGAAGAACATCCCCTCGCTCATCCGCGCTTTCGAACCCTTGAAGAATCGGGCGCAGCTGGTGCTCATCGGGGACGGTCCGGGTCGCTCTGCGCTGGAATCGATGGCCCCGGAGGCCTTGTTCACCGGGATGCTTGCCGGCGACGACCTCCTGGCCTGGTACAACCTGATCGACGTAGCGGTCCTCCCCAGTACGCAGGAGGCCTACGGCGCCGTGACGGGAGAAGCCTTGATGGCGGGAGCGAAAGTCGTCGTCTCCGAGAAGGCCGGTTCGGCCGACTTGGTCCGGGAAGGGGAGAACGGCTATCGGGTCCTGCCGACGGACATTCCGGCCCTGACGGATCGCATCGGGAGACTGCTGGACGAGATCCCGACCGGACGCCCCCTGACCCTTCGCGAGAATCGGCTGCCTTACCGGTTCGAGACGTGCATTCGAGCATTGATTGAAAAACTCAAAGTGTTATGAATCAGATAGATATTGCAAAATCCATCATTACCGACTCCATTCGTGTCAAACAGACGCTGCTCGTCGACGAAGCGCTGATGGCGAAAGTGGCCGCTATCGCGAAAGTGATGGTGGAGGCCTACAAGGCCGGCCACAAGACGATGTGGGCCGGGAACGGCGGGAGTGCGGCCGATGCGCAGCATATGGCCGGGGAACTCGTGAACAAGTTCACGTTCGACCGGCCGGGCCTGGCGGCGCTGTCCCTTTCCACGGATACGTCCATCATCACCGCGGTCGGCAACGACTACGGGTTCGACCGGCTTTTCGCCCGCCAGGTGGAGGCGCAGGGATGCGCCGGGGACGTATTCATCGGCATCTCCACCTCGGGGAAGTCGCCCAATCTGGTGAATGCGCTGCAGGCCTGCCGCGACAAGGGAATCACCTCCGTCGCCATCGTGGGCGCAAACTCTTGCCCGATGGACGATTACGACTATGTGATCCACGTTCCCTCAACGGAGACGCCACGTATCCAGGAGTGCCAGACGCTCATCGGGCACATCCTGTGCTACATCGTGGAGCAGGAACTGTTCGGTTAGCCGAGGATCATCTCCTTCAGGACCAGCCAGCAGAAGACCGGATTGCTGACGAGATAGCGCCGCCACGTGCGGCGCGGTTCTTTTATCAGCCGGTACAGCCACTCCAGGCCGAGCCGGATCCATCCTTCGGGGGCCCGTTTCACCGTCCCGGCGAAGAAGTCGAAGACGGCGCCGATCGCGCCCGCGTGGCAGTGGATGTCCAGGTCCGCCCAGTGGTCGTAGAGCCATTTCTCCTGCTTGGGGGCCGTCATCCCCACCCAGAGGAGGTCGGGATGCGCCGCATTGACGGCGTCCACCATCTCCTGGCTCTCCGTGCGGGAAAAGGAGTCCCGGAAGGGAGGGGAGTAGGACTTCACCGTGATGTTCGGATAGACCTCCTTCGCCTTTCGCTCGATCAGGGCGAGCGTCTCCGGGGAACTGCCGAGGAAGAAGCAGGTCCCGCCCTTCGCATTCAGCCGTTCCATCTCGAAAGCGAACAAGTCCGCGCCGGCGATCTTTTCGTCCGGCGCGTTTTGCGTCCGGAGCAGGCGGCAGGCCTTGACGATGGAGATGCCGTCGGGCAGGAGCGCGTCGGCGTCCATCAGGGCATTGTCGAACGCAAGGTCCCGGTTGGCCTGGACGAAGGAGTGCGCGTTCACCGTGTCGATAAGAAACTTTCCCTCCGGCCAGGAGGCCATCTCCCGTTTCGATCGAACTAGCTGTAAATCCTTGATTTTCATAGTTTAATACGCTTTTTCGTCCTCGTGCCGCAGGATCTGCCAGACGGTCTGGAGGAAGATGGAGACGTCCAGTTCGACGGACCAATGTTCGATGTACCAGATGTCCTTCTCCACGCGGTCCTTCATCTCCGAGAGCTCCTTTGTCTCGCCGCGGCAGCCGTTCACCTGCGCCCAGCCGGTGATGCCCGGCTTCGCCAGGTGGCGGATCATATAGTCGCCGATGAGCTCGGAGTAGATGTCCGTATGGTGGATCATATGGGGGCGGGGGCCGATGATGGACATGTCCCCCCTGAAGACGTTGATGAACTGCGGGAGCTCGTCGATGGAGCTCTTCCGGAGGAACTTCCCGAACGGGAACACGCGGGAATCGCCCTTGACGGCCTGCTTGGTGTCCGCGTCGGCGCTCGGGTGCATCGACCGGAACTTGTAGCACCAGAACTCCTTGCCCTCGTAGCCGGTGCGCTTCTGCTTGAAGAAGACCGGGCCGGGGGAGGAGAGCTTGATGCCGATGGCGCAGATGAGCCAGACCAGCGGGAAAAGCGTGACGAGGAACAGGCCGGAGAAGAAGACGTCAGCGCTCCGCTTGACGAACTTTGCGAGCGGCGTGTTCAGCGGCTCGTCGTGGAGGCTGATGACATTGACACTGCCCAGCTGGGAGATCGTCATCTTGCGCTTGGGGTAGCCTTCCATGCCCGGAACGTACTTGAAGCGGACCATGTGGTTCTCGCAGGTGGCGACCAGCTTCTGCACATACTCCGTTTCCGTGGCGGGATTCAGCGAGCAGAGGACTTCCTTGATGGCGTCGTGGTTCGTTTCTATATAAGAGAACGCCTCGTCCGGCGTGCCGAGGTCCGGGACGTCCGCGGGAACGTCGCCGGGCGTTGCCGTGAAGAAGCCCAGGACCTTGTAGCCGGTGTCGTCCGACTCGGTCATCGCCCGGAAGGCCGACAGCATGTTGGGCTCCGTGCCCACGAGGACGACGGGGTACGTGTTGGCGCCCCGCCGACGGATGCGGGCGATGACCCGCCGCATCAGCAGGTGCCAGATGACATAGAGGAAGCCCGTCAGGACCGCTTGTAGAAGGAGGAGCTTTCCCTGGAGAACCAGCTCGTAGATGATGGCCATCAGCCCGTTGTACAGGATGAAGGTCACGGCGGCGTCCAGGATGGCGCGGTTGGCGATGTTCACGGCGGAGCGGTCGCGCTCGTTCACTTTGACACCCGCCAGCCAGGCGGTGAGGAGGCAGCTGATCACGAGGAGGAACCAGGAGCCGGTCTGCTCGTACAGGGGAAGGTTCTTTTCGCGCACCATCCCGGTCCCGTACAGGAGAAACGCGAGCACGCCGCATTGGATGACGATGTCCCCCAGCAGCGTGGGCAACTTGTAGAACAGGGTTTCCTTGGTGGCGGTCTTGATGATGCTCAACATAAAAGCGGGTGCTTTGCAAGGCAAAGTTAGCATTTTTTCATATATTTGCTGTCCAAACCAAGCATTATGAAAGGAATCGTTCTCGCCGGCGGCAGCGGCACCCGCCTCTATCCCATCACCAAGGGAGTCTCGAAGCAGCTCCTGCCCATCTATGACAAGCCGATGATCTACTATCCGGTGTCCGTGCTGATGATGGCCGGCATCCGGGAGATCCTCATCATCTCCACGCCGCACGACCTGCCGGGCTTCGAGCGCCTCCTCGGCGACGGATCCGACTTCGGCGTGAAGTTCTCCTATGCGGAGCAACCCTCGCCGGACGGCCTCGCCCAGGCCTTCATCATCGGTCGGGAGTTCATCGGGAGCGACACGGCCTGTATGGTGCTGGGAGACAACATCTTCCATGGCGCGGGGTTCGAATCGCAACTGAAGCAGGCCGTGGCCGATGCGGAGCGCGGGATGGCGACCGTCTTCGGCTACTGGGTCTCCGATCCGGAGCGCTACGGCGTCGCGGAGTTCGATGCGGAGGGCAAGTGCATATCCATCGAGGAGAAGCCGGCCCAGCCCAAGTCCAACTATGCCGTCACCGGCCTGTATTTCTACCCCAACAAGGTGGTCGATGTCGCCGCCGCGGTGAAGCCTTCCGCCCGCGGCGAACTGGAAATCACCTCCGTGAACCAGGCCTTCCTGGCGGACGGCGAGCTGCTCGTGCAGACGCTCGGACGCGGTTTCGCCTGGCTGGACACCGGTACCCACGAGTCCCTCGCGGAAGCGTCCACCTATATCGAAGTCATCGAGAAGCGGCAGGGCCTCAAGATCGCCTGTCTCGAGGAAATCGCCTACCGGAGCGGCTGGATCACGCGGGAAAAACTCCACGAAGTCGCGTACCCGATGCGCAAGAACCAGTACGGTCAATATTTGCTCGATCTCGCATAGGGGAAATCCGAATTTAATGCGTATATTTGCATTCTTGGTACAAGACTACAAATGCGCATTTATATGACTTCTTTCAACAGAATCATCCGGGCTGTCGTCCTTTCCGGGGCGATGGCTCTGCTTTTCTCCTGCTCGACCCCGACGAATATCGCTTATATTCAGGACGTAAGGGAGGGGACCGTCCTCACGCCGCCCTCGGCCTCCGCGATCCGGCTCAAGCCGATGGACCAGATTTCCATCATCGTGAGCTGCCGCGACCCGCAGGTCGCCGCGATGTTCAACCTGCCTACCTATACCCGCCGCATCGGCGAGCAGTCGAACCTTTCCGCGAATCTCGGCTCCAACAGCACCGGCATGTCCGGCTACACGGTCGGCTCCAACGGCGCCATCGACTTCCCGATCATCGGCGAAGTCATCGTCTCCGGGCTCACCCGCGAGCAGGCGGCCGATCTCATCAAGGAGCGCCTGGTGGACAGCAAGCAGATCAAGGACCCGGTCGTCACCGTGGAGTTCATGAACCTGGGCTTCAGCGTCCTGGGTGAAGTCGTGCGCCCCGGCCGCTATGCCATCGACCGGGACCGGTTCACCGTCCTGGACGCGCTCAGCCGCGCCGGCGACCTCACCATCGACGGCCAGCGGGAGAACGTCACGCTCCTCCGCAACGAGGGCGGCAGGGACGAGGTCTACCAGATCAATCTGCTGAACGCCCAGTCGCTCTATTCCTCCCCGGCGTTCTATGTCCAGCAGGGGGACATCATCTATGTGACGCCCAACGAGCGTCGTCAGCGCGAGTCCACCATCAACGGCAACACCATCCGTTCCACTTCCTTCTGGATCTCCCTCTCCTCGCTCGCCACGTCCGTGGCCGTCCTCGTCATCAACTCCGTCCGGCTCAGCAAATAAACCATTATGGAAAACGATAAGAATGTAAAACCCGCCGTGCAGGAAGAGACTCCGATGTCCATCCGCGACATCTGGAACCTCTGTATCAACCATTGGAAATGGTTCGTCCTGTCGGTCGTCGTATGCCTTGCCGCCGCGAGCTTCTACATCCTCCGGTCCGTGCCGGTGTACAGCCGGAGTTCCTCGGTCCTGATCAAGGAGGACCGCCGTTCCGGTTCCGTCTCCGCCGACATCGCATCCGCCTTCTCGGACCTCGGGGTCGGCCAGACCTGGGTGAACGTGAGCAACGAGCTCGTCAACTTCACCTCCCCGGACCTGCTCATGCAGGTGGTCAAGAACCTGAACCTGGACGTGAACTACATCCGGGACGGTTTCTTCCACGACTACACACTGTACGGCAGCTCCCTTCCGGTCCGTGTCCGGTTCCTGGACATTCCCCAGAACGCCGGCGCGTCGATGACCGTCACCCCCGTCGATTCCGCCACCATCCGGCTGGACGATTTCGTATACCTGGGTGAGAAGGTGAAGGGAAGCCAGCAGGTCGCCTATGGGGATACCGTGGAAACGGCCGCCGGCCAGATCATCGTGGAACCCGCCGAGTACAAGGGCAAGTTCGACTTCCCCGTGCATGTGACGCGTGCCGGATTCCAGTCCGCCACCCGCGGCTGCCGGGGCCGGCTGAGTGCCGCCCTGAACGGCAAGAACACCACCGTCATCGACCTGACCTACCGGGACGTGAACACCCAGCGGGCGGAAGACGTCCTCCGGATGATCATCAACGTGTACAACGAGAACTGGATCAAGGACAAGAACCAGATCTCCATCTCCACGAACGAGTTCATCGCCGAGCGCCTGAACATCATCGAGCAGGAGCTGGGTTCCGTGGACAAGACCATCACCACCTACCGGTCCGAGCACCGGCTGCCGGACTACGCCTCCGCGGCGCAGATGGACATGCAGATCTCCGCCGAGGCCGGCAAGCAGCTGATGGACCTGAACAACCAGCTGTCCATCGCCCGCTACCTCCAGTCGGACATCCGCTCCGCCGGGAACGGCTCTCTGCTGCCTGCGAACGTGGGCCTGAACGACGCCAGCACCCGCGCGCAGATCGAGCAGTACAACACCTCGATGCTGCAGCGCAACCGCCTCGTGGAGAGCTCCTCCGAGGAGAACCTCCTGGTGAAGGACCTGGACCAGCAGCTCTCTTCGCTTCGCGGCGCGGTCCTCACCTCGCTGGACAACTACATCAAGGCCCTGAACGTGCAGATCCAGTCCTCCCAGCGCGTGCAGTCCTCTTCGCAGGCGCGTGTGAGCGACATTCCGCTGCAGGCGGGCCAGCTGCTCTCCGACGAGCGTCAGCAGAAGGTCAAGGAGGCCCTGTACCTCTTCCTCCTGCAGAAGCGTGAGGAGAACGAGCTTTCGCAGGCCTTCACGGCCTATGCCACCCGCGTGGTCGCCTCACCGAGCGGTCCCGCCGCCCCGATCGCCCCGAACAAGAAGATGATCCTGCTCGTGGCGCTGCTGCTGGGCCTGGCCATCCCGTTCGCCTGGTTCTACCTCCGGGAGGTCCTGGACACCACCGTCCGTGGCCGGAAGGACGTCGAGAACCTGTCCGTCCCGTTCCTTGGCGAGCTTCCGTCCTCCGCCGAGAAGCGCAAGTTCTATGAGCGCCCCCGCATCACCGACAAGCCGGAAGACCGGAAGATCGTGGTGAAGCCGCACAGCCGCAATCTCATCAACGAGGCGTTCCGCGTCGTCCGCACGAACCTCGAGTTCATGCGGGGCAAGGAGCCCGGCTGCCGCGTCGTGATGGTCACCTCCTTCAACGTGGGCTCCGGCAAGACGTTCGTGACCTCCAACCTTGCCACGGCCCTGGCCGTGAAGGGCCGCAGGGTCATCGCGGTGGACCTGGACCTGCGCAAGCGCTCCCTCGGCGTCTTCGCCGGCCAGCCCAAGCAGGGCGTCGCGGACTACCTCTCCGGCAAGGTCGCCGACTGGCATCCGCTGGTGGTGCACCAGGTGGGCGGCAACGCCCTGGATGTCCTCCCGGTGGGCAAGATGCCGCCCAACCCGGCTGAACTTCTCGCGGAACCGACGCTCGCCGCACTCCTGAACGAGCTTCGGAACGAATACGACTACGTCCTCCTGGACTGCCCGCCCATCGAGATCGTCACCGACTCCGACCTCATCGCCCCGAATGCGGATATGACCGCGTTCGTCGTCCGCGCCGGCCTGCTGGAGCGCTCGATGCTCCCGCAGATCGACAAGTACTACAAGGCGAAGAAGTACAATGGCATGGCCATCCTCCTGAACGGCACCGACAGCACCGGCCGCTACGGTTACAAGTACGGCTACAAGTACGGCTACGGCAACTACGGCTCCTATGGACATTACGGTTCAAAGGAGGAAGATGACGACAAGCAGGATGCGTAATCTTATGAGAAACAATGTCATGCCCGGCCTGGCCGGGCATCTCTTTTTGCTGCTGGCCCTGGCCTTTGCCTCATGCTCGGGTCCGGACGTGCTGAACCTGTTCGTGGGCACCTACTCCGACGGGTTCTATGCCTATGACTTCGACCAGAAGACCGGAAAGTTCCTCGGGGAAGGCCCCGTCGCCAAGGCGGAAATGCCCAACCCGTCCTATCTGACGGTCGATGGCAACAAGGTCTACGCGGTCTCCGAAATGTCCGACACCCGCGCCTCCGTCTGGGCCTGGCGCTGGGCCGGCAACGGCTTCGAGCTTATCAATTCTCAGCCGACCGGTGTCATGCCGTCTTCTGTCATTTCGAGCGAAGTCGAGAAATCTCCCTTCCGTGGCGAGGACCCCTGCTACGTCTCCACCGACGGCACCCTCCTCGCCGTCGCCAACTATTCCGGCGGCACCCTGGCGACCTACCGCCTCCGCGAGGACGGCAGCATCGCCCCGCTGGACTCGCTGCTCGTCTCGGGCGTCGGCGGTCCCGACCTTTCCCGCCAGGAGGCCCCGCATGTGCATTGTGCCATCTTCTCTCCCGACGGCAAGCACCTGTTCTTCAGTGAGTTCAGTGCCGATGAAATCGGCCGTCTGGACGTCTATGCCGGGGGAGTGCGCAACTATTGCCGCGCGGCCACCCTGCATTCCGACTACGGTCCCCGGCACCTGCTGTTCGACGCGTCCGGCCGGCATCTGTACGTGATCGGCGAGCTCTCCGGCGACATCACCGTCTTCGATTATGCCGATGGCAACCTGACCGAAAAGCAGGTGATCAAGGCCGACCGGATGGACGCCCGCGGCGCAGCGGACCTCCATTTCTCGCCCGACGGCAAGTTCCTGTACGCCTCCCTCCGCCTCCGCGGCGACGGCATCGTCGTCTTCGAGGTCGGCCCCGGCGGTTTCCTGAACTACGTCGGCTACACGGCCACCGGCCCCCACCCGCGCAACTTCAACATCACCCCCAACGGCCGCTACGTCCTCGTCTGCTGCCGTGACAACGACTCCGTCGAAGTATACGCCCGCGACGCCTCCACCGGCCTCCTCACCTTCACCGGCGACCGCCTCCCGGTCACCCGGCCGGTTTACGTGGGCTGGTAATCCCTCGTGATAGGGTTTCCTTAGACTGTTCATTCTCAATGATTTACACTGTGGTCTATGTCCTGTTTGGGGCATAGACTCTTTATTAATAGACTGATTGACAAGCATTTGCGTTTTCTTGACATTCTTCCCACGCGGGGGCTCCAGTGCTTGTCCTATTTCGCACGGCCTCGCCAGGACCTTCTTCTTTTCCCTCGCAACTGCTTCTTCCTCATTATCTGTCCTTTAGCCTCACGTCTATGTCCCGATTGGGACACAGATTAGGCGTCAAGACGTTGAGTATCAATGTTCTCCATAATCCCTTCTAGGAAGGGACAAAGACTGAACGAATAAGCGGTCACCATCAAGGAAAAACGCGGGCGGCTTCGCCAAATGCCTGCCGCAACGACCAGTCCATCCTTCTCGAATCGAAAGAAAAGCATAAAGTATATACTGAAACAACACATATTGCCGGCGGGACATAATATCTTTGGATGAATCGACCTATAATTGTGCTTCAAAACGGTTGAGCCATGAAGCGAAGAAGATTCCGTCCCGGTTGTGTACATCACATTTATCAGCGTCCCAAGCACGGCATCGTCCTGTTTCACACGCTGCGTGATTTCCTGGTGTTTCTCACTATTTTCTTTGTCGCCAAGGAAAAGTCGCCCGTGCGCATCCTGGGCGTCTGTCCGATGATTGACCACCTCCACACGGTCTTGGAGGCGGACCGGAAAGAGGATATGTCGGCCTTTGTGCAAGATTACACGTCCAAGTTCGTCAAGGAGTATGACCGCTCCTTGGACAAAAACTCCGGTCGACTCTTCACCACCCGGTATGGATGCGCTCCCAAGCGGAATACCAAGGACGCCCGAAGTGCCATCGCCTACGTGTACAATAACGCGCCGGAACGAAAACTGTGTGAGCGGGCGATTGAATACAAATGGAACCTGTTGGCTTTTGCCCACAGTAATCATCCCTTCTCCCAGAAAATCGTCCTGAAGAAGGCGAGTCCGGCATTGAGAAAATCCATGAATCGCGTCTCGGCCTTTCATCGGAGCAAGACAGCCTTGGGATACGCCGTCCTCGGCCAACTGTTCAAGGGGTTGGACCGGAATGAGGTGCTGCAATTGACGGATTTCATCCTTGCAACGTATTGTAACGTTGATTTCCAACGGACAATCAGTTTCTACGGCTCGCTGGAGACCATGATTATCGCCATTGATTCCAATACCGGGAACGATTACAATTTCAAAGAGGAGTTTGTCGGCTATACGGATGCCGTGTATGCGAGAATGGGGGCTATGCTTCGGCGCAGGACCGGTCTAAGCGATCTGAAGGCTATCATGAAACTGCCCGAAAGCCAGCGTAGGGAACTATATGCCTATCTTTTAGCGCAAGGGGATTTCATCCCGCGGCAGGTGGAAAAGTATCTCCAACTTCCGAGTTCTGCCAGGCTGAAGGCAAAAAAGTGAGGTGCGTATAGTAAGCTCTTGATGCTCAGTGTCTTGCCTCGTGGTCTCTGTCCCGTAAAGGACACAGACTACAACGCAACTATTTGATTGACAGCCTTTTCCCGTTTTTTGCCCATGTCAGCCTGTCCAACCAGCCCCGAATTTCGCATGGTCCCTACAAAAAGTGTAGATTATTTATGTTTATTTCACTTCGTCATGCCCGGCCTGATCGGGCATCTCTCGGCTTGACCGGGAAGAATGATGCGAAATCCTTACTGATAAGTGTTCTTCTTCTTGTTTTATTCATCATTCAGCGGTAAATTTGCAAATTGTAGTGTAGATAACTCAAAAACATTAAGCTTATTTATGAATAAACTATCAAGTAGGGGATTCTATGAGGTCCCCGTTTGCGAAGTTCTCGATTTGATTCAGGAGAAGAGTTTTCTCGAAACGGAACCTTATTCTTCGTCAGAATTTTCTGCAAATCCCAATTGGGGCGGTAATGATCGCTCTGGAGGAGATTTGGGCGGTTCTGGTAGTAGCCACGTAGGTTTGTAATTCATTCACGAAATGAGAAAGTTCTTTGTAGCGGCATTGTCCGCTCTCGCTGTCATCTCCTGTTCGCGGGACAGGATTGATCCGGTCGGATCAGATATACTTGAAGTCAAACCTGCCAAAATCAGAATTCCCCTCACAATTATCACCAGTAACCCTTCTGATTCCGAGACACGCACCGAGATGGAAGGTACTACCCCGTACTGGTCTCCCGGAGATGGCTTGGGTGTAACATCTCTTTATCCTGTGGAAGATATCGGAGGTGGTGAATTAAGTGCGGAGTTTCGTACGCGCTCGGATGATGAGTGTTATGTGGCTGAGTATTATCCGTTTTGGACTAATATCACCGAACGTGCTCTGACGACTGAGTTCACGGGCGATGTGGCGATCTATCCTCAGGAAGAGAATGTCCCGGAGTTGTTCTATGCTTATTATCCTTATCCCACTGAGCCGGAGTACCCTTGTGAGCCTGACTATCAATATCCCTATTGCGAGGAAGAAGACGGAACTACTCTCTATTATGGCCTCGATGGTGAATTGCTTGATAGCGAGGAAGCGTTTAACGCTGCTTGTGCCGAGTATGAGCGGGCGATGTATGCCTATTGGCAAGCGAATGAAGACTATAATCAGCGTTTAAGGCCAATCTATGATGATTTCCTTTCCGATGGTGTATGGGTTGAAGGAGATGATGCATTTGCCAAAGTATATGTGAATAACAGACAGCATCCTACGCTAACGTCTTTTGACGGCACTTCTGATGTGCTGGTTTCTAAGCCCTTCGAAGTTACCCAGGAAACCACAACCATTCAGAACCTCAATTTCGCACGTATGACATCGGTCCTGAAGCTGGTTTTCGTTGATAGGACGAGTGATCATATGTTTACCGGTGAACATCCGGAGTATGTGGGGGTTCTTGCTTTCGGTGAAGGTGGATCCGGCGGTGATATTGGCGGTGAAATTGATGTGCGGAGTTCGGGCTCCGGGTATTTCCCCCTCGCAGGTCCGGGTTTCTTGGATTTGAAGGCTGCTCAGTTGACTCCTTCTGAGTATCATCCTTACGAAGGGGGCGATCAGGATTACTATGGAGTAATGGCTGATTACTCGGCGTCCCGTAATTTCAAGGTCGGGACGAATGCTGTATATCTGCTTGTCTTCCCGCAGCAGTTGGAAGCCGGCACTACGCTTCAGATTGTAATGGGTGAATCTGAACATTTCAAGGGTGTCACTCGTTCGATTGTACTGCCGAGTGATATCGCTTTGAATCCGGGAAAGATGACAACGCTTGATATCAGTTTGTACGGTTGGGACCACGACGATATGTTGATTATCGCTCCCCAAGCTATCGAACTTGATGCTGACGAACTTGAACTGGAAGCTAACGGCGACCCTGGCTTGTTGACAGCGTCTATCCTGCCGGAGGAATTAGGGTGGTATCTTGACTATGATGAATGGCTCAATGTTCAGTGGAGTTCATCTGACGAGAGGGTGGTTAGAATCGAGAAGAATGAGGGTTCAATGAGTCAGTCACCCTATACCGTGCAGGCTAGGGTCATTCCCGTCGGCGAAGGCACTGCTACCATTACGGTTTCCTATGCCGGCTTAACCACTACCTGTGGTGTTACAGTTAATCCTGGTTCTCCCTTGATTCAGTTCTCTGAGGACCAGGCTGCCATCAAGGCGATTTGTGTCGCCAAATGGGATACCAGTGGCGACGGAGAGCTTTCAGAAAGCGAGGCTGCAAAGGTGACAAGCATTGCAAGCGGAAGCAGCGGTCCATTCTATGATAAACACGGATTCACTACTTTCCCTCAGTTTGCCTATTTCACTGGATTGACTGCATTGCCCGATTACCTTTTCTTCGGTACTGATTTGGTGGAAGCCGTTATTCCGGAGAATGTCGAGACGATGGGCCAGCGTGTTTTCAGTAGCTGCTATGATCTGGAATCGGTTCAATTCCTCGGGAATAGGGTGACGTCCATAGGTAACGAGTGTTTCATGTACTGCAACAAGTTGGCAGAATTTGAGGGCCCTCTTGCTACGCAGGACGGGCGTTGCCTCATCGTCGATGGCGTTTTAGAGACCTTCTTGCCGAGCGGTTTAACCGCCTATACCATTCCTGCTTCTGTTCATGCATTTGGGAATAATCCTTTCTATCTGTTGAATAGTTCAAGCCTCTCCATCGCGCTTACGCTTCCTGATGGGATTCAATCCATATCGGATATGGCGTTCGTGAATTGCGAGGGTCTTGCTTCCATAACATTCGGCAGCGGCCTCGTCTCGATAGGGAATCAGGCTTTCTATAATTGCACAAAGCTTTCGAGTGTTCAGATTCCGGCTACGGTCAAGAGCATTGGCTCCAATGCTTTCTATCAGTGCCCTATTTCGGAAATCACCTTCCCGGAAGGACTAGAAACCATTGGAACGAGGGCTTTCTCTTATACAAATCTCAGGGAGGTCATTCTTCCTTCCACAGTAACTTCCTTCTCCGAGGCGTTCCGATTCTGCTCGAATCTGACTACATTTACCGTTCCTGCTAACGGAAGTATCGAAGAGATCGATTCCTATGCGTTCTCAGGCTGCTCCAACCTTTCGCAGGTTAATCTGGGCTCAGTCATAACGATTGGCCAGTCCGCGTTTGCTAGTTGCACCGCATTGACATCGATTGATTTGGGGGCTGTAGAGACTATTTCTTCGTATGCCTTCCAGGGTTGTACTGGCCTGTTGTCTGTACGGGTCCCTGCGACAGTCACTTCCTTGGGCGCATATGCTTTTGACGGATGCAGAGGGCTGGTATCAGTAGAGTTTCTCAACGATAACCTGAGTACGATCAGCAATTATTTATTCAGGAATTGTGTCAGTCTCTCTTCCGTACAGCTTCCTGCTTCCTTGACGACCATAGGCATGTATGCTTTCCAGTATTGTAATGCTTTAAGGGAATTGACAATTCCTTCCTCCGTCACTTCAATCGGAAGATTTGCTTTCTCCAGCTGTGGGCTCCGTTCTCTTTCCATTCCCGAGGGAGTGACGACTATTGAAGAAGGGCTCTGCCAGGATACATATTCGTATCTCACATCGGTCTCGATTCCTTCCACTGTCACACAGATTAAAGATAATGCCTTCAACAACAGTTATAATCTGAAGACGGTTGTTTTTGCTGAGGGTAGTGCTCTTGCGTCGATTGGGTATAAGGCATTTTACAATTGCTCTGCCTTGACTTCCATCGATCTTCCTGACGGAGCGACAACAATTGGCGACTCTGCCTTCTATTCTTGCAAGAATCTGACCTCTGTTCATCTTCCTGCTGCGCTGACCACTCTGGGTACTTATTCATTCTTCAGCGCATCAAAGCTTACTTCCCTCGATATTCCGGATTCGGTTATTTCGATTGGCGATAATTGCTTCAAGAGTTGTAAAGGTTTAGTTTCTGTCCATATCGGCAGTTCGGTCCAATCCATGGGTGAGAGTGCTTTTGATAACTGTTCCAGTATGACGGAAGTCAACATTCCTTCTTCTGTCCTTACCATTGGAAAGAATTGCTTCAATTACTGTGGGAACTTAACCTCCATCGACATACCTGGCTCCGTGCAAACGCTTTCCGAAAAGGCTTTCTATAATTGCCATGGGCTGAATTCAATCACCTTGCATGAGGGACTGGTCACGGTAGGAAAGGAGTGTTTCAAGTCATCGGCCCCCTTCACCGACCTTGTGATACCCGCTACGGTCACTTATATCGGTAGGGATGCCTTCTGGACGTATCCTTCTGGGAACCTTCAGCGGGTCCGGATGCTTGGGACTACACCTCCCGACTATGAGACAGGCGGTCAGGGTCCTTTTATGCCTAAAAGTTCTTACACTAATGATTTTGTGATTGAGGTGCCCGCTTCTGCCCTTGAAACCTATCAGAACCATAGTTTCTGGGGTATGGGTAATTGGAGGAATTGGCTCACGCCGTTTGAATAGTCGTCATTCTGCTTTTTTTCAGGCCCGCCTTTATTTTGAGGCGGGCCCGTTTTGTATTATTATCAGCACCACACAGACAGTTTTCTAGGAATTACAGTATGGTCTGAAATTAGTGCTGATTATTCATATTTATTTGCTTTATTCAACTATCAGGGGCATCTTTGCGGCTTGAAAAATTGCGAAAAATCAATTACTTAGATACTCATGAAGAAGAGACTTACTTATGAAGCCCCTGAGGCGGAAATGATTCTTGTCCGCTTTGAGAAGAACATCCTCCTCAGTGGTGAAGATGGTGGTTATGGCGGTGTGCAGGAGCCTGGGCAAGGTTTCAATAAGCCCCATACTTACCGTGATGATTTTTAGGGAGGGGGCACATGATGAGACATACGCTTAAGACCATTGGTCTGGCCCTTCTTGCATCGGCCGCTTTTATCTCCTGTTCCCAAGAGGTGATTCCTGAAATTGAAACACCGGACGAGAAACCTATTGAGAACCCTATTGAAAAACCCTCCATCCGCACCATCCAAATCAAGGCAGATGGCCAAGATACACGTCCCCAGATTGTAGGTACATCCTCTCTCTGGACTGAAGGTGACCGGCTTATGGTTTATCAAGGTTACGCTCCTGGAAAAGGGGAGTGGTTCGGAAACATGAAACTGTCCGAGGAAGGCACTATGAAAGATGGGGGCCGTAAGATGGACTTCCAGGTCGATTTCGACTATGTGGATCCTGAGGACGCTGAGTCGAACTGGACTGTGAATGACGAGGAATACAAGTTTTCGTATCGAGCCGTCTATCCGGCGGAGAATGCCGAATTCTATGGTTTTGGTTATGATGGTTACCTTGTTGTCACTCTGCCGGAAGTTCAGCATCCGACGCGGACTTCCTTCGACCCGAAGGCCGATATCCTTACCTCCCGCCCTGCCTTCCTGATGGAACAGCCGGATGAATTGAGCGTGGCATTCAAGCGGCAGACCGCATTGGGCCAGATGACCCTGAAGGGATTGCCGGAAGGTGCTGAAGTATGCGCCGTGGCGTTTTATCCCTCTAAACCGTTGGCTAGAGAATTCGGCGCGAACGTTATCTCGGAAGAAGGAGACATGTGGGGGGAAGAGATCTCCAACATGAGTATCGTCATGCAAATGCCCGGGTGGGAGGTTCCCGCTGCCGGGGCCAGTGGTACAACGGAAATCCTGACCTCTTTCATGACCAGCCCCTTCTCTTTGAGTGAAGGTGATGGTTTTGCTGTTCAAATCATTACAAAAGAAAAGGTCGAGGATCAAGACTCGGGCGAGCAGCAGGAAAAGTTGTTTGGATACGTTAAAGAGATTGCTTTCGAAGAGGGCAGTGGACGCGAACTTGTCTTCACGGCCGGTGATCCCACAATCTTCGCTGTCAACATGACCGGAATTGAACCGGTGGCGGAGTTCCCGGCTTTCGAACTGACATTTGACGAGGATACTGAGGCGGATTTCCCTCACATTAATGACGAGAATGACCCGTATATAGAGATTCCTTAAATGGTTGCCGGCGGAGAAGATAGTGGTGGTGGAGATAATCCGAAGAAGGTTGGTACAAGGGCAAGTAGTATTGCAGCAGGAGGAGAAGTCAGGATCTCTTTCGATGTCAATCACCCTTGGACTGTCAGCTTCAGCGAGCCTTGGTTGTCCGCATTCGATGTTCATAGTCGTTCTGACTATGGCGAATTCAAAATTTCTGCGGAAACGAATCTTACGGGAGCTCCTCGCGAAGCGACGATGACTATCGCTAGCCAGATTTATGGCGAGGTGACGGTCCGCGTTATACAGGAGTCGATGGTATTGCCTGATTTCGAATTGACCTTCTCGGATTGAACGCTTGAAGAGTTCCCCGAATTGGCGGAAGGAAGACTGGATCTGCCCTACTGGTCAGTGGTGGTGGAGGTCCGAAGAAGACCAGAGCTGAGGCGGGAGATTATATCGAACTCGTTTTTGAAATCTCCCACCCTTGGACAGTCAGTTTCAGTGAATCCTGGTTGACGTCAAATCCCATGAGTGGCGGCCCTAGCTACGTGGATGACGATGGGGATGTGCAATATAGGTGGTTTAATCTTTATGCTACTCCGAATGATACCGGTGCCCCTCGCGAGGCGACGATGACCATCGCCAGCCAGGCTTATGGCGAGGTGACGGTCAGGGTCGTACAAGAGACTTTTGTCTATCCTCGCTCGGCCAGTGTCATTCCACCGGCTTCCGCCACACCGTTCGCTCCCTTCCAGTTAGGTATTAGTCTTGATACGGACAACCCTGACGATTACGAGTTTATGGGATATAATTTTATAAGTGGTGATGGCGCCCAAGCTAGATGGACCGAGGATGGTATTGTCTGCATTAACCCGGGTACATTGGCAGTCTATGCATATTACTATAATCCTCGGACTGATTTTTATAAAGAGTATGATCCCGTCGAGATTACCATTGCGGAACCCGCGGCTCCCAATCAGTGGTATTTCCTGATCAGGCGTGATAACAAACCTTACCTGATTCACCGGGTCGGATCAACGGATATGTCGGTCGAGCTGAGCAACAATGAGTTGGCCCAGGCCAACGAAATGGCTTTCTCGGCAGATGGTTCCACGGTTTATGTGGTGGGAGCTGTTCCGGGGGACAATGATGCCTTGATCCCGTGCCTTTGGACTTACGACGGCTTAACGGCCAGCCGGACCGATTATTCCGACTATCCGAATCTGAGGGCAACCGATCTGGCTATCGATAATTCTGATGTATACATCCTCGTTTCCGATTCGTCTCCCGAAGGATCCATCGATTTCCTTGTCTTGAAGAACGGTGAGGAGGATGGACGTTATATTCTCAATCCTTCCTATGAGCCCCGCTACAACATTTCAGATATCACGGCTGAGGGAGGCAAATACTATTTGTGCGGTGCCAATATGCGCAATTCTGAAAATTACGACTCTCCTTATTATTGGAAGAATTTAACACTATCTTCAACTCATTACGCATGGCCTTTGCCGCAGCATGATTTAGGTAGCAGCTATTTGAGTAACCCCAGGTATTATCCGGAATCCATCGCGGTTAAGGATGGCGAACCTTATGTAGTGGGTAGTGTGCGATACAGTTATGGCGATTTTATGATTTTTCGCCGCGCTCTCTATTGGGAGGGGGACCAGGAAGCCCCGACCCATTTAGGCCCTTATTATTCGGGTAGCAGTACATCGGGGACTTACTATATGCTCCACAGTATTGTCAAGAGCAATGGCCATTTCGTTTTGGTTGGTGAGGTTTATCAGGACCATAATTCATACAAGGATAACTGGTCTCCTTTGCTCTTCTATGACGAATTGAAGACTTATGCTTCTATTCCTCTTGAGTACTCATCCGCTATGGCCGCTCTTAACGATGTTTGTCTTTACGATGGGGTCCCGGCTTTAGGCGGAACGTTGGTGGATGCAGGGAACACTCCTCATCCCGCCTTCTGGGAAGCCCCCTGGAAAGAACCGTTCCAGTGGCCGAATGACAGCGATACGATTGTCGACTTCCTCGTGAAATAACCCCGCCGCTTGTCTCGTGAGCAAAAAGAGCCTGTTTTGATCACGAGAGTTGTGAAATGATGAGTTCGTGAGCAAAAATGCCTCTTTTTGCTCACGAACTCGTTTTTTGTCCTTCTCGCGAATATTCCGTACTTTTGTATGTTATACTGATTGCAATGAAAGTACTCGTGACCGGGGCGGCCGGGTTTATCGGTTCAAAGCTTATGTACACGCTCGCGCAGCGTGGGGATGAGGTCGTGGGAATCGACAATTACAATGATTATTACGATGTGCGCCTGAAGGAGGGCCGGTGCAAGGCGTTCGGGCTGGAGGTCCGGAAGATGGACCTGGCCGACAAGGAGGCCATCGACAAGCTCTTTGCCGAGGAGATGTTTGACAAGGTCGTGAACCTTGCCGCGCAGGCGGGGGTGCGGTATAGCATCACGAACCCGTATGCGTATCTGCAGAGCAATCTCGTGGGGTTCCTGAACATCCTGGAGGCCTGCCGGAACTTCGGGGTGAAGCATCTGGTATATGCTTCGTCCTCAAGCGTTTATGGAATGAACGCCAAGGTTCCGTACAGCGAGGACGACAAGGTCGACAACCCCGTTTCCCTGTACGCCGCCACCAAGAAATCCAACGAGCTGATGGCCCACAGCTATTGCAAGCTGTACGGCATCGCGATGACCGGCCTGCGGTATTTCACCGTCTATGGACCCTGGGGCCGGCCGGACATGGCGCCGATGCTGTTTGCGCGCGCCATCTCGAAGGGGGAGACCATCAAGGTCTTCAACCACGGCGACATGATCCGCGACTTCACCTTCATCGACGACATCGTCGCCGGCACCGTCGGCTGTCTGGACCATCTGCCGGAGCCGGATGCGAACGGCCTCCGGTATCGAGTCTATAACATCGGCTGTTCCCATCCCGTGAAACTGATGGACTTCATCTCCGAGATCGAGCAGGCGCTCGGCGTGGAGGCGAAGAAGGAGTTCCTGCCGATGCAGCCCGGGGACGTCTATCAGACCAATGCCGACACCACCAAGCTCGAGGCGGAGATCGGCTACAAGCCCGTCGTGCGGCTGCACGAGGGCATCGGCAAGTTCATCGACTGGTACCAGAGCGACCTTAACCCGTTGAAATAAAATGCGCTGCGAAGACCGATTCTATGAAACCTACGGCCGGGACTACGACGGCCTGGCCTTCTGTCCCTACCGCATCTGCCCGATCGGGGCGCATTCCGACCACAACTTCGGCAAGATCACCGGCCTGGCCATCGACAAGGGCATCCATTTCGCGTATGCCGCCAAGCAGAACGGCGTGGTGGAGGTTTCCTCCCTGCAGTTCCCGAAGCGGGCGCAGTGGCACATCGAGAGCGTCCCGCCCCGGAAAGTGGGGGACTGGGCCGATTATCTCCGCGGCGCCACCCAGGTGCTGGAGCAGCGGTACCGCCTCCGGGTGGGCCTCTGCGGCGTGATCGAGGGCAGCCTGCCCATCGGCGGCCTCTCTTCGTCGGCCGCCGTCACGATCGTCTTCCTGTCGGCCCTTGCGCAGGTGAACGGCATCAAGCTGGAGGCGCAGGAGCTGATCGACTTGGCCTTCCACGCCGAACTGGACTATGTGGGCGTTTCCGTGGGCAAGCTGGACCAGAGCTGCGAAGTGCTGGGCCGGGCGGACCATCTGCTGTATCTGGACACCCTGGACGGTCGATATGAACTGATTCCCCAGCATTCGGCGATGAAGCCGTACCGGATCGCGATCTTCTTCTCCGGACTGGAGCACAGCCTGGCGGGTTCCAAGTACAATATGCGCGTGGACGAGCTCCGCGCCGGCGTGTACGCCTTGCAGGCGTTCGCCGGCCTGGAATACGGAAAGTTCAACCAGGCGGCGGCCCGGTATGTCCCCCGGGACGTGTACGAGACGTACAAGGACCGTCTTCCGGAGCCTTGGCGCAAGCGCTGCGAACACTGGTATACCGAATTCGAGCGCGTGGAAAAAGGGGCGGAGGCCTGGCGACGCGGCGACATCGACACATACGGACGCCTCTCCTTCGAGTCCGGCTGGAGCAGCATCCACAATTGGGAATCCGGCGCCCCGGAGCAGATCCGCCTGTACGAGATCATGCGGGAGACCGAGGGCATCTACGGCGGCCGATTCTCCGGCGCGGGCTTCAAGGGCTGCTGCATGGCCCTGGTCGATCCCGCCCAGGCCGACCGGATCGCCGATGCGGTGACCCGGGCCTATCTGAAGGACTTCCCGGCCCTGTCCGACAAGTACGGCGTATATATGTGCAACAGTTCTGACGGTCTTTCCCTATGAAATGCCTGATCCTTGCCGCCGGCTACGCCACGCGGCTCTATCCCTTGACGGAAAACTTCCCCAAACCCCTCCTGAAGGTGGGGGAGAAGACCATCCTGGACTGGCTCATCGACGATGTCGACACGGCCGGCCTCATCGATGAATACATCGTCATTTCCAATCACAAGTTCGCCCCGATTTTCAAAGACTGGGCGAAAGAGATTCCCGGTCAAGCCGGGAATGACGTCGGTCGTCATGCCCGACTTGATCGGGCATCTATCACCGTCCTGGACGACGGAACGTCGTCGAACGAGACCCGGCTCGGAGCGGTGCGCGACATCCAGTTCGCCATCGACACGCTCGGACTGGACGACGACCTGCTGGTGATGGCGGGGGACAACCTGCTGGATTTCAGCCTGGTACGTTTCCTGGAATATGCGCGGGAGAAGGGTACGTCCTGCGTGATGCGCTACTATGAGCCGTCGGAGGAGAAGCTCCATAAGACCGGCGTGGCGACGGTGGACGAGGACGGCCTGATCCTGGAAATGGAGGAGAAACCGGCCTGTCCCAAGAGCCATTGGTGCTGCCCGCCGTTCTATTTCTACCGCCGGAGCGATGTGCCGCTCGTGAAGGTGGGCATCGACAGCGGGTGCGGGGTGGACGCCCCCGGCAGCTTCATCGCCTGGCTCTCCGCGCAGACGCCTGTGCACGCCTGGGAGATGCCCGGGCATCGTTTCGATATCGGCAATCTGGCCTCCTACGAGGAGGTCAAACGCAACTACAAAGGCTTATGAAAATCGCAGTAGCAGGAACCGGCTATGTCGGCCTTTCCATCGCGACGCTGCTGTCGCAGCGGAACCCGGTCGTGGCCGTGGACGTCATCCCCGAGAAGGTGGAGAAGATCAACCGCCGGGAGAGCCCCATCGCGGACGAATATCTGGAGAAATACCTGACGGAGAAGCCCCTCGACCTCACCGCCACGCTGGACGGCCGGGCGGCGTACCGCGATGTCGACTTCGTCGTCATCGCCGCCCCCACCAATTACGACCCCAAGAAGAACTTCTTCGACACCTCCCACGTGGAGGAGGTCATCGAACTGGTCCTGGAGGTCAATCCGGACGCCGTGATGGTGATCAAGTCCACCGTTCCGGTGGGCTACACAAAGGCCGCGCGGGAGAAGTTCTCCTATCGGGAACGGCTCTCCGACGGCACTTTCCGCGTCGTCACTCCGAAGATCCTCTTCGCCCCGGAATTCCTCCGCGAGTCCAAGGCGCTCTATGACAACTTGTATCCTTCCCGGATCATCGTCGGGTACGACGGCGAGGCGCTGGAAAGCGCCGCGCACACCTTTGCGGAGCTCATCAAGGCGGGCGCCCTCAAGGAGGACGTGCCGGTCCTGTATATGGGCACCACCGAGGCGGAGGCGGTGAAGCTGTTCGCCAATACCTACCTGGCGCTGCGGGTGTCCTACTTCAATGAGCTGGACACTTATGCGGAGATGAAAGGGCTTGACACCCAGGCGATTATCGAGGGCGTGTGCCTGGATCCCCGCATCGGCGCGCACTACAACAATCCGAGCTTCGGCTACGGCGGCTACTGCCTCCCGAAGGACACGAAGCAGCTGCTGGCGAACTTCAACGACGTGCCGGAGAACCTCATCAAGGCCATCGTGGAATCGAACCGGACCCGGAAGGACTACATCGCGGACCGCGTGCTGGAAATGGCCGGCTATTACACCGCCTCCAGCGCTTTCGACACGGCGAAGGAAAAGGAAGTCGTCGTGGGCGTATACCGCCTCACGATGAAGACGGGCTCCGACAATTTCCGCCAGTCCGCCATCCAGGGCATCATGAAACGTATCAAGGCGAAAGGCGCGAAGGTCATCGTCTACGAGCCTACGCTTCCGGACGGCATCACCTTCTTCGGCTCCCGGGTCATGAACGATCTGGCCGCCTTCAAGGCCCAGGCCCAGGCCATCATCGCCAACCGCTACGACCCGGCCCTCGACGACGTCGCGGACAAGGTGTATACCCGGGATATCTTCAAGCGGGACTAGCCATGAAGCGTTACTGCCAGACCCTCGAGCTCCGGGACGATCCGGAGCTGATCGAAAAGTACTGCGAGGCCCACGCCCACGTATGGCCCGAGATCCAGGCCGGCATCCGCGAAGTCGGCATCCTGGATATGCAAATCTACCGCCTGGGCACCCGCCTGTTCATGATTATGGACACGGTCGACGACTTCGACTTCGTCGCCGACAACGCCCGCCTCGCCACCCTTCCGCGCCAGGCCGAATGGGAGGCGTATGTCGCCCGATTCCAGGGCTGCGACCCCGCCGCCCCCAGCACCGCCAAATGGCGGCTGATGGAAAAGATTTTCGAGCTGGAGAAGCCCTGAGTCCCGCTGACCCCGGAGACATTTTTAATAACGCTATACGATGACTAAATCCTGGACCTTCGTCACGGCGCTGCTGCTTTTCGCCGCCTGTACAAACTATCCCGATCATTCCGTGGTCGTGAACAGCACGGATGCGCTGGTCGAGACCTGCTACGGAACCCTCTGCGGGTACATCGAGGACGGTATCTACACTTTCAAAGGCGTGCGGTACGCGCAGGCGGACCGGTTCATGCCGCCGCGGGACCCGGATCCCTGGGAGGGGGTGGAGACGGCGCTTTATTATGGACACCAATGCCATCAGGGCCCGCGTTTAACGTGGGAGGATGACGGCGAAGCGTTCCTGTACCAGTGGGACGACGGCGTGCAGTCGGACGACTGCCAGTTCCTGAACGTCTGGACTAGTGGCATCAACGACGGCAAGAAGCGGCCGGTGATGGTGTGGCTCCACGGCGGCGGGTACGCGATGGGCGCGAGCAGCGAACTGCCGTTCTATGACGGCGCGAACCTGGCGCGCAAGGGCGTGGTGCTCGTGAGCATCAACCATCGGCTCAACATCCTTGGTTTCATGGACCTGTCCGATTTCGGCGAGAAGTACAAGTATTCCGGCGTGACGGGCGTGATGGATATGGTCAAGGCCCTGGAATGGGTCCACAAGAACATCGCGGCTTTCGGCGGCGACCCCGACAACGTGACCATCTTCGGCCAGTCGGGCGGTGGCGGCAAGGTGAACATCCTGATGGGCACGCCGTCCGCCAAGGGCCTCTTCCACCGCGGCATCATCGAGTCCGGGTCGATGCTTTCCCTGGCCGATCCCGCCGTTTCCCGCTCGATGGCGCGCAAGTCGGTCGAGAAGCTCGGACTGGACGAGACCACCATCGACAAGATTCAGGACCTCCCGTATGACGAACTCCTCGCCGCGGCGACGGACGCCGTCATTGATGTGTATCCGGAGAATATGTTTTACAAGAGCTACGGCGCCGGAATGTGGTTCCAGCCGGTCCTGGACGGGGAAGTCATCCCGTATCCGTTGACGGATCCGCGCGTCGCGGAATTCTCGACGGGTCTCCCCACCATCATCGGCTGCAACTTCTCCGAGAACGGTATGCTCAAGGGCGTTTACCAGAACGCGGACCTGCGATACGCGATGGGGGACACCAAGCAGTATCTCTATGTGTTTGCGAAGCCCTCCCCGCATATGGACGGCACTTTTGCGACCAATCACTGCACCGAGATGCCGTTCGTGTTCAACAACATCTGGCTCGGCCGCTTCATGGTGGGCTGCGACAAATCCGCCTACAAGCTCGCCGACTTCATGAGCGATGTCTGGGTCTCCTTCGCCAAGAACGGCGTACCCGACGTCAAGCGCTTCAAGTGGGAAGTCTACAACCCCGACACGAAACCGATGGTCGTCTTCAACGACAAAACCGTCACCGTCCACGCCGGCGACCCCTTCTTCGCCGACATGGCCGCCTACAAGGCCCAAACCTGGAAGTACCGGAAACCGTGGTGGGAATGATGCGCCGCCGACCCCCGCTCGCGCGTTGAATGTAATTCGCTGAATATCAATGAAATGCACAAAAGTCTCTGGGGAAAATGCCCCAGAGACTTTTGCGTAATCGGCTTATAATTAGTCACTTGCATTCGACGGTGCTAAAGGGAGTAAAAGTTCGGTTGGTTGATATTATAGCATAATCTTGTTACCTTTGTTATACTCTCCCAATCTCCCAATCAAGATGAGTGAAGAAAAGAAAGCATACGGCATGAATACCCTGACTGAAATAGAGGGAGCACGCCAGGCGTTGCTAAAGGATTATTGTGACGGGACCCGCCCATTTGAAATGTCCCGGCTGCGTCAGGATCTTCGTCTGGAGGTTGACATCCAGAACAATTATCGTGGGCGCGAGGTGTTTGAGCTTCTTCAGAATGCGGATGATGCGAACTCTACATGGGCTGGAGTATCGGTGGATGGAGACGACGTTATCGTCTGTAATGGAGGAGAACCGTTCAGTGTATCTGGTTTTATGTCCATAATGATGCCCTATTCGTCCTCGAAATACGGGAAGGCCGGAGAGGGCAAGATCGGCCATAAAGGTCTTGGTTTCAGGTCGGTCTTGAATTGGACGGATGCTGTAGATATTCAAAGTGGTGGTGTGCAAGTCTCTTTTTCTAGGGATTATGCCGGAAGACTCTGGAACGATGAAGTCAAGGATAGAATTGGGGAGCCACTTTCTACTCTACTGACTGATTATGCTAATAATGTTTGCAAGCGTGACGTCCCTATTCCTGTGTTGTCAATTCCTTCCAAGTTGGAAAAGATTGTCGATGGACATACTCGTATCACGCTGTCCATCAAGCAAGAATTGAATTCTGAGATTGTAGGACAAATCAGAGGTTTAGACGCTCATTTGCTTCTGTTCTTACGACATTTGAAGGAAATCAATCTTCCGGATCGGAAGCTTACAATTTCCCGGGAAGAGGTTGAATCCGGTTATCTGCTCGTGGTAATTGAGGACTGTCCATCCAATGGCAGTAGCAAGAAAGAGCACTGGCTTGTCCATGCAAAACAGGGTTCTGATGCGTTCGGGGCTTATGAATTGGCTATAGCGTATCCTATGCTTGGTACAGAGTACAAAGGCGGGGCGGTTTATTCTTTCTTCCCGACTCAGATTATGCTCGATCTGCCTTGCATTGTCAACGGTACATTCGAGCTGGATTCATCCCGTAACAATATTACGACACCTATGCCACAAAATTCTTTTATGATGGATAAGATTGCTGTGGCGATGGGGGAATTGTCGGAGTATCTTGTCTCTCATCAACAGTATCGAAAGGATGTGTGGGACGCATTTCGCTTGCTAGATATGAAAGACACAACTGTCCCTGCTTTGAAGGACTTGTACACAGGACTGAAGAAGCAGAAGCAAGAAAGAAGTGTGTTCCCTGTCGCCAGGCGGGAAGATGTGTTCAAGAAATGGTCCGAGGTATGTGCTTTGTCTGAAGATCTCGCTTCGTGCCTGGTAGACAATGGTATTGAACAAGAGCATTCTTTATCCAATCATCTTGCACCTCGTTTCTCGGAGTTCGTCACGGAAGAGACAGAAATTCCAGTTACCAGCGAAATGCTTGAAAACTATGCTGGACAATGTGCTGATGATGAGTTGGCTCGTTTAATCCATGCTTTGTTCAAGTCGGGATACAGGTCTGAGGAGAAGTTGAGAATCTTACGTGGGGATAAAGGGTCTTTATTGGAGAATAATGCCCATTTCGCTGATGGCGCACGTTTCGATCAGTTGCCGTCTTTCGTCCCAATCAATTATGTCAATAAGTCTCTTCATAGTGCTTTGCTTGCGTATTCAGATTGGTATAACTATCAAGAGAACAAGAATAGGAACCTGCGAGACTCTTTGAAAGATTTCATCGATGTTTCTGTCGCCGATTTCCATACGGTTAAAGCCAGCATCTCTCGACTTTCCAATTTGTCGAAGCAGCAATATTCGGAATTGATAGTCAGCCTGTTCTTGACCTATAAGAATAGAAAAAAAGATCCTGTTGAAGCTTTTGATCCATTTTTTCACTTGAAATTGATGGCCGCGGATGGTCATTATTACGAGGCGACGACCTTGGTTTGGGAAGGTGATGGACATTCGGATCGTTGGAAACCTTATTTTGATAATCTGTGGTATGATGCGCTGCAAGTTTCTCAAAAGGATGAACTGCGTGATTTCTTCGTCGGATTTCTGAATGTCTCCAACTTTATCCCCAAGGAGTATGTCTTTTTTGGTGACGATCAGGATTATTTAAAACAACTGATGGAGCAGAATCGATCCTTGGAATTTGGCCGTTTTTGCCGTGATGAAGAAATCAAGAAAAAGAACTTGAACTGGGCTTTCCGGATTCTCCCGGAATTCTTTGAAGATGGTCCAGAACCGGTATCGTTGTTTATGAAAGATGTGGCCTGCCGTGAATTGCTGCTGATGAAACAGCCCATATTCTACTGGCAGAGCAAAAGCAGGCAGATGGAGTTGCCGATCAGTTATATGTCTTTTCAATGGAAACGGAATTCCGATCAGTACAAGGAACTCGTCCTGTCCGAATTGAAAGACAGTTGGTTGATTCAACAATATGGCTCATTGGGTGTTGGTGGGGAGCTTGAGTGCAAGAAGATTCTTCTTGCATTGGGGGCACGCAACCGATATGAGGATTTCTCGGTTAAGGAATTGTATGACCAGTTTAGAAAGATTGAGGAGGGGTCTGGCCCGAGTGGAGTGATGCGAAAGTATCAATTGATTCGCCGTGCTTTGGATACCAAGTTCAAGGAAAGCCCGATAAGTGTGGAAGAAAGAGATAAATACTTGGCGGGAGTGAGTTTATTTGCCGTACAAAATGGCCGGATTGTAAAATGTGAATATGGAAAGGTTGACATTTACTATTGGGACAACGACTGCTTCCCATCCAATATATTGTCTCGGCTGCCGAAATTGTACATTGGGAACCGGATCGGAGCTGAATCAGTCAGCAAAGTATTCGGAGTCAAGCGTGCGGAGGAAATTGAGTTCATTGTAAAGACGTCGGAAAGCAACGCTTGCAAAGACTTGGAGGAAGAATTGAAGAGTTATTTGACCAAGCGGATTCCTTACTTGCTTGCCGCCCGCTGCAAGAATTCAATCGGAGATATTGATTCATATAAGCATACATTGTACGATGATGTCGTTTTCCAAATAAGGACAGATGTTCGCATCGAGAGTATGGTCCTCGGCTCGGGAGAGATTCCGATGTTTTCCATGATTAACGGGTATCGTGAAAAGGCTGTTTTTTATTTGCGTTGCCCCGCGAGGTTGTCCTTAAGTGCCGTTGTTCAAGCGGCTTTGACACAGGGTGTTGATTTTTGGGAGAACATTGCTGAGGCTATATGCATTGCTCTGGATGTCCGGGGAGATGACAGTATGTCGTCATTCCGTAACATTCTGAAAGGGACTCTGGAAGAGATAGAGATTCTTCGAAGAAAAGAAATCCCGCTTGATATCTGGGAGCAAACACTACGGTCCCTGAGTATGTCGGAGAATGAGCTTGGATTCTGGCAGTATGTCTCCTCGGATTTAGACTGGGCTAAAACACTTGCCGATCCAATGACTCGTGCTGATAAAATAAAGGATAGGTTTGGTTATTCTGGTTTTAGTGAATTGTATGGGAATGCCAGGATGCCCGAGTTGTCGGAGATACGGGAAAGCGAAACTGTTTACTGTTTCTTGAAGGAGTTGGCTGAAAAAGAGCCGAAGTTAGATGTCTTGCACCATCTCCCGTGGGATTCGGGTGATTCTTCTGAAGGGTTGTCGTCCTATTATCTGTCCATTCTTGAAGGAATCCGTGATGACCAGCACCTCGCTTTTTCTGATAATCTGTATAATTCTCTTATTAATGATCCGGCTCGGCAGAAAGATTACTTGTCTTTGGTAGATAACTATTGGAACGGGGATTACATGAGAACCATTTCGGAAGAATTGAAGTTCACCTTCAGCGAAGATGTTGAAGTGCTCAAAAGTTATCAATTGAAGATTGGAGAAACGTTCGGTTTTTCTTGGGTGGAAGAGGGCCTATCTAAAGCGCCCATGGGCGTTGATTTTTTATCAGATTATCAAGCCCTGCTCCAGGAGTACCCTTTTTTGGAAACAAGCTATCTTCCACTTGCGACCAGGAGTCTATTGCTATTTCCCAACAATTACACGGAGATAGAGCAGCGTGTACGAGCTTTTGTGCAAGATGAAGAGAAAAAAGACAGAGCAGCACTGGAGAATACTGTTGCTGTATCCATAGGAAGTTTCCATTTTTTTCTCCCCCCGGAGAGTGGACGCGGAAACGGAACTGGTGCTATCGTGTCAGAGCGGGCACAAAGAAGATCTGGACGGAGGGCCGAGCAAATGGTGACAGATTATCTTGAAAAAGAATTGCATGAAGTTAAAAACTTGAAAGCATGGCACAAGGACCTCAATCCGACGGGTAACGATGCAAAGCATTATGATTTTACCTATGAATACAAAGGAAAGACCCGATATCTGGAGGTGAAATCTATGTCAGGTTCGCGGATCATCATGTCGAAGGGTGAGTATAAATTCGCGAAGGAACATCCGGATTCGTACGATTTGGCTATAGTCAGCGGTGATCAAGTGACAGTTTGGATGCATCCTTTCAAAGATGGCTTGGTGGGTCGAGAGATTTCGTACGAGTTTTATTTGACCCCCATTCAGTCTTCATAACCAAAAATTATTGCTAACTTTACCCCTTGTAAAGAACTTGTAAACTATGATCATCCGTGTTTTCAAGCTGACGGAGGCGTCGGCGAAGTATTTGGGCAATCTTCCCCGGGAGGATGCCGTCCTGGTCGTGAAGTCGGAGCACAAGGTGCGGCAGATGTTCATCGACGTGCTGGAACAGGCGGTCTATGAGCGGGCCGACACGAAGCCGGCGTTCGACGCCATCGGCGCCTATTTCAAGGGGATGATGCCCGGAGACGCGGCTTTCGGGGTGAAGGTCGACTCAGAGCTCGAGAACCTGCGGCATTATATCGACGAGGGCCTGGTGTACCGTCCGGCCTTCGAGACCATCCGGGACTATGTGCTGGCCAAGTGCGCGCGCCTGTGCGCCGAGACGGTCCATGCGGCCGTGGGGGGCACGTTCGTGGACGGGGCCGAGGTGATGGTGTGCGAGGAGGAGCACGGTGCCTTCCGGGCCGATTGGGTCACGTCGATGGAGCGCTTCCGCGCCCGCACGGCCGCTCCGGGCCTGTACGTCGTCTCCAGCGGCTATGGGCACACTTCCGCGGGCTTCACGATCCGTCTGGGCCGCCGCGGTGAGGATATGATGGCCCTGACCATCGCCTCCGAGTACGGCGTTCCCGCCGAGTTCTTCGTCCTGGACGATCCCATCCTGTCCATCCCGGCCCTCACGTACGAGGAAGCCGCCGTCTTCTGCTCGGTCTCCGACGGCGTTCTGGCCCCGGCGGCGCTGCTGCCGATGATGAAGGCGAACCTGCCGGTCTATGTCATCGACGTGGCCAATCCTTCCCGTCGCACGTCCGTCACCGAGACGAAGCCCGTCACCGAACAGGCGATCACGGGCTACGTGGTGGAGGAGGGCTTTGCGCTGATCAATGTCCGCGGCACCGGCCTGGTCGGCCGGGTGGGCGTCTCCTCGTCCATTTTCGGCGCGCTGGCGCGCGGCGGCGTGAACATCCGCTTCATCTCCCAGCCTTCCTCCGAGTTCTGCATCACGGTGGCTGTCGCGGCCGATGACCTTCCCGCCGCCCGCGCGGCCCTTTCCGCGCTGTACAGCGACGGCCAGGTCGCGCTGGACGACGCCGTGGACGTCGTGGAGGACGTGTGTCTCTTCTCCGTTTGCGGAAACGGGATGAAGAACGTCCCCGGCACCTCGGGCCGCATCTATTCGGCCCTCGGCGCCTATGGCGTCAGCATCATCTCCGCCGCCCAGGGTGGTGACGAGCTCACGATTTCCTTCGTGATCCGCGCCTCCGACCGCGCCGCGGCCGAGGAGGCCCTCTCGATCCTGTAACGGATTCACACATCCATACGCAAGGGGCGCACCGCATCGGTGCGCCCCTTTTTGTCTAAATTTAATTGACACAATATTGTCAAGTGTATAATTTAAGTTTGAAAATTTTGTCAAGTCGTATAAAAGCCGTAACTTTGTATCTATGGTAGATTACGAAATTATCAACAAAATCAAGGCTGCGCTGGGTCGGAAAGGCATTTCCCAGCGGGAATTGGCCGAGCGGATCGGCAAGGACGAGACGGTGGTGAGCCGGTGGCTCGCGGGAAAAGTGGGCATCGGAGGACAGAGCCTCAAGCAGATTGAGGCGGCGCTCGGCATCAACTTGACAAAAGAAAGACAACATCCTATGAGAACTGCACTGATTACGGGCGTGACGGGCCAGGACGGCTCGTACCTCTCGGAATTCCTGCTTGAGAAGGGCTATGACGTGCACGGCATCATCCGCCGCAGCTCGGTGGACTTCCGCGAGCGCATCGCGCACCTCGAGGGCCAGCCGCATTTCCACCTGCATTATGCCGATATGGGCGACTCGATGAGCCTCGTCCAGGTCATCGGCAAGGTGCGGCCGGACGAGATCTACAACCTCGCGGCGCAGAGCCATGTCCAGGTGAGCTTCGACTCGCCGGAGTATACGGCGAATGTCGATGCCACCGGCGTCCTGCGCATCCTGGAGGCCGTCCGCCAGTGCGGGCTCGCGGGTACGTGCCGGATCTACCAGGCATCGACCTCGGAGCTGTACGGCAAGGTGGAGGAAGTGCCTCAGAACGAGAACACGCCCTTCCACCCTTACAGCCCGTATGCGGTCGCGAAACTGTACGGTTTCTGGATTGTCAAGGAATACCGCGAGGCGTATGGCATGTACTGCTGCTCCGGCATCCTGTTCAACCACGAATCCGAGCGCCGCGGAGAGACCTTCGTCACGCGCAAGATCACCCTCGCCGCCGCCCGCATCGCGCAGGGCAAGCAGGACAAGCTGTACCTCGGCAACCTTTCCAGCCTCCGCGACTGGGGCTACGCGAAGGATTATGTCGAGTGCATGTGGCTCATCCTGCAGCAGAAGAAGGCCGAGGACTTCGTCATCGCCACCGGCGTGCAGCACAGCGTGCGCGATTTCTGCCGGCTCGCCTTCCGCCACGCCGGCATCGAACTCGAGTTCGTGGGGGAGGGTGCCGATGAGAAGGGCGTCGACAAGGCCACCGGACGCGTGCTGGTGGAGGTGAGCCCGGACTTCTACCGGCCCACCGACGTGGTGAACCTCTGGGGCGACCCGACCAAGGCCCGCGCAAAGCTGGGCTGGAACCCGCAGAAGACCACCTTCGAGCAGCTCGTGAAGCTGATGGTGGACCACGATATGGCGAAGGTTGCCAGCGAAGGTGCCGCGGAGAAGGTGCGGATGAACCTGGCGGAGTATCTGGAGAAGGGTATCGTGAAATGACAAAGAAAGTATTCGTATCGGGGTGCTACGACCTGCTGCACAGCGGCCACGTGGAGTTTTTCCGGCAGGCGGCGCAGTTTGGCGACCTGTATGTGGGAATCGGCTCGGACGAGACCATCCTGCACTATAAGCATCACAAAACCATCTACAGCGAGGACGAGCGGCTGTTCATGGTGAAGGCGATCCGCTATGTCAAGGACGCCTACATCAACGCCGGCGACGGGGTGATGGACTTCGTGCCCACGCTGGACATCGTGAAGCCGGACGTCTTCGTGGTCAACGAGGACGGCGGGAACGAGGAGAAGCGCCGGCTGTGCGCGGAGCGGGGCATCGAGTACGTCGTGCTCCAGCGCACGCCGCAGGAGGGGCTGCAGGCCCGCTCCAGCACGGCGCTGAAGCAGACGCCCTGCCAGATTCCGACGCGCCTGGACCTCGCCGGCACGTGGATCGACCAGCCGTACGTGTCCTGCTTCGCCCCCGGATGGGCCCTGACCATCTCGCTGGAGCCCACCTTCGAGGTGCGGGAGCGCTGCGGACTGTCCACGTCGACCCGGAACATGATCCGGAAGATCTGGCCTTTCCAGCTGCCGAATATGGACCCGGAGACCCTCGCGAAGCTCGTTTTCTGCTTCGAGAACGACCCGGAGCGCTCCGACGGCATCGTGTCCGGGGCGCAGGATTCCATTGGCATCTGCATGCCGGGGCTCGTGCGGCATTGGTACGACAACCGCTTCTGGCCGGAGAAGATCGAATCCTGCCACGACGAGGAAATCCTGTCCTGGCTGGAGGACCACCTGTGCATGGTCCCGATGTTCCCACGCCGCCCAGGCTGCTCCGTGGTGGAGGGGAAGGACATCACCAAACCCAAGGTGGAAGCGCTGGCGAAGGCCGCTGAAGACTGCTGGAACGCCATTCTCGCGCGCGACCTCCCCGGTTTCGCCGCCGCCTACAAGGCCTCCTTCGAGGCCCAGGTGGCGATGTTCCCGGCGATGATCCAGCCGGGCGTGCAGGAGTATATCGACAAGTACGGTTCCATGGACGGCGTCCTGGCGTGGAAGATGCCCGGCGCCGGCGGCGGGGGCTACCTCGCGCTCGTCTGCGCCGACCGGGCCCATTTCCCGGACGGCGCCATCGAACTGCATATCAGAAGGAGGGGAACATTATGATGGAGAAAAACGCGAAAATCTATGTGGCGGGCCACCGCGGAATGGTGGGCTCCGCCATCGTCCGGGAGCTGGAGCGCCAGGGCTATACGAATATCATCACCCGTACGCACAAGGAACTGGACCTCACCCGCCAGGCGGACGTGGAGGCGTTCTTTGCCGCCGAGAAGCCGGAATACGTGTTCCTGGCGGCGGCGAAGGTGGGCGGCATCGTGGCCAACCAGAGCGCCCTTGCGGACTTTATGTACGACAACATGATCCTGGAGATGAACGTCATCCACGCGGCCTGGATGAATGGATGCAAGAAGCTCGAGTTCCTGGGCTCCAGCTGCATCTATCCGCGCCTGGCGCCCCAGCCGATGCCGGAGAGCTGCCTGCTGACCGGCGCGCTGGAGAAGACCAACGAGGCCTATGCCCTGGCGAAGATCTCCGGTCTCAAGTACTGCGAGTTCCTGAACCGCCAGTACGGGACGGACTACATTTCCGTGATGCCCACGAACCTGTACGGACCCAATGACAACTACCATCCCGAGCACAGCCACGTGCTTCCGGCCCTGATTCGCCGCTTCCACGAGGCGAAGGTCGCGGGCCTTTCCGAGGTGACCTGCTGGGGCGACGGCTCTCCGCTGCGCGAGTTCCTCTATGTCGACGATCTCGCGAACCTGTGCGTCTTCCTGATGAACAACTACAGCGGGAACGAGACCGTGAACGCCGGCACCGGCAAGGAACTCACGATCAAGGAGCTCACCGAGCTCGTCGCGAAGGTCGTCGGCTACGAAGGCGCGATCAAGTGGGACACCACCCGGCCGAACGGCACTCCGCGCAAGCTGCTGGACGTCTCCAAGGCCACCGCGCTCGGATGGACCTACAAGACCGAGCTCGAGGACGGCATCCGTCTCGCTTACAACGACTTCCTTTCCAATCCGATGCGTGCAGAGCGATAGCATTTTTTTGCTATCTTTGCACCTATGTTCAAGACCATACTCAAGCAAGTCAAGCAGTACAAGGCCGCGGCCTTGCTGACCCCGCTGTGGACGACCCTGGAGGTGATCATGGGCGTGCTGATCCCGTACGTGACGGCGTCCATCATCGACAAGGGCATCGGCGCGGGGAGCCTGCCGGACGTGTACAAGTACGGGGCGATGATGGTGGGGATCGCCTGCCTGAGCCTCCTGTTCGGCATCCTGGCCGGCCGGTACGCCGCCTACAGCAGCACCGGTCTGGCGGCGAACCTGCGCGACGCGATGTATGCGAACATCCAGCGCTTCTCGTTCTCCGACATCGACAAGTTCTCCACCGCGGGCCTCGTGACGCGGATGACCACGGACGTTTCGTCCATCCAGAGCGCTTTCCAGATGCTGCTCCGGGTTTCCTTCCGGGCTCCGCTGAACATGGTTTCGGCCTTGGCGATGTGCTTCCTCATCCATAAGAAGCTGAGTATCATCTTCCTCGTCGCGATGGTGGTGCTGAGCGTCTTCCTCGCGTTCCTGATCACGCACGCGGCCCGGCTGTTCAAGAAGATCCTCCTGCAGGTGGACGCCCTGAACGGCGTCGTGCAGGAGAATGTCGATGCCATCCGCGTGGTGAAGGCCTTCGTCCGGGAGGACCACGAGATGTCCAAGTTCGACAAGGCCGCCGTGGGCCTTTTCACCCTGAACGTGAAGGCGGAGACGCTGATGGCCCTGAACGGCCCGGTGATGAACCTCATCGTCAACACGTGCATCATCGCCCTGAGCTGGTGGGGTGCGCATTACATCGTGGAGGGGAGTCTCACCACGGGCCAGCTGACCTCGCTGTTCAGCTACATCATGACGGTCCTCAGTTCGCTGATGATGCTGTCGATGATCTTCGTCCAGCTCACCCAGAGCGCGGCCAGCGCGGCCCGCATCGCCGAGGTGATCGACGAGGAGCCCGACATGGCCGATCCCGACGACCCGGTGACGGAAGTCCCTGACGGCCGCATCGACTTCAACCACGTCTATTTCTCGTACAAGAAGGGCGGCGACTACGCCCTGGAGGATATCGACCTGCACATTCATGCCGGCGAGACCATCGGTGTCATCGGCGGTACCGGCAGCGGCAAGTCCTCCCTCGTGAACCTGATGGCCCGCCTGTACGACGTGTCCGAGGGGTCCGTGGAGGTGGGCGGCGTCGATGTCCGGAAATACGCGATGCAGGCCCTCCGCGACGAGGTCGCGATGGTCCTGCAGAAGAGCACCCTGTTCTCCGGGACCATCCTCGAGAACCTCCGCTGGGGCAAGGAGGACGCCACCCTGGAAGAATGCCGGGAAGCGTGCCGCCAGGCCTGCGCGGACGAGTTCGTGGAGAGTTTCCCCGACCAGTACGACACGGTCATCGACCAGGGCGGCACCAACGTCTCCGGCGGCCAGCGGCAGCGCCTGTGCATCGCGCGGGCCCTGCTGAAGCACCCGAAGGTGCTGGTGCTGGACGACTCCACCTCAGCCGTGGACACGGCGACCGACGCCGCCATCCGCGCGACCTTCAACGCCCGCATCCCGGGCACGACGAAGGTCATCATCTCCCAGCGCATCCTGTCCATCCAGGACGCCGACCGGATCGTGGTGATGGACAACGGCCGCGTGGCCGCGTTCGACACGCACGAGCATCTGCTGCGCACTAGCGCCATCTATTCCGAAATCTACGAAATGCAGACGAGCGGCGGCTCGGGCGATTTCGACCAACCCAACGACTAGCCTATGCCTCCCGGATTCGGAAATATGCGCGGAGGAGGGGACCGCGGCCCGCGGGCCGGCGCCACCCTGAAGGACCTCAAGAAGGATTCGACGGTCTTCCGCCTGTTCAGATACATCTTCAAGAACTACAAGGTCAACTTCGTCGTGGTGCTCCTGTGCATCGTGGTGTCGTCCCTGACCTCCCTGGCGTCGTCCCTGTTCACCCGCAGCCTCATCGACGACTACATCACGCCGATGACGGCCGCCGCGGCGCCGGACTACGCGCCGCTTGCCGTCGCCCTCCTGAAACTGGGCGCCATCATCCTGGTGGGCATCATCGCCGGCTACGCGCAGACCCTCATCATGATCCACGTGGGGCAGGGAACGATGCTCAGCCTCCGCAAGGACCTCTTCTCCCATATGGAGACGCTTCCGCTCAAGTACTTCGACAACCACTCCCACGGGGACATCATGTCGGTGTACACCAACGACGTGGACACGCTCCGGCAGGTGATCGGAAACAGCGTCCCGAGCCTCTTCCGCTCGGTGGTGACCATCCTCGCGACCTTCGTGAGCATGCTGGTGCTGAGCGTGCCGCTCACCGTGGTGGCCGTGCTGATGGCTTTTCTGATGTACAAGGTGACGACGGGGCTCGGAAAACTGTCCAAGAAGTATTTCGTGGAGCGGCAGCGGAACCTGGGCCGCGTGAACGGCTTCATCGAGGAGATGGTCTCCGGCCAGAAGGTCGTGAAGGTGTACTGCCACGAGGACAAGGCCCTGGAGCAGTTCTCCGCCCTGAACGAGGAGCTCCGCGCCAGCGTGTACAACGCCAACAAGATCGGCAACATCATCATGCCGATCAACTCCAACATCGGCAACTTCATGTACGTGCTCCTCGCCATCGTGGGCTCCCTGATCGCCCTGGGGCACCTGCCCGGCGCCGGTCTCACGCTGGGTACGCTGGTGTCTTTCCTGACGCTGCAGCGCAATTTCACCCGGCCCGTCACGCAGATTTCCAACGAAATCAACAGCCTCGTGATGGCCACGGCGGGCAGCGACCGGGTCTATGCCCTGCTGGACGAGACGCCCGAGGTGGACGAGGGCACCGTCACGCTGGAGAAGGAAGGGGAGGGCCGATGGTCCTGGAAGGAGACGGACGGAAAGCTCCGGAAGCTCGAAGGCTTGGTCTCCCTCTCGGATGTGGACTTCAGCTATGTGCCTGAGAAGCAGGTGCTTTATGACATCACGCTGACGGCCTATCCCGGCCAGAAGATCGCCTTCGTGGGCGGTACCGGCGCGGGCAAGACCACGATCACGAACCTGATCAACCGCTTCTACGAGATCCAGGACGGCACGATCACCTACGACGGATTCAGCGTCGCAGGCATCAAGAAGGCCGATCTCAGGCGTTCCCTCGGCATCGTCCTGCAGGAGACGAAACTCTTCAGCGGCTCGGTCCTGGACAACATCCGGTACGGCCGCCTCGACGCCACGGACGAGGAATGCCGCGACGCCGCGCGCCTGGTGCACGCCGATGCGTTCATCCGCCGTCTGCCCGACGGGTATGACACGGTCCTGGACGCCGACGGCGGCAACCTGTCGCAGGGCGAGCGCCAGCTCCTCGCGATCGCCCGCGCCGCCGTGGCGGACCCGCCCGTGCTCATCCTGGACGAGGCGACCTCCTCCATCGACACGCGCACGGAAAGACTCATCCAGCAGGGGATGGACTCCCTGATGAAGGGGCGCACGACCTTCGTGATCGCCCACCGCCTGTCCACGGTCCAGAACGCCGACTACATCGCCGTGATGGACCACGGCCGCATCATCGAGCGCGGCAAGCACTTCGAGCTCCTGGAGCAGAAGGGCAAGTATTATGAACTCTATACCGGAAACCAGATCACTTAGAATGGGTTACAGGAATCTTACTCAGAAGGAAATCGACAGACTGCAGGCCGCCGGCTGCGAGGCGGAGGATTGGGGGAACGTGCTGACGTCCGCCGCGGAGGTGGACCACATCCGCCGGGTGCGCTTTTCCGGCACCGTTCGCTTCGGGCGCTTCGACCGGGAGTTCGAACTGCCCGGCGGGCTGAAAAAGCACGCGGGCCTGTCCGACGCGACGCTGCACAACGTGACGGTCGGCGACGACTGTCTCATCGAGAATATCTCCAACTACATCGCGAACTACGAGATCGGCCACGACACCATCCTGGAGAACGTGGACCTGGTCCTGACGGACGGCCCCTGCCGTTTCGGAAACGGCGTGGCAGTGTCCGTCCTCAACGAGACGGGCGGCCGCGAGGTGCTCATCTACGACCGCCTCACCGCCCAGATCGCCTACGTGATGGCGATGTACCGCCATCGGCCGGAACTCGTGAAGGCCCTGGACGATATGGTGCTCGCATATGCGAAGTCGCAGGAATCGACGGTCGGATACATCGGGAACAACGTGGTCATCCGCAACACCCGGTACCTGAACGGGGTGAAGGTCGGCGACTGCGCGGTCCTGAGCGGCGTGAACCGGCTCCGCAACGGCAGCGTGAACAGCAACGCGGCCGCCCCGGTGCGCATCAGCCACGGGGTCATCGCCGACGATTTCATCATCGAGAGCGGCTCGCACCTGACGGACAACACCACCTTCACGCGCTGCTTCATCGGCCAGGCGTGCCATTTCGGACACAGCTACAGCGCGTCCGACTCCCTGTTCTTCTCCAACTGCCAGGGCGAGAACGGCGAGGCCTGCGCAATCTTCGCAGGCCCCTTCACGGTGACGCACCACAAGTCGACCCTCCTCATCGCCGGGAATTTCTCCTTCATGAACGCGGGCAGCGGCTCCAACCAGTCCAACCATATGTACAAGCTGGGCCCGATCCACCAGGGCATCCTGGAGCGCGGCGCGAAGACTTCGTCCGACTCCTACATCCTCTGGCCTTCCCGCGTGGGCGCGTTCTCGCTGGTGATGGGCCGGCACGTGAACCATTCCGACACCACCTGGCTCCCGTTCTCCTACCTCATCGAGCAGCAGAACACGACGTACCTCGTCCCCGGGGTGAACCTCCGGAGCGTGGGCACCATCCGCGACGCCCAGAAGTGGCCCAAACGCGACGGCCGCACGGATCCGGACCGCCTGGACTGCATCAACTACAACCTCCTGAGTCCGTACACCATCCAGAAGATGTTCAAGGGCATCCAGCTGCTGAAGAACCTCCAGCATTCCTCCGGCGAGCTCTCCGACGACTATTCCTACCACAGCGCGAAGATCCGCAACGGTTCGCTCAAGCGGGGCATCGAACTGTACCGGACCGCCATCACCAAGTTCCTCGGGAACTCGATCATCAAGAAACTGGAGAACCTGCCCGCCGGCGCCTCCGACGAGGTGATTCGGGAGACCCTGAAGCCGGAGCTCCCCGGCGGAAAGGGCAAGTGGACGGACCTCAGCGGCCTCATAGCGCCGAAGGAGCTGGTGGAGGCGCTGCTGGACCGGGTCGAAAAGGGAGCGGTGACGGACCTCGATACCGTGGACCGCGAATTCCGCCAGATGCACGCGGACTACTACCGGCTGGAATGGACCTGGGCCTATGACAAGTATGCCGATTTCTTCGGTTTCCCGCTGGAAACCGTCACGGCGGCGCAGGTGCGCGAGATCGTCGAGAAATGGAAGGCGGCGGTCATCGGTCTGGACGAGATGCTGTACGAGGACGCGCGGAAGGAGTTCAGCCTCGCCTCGATGACGGGCTTCGGCGCCGACGGCTCCCGGGAGGAGAAAGAGCTCGATTTCGAGCAGGTCCGCGGCGATTTCGAGTCCAATTCCTTCGTCCAGGCCGTCCTGGAGCACATCCGGGTCAAGCGCGCCCTCGGGGACGAGCTGCTTGCGCGTCTGCGTGCCTGATTCTTAGATGATTCCGAGCAGGTGACTGCGTGAAAGCATGCAGTCGCCGATCGGGGCCGCCTGGTTGCGGAGCTTGGAGAACTTGATGGCGGTGTCCTGGTTGGCGATGGTCTGGGCGTGGCGTTTCACCGCGCTGCGCACGGCGAGCAGGAGATAGTCGCCCGCCATCGATACCTTGCCGCCGAGAACGACCAGCTGCGGGTTGAAGACGTTGATCAGGCCCGCCAGTCCGCGGCCGAGGTTGGCGCCGATCTTCTCGATCGACTCGATGGTGAGGATGTCCTCCTCCTGGACCGCCTTGAAGATGTCGTTCAGGTTCACCTTGCCCTGCTCCTTGAAGGTGCGGGAGAGGGAAGAGGCGCGGCCCGCCTGGAGCTGCTCGCTGATCATCCGCACGAGGGCCGAGCCGGAGGCGCCGGTCTCCAGGCAGCCGACCTTGCCGCAGCGGCAGATCTGGTCGTTGTCCAGGAGCGGGAAGTGGCCGAACTCGCCCGAGTAGCCGGAAGTGCCGTAGTACAGGCGGCCGTCCAGGATCATTCCCATGCCGAGACCCCAGCTCACGTTGACGAAGAGGACGTTCTTTTCCTTCTTGACCACGCCGGACAGGTATTCGCCGTACGTCATCGCCCGGGAGTCGTTCTCGATGACCACGGGGATGTCCAGGTCCTCGGAGAGAATCTTGTTGATGGGCCGCTCCGGGTCGAAGGAGTACAGGTTGCTGTAGCCTGTCTTCGGATTCACGCGGCCGGCGACGCTGATGCCCATCCCGAGGACGCGGTTCCAGTCCAGATCGTGTTCCACGAAGAAGTCCCGGATGTTCTTGGAGATCGTGTGGAGGCAGGCTTCGTCGATTTCCAGGATGAACGGGATGTTGTCCTCGAAGCAGACGAGACCGCCCTTGAAGTCGGTGACGGCGATGCTGGCGTGGGTGTGCCGGATGTCCAGTCCAATGAAATAGCCGGCGTCGGGGTTCAGCCCGTAGATGCTGGGCCGGCGGCCGCCGGACGTGCCGGACTTGCCGAGCTCGATCATGAAACCTTCGTCCATCAGCTCGCCGATGAGCTTCGTGACGGTCGGGACGCTGGTGTTGATCTGCTCGCTGAGGGCGGCGATGCTATATTCCCCGCTCTGGATGCAGAGGCGAAGGATGGTCTTCTTCAAGATGGAATTCTTGTTGTCTTTTTTGTCCAGGAATGTCGTTCTCATCGTCTTTCGTATTATGCGGGCAAAAATAACAAAAAATTTTTGAAATAAAAAGAGCGTTTTGAAAATTCCTTAAATAATTTCGCAGAAATATAACGCACTTGGCAAGTTGGGTGAAAATCCTTATCTTTGTAAGTTAGAAAACAGTACGCTATGTTCGGAAGGCTCAGAAAATGGAGGAATTCGTTCCGGCTTTCGCTGAAGGGAAAGGTGGTGCTGGCCCTGAGCGCCATCGCCGTCGTCCTCGTCGTGTCCGGTATCATCTCCATCCTGGAATACCGGCGCATGTCCAACTACGTGTCGGACATGATCGCCGAGGACATCCACAGCATCAACGTGGCGCAGAAGCTGGCGGCGGTCACTGACAACTACAACCTGCAGATCCTCGCCGTCATCGGCGACGACTCGCTGAATTCGCTTCCCGACTTCGACCAGCAGGGCTTCGTCTCCTACTGCGATTCGCTGCGCTCGTCCATCTCCGGCGAGAACGTCCTTCCGCTCACCGACTCCGTCCTGTATTCCTATTCGGCCTACATGCTCACCTCCCTGGAACTCGAGCAGGTCGTCCACTCCGATTTCATCGATTCCCGCACCTGGTACTTCGAGCGGCTGCAACCCTCTTTCAAGCGCCTCAGCGGCGACATCGACCGCCTGAGCCAGGCGATGTACGACGACTTGCAGGCCAATTCCGAGGAATTCGACCAGGGCTTCCACCGGAGCATCATCCCGGTCGTCGTCGCGGTCTCCGTGGGCGTCCTCCTGGTGATCCTGCTGATGTTCTTCATGATCAGCTACTATGTGAATCCGCTGAACAAGATGCTCAAGGGAATGGACGAGTACCAGGCCTCCGGGCGTCGCTACAGCGTTACCTTCGAGGGTGACGACGAACTGTCCCTGCTCAACGAGGGCATCTCCGACATCACCGAGGAGAACCGGCAGTACAGACGCCGGATCAAGCAGTTGAAGGAATCCCGGTCGGAGGAAACCGAATGAACCTGCGCGTCATATCGAGGAACACGGGAACGGCGCTCCTGGTGAGCTCGCTGTTCATGCTGTTCGCCGTGGGCATCTCGCTCTACGACGGCGGTGACAGCGCCCTGGCTCCGCTTCTGATCAGTTTTGCATTGACCTTCACCGTCGGCATCTTCCCCTTCATTTTCGTGCGGAAGACGGGCAACATCACGCTCCGGGACGGGTATATGATCATCTTCCTGTCCTGGTTCCTGTCCTTCCTGTTCGGGATGCTGCCCTATGTGCTCTGGGGCGGCCCGTTCACCATCGCCAACGCCTGGTTCGAGAGCGTCTCCGGCTTCACCACCACCGGCGCCACCATCCTGGAGGATGTGGAAGCGCTGCCGCGAAGTCTGCTTTTCTGGCGTTCTTCCACGCATTTCATCGGCGGTCTCGGTGTCGTGGTGTTCCTCCTGCTGATCATCCCGACCTCCTCGCCGGTGCGCCTGCGGCTTACCAATATGGAGCTCTCCTCCCTGTCCCGGGACGATTACCAGACCCGGGCCAACAAGTCCGTGTCCATCTTCGCGCGGGTGTACCTGGCCATTTTCGCCCTCGCTTTCCTCAGCTTCTGGGCGGCCGGGATGTCCGCGTTCGACGCCGTCAACCACGCCTTCAGCGTATCTGCGACGGGCGGATTCTCCACCCACAGCCTTTCTGTGGGCTACTTCCATTCTCCGCTCATCTCCGTGCTCACGATCATCTTTATGGTCCTCGCTTCGGTGCATTTCGGCCTGTTGTACATCTCGTTCGTGAACCGGACGCTCCGTCCGCTCAACAACCCGGTGCTGAAGTTCTTCCTGTTCAGCCTGGTGGGCGGTTCCATTTTGGCGGCCGTATCGCTGAAACTGCAGGGGGTGGACGCCACCTGGGGCGAGGCGTTCCTGGACGCGACGTTCCACGTCGCCAGCTATACGTCCACATCGGGCCTGGCCATCAGCGACAATGCCAACTGGCCCATGCTGCCGTGCTTCATCCTGATCCTGGGCGGCCTCGTGTGCGGCTGCGCCGGCTCCACGACCTGCGGCCTCAAATCCGACCGCGTGCTGGTGCTGTTCAAGGCCATCCGGATGCAGATCGTCAAGACTCTGTATCCCTCCTCCATCTTCGAGGTCCGCTTCGGCAAGCGGATGCTCCGGGACGAGGACGTGTATCAGCAGATCCTCTATATCGCCCTCTTCCTGCTCCTGATCGCGCTGTCGTCCGTCCTGTGCGTGGTCATCGGCGACCCGAACCAGCACGCGCTCCTGGGTTCCATCGCCTCGCTCACGAACGTGGGCCCGTCCCTGGGGACCATCGGTTCGTTCGGCAATTACAACGCGGAGCCGGACGCCCTCAAGTTCATCTTCTCGTTCGACATGTTCCTCGGGCGCGTGGAGATATATCCCGTTCTCGCCGTCTTCGCGAGCATCTTCCACAAGGGATAGCCTATGGACCGGGCGGGATTCCTGTACCATGAATTCCTGCGTCGGCTCCCGTACGAGCCGACTTCCTGCCAGGATGCCCTGATGCGCGACATCGGGGAGTTCCTGACCTCGGACGAGGGGGACATCCTGGTGGTGAACGGCTATGCCGGCACCGGCAAGACGACGGTCCTGGCGGCCGTCGTGTCGGCTTTCACGGACCTCAAGACGCCGGTCGTCCTGATGGCGCCGACCGGTCGGTCGGCCAAGGTCTTGTCCGGCTACACCGGGCGGCCGGCCTCGACCGTCCACAAGCAGATCTATCGGCAGAAATCGCACGGGGACGACGGCTTCGGCCATTTTTCCCTGGCGCCGAACAAGGCGAAGAACACGCTCTTCATCGTGGACGAAGTGTCGCTCATCGGCATCGAGGCGGGGGAGCGGCAGAGTACCGCGGCGTTCGGCTCGGGCAATCTGCTGGAGGACCTCATCCTGTATATGCGCAGCGGGGTCGACTGCCGGATGATCCTGGTCGGGGATTCGGCGCAGCTGCCGCCCGTGGGCCTGGACCGGTCTCCGGCGCTGTCGGAGGAGTATATGTCCGGGGTCGGCGGCGTCCGCTTCTCGGAACTCCGGACGGTGGTCCGCCAGCAGGCGGATTCCGGCATCCTCGTGAACGCGACGCATCTGCGGGAGCTGCTGGAGGAGGACTGCGAAATTCCGCTGGACGAGCTGGGGCTGACGGTCGACGGTTTCGACGATGTGCAGCGCCTTTCCGGCGGCGAACTCATCGAGACATTGACCGACGCCTATGCGAAGTACGGCGAGGATGAGACCGTCGTCCTGTGTCGGTCCAACAAGCGGGCGAACCGCTACAACGCGGGCATTCGCGCGCAGGTCCAGTTCCGCGAGGAGCGCCTGGTTCGCGACGACAAGCTGATGATCGTCCGGAACTGCTACCATTTCGCGGAGGAGCTGGAAGGGACGGACTACATCGCCAACGGCGACATCTGCAAGCTCGTCCGCATCGGCCATTACGAGGACCGCTACGGCCTGCATTTCGCGGAAGCCCGCCTGCGTTTCCCCGACTACCAGGACCAGGAGATCGTCGCCAAGGTCATCCTGGATACGCTGGAGGCGGAATCCGCCGGCCTGACCTACGAGCAGGCGAACGCCCTGTACCAGGGTGTCAGCGAGGACTATGCGCATCTCTCCACGAAGAAGAAACGGTACGACGCCGTCCGGGAGGACCCTTTCTTCAACGCCCTGCAGCTGAAGTACGCCAATGCCATCACCTGCCACAAGTCTCAGGGCGGCCAGTGGCGCTGCGTCTTCATCGACAATCCCTTCTGGCAGGATTTCCTCACCCCGGACGACCTCAAATGGCTTTACACGGCCCTCACCCGCGCCGTCGAAAAAGTATATCTCGTGAATTTCAAAAACGAACTGTTTGTATGAAAAGACTGATCCTTTCCCTGGCGCTCGCGGCGCTGGCCTGCGGCGCATTCGCGCAGGAGTTCAACCGGATGCCCTATTCTTATAAGTGGCTGGGAGACAAGGAGGTGGCGTTCACGTACAACGGAATGTACACCGACGACACCTGCTTCAAGCTGGTGATGCCCAAGGGCACGAAGGTGGCGGGCGTGAAGGCGCCGGAGAAGTTCTCCGATTTCCCGCTCAAGCCGGAAGGTGCCGTGAACCTCACGTATTCGCCGGATTCCACGATGCTCGCCTTCACGCGCGAAAACGACCTGTACGTGGTCACCATCGCCGACGGGAAGGAATGCCGCCTGACCTTCGACGGAACGGCCACGGTGATGAACGGATACGCCTCCTGGGTGTACTACGAGGAGATTCTTGGCCGTCCGTCCCGCTACCGGGCCTTCTGGTGGTCGCCGGACAGCAAGAAGCTCGCCTTCTATCATTTCGACGACACGGAGGTGCCGATGTTCCCGATCTATTCGCCCTTCGGCCAGGACGGGAAGATCCGCGAGACCCATTACCCGAAGGTGGGGGAGAAGAACCCGGACGTGAAGATCGGCTTTGTCGATGTGCCCGCGGCGTTAGCCGGCCGGGTGTCGACGGTCTGGGCCGATTTCGACGAGAAGGAGGACCAGTACTTCGGCATCCCGTTCTGGTCGGACGACTCCCGGACCTTCTATGTGGCCCGCGAACCGCGCATCCAGAACACCCTGGACCTGTACGCCGTGTCGCCGGTGGACGGTTCCAAGAACGTCCTCTACCACGAGTATTATCCCACCTGGCTGGACTGGATCGAGGGTATGCTGTTCACGGAGAAGGGCCTGTATATGGTCCGCGCCTTCGAGACGGGCTGGCAGCAGATCTATTTCCTGGGCTATGACGGCACGGTCCGCCGCCTGACCGACGGCCCGAACTGGCGCGTCGCCCTCGTCCGCGCGGAAAAGGACGGCACCGTCTATTTCACCGCGCAGCGGGACGAGCTCCATATCCGCCAGGCCCTTTACAAGGTCTCTCCGAAGGGTGTCATCACGCCCCTGACGGACGAGTCCCTGAATGTGGCCGGCGTGCAGTTCTCCCCGGACGGCAAGTATTTCGTCGCCCAGACTTCCTCCCTGCACGTTCCGACGCAACTGCGTGTGTATCAGACTTCCAAGCCTTCCAAGAACTGGCTGGTCGCGGACCAGAAGGGCCCGGACTATGATGCTTCCAAGTACTCGCTCGGCGAGGTGATCACCATCCGTCGCGACGGGTTCGAGTTCCCGGGCATCATCATCTATCCGGTCGACTTCGACCCGGCGAAAAAGTATCCCGTCCATGTGGACATCTATGGTGGTCCGGACTCCCCGCAGGTGACCGACCGCTGGACCGCGCCCACCCGCTATGCCTGGTATCGGCAGCACGGCATCATTGAAGTCATCGCAGACAACCGCGCCTCGGGCCACAACGGTCGCGCCGGCCTGGACTGCATCTACAAGCAGCTCGCCACGGTGGAGGTCGACGACTTCGTCGCCTGGGCGGAATACCTCCAGACGCTCCCGTATGTGCAGGGGGACAAGATCGGTGTCGAAGGCTTCTCCTTCGGCGGCACGATGACGGCCTTGCTGGTGGCGACGGCCCCGCAGGCCTTCCATTACGGCATCGCCGGCGGCGGCGTCTATGACTGGAAACTCTACGACACGCACTATACGGAGCGCTTCATGTCCACGCCCGAGGACAACCCGGACGGCTACGCCCGCACCCGCGTCGTGGACCGCATCGCCTCCTACCCGGCCCGTCCCGGCGACGACGGCTCCGTGATGCTCAAGCTCACCCATGGCACCGGCGACGACAACGTCCACTACCAGAACACCCTCCAGCTCATCGACGCCCTCCACAAGATCGGCGCCTCCTTCGACTTCATGGTCTACCCCGACGGCATGCACGGCTACCGCGGCTACCAGGGCATGCACTTCCAGGCGGAAAACAACGCCTTCTGGCTCAAGTACCTGAAAGGGGAGTAGCTGGGCGTCATTCCCGGCGGTTCCTGAGCTTGTCGAAGGATGCCCCGGAATCTCTCAAATCGCTCGGGCACGAAAATGATGCCCTGTGCAACGAAACGTGGCCGACCCCGGGTGTTGAATAGGGGGTCGGCCACGTTTCGTGTCGTATGAGGGCGAAAGCGTGACCGAGCGTATTCGGCATTTTTCCCCCTCTGTCTTTTTACGCGTTTTTCCTTGATTTTTGTTGAAACGGTTTCTCCGAAAACCGCGTTGTAGGCTTCTGGAATGGGCTTTTCTTTTTTTATCCGTTTCCCTTTTTGCGAAAACGGATAGGTCGCAGTACCTTGCGGGTAAAAGAAGAGTATGAAGGACGAAGTGGTTGAAAACATGTGGCATGTCTATTCGGACGGGACCCGGGCGGACATTCCTTTCAATACGGATGAAGACAAGCTATATGCTTGGAACAGTGTGGCAATTTGTGCAGAGATCGCCGGGGTGCGGGTGTGGGTATCGACGGTGAATGATACGCATCTTCACACCGTGGTGAAAGGCGTGGAGATGCGTGTGAAACGGTATCGGGACGTCCTCCAGCAGAGACTACAGACGCGGTTTCCCGGGCAGGGCGTCTATTTTGCTTGTGATCCGATCAAAACGCACGATGATGTTCTGATCAAGTTCATGTACGTGTATCGGAATTGCCTGGACTTTTTCAAGAACCTCCCCGGGGAGTATGGCTGGGGTTCTGGGAACATCTACTTTTCCGAGAAACGTCATTTCTTCAAGGGACGAAGAATCGGAGACATGTCGGTGCGGGAACAACGCCGTCTGTTCCACACGAAAATACCCCTTCCAGCCCATTGGATGTGTGATTATGACGGAAGAATCCTTCCGGAATCTTTCATTGACTATGAAGCCGTCGAGCAATTCTTCCGATCCGTGTTCACCTATATCGCCTTCATGCATATCAAGAAAGATGATGAGGCGAGGCTGAAGCAACAGATCCATGGCCGTTATCTGGAATCTCGTTCGATTCAGGATCTCCGGCGGATGGGCAACGAAATCTGCGTCAAACGATGCGGAAGAAAGCTATCCAAAGCATCGTTCCAGACCCGCCTGGATGTCGCTGTCGAAATGCTCCGCCGCGGTTTGTCCGGCAGATCCGCCAGCTTGGCTAAAGCCCTTATTCTCAAACCGCAGGACCTCGAGTTGCTGGTGTAATGGTATGTGTAATAGTGAGTATGCTCGGGGAGGTCTGGCGGGCGGCGGGGGCTCCGGCGTCATGCGTCTTTCATCGTGCTCGCACGGTGTCGGGAAGGCGCTTGACGGCGAATACTCGCTCAGTTAGTCCCGCAGGCGGGCCTAACTAGCGCTCAAACAGACGCCGTCATCCCTGCCGGGACCGCGCCTTCCCTCGCGGCTCGCGTTCGATGAAAGCCGAAATCCGCCGGAGCCACCCGCCGCCCGCATAAGGCCTCCCCAAACTGATTGCCAAAACGGTCGGCTACGAAATAGCCGTCCTATGCAATGAAATGTGGCCGACCCTAGGTGCCGAATACGGGGTCGGCCATGTTTTGGGTTGTGAAAGGGCATTTTCGTGTCCGATGCTTCTTGGTGTTGAGTGCTCCTTTTTGTCATTTCGAGCGCAGTCGAGAAATCTTTCTTCCGGCTACGTCTTTTCGTCCTACCCGAGCTTGCCCCTTCCATGATTCCTAGTTTGACCCGGAATCGGAAAGAAAGTTGTAAATTTAATTTGCAAATATGTAAATTAAACTTTACTTTTGTAGTGTTAAACTTTACACGATATGAACACGCAAAAGAAAGTATTCCTGTTGCCGTACAAGTGCCAGGTTGTCGGTTGGTTTATGGCGGGAGCTGCATTGTTGGTGATGATCGGGTCCTTCTTCTTCGGACTGGATGATATGCTATTGGTCCGTTTTCAGATATATGGCATCCTGGTCCTGTATCTGGGATGCTTCTTGGTAGGGTTTGCCCGCGAGAAGACGGAAGATGAGTTCACCCTGCATCTCCGCACCAGTTCTGCGCTGACCGCCTTGCTTGTGATTTGCGCGTTGCGCTTCCTGCTTCATACCGTTTTGGCGATACTCCAACTCTCCGGCCCCCTTGAGAAGGATTTTCATGATCTGCTCAAAGATGCGTTTGATGGCTTCGCAAGCTTCGGCTCCGTGTTTATCCTGTATCTGATCCTGTACAAGATTCGTCTCGGCCGGTATAACAAGGAGGGGGCCGATGAAGAATAACATCCGAGTAGAAAGGGCGGTGCTGCGCATCTCGCAGCAGGAGCTCGCAGACGCTGTCGGGGTGTCTCGGCAAACCATATACGCCATCGAGAACGGGAAGTTCATCCCGTCCACGGAGCTGGCCCTCAAACTGTCGGCCTACTTCGGGAAGACGGTCAATGACATCTTTTCGCTGGATTGATTCATCAAATTGGTCGGCTACGAAAAAGCCGTCCTATGTAATGAAACGTGGCCGACCCCGGGTGCCGGATAGGGGGTCGGCCACGATTCTTGTCTTGAAAGGGCGAAAGCGTGCCCGAGGATTCTGATGCGGTGTCGATCGTTACGTGATCGCCGTTATCCCCGTCTTGCTTTATCGTCATTCCCGGCCTGCTTCCCGTCTTGCCTTTTCGTCATTCCCGGCCTGACCGGGAATCTATTCCAGCGCTTCGGCGAGGATGGAGATGGGGTGTTTCACCTTGTAGGGGGTGGACATCTCGAGCTGCCATTTGCAGGTTTCGCAGTCGCAGGCGACGAAGTCGGGGTTCACGGACTTGATCTGGTCGAAGAGGGGCTTGCCGATGGCCTGGGAGGCCTCGTAGTTCTCTTTCTTGAAGCCATATGTACCCGAAATGCCGCAGCAGTTGGAGTCGAGGAGGGTGAATTCCACGCCGGGGATCATCTTCAGCAGTTCGGTGGAGAAGATGCCCCAGCCCAGTTTCTCCAGGTGGCAGGGGATGTGGTAGGCGATGCGGGCGCGGTAGTTTTCCTTGAACTTGAGCTGCGCCTGGCCGGATTCGATCAGCTGGTAGATGTACCGCGTGGCGAGGAGGACGGAGTCCTTGATGCCGCTGTTGTCGACCTGCAGGAGGCCGGGGTACTCTTCGCGGATGGTCATCGTGCAGGTGGAGGAGGTGGTGAGGACCTTGAGTCCGGCGTCCACGGCCTTCTGCAGGACATCCACGTTGTGCTTCGCGTTCTTCGTCGCCTTCTTGGACATGCCGTTCGCGATGAGGGCGACGCCGCAGCATTTCTCCTTGTCCAGCAGCTGGACGCCGATGCCGAGCGCGTTCATCACTTTTACGAAGTCCTTGCCCAGTTGGGGATAGTTGTAGTTTACGTAGCAACCGTGGTAGTAGGCGACTTGCTTCTCGAACTTCGCCTGCTCCTTGGCGCGGCGCTTGAGCCAGCGCTCGAAGCTGCGGCCGCTGTACTTCGGGAAGGTGCGGTGCTTGTCGATAGCGAAGGTCGCGTCCAGGACCGTCTTGGTGACCCCGAGGGCGGTGGTTCCGTTCACGATGGGCGCGAACGGACGGGCGAGCTTGCCCATGAAATCCGTATTGGCCAGCACGACGTCGCGGAGCTTGGGCTGCGCGTGGTCGTACTTGATGCGGGCGGACTGGATGATGTCCGCCACTTTCACGCCGGACGGGCACACGACCTCGCACCGCTTGCAGTTCAGGCAGTACTTGAGCGCCTGGTTGAAGAAGTACGGATCCTTGAGGCGGAGCCGTTCTCCGTCGGGACCGGCCTGCTTGGGGCCGGGGTAGCGCGGGTTCACCGGCACGACCGGGCAGTAGGCCGTGCAGATGGTGCATTTCATGCATTCCTCGAAATTATGCGCGCTGGCGGTGTATTCCTGCAGTTTCATACGTTCCCTCCTTTGATGGTGTCCACGACCGCGAAGGCCGTCCGGATGGCGAGCCCGGCCGCCGTTCCGTAATCCTCTTTTCTCGTGCCACCGAGCACGGAGCCGATGCAGAACAGGTTCTTCATCGGCTCGCCGTCCTTGACGGCGTGCAGCGACGCGTCGGTCTTGACGCCGAAGTCCATGAACGGCTGCTCTGCGAAGAAGTCCGCGTCGTACCAGTCCTTCCGCTCTTCGGGATAGTCGATGTCCAGGCCGAACAGGGGCTCGTACACCTGCGTGGGCGTGGCGACGAGGCCCTTGGAGAAGTAGCCGCCGGAAGCGAGGACGAAGTGGTCGGCGAAGAGCCGGGCCGTGTCCAGGTTCCGGGTGGTGATGCTGGAGACGACGCCTTCGTGCAGGGCGGCGGAAGTGACTTCGTCACCCATCAGGAAAGTGCCGCCCAGCACCTCGAAACGGCGTTTCAGCAGCATCTGGGTGCGGATGCCCGGCACGGACGGGGGCATCGTGCCGACGAAGGCCACGCGGGCGGGGAGGGCGGTGCGGATCTTGTCCAGCACCGACGCGTCCTTGAGCCCGAACACCTGCGGAAGGATGATGAGATCCTCGTCCCCGAGCAGGATGCGGATGTCTGAGACGGCCTTTTCCCAGTATTCGTCCAGCACGCGCGCGATGTTCACGGAGCGCATTTCGCTGGGGCTCGTCCGCAGATGCTCCATCTCGGGCAGGCGCACGAAACGGATCCGGCAGGCGGTGCCGGCCTTTTCGAGCGTCTCCGCGAGGAAGGTGCAATAGAAGTCGTGGAAGCCGGTGAAATTGACGATGAGCGCCTTTTCGGCGATGTGTTCCTCCGGGAAGACGGTCACGTCCTCCAGGGTCAGGGAAACGGGCTGGAACTTGCCCATGGGCATGAGCTGGAGTCCGTCGATGGCGTTGGTGCGCACGCCGGCGGCCGCGAACAGGGCCGAAACCCGTTCCCGGACCGGTGCGGCCTCTTCGAAACTGCCGGAGAAGAAATGCATCGCATTCTGGCCGGCGCTCACGATGGCGACTTTCTGGCCCGCCTCCTGGAGGCTGATGCCCGCGGTGAGGCCCGCCAGGCCTCCGCCGATGATCACAGTATCGAATCTCATACGCCCAACACGTGTTTATAGACCCACTGCGTATATTCCGCTTCGCGGAGGGCGTCGCCCCAGCCGATGGGGTACATGCCCTTCCAGCGCTCGGTCATGAAGTCCTGGAGGTCGGCACGGGCGCGGTCGGCGCAGCCGTGCGCCTTGGCGAGCAGGCCGGCTGCCCGGCAGCCGCAGAGCTCGCCCTGGCACGTGCCCATGCCGACGCGCGTTCTCCGGCGCAGGTCCGTCAACCCGTTCACATCCAGCCGCTCGATGGCGGAATTGATCTCGCCCACGGACACTTCCTCGCATTCGCAGATGAGGGACTGGTCCAGCGAGTCGGCCGACTGGATGCGGGCGGCGCCGGTGCCCAACCGGCCCACGGCCGCCTTCTGCACGGTCGTCGGATTCTCCCAGATCTTCTCAGCCACCTCGCGGAAGCTCTTGCCGCCGGAGCCTGGCAGGGGAGTCGTGGCCGTCTCGCAGGCCTTGTCGACGGAGAGTTTCTTGCACACCAGGTCCGTGGCCATTTCGGCCATCAGCCGGTAGGTCATCAGCTTGCCGCCGGTGATGGAGATGAATCCTTTCACGCCGTCGCGCGTCTCGTGGTCCAGACAGACGATACCGCGGCTGATGTTGCGGCCAGAGGGATCGTTGTCCGCGCTCACGAGCGGACGGACGCCGGCGTAAGCCCTTAAGATACGGGTACTTGCGAGGGCGGGTGCGAGCTTGGCGCCTTCCTCGATGAGGAGGTTCACCTCTTCGGGCGTGACGCGCACGCCGTCGCATTCCTCGAACGGAATCTTGGTGGAAGTCGTGCCGATGATGCACACGGTGTCGCCCGGGACGAGGATGTCCGCGTTCGCGGGCTTGCGGCAGCGGTTGATGACGATGCCGTTCACGCGGTGCGCGAAGATGAGCAGGGCGCCCTTCGCCGGGAACATCCCGATCTTCACGCCGGCAAGGTCCGCGATGCGCTGGCCCCAGATGCCGGCGGCATTGACGGTGATAGTCGCGTAGTACTGGCCGGATTTATGGGTCTGGTGGTTGTACGTCTTCACGCCCACGATGCGGTCGCCGTCCTTGATGAAGCCGGTGACTTCGGTATAGAGCAGGACCTGGGCGCCGTGGAGCTTCGCGTCCACCATGTTGGCGGCGCACAAGCGGAACGGGTCCACGCTGCCGTCCGGCACCTTGACGGCGCCGATGATGTCCGGGTTCATGGACGGTTCCATCCGGAGGGCCTCCTTCGGGTCCACGATTTCCGCGTTGATGCCCGCGGCGAGGCAGGATTCGACGAACTTGGCCTGGTAGTTCAGGTCGTCCTCCGGGAGGGTGATGAAGAAGCCGTCGGTCTCGTCCACGCAGTGGGACGCGATCCGCCGGAGGATCATGTTCTCGCGGATGCACTCGTTCGCGGATTCCTGGTCGGTGACGGCATAGCGGGCGCCGGAGTGCAGCAGGCCGTGGTTCCGGCCCGTCGCTCCGGTGGCGATGTCATGCCGCTCGATGAGGAGGACCTTCAGTCCGCGCATCGCACAGTCCCTCGCCGTGCCGGCACCGGTGATGCCGCCGCCGACGATGATGACGTCGTACTCGTTCCTTTTCATCTGATTTTCAGTAGTTTATGTGTCTGTAGCGACAGCCGCCAAAGGGGATGCCGCTGCATGTGGTTCATCGTTTCGGCCAATACGGCCTTGTTTTTCGCTTCGTCGCCGGTGTCGCAGGGCTGCAGGAAATGCCAGTCCGCCGGGAACGCCGCCCACTTGTCGACAGGCAAGCCCTCATAGACGACTTTCAACTCGTCGGCCCTTTCCAGCACGACGGTTCCATCGCCCTTCAAGCCCTTCACGTCGGACTTCGGGCTCAGGGTCACCCAGTCCACGCCTGCCGGCAGGACCCGGGTTCCGTTGGTCTCGACGTGGATCCGGAATCCGGCCCCGTGCAGGGCCTCGACAAGCGCCTCGTCCAGTTGCAGCGAAGGCTCGCCGCCGGTGACGCAGGCTCGCCGGCACTCTCCGCCGGCCTGGAGCATCTCCGCCACGATTTCTTCGGCACCCATCTCCCGGTAGCCGCTGTGGTCCGTATCGCAGAACGGGCACTTCAGGTTGCAGCCGGAGAAGCGCAGGAACACCATCGGCGTCCCCGTCCAGTAGCCTTCTCCCTGCAGGGAATAGAATATTTCGTTGACCCGGTACACTAGTCCCTTTCGTACGCGGCCATGTTCATCTCGGACTCCCACACCTCGACCTTGTAGGCGTTGGGGGTGCGGTCGCAGATCCAGCGGGCGATGTTTTCGGCCGTCGGGTTCATCGGGAGGACGTCGTTCAGGTTCTTGTGGTCCAGGGCCTTCTCGATGTCCCGCTTGATGAGGGTGAAGTCCGTGACCATCCCGTCCTGGTTGAGGGTTTCGGACTTGCAGTAGATCTTGACGATCCAGTTGTGGCCGTGCAGGTCCTCGCACTTGCTTTCGTAGGAGAGCATCAGGCTGTGCGCGGCCGATATTTCAAGTCTTTTGCAAACGTAGTACATAGTTCTATGCTTCGTATTCGGTGGGGTCGAAGCCTTCGAGGGCTTCTTTCCGTTCGGTGCAGGTCCCGCAGCGGCCGCAGTGCTTCTCGCCGCCTTTGTAGCAGGAATAGGTGAGGGAATAGTCGATGCCGAGCGCCCGGCCGCGGAGGGCGATGTCGCGCTTGGTGATGCGGCAGTAGGGGGAGACGATGCGGACGCCGTTGTAGGTGCCCGCTTCGGCCGCGCGGTCGAAGGCGTCCACGAATTCCGGACGGCAGTCCGGATAAATGGCGTGGTCGCCGCTGTGGTTCGCCAGGAGGACGGTGTCGAGGTCGTTGCTTTCCGCCAGGCCCACGGCCACGGCGAGCATGATGCCGTTCCGGAAGGGGACGACGGTGGATTTCATATTGTCGTCGGCATAGCTGCCCTCCGGGATGTCCCCGCCGGAAAGGAGGAGGTCGCTGCGGAAGTACTTGCCGATGAACTCCAGCGGAATCACCTGGTGCGGGATGCCGAGACGGCGGCAGTTTTCCACCGCGCAGGCGATCTCCCGGGCGTTGTGCTTGGACCCGTAGTCGAAGGTGACGGCCAGCGCGATGCTGTCCTTGTACTCGTACAGGAGCGTCGTGCTGTCCAGTCCGCCGGAATAGATGAGGATTGCTTTCATTCCTTGTTTATATTTTTCAAATATAAGAATAATTTCCTAAATTTGGGCCAATTTAAACCGACTGTTAAAAACAAATGTACAAGATTATCCAGAAGGAAATGCTGACCCCGAACATCTGCCGGATGGTCGTGGAAGCACCGAGGCTGGCGGCCGCCGCCAAGCCCGGCCAGTTCCTGATTGTCAGGGCTGACGAGAAAGGAGAGCGAATCCCGCTCACCATCAGTGATTTCGATGTCGAGAAAGGCACCGTCACCATCGTCACCCAGCCTATCGGCGCCTCGACGCAGGACATCGTGGCCTTCGAGGAAGGGGAGTCCTTCGCCGACGTGGTCGGCCCCCTCGGAAACCCGTCCGAGTTCATCGAGATGAGTCCCGAGCAGCTCGCGGCGAGCCATTTCATCTTCATCGCCGGCGGTGTCGGTACCGCCCCGGTCTACCCGCAGGCCAAGTGGCTGCACGCGCACGGCGCCAAGGTCGATGTGATCATCGGCGCCAAGACCGCCTCCCTGCTCATCTACAAGGAGGAAATGGCCGCCGTCTGCGACCATCTCCACCTCTGCACCGATGATGGCTCGGAAGGCTTCCACGGCATGGTCACCGCCCTCCTGGAGAAGCTTGTGAACGACGGCAACCAGTACACCCAGGCCGTCGCCATCGGCCCGATGATCATGATGAAGTTCACCACGCTGACCGCGAAGAAGCTCGGCCTGCCCATCGTCGTGAGCCTGAACACCCTGATGGTGGACGGCACCGGCATGTGCGGCGCCTGCCGCGTCACCGTGGCCGGCAAGACCCGCTTCGCCTGCGTGGAAGGCCCCGAATTCAACGGCTACGACGTCGACTTCGACGAGGCGATGCGCCGCCAGGGCCAGTACCGCACGGAAGAGACCGAGGCTCGGGAGAATCATGTATGTCGAATTGGAAGAGGAAAATAGGCTATGGCGAATAAGATTGGAAGAGTTCCCGTGCGGGAACAGGACCCGAAAGTGAGGGCGACCAATTTCGAAGAGGTCTGCTACGGATATAATGTCGACGAAGCGATGCTGGAGGCGACCCGCTGCCTGCATTGCAAGAATCCGCGCTGCGTGGGCGCCTGCCCCGTGGGCATCAAGATTCCCGAGTTCATCGAGAAAGTCAAGGACGGCGACTTCGCCGCCGCCGCGGCCGTCATCGCCGAGGACAGCTCGCTGCCGGCCATCTGCGGCCGTGTGTGCCCGCAGGAAACCCAGTGCGAAGGCAGCTGCATCCTGGGCATCAAGGGCGAGAGCGTCGCGATCGGCAAGCTCGAGCGCTTTGTGGCCGACTGGACGCGCGAGCAGGGCAAGGCTCCTGCCGCCGCCATCGCGCCCTCCAATGGCAAGAAGGTGGCGATCATCGGCTCCGGCCCTTCCGGCCTGGCCTGCGCCGCGGACCTCGCGAAGCTCGGCTACGACGTGACCATCTTCGAGGCGCTGCACCGTCCCGGTGGCGTGCTCGAGTATGGCATCCCCGAATTCCGTCTTCCGAAGGACAAGGTCGTGGCCGCCGAAATCGAGGCCGTCAAGGCCCTCGGCGTCAAGATCGAGCTGGACGTGATCATCGGCCGGACCGTCACCATCGACTCCCTGATGGACGAAGAAGGCTTCCAGGCCGTGTTCGTCGGCTCCGGCGCCGGTCTGCCGCGCTTCATGGGCATCCCGGGCGAGAATGCCAACGGCGTCTTCTCCGCCAACGAGTTCCTCACCCGCAACAACCTGATGAAGGCTTTCCGTCCCGATTACCTCACCCCGATCCACGCCGGCAAGCAGTGCGTCGTGGTCGGCGGCGGCAACGTCGCGATGGACGCCGCGCGTACCGCGCTGCGCCTCGGCGCCGAGACCACCATCGTCTACCGCCGTACCGAGGTGGAACTTCCCGCCCGTAAGGAGGAGGTCCATCACGCGCACGAGGAAGGCGTTGAATTCAAGATGCTTACTAACCCTGTCGAGGTTCTTGCCGATGAGAAAGGCTGGGTCCGGGCCATCAAGTGCATCAAGATGGAGCTCGGCGAGCCCGACGCCAGCGGCCGCCGTTCCCCGATTCCCATCGAGGGCTCCGAGTTCGAGATTCCCTGCGACACGGTCATCATGGCCCTCGGCACGTCCCCGAACCCGCTGATCGCCCAGACGACCGGCGGCCTGGAGACGAACCGCCGCGGCTGCCTCGTCGCCGACGAGCACGGCGCGACGACCCGTCCCGGCATCTTCGCTGGCGGCGACGCCGTCACCGGCGCCGCGACCGTGATCCTCGCGATGGGCGCCGGCCGCAAGGCCGCCGCCGCCATCCACGAGTACCTTTCCGCGAAATAGCGGACGTCAACGATCGCTTAAGGCTTGCACCCACGCGCTACAACGACAGCGCGTGGGTGTTCTTGATTTCGTCCATCACGAAGGAGGAGAGGATGGAGCCGATGGAGTCGATGGTGCCGAGGACGTTGATGATGAATTCGTTGTAGTACTTCATGTCGGGGGCGTGGATCTTCAGGAGGTAGTCGTACTCGCCGGAGATGTTGTAGCATTCGGCCACCTGGGGGATGTCTTTGATGATGGAGACGAAGGCGCGGGCGGCGTTGCGGTTCATCTGCTTCAGCTTCACGGAGCAGAAGACGACGAAGCCCAGGTGGAGCTTCTCGGCGTCGAGGACGGCGACGTATTTCTTGATGAAGCCGTTGCGCTCGAGGCGCTTGAGGCGTTCGAAGACCGGGGTGGTGGAGAGGTTCACGCGGGCGGCCAGTTCCTTGGTGGTGAGGCGGGCGTTCTCCTGCAGGCAGCGCAGGATGTCCAGGTCGACGGCGTCGAGGACGAATTCGTTCATATCGCAGAATAATTTTCTTTGTGGACGGCTGTTGGCTGGGCACTTTTTCTATTGGTTGCCCTTTTTCTTGCAAATTTAGAAATCTTTTCCAAATTAATGTAGAATGTTGGAAGGAAATTCCAAACCGCCTATCTTTGTGTGGATTAAACGAACTGGAATGAGCAAGATCGACACCCTGTGCGTCCACGCGGGCTACGAGCCCGGACGCGGCGAACCCCGGCAGATGCCCATCGTGCAGAGCACGACGTTCAAATACGAGACCTCCGACCAGATGGGCCGGCTCTTCGACCTGGAAGACCCGGGCTATTTCTATACGCGGCTGGCGAACCCGACCTGCGACATGGTCGCGGCGCGCATCAACGCCCTCGAAGGCGGCGTGGGCGCCATCCTGACCTCCTCCGGCCAGGCGGCGAACCTCTTCGCCTGCCTGAACATCTGCAAGGCGGGGGACCACATCGTGAGCCTGAACAACATCTACGGCGGCACCTTCAACCTGCTGGGCGTCTCCCTGAAGCAGATGGGCATCGACGTCACGTTCGTGGACCACAAGGCCACGGATGATGAGGTGAACGCCTGCTTCCGCCCCGAAACCAAGCTTCTCTTCGGAGAAACGCTTTCCAACCCGGGCGTGGAAGTGCTTGACATCGAGCGCTTCGCGAAGATCGCCCACGCGCACGGCGTGCCGCTGGTCATCGACAACACCTTCGCGACGCCCGTCCATTGCCGTCCCTTCGAGTGGGGCGCGGACATCGTCACCCATTCCACGACCAAGTACATCGACGGCCACGGCGCATCCATCGGCGGCTGCGTGGTGGACAGCGGCAACTTCGACTGGGACGCCCACGCGGACAAGTTCCCGGGCCTGACCACGCCGGATGCGTCCTACCACGGACTCACCTATACGAAGAAGTTCGGCCGCGCGGCCTACATCACCAAGGCCACGACGCACCTGATGCGGGACCTCGGCTCGATGCAGAGCCCGCAGAACGCCTTCTATTTGAACCTGGGCCTCCAGACGCTGCATCTGCGGATCCGCCGCGTCACCGAGAGCGCCCTGAAGGTGGCCACCTTCCTGAAGAACCACCCGGCGGTCGCCTGGGTCCGCTTCCCGGACCTGCCGGACGACCCCGAGCACGAGAAGCAGCTCAAATACCTGCCGGAAGGCTCCTGCGGCGTGATGTGCATCGGCCTCAAAGGCGGCCGCGCCTTCGACAACCGCTTCATGGACGCCCTGAAGCTCATCACCATCGAGACGCACGTGGCGGACTGCTATTCCTGCATCCTGCATCCGGCCTCGCATACGCACCGGCAGCTGTCGGACGAGCAGCTGCGCGCCGCCGGCATCGACCCGGGCCTGATGCGCGTGTCCGTCGGCCTGGAAGATCCGGACGACATCATCGCCGACCTCGCGCAAGCCCTTGACGCCGCCGCCGAATGATCCGTAAAGAACTCATAACGGACCTGACCCTGGAAGCCGGGGGAGCGCTCCCCGGCGCCCATGTCGTGTACCATACCTCGCAGGAGGCCTGGGACGGCCGCAAGCCGGTCATCTGGATCTGCCACGCCCTCACGGCGAACAGCGATCCCGAGGACTGGTGGCCGGAGATGGTGGGCCCGGGCAAGGCCATCGACACGGAGAAGAACTTCGTGGCCTGCGTGAACATGCTGGGCTCCGCCTACGGTTCCGAAGGCCCGGCCCGCGAGAACCCGGCGACGGGGAAGCCCTGGCTCCTGGATTTCCCGAAGGTGACGGTCCGGGACATGGTGACGGCTTCCATCGTTGTGCGTAAGGCGCTGGGTGTCAGCGCAGTGGACCTCCTGATCGGCAGTTCCATCGGCGGATTCCAGGCCATCGAATGGGCCGTGACCGAGCCGGAAGTGTTCAAACGCTGCATGTTCATCGCGACGGCCCCGCGCGTGTCGCCCTACCTGTCGGCGACGGTGGAGGCGCAGCGGATGGCGCTGGAGGCGGACCCGACGTTCCGGGAGGCCCGGGACCTCCAGGGTGGCGCCGCCGGCCTCAAGTGCGCCCGCGCCCAGGCGCTCATTTCCTATCGCTGTTTCGAAGGCTACGGCCTCACGCAGTTCGAAGCCGACCCCGACACGCTGTTCGCCGGCCGTGCCGCGTCCTATGAGCGCTACCAGGGTGAGAAACTGGTCCGTCGCGGTTTCGACGCCTATTCCTATTACACCTTGTGCAATGCCCTAGACAGCCACAACGTGGGCCGGGGCCGGGGCGGGGTGGACGCCGCGCTCGCGCGCATCAAGGCGCGGACGACGGTCGTCTCCATCGACACGGACGCGCTCTTCCCTCCGCAGGAATCGTCCGTTTGGGCCCACTGGATCCCCGGGGCCGACTACATCGAAATCTCCTCCCGTTTCGGCCACGACGGTTTCCTGCTGGAAACGGCGCGCCTGACGGCCATCCTGATGAAATAAGCGCCCTTGTCGGTATAATTTTTGAACGTATCCGGCTGAACAGCACCTCATTCTATGATAAGGACCGCATCTGCCGGTGTTCTGCTTTTGCTCTCCTGCCTGACCGCCTCCGGCCAGTCGGGAATTCCCCTTTATGACCGGCTTCAGGAGCAGCGCGAGGCTTATCCGCAGGAACGCGTGTATGTCCATACGGATGCGGAGGATTATCTGCAAGGGGACCGGATCTGGCTCAAGGCCTACCTGATGGACGAGGTGGACCATACCCCGGTGGACAGCACCCTTTACGTGTATGCCGAACTCTTCGACAAGAATGGAAAACTGGCCCGCCAAGTGAAGCTTCTGCGCCGCGAGGGGGCCTTTTCCGGCTATCTGGACATTCCGGAGGATATGCTCTCCGGCGTCGCTTATCTCCGGGCGTATACCCGGTACATGGCCGCCGCCCCGGAAACGGCGTTCACCAAAAGGCTCGTGGTCGGGCGGGGAAAGGTCCGGGAACCGGATCCGGTCCGTCCCGACGGAAATCTGTCCGTCCAACGCCGTCAGCACGGGGTCCGGTTGTTCTATCCGGGGAAAGAGCTCCAGTATCTTCTGGTGCTGCGGGGCGGTGTCGTCAGTTATTTGGGAGGCGTGGGATATGGCCGCACCGTGTCCATTCCGGACGAGGTGCTGCCCGACGGCCCGCTGGATTTCCTGGTCGTGGACCGTGACGGGAAAGTGCTTGCCCGCCAACAACAGTCCCTGGACCGGGGAGCGGACCGGTGCCCGGTGCCGATGACCCTGGACCGCGCGCAGTATCAGGCCCACGATTCGGTTTTCCTGCGGGTCGACCCGTCCGCCCTCCGGGCGGGGGAATTGCTGGACCTTTCCGTTTCCGTGACCTGCCGGCCGCTGATGATCCGTCACCGGCCCGCCTCCATCACGGACTATGTCCTGGGGCGCTCCCTGGAATTCGATTACACGAACGTCTTGAAAGGGGCGGCCAGCCCTCCCGCGGAGAAGGAAGTGTCTTCCACCCTGACCGGCACCGTCCGGACCCTTATTCTTGGCCGGCCCGTGCAGGAGGCTCGCATCGGCCTGATTTCGCCCGAGGCGGGCGTGCTGGACGTGCAGTCGAGCGGCCCGGACGGCCGGTTCCGTTTCGAGGGCCTGGATTATCCCGCGGGAACCCATTATCTCGTGAAATCGACCGACCGGAAAGGAAACGACCGGTACGAGCTGGACCTGGATGCGGAATCCTTTCCCGCTTTCCGGATTCCCCGGAACCCGTATGCCACCGCCCTGGATGACACCCTCCACGTCGTTTATGCCGACGATGACAATCCCTTCGGGAATATCCTGCTGAATGACGCTGGGGTGACCGTCACGGTGGACGGCCCGCCGCCGACGGGTTTCAACCGCAATTCCGACTTCGCCATTACCGCCACCCAGCTGGAGAGCCGCGGTTATACCAGCCTGTATGAGCTGCTGCAGGAGGTCCCCGGCGTCTTCTTCCGGGATGGCCTTCCGCACCTGCGTGCCAATGCGTCCATCTATGACGACCGTCCGGCCGCCATTGCAGTGGATGGATTCATCTTGAGCGATATGCTCTTTGATGAAAGCCGGCGGTTGCCGAGCGGCCATTTCGACCTGGATTTCATTCCGATGACGGAAATTGCCCGCGTGGATATTTTCAAGACGGGGCAGACGGTCCTTTGGGGATCCGCCGGCGGGGGAGGCGTGATCTCGATCACGACGAAATCCGGAGACAGCGAATTGTTCAAGCACAATTCCGGCCCGACGGTGCATCGCTCCGTCGTCCCGCTGGGCTATCAGCGCGCGGCGGATTTTGAAAAGGAAACCGCGTACCGCAACAAGCGAACCGTCTACTGGAATCCGCAGCTGCTGTCCGATACCGTTTCCTTCCGCTTGGGGGACACGCCCGGGACTTACCTCGTCGTCCTGGAAGGCGTCACCTCCGAGGGCCGGCTGGTCCACGAGGAAATTCCTTTCGAGGTATCCCGATAAATGGGGATTGGTTTTCCGCAAGATCTGCCGTATCTTTGTCCACGTATGGAAGAGAAACACTTGCTGGAACTGATGGAAAGCCACGGCGTCAAGCCGACGGCGAACCGCATCGTCATCGCCCGCGCCCTCGCGGCGGCGGGCCGCCCGATGTCGATGACCGAACTGGAAACCGTCGTCGAAACCATCGACAAATCCAACGTATTCAGAACCTTGCAGGCCTTCCGCGAGGCGCATCTGGTGCACGTGCTGGACGACTCCGGCGACGGTGTGCGCTATGAGCTCTGCCACAGCCACCACGGAGAAGAGGATGACGATGTCCACGTCCATTTCTACTGCGAAAAGTGCCACCGCACCTTCTGCCTGGAGGACACGCCCGTGCCTCCGGTGTCCGTTCCGGAAGGGTTCGCCCCCCGGACCGTCAATTATCTGCTGAAAGGGATCTGCCCCGATTGTAAAGGTCGCTGACCACCAGCCCCGCGAGCGTGAAGCCGAAGGGGGCGGTGACCGTCACCAGCGAACCGTTGTGGCTCACTTTGTCGAATTTCAACTCCTCCTCGAGGGCGGTGTCGGCGCCGCGGTTCGGGAGGAGTTCCTCGTCGTAGACACAGAGGAAGTCCTTGGCGGGCAGGGTGCCGGCCTTGCGGAGCTTTTTGCGGAGCATCGCCCCGAGGGGGCAGCCCCGGACTTCCCAGAAAGAGGCCACCCGGATCTGGGAAGGGTCGATTTTGCACGCCGCGCCCATCGACGAAAAGAAGGTGGCCGACGAGGCCGCCGCGTGCAGGATCAGGGACGCCTTGTCCTTGAGGGCGTCGATCGCGTCGATGATGTAATCGTACGAGTCCAGGTCGAAGGAGGCCGCCGAGGTTTCCGTGAACCGGGCCTTGACCGCCTGGATCGAGGCATCCGGGTTGATTTCCAGGAGCATTTCCTTCAGCACGTCCACCTTGGACCGACCCACGGTGGAGACCGTGGCCATTCGCTGCCGGTTGATGTTGGAGGGAACCACGTCGTCGGCGTCCACGACCGTCAGGTTGCGGACGCCCGACCGCACGAGCCCTTCTGCGCACCAGCTGCCGACGCCGCCCACGCCGAAGAGGATGACGCGGACCGACGCGAGGCGTTCCATCACGTCGGCGCCGAGCAGCAGTTCGGCCCGGTTGAAAATGTCCTTGGAAGGGGGCGTCATCGGGCCAGCCAGCCGTCCAGGAGTGCCCGGACGTCGCTCCAGACGTTCTCCCGGCCGATTTCGTTCAGAATTTCGTGGCGCATCCCGGGATAGACCTTGCTGGTGACTTCCCGGTAGCCCCGGCTGCGGAGGAAGCTCACCGCCATCGAGAATTTCTTCAGGCTGACGATGCAGGGGTCTTCGGAACCGGCGATGAAGTGGACCGGCAGGTCCGGTTTCGTCACGTTCCAGCCCTCCGGGGAATAGATGTCCTTCATCAGGCGGAACAGGCCGTTGCGGTAGCCGTTGGCCGTGAAGACGAAGCCGCAGAGGGGGTCGTTGTTGTAGGCCTGGACATTGGCCTTGTTCGTGGATAGCCAGGCGTTCTGGATGCCGTCGGCCTTGAATTTCTTGTCATTGTTGCCGGTGCACAGGTTCGCGAGGAACTGCGACCGGTAGCGGGGGCCGCGGAATAGGCTGATGCAGCCTGCCAGGAAGCTGCCGAGACCGGCGGCCGGGTTCTTGCTCGGGCTTCCGCACACGATGAGGCCGTCGATGTCCCGGTCATACCGCTTGAGGTAGCTGCGGACAATCATCGACCCCATGCTGTGCCCGAACAGGAACAGGGGGAGTCTGGGGTATTGCGCCTTGGCCCAGTCGGTGACGCAGTGGACATCGTCCACCAGGGCTTTCATTCCGCCCTTGCCCATCCATCCGAGATCCTTCGGATCCCTGACGGACTCGCCGTGGCCGCGGAGGTCGCAGATCACGCAGGCGTAGCCCATCTCGGACATATAGGTCATGAAAGGAAGGTACCGCTCCTTGTGTTCCGCCATGCCGTGGACCAGCTGGACGATAGCCTTGGGGGACTGGGGAGTGATGGCGAGCGTGCTGAGCCGGACGCCGTCGGAGGCGCCGGGGACGATGAACTTTTCTATCATTTCTCGATTGTCTCGAATTTGTCAAAAGCGGCGGGAAGCGGGGACTTGAGGCGCACCACTTCTCCGGACATCGGATTCCGGAACACGAGGGTGGCCGCGTGGAGGGCGAGCCGGCGGATCGGGTCCGTCTCGGCGCCGTATTTCGCGTCTCCGGCGACGGGATGGCCGATGTCGGCGGCGTGGACGCGGATCTGGTTCTTGCGGCCGCTCTCCAGGGAGAATTCGGCCTTGGTGTACACGCCCTTGCCCCGGCGGACGTATTCCAGCACCTTGTAGTGGGTGATGGCGAGCTGGCCGCCGCGGACTTCCTCGGGGTAGGAATACACGATCAGGGACTTGGGATTCTCCACGAGCCAGCTCTGGATGGCGCCGGACTCCTTCTCGAGCTTCTTCTCGAGGATGGCGACGTAGCGGCGCTCGATGACGAGCTCCTTCCAGCGGCTCTGGAGGGTGTCCTTCGCCTGTTCATTCTTGGCGAAGACCACCAGGCCGGACGTGCCCTTGTCCAGGCGATGGACGATCCAGATCTTGGCGGTGGACCGGTCGGGCGTCCGCCCGCTGGCGATGTCCTCCTTGCGGCGGGCGCGGGCGTTCGTCTTCACATACGCGTTCAGGATCGCGTACAGGGTGGCTTCCTTCTTGCCGGTCTTGCTCTGGGAGCCCTTGGCGGTGGAGACCGTCAGGAGGCCGGCGGGTTTGTCCACGACGATGTAATGGTCGTCCTCGAAGACGATCTTGACGCCCGTCTTCTCCACGTCCTCGCGGGCGTTCTCGCTGCTTTCGCGGGCCATCGAAACGGCCTTGGCCAGGATCAGGAGGGAATCCCCGGTGCGGAGGGGATGGTCGAAGGCGGTCCTCCGCTCCCCGTTGACCAGGACCTGGCCCTTGGAAAGCATGTTCTTGACGCCGGTCTTGGACTGGGTCGGGAAGATCTCGTAGAGGTATTTCAGGAGGGGACTGTCGTGGGAGACGGTGAACTTTTGTCCGGCGGTGTTCATAGTTCTTCGATGAATTCGTGGAGGGATTTGGGAATGAGGGCGAGGAACCGGTCCAGCGTCCCGGCGGGGACGAGGATGGTCTCGAGCGACTCGCAGTCGTCGAAGGCGTCTTCGCCGATGGCTTCCAGCCCCTTGTTCAGGCGGATCTGGTACAGGTTGATGCAGCCCTGGAATGCCCGGGGGCCGATGACCCGCAGCGAGGCGGGGCAAGTGACCTTCTCCAGGTTCCAGCAGTCGCAGAAGGCTTCCTCGCCGATGGACAGGAGCCCCTTTGGGAGCCGGATGCTCTCCAGGAAACCGCACTCGTTGAAGGCGGCCTTGCCGATATGGGTGAGGGTGGCGGGGAGATGGATCTTCTCCAGGAAGGAGTCGCGCTCGTCCAGGGGGATTTCCTCGCCGATCTTCCGGTCCTCGGCCATATAGTCCTGGAAGGCGAACACCCCGTCGCACAGGATGCGGCAGCCTTCGCGGACCGTCACTTCGGACGGAAAGTTCTCCGCGTCGAGGAGTTTCTCCCCGTCGGCGGAGTAGCAGCAACGGTTCTCGTCGTCCCAGACGTCATCGGCCCGGTCTTCGGGGCTGGCGGCCGTAGGGACGCGGAGGATTTCCTGGAGGGTCATGGTCAGAAGTTCTTGACGAATTCGATGTCTTTCTTGAGCATCACCTTCGGCTCCATCACGGAGACTTTCTGGAACAGCCTGAACTGGTAGGCGGGGGAGAGGTAGACCACATGCTCGTGCTTGCCCTTGCGCCACCACTTGTAGAAGGCGATGGGATCGGTGTCGTAGGGGATCTTGGCTTCGATCTCGGAGGTGTATCCGGGGAAGTCGATGAGCATCTTGAGGCCGGTGATGCGCTTGTAATATTCGTAATCCGCCCGGCGGAGCTTGGAAACCAGGGGGGCGAACACCTCCATCTGGTCCACTTTCAGGACTTTTTCGCGCACGACCATCTTGTGAATGCGGACAGGGTCCACATTCAGCCATTCGCCAATCTTCCGGGTCTGGGCGCCGCCTTCACACTCAAGTGTCAGCAGGTCAGTGGAATTGTACGTTTTTTCCTGGTCAAGCGGATAGGTTTCCATTGAAAAATTTTCCGATTCATGGCAAATATAGGAAAAAAATTGTTTATTTCCACGAAAAAATGTATATTTGAACGATTAATAAGCACGAACAACAACCTTTAAACACAAATTTTGATATGATTTACAAGATTATCGACATTCAGGGTATCGGCCCTGTGTACGCCGAGAAACTCATCGGCATCGGCATCGAGACTGTGGACCAGCTCCTGGAGAAGGGCGCCGACCCGAAGGGCCGCCAGGCCATCGAAGACGCCACCGGCATCCGCCACGACCTCGTCCTCACCTGGGTCAATCACGCCGACCTGTTCCGCGTCAAGGGCATCGGCCCGCAGTTCTCCGAGCTGCTCGAGGCCGCCGGTGTGGACACCGTCAAGGAACTCCGCAACCGCAACGCCGCGAATCTCGCCGCCAAGCTCGCCGAGGTCAACGAAGAGAAGCATCTCTGCCGTCGCACCCCGGTCGAGAAGGAAGTCGCCAAGTTCGTCGAGCTCGCCAAGGCGCTCGACCCGATCGTGACCTACTAATCGTCGTACACCGCAATGCAAAGCGGCGTCCCTTTCGGGGCGCCGCTTTGCATTGCGGGCGAAGTCGAGAAATCTAGAGGATCAGGTCGTCGGCTTTCAGTTTCGGAACGAAATGGACGCCGTCTTTGCGGTAGTAGTCGAGGGGCTCGCCTGCGTCCACGGGTTTCAGGTAGATGTTCTCCGCCCCCTTGCCGATGGCGATGACAAGGAGGGGCGTGAGGGTCAGGCCCAGGGCCTCCTGCATCTTGCGGGGGTCGAAGGCCCGGATGATGAGGCCGTTCAGGCCCATTTCCACAGCCTTCAGCAGCAGGCTCTGCGCGGCGATGCCGAGGTCGATGTCCAGGACCGGGTTCTCCGGAACCGTGCTGCAGACGACCAGGAAGGCGCGGGGCTCCGTGCCCGGGAAGGGCAGATGGAGTTCCGGCAGGGCCGTGCCGAGCCGGATGAGGGGCAGGACTTTGTCGCTTTCCTCGGCCGTGACGAGCCGGTAGCGCAACGCCTGCTGGTTTTTCCCGGAGGGGACGAGGGTGGTAACTTCAACCATTCTCTTCAATTCTTCGCGCGTGACCACGCGGGAAGGGTCGTAGCCGCGATAACTCCGGTTGCGGTGCAGGAGCGTGTCCAGCGACAGGTGGTTCCGCTTGATCACCGGCCGTTTTTCCCGGAGCTCCTCGAATTTCTTTTCCAAATAGTTGTCTGCCATACGGCAAAGTTAAGGATTTTTCTTATCTTCGCACTATGAGAATCACCTTGTTGCAGACGGCTCCGGAGTGGGGGAATCCCGCGCAGAGCCGGGAGGATGCCCGCCGGATGCTGATGGGCACCCTGAAGACGGACCTCGTCGTCCTTCCCGAAATGTTTTCCACCGGATTCGTCACGGACCCCGTCGGGGTGGCCGAGGAAGGGGAGGGAGACAGCCTCCGCTGGATGCAGGACTATGCCCGCTCCAAGGGCTGCGCCATCGCCGGCAGCGTCTCCACCCACGTGGACGGCACCTACCGCAATCGGTTCTATTTCGTCTTCCCGGACGGTCATTACCAGTATTACGACAAGCATCACCTCTTCACTTATGCCGGCGAGGACAAGCGGTATACCGCCGGGAATGAGCGCGTAGTCGTGGAGCACGCCGGATTCCGGATCTTGCTCCAGGTCTGTTACGACCTCCGCTTTCCCGTTTTCGCCCGGAACAAGCTGGTGGACGGCAAGCCGGATTACGACCTGATCCTGTACGTCGCCAGCTGGCCGCAGCAGCGGATCGACGCCTGGGACGCCCTCCTGAAGGCCCGCGCCATCGAGAATGTCTGCTATGTGGCGGGCGTGAACCGGGCCGGAAAGGACCCCGGCAACCTGTACTCCGGACATACCAGTTTGTACGGACCGCGCGGGGAATTGCTTTCAATTTGTAAGGAAGGGCGTATCGACATTATCGAATCTGAACTGAAACGCCCCGTCCTGGATCAATTCCGTCAATCGTTCCCTGCCCTTGCAGATGCTGATTATTAATATTTTTTACGACTTTTTCTTGTTTTTTAAAAACTAATTTCCCATCTTTGCTCTCGGTAACGATTTGAAACCCCTATGAACAGCGTACTCGTCATTGCCCTTGTTCTCATTCTCCTTGTCAAATAGACGCGGACTGGAAAGGCATGACGGTATAAAGATAACTTCAACCCCTTCCAGTCCGCACTGGAAGGGGTGTTTTTTTTGTCACATTTATGTGACCGAGCTTAAGTAGTGTATGAAACATCCATTCAGAAGCAGCGTCACCTTCGAGGGACGTCGGATGGCAGGCGCCCGGGCCCTCTGGGCCGCGGCGGGCATGAAACCGGAACAGGTGGGAAAGCCTGTGATCGCGGTGGTGAATTCCTTCACCCAGTTCGTCCCCGGCCATACGCACCTGCATGAGGCCGGCCAGCTGGTCAAGGCCGTAATCGAGCGCCTCGGCTGCTATGCCGCCGAATTCGACACCATCGCCGTGGACGACGGCATCGCCATGGGCCACGACGGGATGCTGTATTCCCTCCCTTCCCGCGAAGTCATCGCGGACAGCGTCGAGTATATGGTCAACGCCCACAAGGCCGACGCGATGGTGTGCATCAGCAACTGCGACAAGATCACGCCCGGGATGCTCATGGCCGCGATGCGGCTGAACATCCCGGCGGTTTTCGTCTCCGGCGGCCCGATGGAGGCCGGCGTCCTGGGCGACCGCAAGCTGGACCTGATCGACGCGATGGTCCAGTCGGCGGACACCTCCCTGTCCGACGCCGAAGTGGCCAAGATCGAGGCTTCTTCCTGCCCGGGCTGCGGCTGCTGCTCCGGCATGTTCACGGCCAACTCGATGAACTGCCTGACCGAGGCCATTGGCCTGGCGCTCCCCGGCAACGGGTCGGTCCTGGCCACCCACGCGAACCGGAAGGAACTCTTCCGCAAGGCCGCGGCGCTCGTCGTGGAGAATGCCTGGAAGTATTACCGGGACGGCGATGAACGCGTCCTGCCGCGCAGCATCGCGACCCGCCCGGCGTTCCTGAACGCGATGGCGCTCGATATCGCGATGGGCGGCTCCACGAACACGGTCCTGCATCTGCTGGCCGTGGCGCAGGAAGCCGGCGTGGATTTCACGATGGCCGACATCGACGCCCTCTCCCGAAAAGTCCCCTGCATCTGCAAGGTGGCCCCCAATACCGCTAAATATCACGTCCAGGATGTGAACCGCGCCGGCGGCGTCATCTCCATCCTCCGCGAACTGGCCGTCGCCGGTCTTGTCGACACCACCCTTTACCGGGTGGATGGAACCTCCCTTTCGGAGACGATGGACCGCTACGCCATCCTGTCGGAGCATGTGACGGAGGAAGCCCTGCGGCTGTACCGCAGCGCCCCCGCAGGACGGTTCTCGACCCGGCTGGGTTCCCAGGAGACCTATTACCAGGAACTGGACACCGACCGGGAGAACGGTTGCATCCGGTCCGTCGCCCACGCCTACACGAAGGACGGCGGACTGGCGGTGCTCCGGGGGAACATCGCGGCCGACGGCTGCGTCGTGAAGACGGCCGGCGTGGACGCTTCCATCTGGAAGTTCACCGGCCCGGCGAAGGTCTTCGACTCCCAGGAAGCGGCCTGTGACGGCATCCTGGGCGGGAAAGTGAAGAGCGGCGACGTCGTCGTCATCACCTACGAAGGCCCCCGCGGCGGTCCCGGTATGCAGGAGATGCTGTACCCGACCTCGTACCTGAAGTCGGTCCACCTGGGCAAGGAATGCGCCCTCCTGACCGACGGCCGTTTCAGCGGCGGCACGTCCGGCCTGTCCATCGGCCACATCTCGCCCGAGGCGGCGGCCGGCGGCGCCATCGGCCTGGTGCGCGACGGCGACCGCATCGAAATCGACATCCCCGCCCGCTCCATCCGCGTCCTTTTGACCGACGAGGAGCTGGAGAGCCGGAGGCAGGAGGAACTCGCCCGCGGCGACAAGGCCTTTACGCCGCCGTTCCGTGTGCGCGAGGTCTCCAAGAGCCTGAAGGTGTACGCCCGGATGGTCAGCTCCGCGGACAAGGGAGCAGTCAGGGTCATTGATTGAACGAACGATAACAAATAGATATGATTACAGGTTCGGAAGCCTTGTGGCAGTCCCTCATCGAAGAGGGCGTGGATACCGTCTTCGGGTATCCGGGCGGGCAGATCATGCCCGTGTACGACAGCCTGTGCAGCTATCGGGACCGCGTCCGCCATATCCTGGTGCGGCACGAGCAGGGAGCCATCCACGCGGCGCAAGGCTTTGCCCGCGTGAAGGGCGATCCCGGCGTGGTGATCGTCACCTCCGGTCCCGGCGCGACCAATGTCATCACCGGCGTCCACGACGCGATGACGGACTCCACCCCGGTGGTGGTCATCACAGGGCAGGTTTCGTCCGCCGCCCTGGGCACGGACGCCTTCCAGGAGGCCGACGTCATCGGCCTCACCGGCCCCATCAGCAAGTGGAACTACCAGATCCGCTCGGCGGACGAGGTGGCGTGGGCCGTGGCCCGGGCTTTCTACATCGCCCGGAGCGGCCGTCCCGGCCCCGTGGTCCTGGACTTCACCAAGGACGCGCAGGTGGGCCTGACGGACTTCAAGTACGAGAAATGCAATTTCATCCGGAGCTACGTCCCCGACCCGAAGGTCTCGGAAGTCTCCCTGAACAAGGCGGTCGCCCTCCTGAACGAGGCGGAGCGCCCCTTCGTCGTGTTCGGCCAGGGCGTCGTCCTGGGCCACGCCGAGGAGGAGCTCAAGGAATTCCTCCTCAAAGGGGACATCCCGGCGGGCTCCACGCTCCTGGGCCTCAGCGCCCTGCCTTCCGACTTCCCGCTCTACCGCGGGATGATCGGGATGCACGGCAACGTGGCCCCGAACATCCTGACGAACACCTGTGACGTGCTGGTGGCCGTCGGCATGCGGTTCGACGACCGCGTGACCGGCACGGTCTCCACCTACGCCCGCCAGGCGAAGGTCATCCACATCGACATCGACACCTCCGAGATCGGGAAGATCATTCCCGTCGAGGTGGGTCTCCGCGGCGACGCCAAGAAGGTCCTCAAGGTCCTGACGGAGCGGATGAAGGCGCGCAAGCACCCCGAGTGGAACGCGAGCGTCGAGCGTTGCGACGCCGTGGAGAAGGAAAAGGTCATCGACCCGGAAGTGCACCCCGGCTCCGGCATGCTCCGGATGGGCGAGGTGGTGGACCGCGTGGTCCGCGCTTCCGAGGAGAAGGCGGTCGTGGTGACGGACGTGGGCCAGAACCAGATGATGGGCGCCCGCTACTCCCGCTTCACGCGCTCCCGCAGCTTCATCTCCTCCGGCGGCCTGGGCACGATGGGCTTCGGCCTGCCCGCCGCCATCGGCGCCAAGGTGGCCGACCCGGGACGCCCAGTGTGCTGCTTCGTCGGCGACGGCGGCATCCAGATGACGATGCAGGAGTTCGGCACCATCATGCAAGAGCAGGTGGGCGTGAAGATCGTCCTCCTGAACAACAACTGGCTGGGCAACGTCCGCCAGTGGCAGGAACTGTTCTTCGGCTGCCGCTATTCGGAGACCCGGATGCTCAATCCGGACTACGCGATGATCGCCCGCGCCTACGGCATTCCCTGCGTCACCGTGGAGAAGCGCGAGGAACTGGATGCGGCCCTGGAGGCGATGTTCGTCGACGACAAGCCTTTCCTGCTGGACGTCCACGTCCTGGAGGAGGGGATGGTGATGCCGATGGTGCCCCCCGGCAAGGGCATCCACCAGATTATGATCACGGAAAACGAATGGTACAATGGATAGCGAAGTGAAAGAATACACGGTGACCATCTACACCGAGAACCAGATCGGCCTCCTGGCGCAGATCACGAACGTGTTCACGCGCCACGGCCTGAGCATCTGGAGCCTGTCCGCGGGCGCCACCTCGATGGAGGGCGTCCACAACATCACCATCGTGACCTCCGGCTCGGAGAAGAAGGTGCGCGAGAGCGTCCAGCAGATCGAGAAGCGCGTGGACGTGATCAAGGTTTTCTACTACACGGCCGACAAGATCGTCTACCGCGAGCTGTGCCTCTACAAGGTGCCCACGCCGGCCCTCCTCGAGTACGGGGACATTGAAACCCTGCTGAACCGCTATCACGCGCGCATCGTGGAGATGAACAAGGTGTTCACGGTCATCCAGAAGACCGGCCTGTCCGACGAGACGGCCGCCCTGCACGACGACCTCAAGCCCATCGGCGTGCTGCAGTTCGTGCGCTCGGGCCGCATCGCGGTCTCCCGCGCCGAGCAGGAGCCCGTCTTCAAGTTCCTGAAGAAACGGGAAAGGGAAAGAAATCAACAATTAAACAACAGATAAAATGGCAAAGATCAATTTTGGCGGTGTCGACGAGAACGTCGTGACCCGCGAGGAGTTCACCCTGGAACACGCACGCGAAGTCCTGAAGGACGAAACCATCGCCGTCATCGGCTACGGCGTCCAGGGCCCCGGACAGTCCCTGAACCTGAAAGACAACGGATTCAATGTCATCGTCGGCCAGCGCAAGGGCAAGACCTATGACAAGGCCGTCGCCGACGGCTGGGTCCCGGGCGTGAACCTCTTCGAGATCGAAGAGGCCTGCGAGAAGGGCACCATCATCCAGTTCCTGGTCTCCGACGCGGCCCAGATCGCGATCTGGCCCACCGTGAAGAAGCACCTGACCGCGGGGAAGGCCCTGTATTTCTCCCACGGCTTCGGCATCACCTACAAGGAGCGCACGGGCATCGTCCCGCCCGCGGACGTGGACGTGATCATGGTGGCCCCGAAGGGCTCCGGCACCTCCCTCCGCCGCCTCTTCCTGCAGGGCCGCGGCGTGAATTCCTCCTACGCCGTCTACCAGGACGCCACCGGCCGCGCCCTCGACCGCACGCTCGCCCTGGGCATCGGCGTGGGCTCCGGCTACCTGTTCGAGACCGATTTCAAGCGCGAGGTCTATTCCGACCTCACCGGTGAGCGCGGCACCCTGATGGGCGCGATCCAGGGCATCCTGTCCGCCCAGTACGAAGTGCTCCGCGAGCACGGCCACAGCCCGTCCGAGGCCTTCAACGAGACCGTCGAGGAGCTGACCCAGTCCCTGATGCCGCTCTTCGCCGAGAAGGGCATGGACTGGATGTACGCGAACTGCTCCACCACCGCCCAGCGCGGCGCGCTGGACTGGATGGGCCCGTTCCACGATGCCACCAAGCCCGTGTTCGAGAAGCTGTACCAGCGGGTGGCCAGCGGCGAGGAGGCCCAGGTCTCCATCGACGCGAACTCCAAGCCGGACTACCGGGAAGGTCTGGAGAAGGAACTGAAGGCGCTCCGCGAGAGTGAACTCTGGCGCACCGGCGCCGCCGTCCGTAAGCTCCGTCCCGAAGAGATCGACCGATGA
>JAFRPH010000075.1 GCA_017429205.1 Bacteroidales bacterium
ACAGCCTGAGAAAAAGCAAGAGATTTTCGCGAAGTACGGGAAGTCCAATAAGGACACCGGCTCTCCTGAGAGTCAGGTTGCTTTATTTTCCTACCGTATCGCTCACCTTACCGAGCACGTGAAGAAGAACAAGAAGGACGTTTCCACCCGTCGCTCCCTTCTCCGCCTGGTCAGTAAGCGCCGCCAGCTTCTGAACTATCTTCAGAAGGTGGACATCGAGAGATACAGGGCACTTATCAAGGAGCTGGGTCTCCGCCGATAAGCCAGAAAATAGGAAAATGCGGGGGCAGAGATTCATGCAAGGCAGGATCTCTCCCCCTTTTTCGATGAAAAGAGAATCCCGGCCCGGCCGGGATCGACGATAGAAAGACGTAAGACGTAACAGAAGTAAAACAAAAATGAACATCATCAACAAGAAGATCGAACTGCCCGACGGTCGGGTAATCGAGATCGAGACCGGCAAACTGGCCAAGCAGGCCGCCGGTTCCGCGGTGGTGAAGATGGGAGGCACGATGCTGCTCGCCACCGTCACCTGCGCGAAGGAAGTCAAGGAGGGTACCGACTTCATGCCCCTCACCGTAGATTATCGTGAAAAGTATTATTCTGCCGGCCGTTTCCCCGGCGGTTTCCTCAAGCGCGAAAGCAGGCCCTCCGACTACGAGGTGCTCATCGCCCGCCTGGTGGACCGTCCGATCCGTCCGCTCTGGCCGGATGACTTCCATCTCGAGGTCTTCGTGAATATCATGCTCATCTCCGCGGAGAAGGACATCCAGCCCGACGCCCTCGCCGGTCTGGCCGCCTCCGCCGCCCTCGCCACCTCCGACCTGCCCTTCGGCGGTCCGGTTTCCGAGGTCCGCGTCGCCCGCATCGACGGAAAGTTCGTGATCAATCCCGGCTTCGCCGACGGTGCCCGCGCCGACCTGGACCTGATGGTCGCCGCCACCGAGGAGAACATCATGATGGTCGAAGGCGAGATGAACGAGGTTTCCGAGCACGACATGCTCGAGGCCATCAAGTTCGCCCACGAGGAGATCAAGAAGCATTGCCGCGTCCAGAAGGAGCTCATGCACGAGCTCGGCACCGACGTGAACAAGCGCGACTATCCGCACGACGAGCAGGACGAGGCCCTTCGTACCGCCGTCCACGAGTTCTGCTATGACAAGTGCTACAAGCTGGCGAAGAGCGCCGCTCCCAAGCACGAGCGCGAAGACGGTTTCGAGGCCATCAAGGCCGAGTTCCTCGCCACCCTGTCCGAGGAGGACCAGGAGGCCAAAGCCGCGATGGTGGACCGCTACTACCACGACACCGAGAAAGAGGCCATGCGCAACATGATCCTGGACGAAGGCTGCCGTCTGGACGGCCGCAAGACCGATGAGGTCCGCCCGATCTGGTGCGAGGTCGATTACCTCCCCTGCGCCCACGGCTCCGCCATCTTCACCCGCGGCGAGACCCAGTCCCTCGCGAGCGTGACCCTCGGCACCAAGCTGGACATGAAGGAGATGGACGAGGTCCTCATCCAGGACGACCAGCAGTTCGTGCTCCACTACAACTTCCCGCCGTTCGCCACCGGTGAGGCCAAGCCCCAGCGCAGCGTGGGCCGTCGCGAGATCGGCCACGGCAACCTGGCGATGCGCGCCCTCAAGCCCGTCATCCCCACCGCTCCGGAATTCCCGTACGCCGTGCGCGTCGTTTCCGATATCCTCGAGTCCAACGGTTCCTCCTCCATGGCTTCCGTCTGCGGCGGCTGCCTGGCCCTGATGGATGCCGGCGTGAAGATCAAGAAGCCGGTGGCCGGCGTGGCCATGGGCCTGATCACCGACGCCGAGCGCCCGAATGACCGCTACGCCATCCTCACCGACATCCTCGGCGACGAGGACCACCTCGGCGACATGGACTTCAAGGTCACCGGTACCAAGGACGGCATCACCGCCACCCAGATGGACATCAAGGTGGACGGCCTCTCCTACGAGGTCCTCGAGAAAGCGCTCGAGCAGGCCCGCCAGGGACGCATCCACATCATGGGTGAGATGCTCAAGACCATCGCCGAGCCGCGCGAGGACTTCAAGCCCTTCGTGCCACGCATGGTCCAGATTGAGATTCCGTCCGACTTCATCGGCGCGGTCATCGGCAAGGGTGGCGAGACCATCCAGGGCATGCAGAAGGAATTCGGCACCACCATCACCATCGAGGAAGTCGACGCCGGCAAGGGCGACGGCACCACGAAGGGTGTCGTGGACATCTTCGGCGTGGACAA
>JAFRPH010000063.1 GCA_017429205.1 Bacteroidales bacterium
GTACGCTTCTCCGGCGGTTTCCGCGTTCTGGATGGCGGTGATCGCAGCCTGGTCCAGCGAGCCGAACGCGGCGGCAATCTCCTTCATCCGGGCGCCGTACACCTTTCCGAGGGTCTTGAAATTGGGTTTGATCTTCTTGGTGAGGATGCCGGTGGTATCCGTCACGAATTCCATCTCCTTCACGTTCACTTCCGTGAGAATCAAGCCCTTCACGGCCTCCAGACGCGCGCGGACGGCATCGGAGATGACCGGAACGAGCATCTTCGCGAGCGGCTGACGCACGGGGATGCCCACCTTCTTGCGGAGGGCGAGCACCATGGACGTAGCCTGCTGCGCAAGTTCCATCCGTTCCTCCAGGTCCGGGTCGATGACGGAGGCGTCGGACTCGGGCATGAGGACATAATGGACCGACTCGGACTCGCCGCCGAGATCCAGGTAGAGCTGGTCCATGAAGAACGGGGCGATCGGGGCGGAGAGGACGGCGACGTCCATCAGGACATCGTAGAGCGTCTGGAAAGCCTGGGCGTCGCCGTTCCAGAAACGGGCGCGGTTCAGGCGGACGTACCAGTTGGAGACGTGGTCGCACACGAAGGTCTCGATGAGGCGGCCGGCGGTCTTGACGTCATAATCCTCATAGGCGGCGCGCACCTCGCGGATGAGCGTGTTCAGCTTGGAAATGATCCAGCGGTCGATTTCAGGACGGGCCTCCTGGCTGTCTTCGCCCGCATCGACCATGTTGCCGTCGACCTCGACCATCTTGACTCCGTCATCCGGCGTCCACCCCTCGATGTTCGCATAGAGGGCGAAGAAGGAGTAGGTGTTGTACAGGGTGCCGAAAAACTTGCGGCGAACTTCGTCCACGCCGTTCTCGTCGAACTTGAGGTTGTCCCAGGGTTCGGCGTTGGTAAGCATGTACCAGCGGAGGGCGTCGGCGCCATAGCGGTCCAGCGCATAGAACGGATCCACGGCGTTGCCGAGTCGCTTCGACATCTTGTTGCCGTTCTTGTCCAGCACGAGGCCGTTGGAAATCACGCGCTTGAAGGCCGGCGTCCCGCTCACCATCGTGTGGATGGCGTGCAGGGTGTAGAACCAGCCGCGGGTCTGGTCCACGCCTTCGGCGATGAAGTCCGCCGTGGCGCCGAAGCGGCCGCTGTCGAGGCCGCGGAGGCCTTCCTGGGCGTACGGCATCGCGCCGGAGTCGAACCACACGTCGATGAGGTCGGTTTCGCGAACCATCTTCTTTCCGGAGTCGGAGACCAGGAACATTCCGTCCACATAGGGACGGTGCAGGTCTATCTTGTCATAGTTTTCGAGGCTCATGTCGGCCGGATCGAAGCCCTGGTCCTTCAGCGGATTGGACTTCATCACGCCGGCGGCGACGGCCTTCTCGAGTTCGTTGTAGAGTTCCGCGGCGGAGCCGATGCACTTCTCCTCCTTGCCGTCCTCGGTGCGCCAGATCGGGAGCGGGGTGCCCCAGAAACGGCTGCGGGAGAGGTTCCAGTCCTGGATGTTCTCCAGCCACTGGCCGAAACGGCCGGTGCCGGTGGATTCCGGCTTCCAGCGGATCTGCTTGTTCAGGGCCACCATCTGGTCCTTCACCGCGGTCGCCTTGATGAACCAGGAGTCCAGCGGATAGTACAGGACCGGACGGTCGGTGCGCCAGGAGTGCGGGTAGCTGTGCACGTGCTTCTGCATCTTGAACAGGGAGCCCTCGGCCTTCATCATCAGGCAGAGGTCCACGTCCAGGCTCGTTTCCTCGGTCTTGTGCTCGAAATACTCCACATAGCCGGTCTTCACGTAGCGGCCGGAGAACGGAGCATAGGACGGGTCCACGGTGGCGGCATAGGCGGGATCCAGGTCTTCCAGGCGGTAGAAGCGGCCCTGACGGTCCACCTGCGCCTGCGGGTTCCCGTCGCGGTCCACCGGCATGATGGCCGCGATGCCGGAAGCGGCGGCGACACGCTTATCGTCGGCACCGAAGGTAGGGGCGATGTGGACGATACCGGTACCGTCCTCGGTGGTCACATAGTCACCCGGAATCACGCGGAAGGCGTCGCCATCGGGCTTGAACCACGGAATGAGCTGCTTGTAGCGGATGCCCACGAGGTCGGCGCCCTTGAACTTGCCGTCAAGCACCTTCCACGGGACGACCTTGCCACCCTTCTGGTAGCTCTCCAGGGGCACATCGGCCCCCTTCGCGTTGAACCAGGCGCCCACCAGGGCCTCGGCCAGCACGTAGATGGCCGGCGCGCCGGTGTACGGGTTGAAGGACAGGACGCGGACGTAGTCGATGTTCGGGCCCACGCAGAGGGCGGTGTTGGAAGGCAGGGTCCACGGGGTGGTGGTCCAGGCCAGGAAGTACACCGGGAGCGTCTCCGTGCCGAAGAGCGGCTGGGACGCTCCGTCCTTGACGACCTCGAACTGGGCCGTGGCGGTGGTGTCCGTCACGTCCTTGTAGCAGCCGGGCTGGTTGAGCTCGTGCGAGCTCAAGCCGGTGCCGTCGGTCGGGGAATAAGGCTGGATGGTGTAGCCCTTGTAGAGGAGCCCCTTGTCGTAGATGTCCTTCAGCAGGTACCAGAGGGTTTCGATGTAGCGGTTGTCATAGGTGATGTACGGGTCGTCCATATCCACCCAATAACCCACACGCTGGGTCATCACTTCCCACTCCTTGGTATATTTCATCACCTCCTTGCGGCAGGTGGCGTTGTACTCGCCCACGGAAATCTTCGTGCCGATGTCGGCCTTCGTGATGCCGAGCTTCTTCTCCACGCCCAGCTCCACCGGGAGGCCGTGGGTGTCCCAACCGGCGCGGCGGTGGACCTGGAATCCGGTCTGGGTCTTGTAGCGGCAGATGGCATCCTTGATGGACCGCGCCATCACGTGATGGATGCCGGGCATGCCGTTGGCGGACGGCGGACCTTCGAAGAAGATGAACTCCGGACAGCCCTCGCGGACTTCCAGCGACTTCTCGAAGGCGTGGTTCGCGAGCCATCTCTCAAGGATCGCGTTCCCCGTCGACACCAAATCAAGACCCTTGTATTCTTTGAATGTCATAATTTTTTGCCTAATTTTGCAAACACCCTTTAAGGGTGCAAAGATAAACATTTTCACGGACAATGGCAACACTCGACATCATCCTGCTCTGCTGCTTCATCCCCGGGATAATCCGCGGACTGTCAAAGGGTTTCCTCGAGCAAGCCCTGGCGCTTGCGGGCATCGTCCTGAGCGTCTGGGCGGCTTTCCACTTCTCCTCCCTGGTGTGCACCTGGCTGAAACCCTACGTAAGCATTTCCGAAACGATGCTGAACGTCGTTTCTTTCGCAATCATCCTGATCGCCATCAGCCTGGTGGTGCTCCTCGTGGCGAAACTCCTCACGAAAGTGGCGGAACTGGCGATGCTCGGCTGGCTGAACAAAATCCTCGGCCTGGTTTTCGCCCTGGCCGTGAACGCGCTCGTCATCGGCGTATTCATCGTTCTGTTCGACACCGTCAACACGAAATTCGAACTCGTGAAGCCCGATGTCCTGGACGGCTCCATCGTCTATACGAGCCTCCGGGACCTGAGCTACCTGGTCTTCCCCTACCTGAAATCCTTCTTCTTCAAGCAATAGCCTTATGGCCCGGATCCTCCTCATCGAGACATCGACCGCCCAGCTTTCCACCGCCCTCGCGGAGGACGGCGTCGTGACGGCCTTCCGCATCTGCGGGGAGCCCCGCATGCACGCCGCCCTCACCGCCCCGTCCGTGCAGGAAGTCCTGAACGAGAAAGGACTGGCTGTCAAGGATTTGGATGCCGTATGCGTGGGCAAGGGACCCGGTTCCTACACAGGGCTCCGTGTTGGCGTTTCCACGGCCAAAGGCCTGTGCTTCGGCGCGGGGGTTCCCCTCCTTTCCGCCGGAACTCTCGACGTCCTCGTGAGCGAGGCGCACCGCCTGGGCGTAGTCCCGGAAGGCTGCCGCGCCATCGTCCCGATGGTGGACGCCCGCCGGATGGAAGTCTATGCCGCCGTCTTCACCCCGGACGGCCGGCAGCTCACCGAGACGAAGCCCGTCGTCGTCGACGCCGACAGCTTCGCCGCTGAGCTCGCCGAAGGGCCCGTCCTTTTCATCGGCGACGGCGCCCTCAAGTGCCGCGAGGCCATCCAGTCCCCGAACGCGCACTTTGCGGAGGCCTTCCCCACCGCCATGGCCATGGCGCCCCTCGCGGAAGCCGCCTGGAACGAAAAACGGTTCGAAGACGTAGCGTACTTCGAACCGTTCTATCTGAAGGATTTCGTCGCGACCGTTTCTCGCAAGAAACTGTTCTGACCCCGTCATTCCGGGCTTGACCCGGAATCTCTACAATTTGCTCTGCAAATACTTCCGGATGGACGCCGCATCGGACACCGATGCGTTGGGGTCCATTTCGCCGTTCACCAGGAAGAAGGCGGCGGGCAGCGTCGAGAGGCCGTACTGGACGATGAGCGGAGACTGGTTTCCGCGCGTGTCGCAGACATTGACCCAAGGGAGCTGCTGGTTGCGGACCACCGTCGCCCAGGCCGTCTTGTCGACGTCCAGGGACACGGCGTAGATCTCGAAACCGCGGTCGTGGAACTCGTTGTACACCGGAATCAGGGTGTCCATGTTGAAGAGCTTCTGCTCGTCGGTCGTCGCCCAGAAATACAGCATCACGACCTTGGCGTCCACGTCGGACAACTTGGCGGTCGTGCCGGCGAGGGTCGGGAGGTTCATGTCGAAGAAACCGATCTGCTCGGCTTCCTGCAGCCGCTGGTTGATCTGGAGGATGTTGGTCCGGCGGTTCGCTTCGCGCTCCAGCGCCTTCACATAGCGGGAATCAGGATACACGGCCTTCAGCGAGTCGCAGATGCTGCCGAACAGGATGCCGTCCGTAGGCTGGTCGAACACGGCGAGGCCGTCGTTGACCCGCTGGAAGAGGACGGGCACGGAGGTCAGGGACTGGGGATGCTCCATCACGTAGCGGACGCTGCGACGGTAGTAGTCGACATAGCGGCGGCTGAGTTCCTGGTTCGCATCCGGGTCCGCGGAGAGGCGGGCCATGTCCAGCATGAACTGCGCATAGTTGCTCTCGACCTCCTGCAGAAGCAGGGACTCTTCGGAACCCTCGACGGTGTAGTTGCCCAGGGTGTCGGCGGTCACTTTCACGTGGTCGCCCTGCTTGAGGAGCAGGGAGGCGATCTTCTTGTCCCCGTAGAACAGGTAGAAGAATTCCGGGCAGTTCGCCTGGAGTTCGGGCTTGTAGGAGAAGGCGCCGGCGGCGTCCGTCTTGACGGTGTCCAGCACCTGGTACTTGTTGACGTCCAGGAGCTTGACGATCACGGGCGCATCGGCCTTGTCCTGCAGGGTGCCGTCGATGACGGTCTTCGGGCCGCAGGCGGCCAGAAGGAGGGCCGCCCCGAGGACGGCGAGAATCTTAACGGTTTTCATACGCGGCAAGGATGGCATCGGCGATGGCCTTCATTTCCTCCGGGGCGAGGGTCAGCTTGGGCTTGCGGAAGTCCATGTCGGCCTCGGACTGGAGCGGGATGAGGTGGATGTGCGTGTGCGGGACTTCCATCCCCAGGACGGCGACGCCCACCCGCTTGCACGGGACGGCCTGGCCGATGGCGACGGCGACCTCGCGGGCGAACTTCGTCAGGCCCTCATAGGTCTTTTCGTCCAGGTGGAAGATGTAGTCGTCCTCCACGTGTTTGGGAATCACGAGGGTGTGGCCCTTGGCCATCGGAGCGATGTCCAGGAAGGCGTAGAAGTCCTCGTTCTCGGCGCACTTGTAGGAAGGGATCTCGCCGTTGGCGATCCGGGTGAAGATGGTTGCCATATTACAGGGAAATGTCCAGGATCTTGAACTTCATGATGCCGTTGGGGACCTTCGCCTCGACGATCTCGCCCTTGCTGTGGCCGATGAGGGCCTTGCCGATGGGCGTGGACGCGGAAAGCAGGCCCTTGGAGAAGTCCGCCTCGGACTCGCCCACGATCTGGAACTGCATCTTCATCTTCGCGTTCATATTCTCGACCGTCACCTTGGAGAGGAGCTGGACGGTGTCCGCGGAGAGCTTGGACTCGTCAATCACGCGGGCGTTCGCCACCTTCTCCTTGAGCCGGGCGATCTTGACCTCCAGGAGGCCCTGCGCGTCGCGCGCGGCGTCGTATTCCGCATTTTCGGAGAGGTCGCCCTTCTCCCTCGCCTCCGCGATGGCCGCGGAGATCACCGGACGCTGTGCCAATGCGTCGGCCAGGTCCTTCTTGAGCTTGTCGTAACCCGCCTGGGTCATGTACTCAATTGCCATAGTTTATCTTTTTTGTTCTCTTGTTTCTATTGGTTTCCGTACAATTAAAAAGGAGCCGACGACCGAAATCCCGGTCGTCGCCTTCTTGTTGGTGCAAAGATAGCAATTATTTTTATTCCCGGCAACAATCCCGGTCCATTTCCAGCTGCCGCTTCAACGCTTCCAGCGACGGGAAATGCACCTCGTCGCGCAGGCGGCGGAGGAAGGTGATGCGCAGCGGAAGGCCGTAGATGTCCTCGTCGAAGTCGAGGATGTGGGTCTCGATGGTGGTGAAGGAGCCGCCGACGGTGGGCCGCAGGCCGATGTTCGTCATCCCGCGGTATTTCCTCCCCAGCACCTCCGCCTCGACCACATACACTCCCCTGCCGGGCACCAGTTTCAGCGGTTCATACAGCTTCATGTTCGCCGTCGGAAACCCGATGGTCCTCCCCAGCCGGTTCCCCGCCACGACCACACCCTTCAAGGCATACCCGTACCCCAGCATCTCGTTCGCCTCTTCCACCTTCCCCTCTTCCAGCGCCTTCCGAATAACCGTTGAAGATATGTTAGTTAGGGATGGGTGAACGTCCGCAAACCTGTGGCCACCCTCGGCCGCATAAGAGGGAGGGGCCCAAAGCTTGCTTTGGGAGGGGTCGACTTTGTCGACGGTTTGCGGATGTTTACCCATCCCAAACGGTTCTAATTCAATAAGTTCAACACCCATTGAAGTAGCAATCGGCTTCAGGGATGCAGCCGTCAACCGGTCGGAACCCAGGCGGTTGTCATAGCCCATCAGGAGGGTGGTGACACCGAAACGGGAACGAAGCACATCGCGGAGGTATTGCTCCGCGGTCAGGGCGGCGAAGGAGCGGGTGAAGTCGAGGACTTCGATCCGGTCCACGCCGAGGCTGCGGAGGAGTTCCTTCTTCTCTTCCAGCGAATTGAGGAGGCGGAGTTCCCGGGCGCCGTCCTGGAGGACGGCCCGCGGGTGCGGCCAGAATGTGACGACAAGGGACTCGTCTCCGCGCTCGCGCGCCAGGGAGACGAGTCTCTCGATCACAAGACGATGGCCGGAATGGACACCGTCGAAAAAGCCGGTGGTGGCGATCATGGGGCCTAGACCCACTTCACGCACTCGAAGTCCTGCCGGTGCGGCAGGAGCGGGTGCTTCGCGAAGATGCGGAGGCCCACCTGGAAGGCACCCGTGGTCGCAGGCATCACGTCCACCGCGTAACGGGCGGTGCCGTCCTGGGCTTCGACCACCTGGAGTTCATTCACCTGGTCGATGTGCAGCTGGCCGTGGTTGTCGGTCTGCGCGAACACGAGTTCCACGCCCACGTACTCCGGACGGAGGTCGCCGAGGTTCAGCACGATCTCGCTGTGCAGCGGGTTCTTCTCGGAGATGTCGTAGGCCGCCTGCGGTTCGGTGCGGGAGACCACCTGGACGTCGTCCCAGTTGCGGCGGACGTGCTTCTTCCAGGCCGCGATCTCGCGGGCCACCTTGAAGTCGTCGGCCTCCACCAGCGTGGCGCGCTCCGCCTGCGGGGCGTAGTACTGGTCCATATAGTCGGTGAGCATCCGGTTGGTGGTGAAGTTGCAGGCCACCTGGGCGATGGTGTTCTTGATATAGCCGATCCACTCGTGGGAACGGCCCGTCGTGCGGTCCACGTTGTAGTAGGCCGGGGCGATGTCGTTCTCCAGGATCTGGTAGATCGTCGCGGAATCCAGCTCGTTCTGGAAGTCCTGGTCGTCGTAGGTGCGCTCCAGCGGGAGGGCCCAGCCGGCGCCTTCCTTGTAGCCTTCCACCCACCAGCCGTCCAGGACGGAGAAGTGCATCGTTCCGTTCATCGCGGCCTTCTCGCCGGAGGTGCCGGAAGCTTCCTGCGGGCGCGTGGGGTTGTTCATCCACACGTCCACGCCCTGGACCATCCGCTTCGCGAGGGTGATGTCGTACCCGGGGACGAAGACAATCTTGCCGATGAAGCGGGGATCCTTGGAGATGTCCACGATGTGCTTGATCAGGTCCTGACCCGCCTTGTCGGCCGGATGGGCCTTGCCGGCGAACAGGAACTGCACCGGACGCTGGGGGTTGTTGACGATGGCATCCAGCCGGTCCAGGTCGCGGAACAGGAGCGTGGCGCGCTTGTAGGTCGCGAACCGGCGGGCGAAGCCGATCGTGAGGACGTCGTCCCGGAGATTCTCCAGGATGGTCACCAGCTCGGCCGGGGAATAGTGGTTGGAGATGCTCTTGTCCTGCAGACGCTCGCGCACATAGCCGACGAGTTTCTTCTTCAGCTCCTTCTTGACATCCCAGACTTCCTGGTCGGACACCTCGTAGATGCCCTCGAAGCAGCGCTTGTCGTAGTGGTGGGTCTGGAACTCGTCACCGAACACCTTGGCGTGGACCGGCTTCCATTCCGGAGCGCACCAGGTCGGATAGTGGACACCGTTGGTGACATAGCTCACGAAGAGTTCCTCCGGCAGGTAGCCCGGATACATATGGGAGAAGATCTCCTGGCTCACCTTGCCGTGGAGCATCGACACGCCGTTCACGTTCTGGGAGATGTTGGCGGCGAGGTTGGACATCGAGAATTTCTCGTTCGGGTCCAGCGGGTTGTCCTTGCCCAGGGACATCAGCGTCTCCCAGTCCACCTTGAGGCGCTCGGGATAATGGCCGATGTACTGGCGCAGCATCCCCTCGTCGAAGGCGTCGTGGCCGGCCGGAACCGGAGTGTGCGTCGTGAAGAGGGAAGAGGCGCGGACCACCTCGAGGGCTTCGGAGAAGTCGAGGTTGTCCTTCTCGATGTACTCGCGGAGGCGCTCCAGGCCGATGAACGCGGCGTGGCCCTCGTTGCAGTGGTACACCTGGGTGTCGATCCCGAGCTTGCGGAGGGCGCGGATACCGCCCACACCCAGCAGGAGTTCCTGCTTGAGCCGGTTCTCCCAGTTGCCGCCGTACAGGTGGTAGGTCACCTCGCGGTCCTCGGGGATGTTGGCCTCATAGTCGGTGTCCAGCAGGTACAGGTCCGTGCGGCCCACCTCCACCTTCCACACGCGGGCGGTGATGGTACGGCCCGGGAAGGCCACGCTCGTGGTGACCCAGTTGCCCTCGGCGTCCATCACCGGCATAGCCGGGATCTTGAGGAAGTCCTGGGCGTCGTAGTTGGCGACCTGGTAACCCTGGCCGGAGATGACCTGGTTGAAGTAGCCGAACCGGTAGAGGAAGCCCACGGCGACCAGGTTCACGTTCATATCGGAGGTCTCCTTCAGGTAGTCGCCGGCGAGGATGCCGAGACCGCCCGAGTAAATCTTGAGGGAGGTGTCCAGACCGTATTCCATGCAGAAATAGGCGATGGAAGGGTCGGTGCGCTTGGCCTTCTCGGCCATATAGGCGTCGAATTCGGCGAGGACGGCGTCCATCTTCTCGATGAAGGCGTCATCGGCGCAAAGCTGCTGGAACCGCTTGATGCTCACGGTGTCCAGCAGGGCCAGCGGGTTGTGGCCGGTGGTATGCCAGACTTCCGGATCGATGGTGCGGAAGAGATCCTTGGCACTCTCGTTCCAGCACCACCAGAGGTTCTTCGAAAGCCGCTCGAGGGGAGAAAGTTTTGCGGGCAGGTGGCGCGTCACCAAGACGGTCCGCCAACTCGGATTGTTGAGTTCGGATTTCATGTACTGAATGGTCTTTTCTTTGGTTTTATAAGTGGGAAGGGCCTCACGGACCTTCTCCAAAGCCAGGGAATAAGCCTCCTGGTAATAGGCGATCTGGTTGTCCCAGAGGGCGATCTGCGCGACTTCGCGGGCGTTCTCGCGGTACTCGTTGCGCGCATCCAGCTCCAAGCCGGCGATCTCGCGGACGCGGGCCTCGACGCCGTCCACGACCTCCTCGTAGTTGGAGTCGTTGCGGTCCAGCACGGTGATGCCCGGATGGGGGCCCTCATAGTGGTCCCGCACCCAGAGGCCGAAGCCGGCGAGGCTGGTGGTGAGGGTGGGCACGCGGAAAGCGAGGGCTTCCAGCGGGGTGTAGCCCCAAGGCTCGTAGTAGGACGGGAACAGGGCGAGGTCCAGGCCGCAGAGCAGGTCGTAGTACGGCATGTTGAACACGCCGTCGTTCCCGTTCAGGTAGGACGGGATGAAGTACACCTTGACCTTGTCCCCTACGGAGTTCACGAGCCCGGTCTCCCGGAAGCGGCGGGTGATGACGTCGTATTCGGCATTCATCAGGTAGTGCGAGACCTGGGTCTGGTACTGCGAGTCACCGTCGCCGGCGAGCTTCTGGACCAGGCCGCGGTCGGGACCGTGATGGCCGGAAGGGATGAAGATGAACGCCTGGATGCTCCGGCCTTCATAGTCGGACCGGTTGAGCTTGTCCAGCGCGTCGATGAACACGTCGATGCCCTTGTTGCGGAACTCGTAACGGCCGCCGATGCCGATGAAGACGGCGTTGGCGGGCACCTCCTCGGCGGACATCGCCGTCGCCACCTCCACCAGGCGCTGCCGGGCCGCGTCGTGCAGCCGGGCATAGTCCTCGTCGGAGGCGGGGGTGAAGGAGTTCTCGAAGCCGTTCGGCGTCACCACGTCCACGGAGCGCTCCAGGAACTGGGCGCACTCCTTGGCGGTGATCTCGCTCACGGTCGTAAACACGTCCGCCTCGCGGGCGGCCATCTTCTCCAGGGAATGGAGAGCCACGACGCCGAAGCGCTGGGCCATCTCGTCCCCGTTGAAGTACGGCATGTCGTCATAAAGCCGGAGGTTGTTCCCGGCGAGGCAGCGGCCGACGACCGTCGCGTGGGTCGTGAAGACGGTGGCGACGGGGATGTTGGCCCGCTTGAGCTGCAGGATGCCGGCGCCGGTCTGCCACTCGTGGAACTGGGCCACGGCGTGGTCGGCCGACGACAGGTTGTAGTTGTAGAAGCTCTCGATCACCTTGCCGGCCACATAGCCGAACACGGCGGCCTCCTTGTAGTCCCAGTTGCCGGTGATGGAATCGACCCCGAACGCAGTCCAGAAATCCGTGAGGATCTCGTCGCTCTGCGGGAGGAAGGTCTTGTAGTCCACCAACACGGCGACCGGGGTACCGGGAATGTTCCACTTGCCCACACGCAGCCGGAGGCCTTCCGAGGCCGCCTGCTGCCTCCACGACCGGAACAGGAGCGGATCCTCGATGAAATCGGGATTGCTCGCCCGGTGCATCCAGACGTCCGGTCCGATGAGGATGTGATGGCGCCCCAGCTGGGCTTTCAGGTGGAGGGCCTTGGTGGCGACGACGGTGTAGATGCCGCCCACTTTGTTGCAGACCTCCCAGCTGACCTCGAACAGGTAGTCCGGATTGAGAATATGTTTGTCCATCTATTTCTTCTTGACAGCGGTTTTCCGGGCGGCGGGTTTCTTCTTCGCGGGCGCAGCCTCCACTTCGCGGACGGCGGCCTCCTTGACATCCAGGGCGGCGCGCTTCTCATCGAGCCGGATCTGGAAGTCGGACAGGACGTTCATATAGTTGATGAACGCCTCGTACGGGGTGTCGTACGGGTTGAAGTACTTGTGGACCTCACCGTCGGAGAAGAACTTCGTGCACATATAATAGAAGTGGTCGCTCTCCTGCAGGTGGCCGAAGTCCTCCCAGAGGTCGGGATCGCCCACGATGGAAAGCTTCTCGGTCATCGCGTAGACCTTGTTGAAGGCCTCCTGCTGGAGCTCGTTGCCCAGCCAGGCGGTGATGTCGCGCTCTTCGTCGGCCCAGGAGATGGGATCGGGAACATCGAGGTCGGCGACCGGCTTGTACTTCTTCGTGGCCTCGGACGGGGTGACGAAGGAGAAGGTGCCGTCGGAGATCACGGCCTCCGGAAGGGCCTTCATAAAGTCGAAGATGCCGCTGGAGGCGCTCTGGTGCTCGCCGAAGGTCTCGTAGTCCATGAACAGGTTCACGATGTCGTCGTTGCGGGCGGAGTCCTTCACCCAGGTGAGATACTTCTCGGCCGTGAGCGGATACATATCCCAGCCCTGGTTGGAGAACCGGAAGGCGATGTCGTCGGAGAGGCCGTAGTTGCGGAGCAGGAGGCGGAGCTTGGGCTGGGTGTCGCAGCCGTACACGAAATTCGGGCTCTGCCAGCCCATGATGTGGCGGGCGCCCTCGGTGAGCATCGTCTTGAACCCCAGGCGATAGACCATCTCGCCGATGGCGTTGGAGTAGATGAGCTCGGTGTTGCGGAAGGCGGTCGGAGTGACCCCGAACAGGTCCTCGACGGCCTTCTTGTGCTTGAGCACCTGGTGGGTGAACTCGGACTCGGAAGCGAGGGACGACAGGGAGTGGTAATAGGTCTCGCACAGGAACTCCACGCAGCCGGTCTCGGCCAGGGCGCGGAAACTGTCGATCACGTCCGGCGCGAAGCGCTGGAACTGCTCCAGGGCGGAACCGGAGATGGAGAACGCCACCTTGAACTTGCCCTTGTTCGCCTGGATCAGCTGAAGCAGCTGGGCGTTCATCGGGAGATAGCACTTCTGGGCGATGCGGCGGAGGATGGTGCGGTTGGCGAAGTCGTCATAGTAGTGGGAGTCCTTGCCGATATCGAAGAATCTGTAGAGCCGGAGCCGGGTGGGCTGATGGACCTGGAAATACAGGCAGATGCTTTTGGAAGCCATATGGATTGCGTTTTTATTTGACTACTGATTCGTACACTTGCTTGAGTTTGGCGGCGGCGCCGTTCCACTTGAGGGCGTTCACCTCGTCGAAGCCGGCCCGGGCGGAGAAGTCCGCGAGGGCGGGGTAGTTGAGGAGGGCGTAGATCTCGTCGGCCATCGCGTCGACATCCCAGAAGTCCACCTTGAAGGCGTACTTGAGCACCTCGGCGGCGCCGGACTGCTTGGAGATGATGGACGGGACGCCGGTCCGCATCGCCTCGAGGGGCGAGATGCCGAACGGCTCGGAGATGGACGGCATGACGTACACGTCCGAAAGGGCGAACATCTTCTGCACGTCGGCCCCGCGGAGGAAGCCCGTGAAATGGAAACGGTCGGAGATGCCCAGCCGGGCGGCGTGGCGGATGCAGCGGTTCATCATGTCGCCGCTGCCGGCCATCACGAAGCGGACGTTCTTGGTGCGCTTGAGCACCTTCGCGGCGGCTTCGATGAAATACTCGGGACCCTTCTGGTAGGTGATGCGGCCGAGGAAGGTGAC
>JAFRPH010000064.1 GCA_017429205.1 Bacteroidales bacterium
CGCCGTCCTTGAAGCCGCCGTTGCGGATGATCTGGATCATGGCCTGGGTGAGATCGTACGGGTCCACCGGGAACTGGTCGGTATCCCAGCCGTTCTGGGCGTCGCCGCGGTTGGCGTCGATGCTGCCGAGGAAGCCGTTGTCGACCGCCACGGTGAGCTCATGCTCGAAGGTGTGGCCGGCGAGGGTGGCGTGGTTCACCTCGATGTTCACCTTGAAGTCCTTGTCCAGGCCGTTGGCGCGGAGGAAGCCGATCACGGTCTCCGTGTCCACGTCGTACTGGTGCTTGGTGGGCTCCATCGGCTTGGGCTCGATGAGGAAGGTGCCCTTGAAACCGTTGGCGCGGGCGTAGTCGCGGGCGGCGGTGAGCATCTTGGCGAGGTGGTCCTTCTCGCGCTGCATCTGGGTGTTCAGGAGGGTGTAGTAGCCTTCACGGCCGCCCCAGAACACATAACCGGTGCCGCCGAGCTTGATGGTGGCGTCGATCGCGTTCTTGATCTGCAGGGCCGCGCGGGCGACGATGTCGAACTGCGGGTTCGTGGCGGCGCCGTTCATGTAGCGCTTGTTGCCGAACACGTTGGCCGTGCCCCAGAGGTTCTTGATGCCGGTCTCCTTCTGCTTCTCGACGAGGTAGTCGGTGATGTCCTTCATGCGGGCCTCGTACTCTTCGATGTCCTCGGTGTCCTCGACCAGGTCGATGTCGTGGAAGCAGTAGTAGCCGATGCCGAGCTTCTGCATGATCTCGAAGCCGGCGTCAGCCTTCTGGCGGGCGCGGATGCAGGGGCCTTCGCCCTTGTCCCATTCGTAGGAACGGGTCTGGCCGCCGAACGGGTCGGCAGAAGCCTGGCCCAGGGTGTGCCACCAGGCCATCGCGAACTTGAACCAGTCCTTCATGGGCTTGCCCATGACGACGCGCTCGGCGTCATAATAGTGGAAAGCAAGGGGGTTCTTGCTCTCGGCGCCCTCGAAGGGGATCTTTCCGATTGTCGGGAAATACTCTTTTGCCATGATGTTTTGTGTTTTTAGGTGTTTATTGATTTAAAGATTCGATTTCCATCTTTCATAGGCTTCCTTGTACTCGGCCTCGTGCGACGGGGTGATGACGGCGAGCTTCTCCAGGGTGGCGAAAGCCTCGTTGTTGTCGCGGTAGATGCCCGCGCCGATGCCCGCGCCCTTGGCGGCGCCCACGGAGCCGTCCGTGTCGTAGAGTTCGATCGTGGCGCCGGATACGCCCGCGAGGGTGTCGCGGAAGATCGGGGAGAGGAACATGTTGGCCTTGCCGGCGTGGATCATCTTCACCGGGATGCCCATCTTCTCCATGATCTCGATGCCGTACTGGAAGGAGAAGACGATGCCTTCCTGCGCGGCGCGCATCAGGTGCGCCTTGCCGTGGCGGTTGAAATTGACCCCGTGGATGCTGCAGCCGGTGTCCCGGTTTCCGAGCATCCGCTCCGCGCCGTTGCCGAAGGGGAGGATGGACACGCCGTCAGAGCCGATGGGGACGGAGGCGGCGACATTGTTCATATCGGCATAGGAGATGCCTTCCGGGGCGATGTTGCGGCGGATCCAGGAGTTCAGGATGCCGGTGCCGTTGATGCAGAGGAGGACGCCCAGGCGGGTCTGTTCGGCCGTGTGGTTCACGTGCGCGAAGGTGTTCACGCGGCTCTTCGGGTCATAGTTGACCGTGCCGTTCACGCCGTACACGACGCCGGAGGTGCCGGCGGTGGAGGCGATTTCGCCCGGGTTGAACACGTTCAGGGAGAGGGCGTTGTTGGGCTGGTCGCCCGCGCGGTAGGTGACCGGGATGCCGGGGGCGAGGCCCAGGGTCTCCGCCGCTTCCTTGGAGAGGTTGCCCTGCTGGCCGAAGGTGGGCCGGATCTGCGGGATGAGGTTCGGGTCGAAGCCGAACTGGTCCAGCAGGCGGTCGGACACCTTGTTCTCGCGGAAGTCCCAGAAGATGCCCTCGGACAGGCCGCTGACGGTGGTGCACACCGTGTCGGTCAGGCGCATCGCGATGTAGTCACCGGGGAGCATGATCTTGTTGATGCGCTCGTACACCTGGGGCTCGTTCTTCTTCACCCAGGCGAGTTTCGCGGCGGTGAAGTTGCCGGGGTTGTTCAGCAGGTGGTCCAGGCACCAGTCGGCGCCCAGGGCCCCGAAGGCGTTGTTGCCGTAGGGGACGGCGCGGGAGTCGCACCAGATGATGGACGGGCGCAGGACGTTGCGGTCCTTGTCCACGCACACGAGGCCGTGCATCTGGTAGGAGATGCCGATGGCCTTGATGTCGGCGGGGGAGAAGGCCTTGCTCTGCAGGGTGGCCTTGCCGCGGACCTGCTCCAGGATGTCGGCGGTGGCGAGTTTCAAGTTGGCCCACCACATGGCCGGATCCTGTTCGGCAAAGCCGGGCTGTTTGGACATGATGGGCGCCTCGCTCTTCGGATAGAAGGCGGTGGCCACGCACTTGCCGGTCTCGACGCTCACGAGGCTGGCCTTGACGGAAGAACTTCCGACGTCGTAACCAAGGAGATACATTGTTATAATCTGGATTTGTTATAAATATTCTTGTCGAAACGGTAGAAGCGCGCGGCGCGGTGGGAGACGCCCTTCTCGCGCTCGTCCAGGGCGACGAGATACGGCATCTGGGTCATCTTCTTGTAGAAGTTGGCCGGGTCCAGGCGCTTGCCGAAGACCACCTCGTAGAGGTTCCGCAGCTGGGTGACGGTGAATTTCCGGGGCAGGAGGTCGTACAGGATGGACGGGTCCATCGAGGCGAGGGCCCGCAGGTGCTCCAGGGCGTGCGCGATGATCTCGTTGTGGTCGAAGGCCAGGGGCGGAATCGCGTCGACGGGCACCCAGAGGGCCTCGGTGCCTTCCAGCTCGCGGCCCGTGCCCCGGCCGATCTTCACGAGGGCCATGTAGGCCACCGTGACGATGCGGTGCACGTGCGCCTGCTGGGCGTGCTCCAGCCAGTGGACGTCCTTGGGGTCCTTGGTCCGGTTGATGGAACCGAAGGACTGGAATTGTACGAGCGGGATGTTCTTCAGGCCGGTGAGTTCGGCCAGGACGCGCCGGGCGGCGTCGTCCAGTTCTTCATTGTCCAGGATCAGGCTGCCGGGAAGTTTCATGTCGTGGAAGGCATGGCCGTCCTCGATGCCCGCGCGCCGGATCAGGAGCACCTCCAGCCGCGTCCCGTTGAAGCCGAGAACCGCGCAGTCGACTGAGAGGTGAATTTTGGCAAGTCCGTTGTCCATGGATGATTGGTCTTAGTACAGACACAAATGTAGTGAATTAATTCTAGGAAACAAAAACATTTTTTACATTTTTTTGTAACTCGTTGATATTCAATGTATATAAAATTGTGCAACCTACAATTTGTGAGATATGTTTCGCCCAATCGCGAATTTTCCTTAACTTTGTCCCCGGCCTTCCGCCTCTGCGCCCGCCCCTGGCGGCGCCCGCATCGGCGGCCGGCCGCCCCGGGGTGTGGCGCAGTTGGCTAGCGCATCTGGTTTGGGACCAGAGGGTCGTGTGTTCGAGTCACATCACCCCGACAGGAAAAAGCCTGGCACGGAGCCAGGCTTTTTCCGTCGGTGATGTTCCATCACCTTCGATGACTGGGGGCCTGATCCCCCAGACCCCCTGCGTCGCTTCGCTCCGAAGCTTTGAGTCCCAAGCTTCTTCAATCTACTGGGGGCCTAATCCCCCAGACCCCCTGCGTCGCTTCGCTCCGGATCACTGTGGTATTTGGTTGTTTTGCGTATCTTTGTGCTATGGACATTGACATTCAGCAAATCATCGAGATCGTCCGGGAGGCGGGGACGCTGATGGACCGGACGGGCGGGTTCGAGGTGCATGACAAGGGGGCGCGGGAGAATATCGTCACGTCGTCGGACGTGGCGGTGCAGCACTTCCTGACGCGGCGGCTCGGGGAGCTGCTGCCCGGGAGCGGGTTCCTGTGCGAGGAGGAGGATTTCGCCGATACGGCCCATGAGGCCGTGTGGATCATCGACCCCATCGACGGGACGGCCAATTACGCCCGCGGGAACGAGAACTGCTGCATCAGCGTGGCGCTGGCGCGGGGCGGCGAGCTGGCCATGGGCGTGGTTTACAGCCCGTGGCGGGGCGAGCTTTATTCGGCTGAGAAGGGTCGAGGCGCGTTCTGCAACGGGAAGCCCATCCACGTGTCGGACCGGACCTATGAGCGGGGCCTCCTCTTCACGGCGATGTCCACATACCGGAAGGACCTGGCCCGCAGTTGCAGCGACATCATCTACGACGTGTATATGGAATGCAACGACGTGCGCCGGACCGGCTCCGCCGCCGTCGAGCTGTGCCTGATGGCCGCCGGCTTCGCCGAGCTCTATTTCGAGATGCGGCTGATGCCTTGGGACTACGCGGCGGCGAGCCTCATCCTGCTGGAGGCGGGCGGCGCCGCCTGCGACTTCACGGGCGGATTCCCTTCGCTGTACAAGCCGTCGATGTTCATCGCCGCGAACACGCGCGAGCATTGCAAGCGTCTCCTGGCAACCGTTCACAAGCATCTGGACCAAGTGCCTTATTGACCTTGTCCCGTGTCATCTTCCATATCGACGTGAACTCCGCCTTCCTCAGCTGGACGGCGGTGAAGCTCGTGCAGGAAGGGGGGCAGGACATCCGGCTGGTGCCGTCGGTCGTGTCCGGGGACCCGAGCGATCGGCGGAGCATCATCGCGGCCGCGTCGATGCCCGCCAAGAAGCTGGGCATCCGGGCGGCGATGCCGGTGACGATGGCGCTGCGGAAGTGCCCGCAGCTGGTCATCGTCCGCGGCGACTGGGAGTGGTACAAGCGCTGTTCCGAGGGCTTCATCGCCATCTGCCGGAGCTATTCCCCGGTGCTGCAGCAGTTTTCCATCGACGAGTGCTTCCTGGACATGAGCCTCCGGTGCGGGGACCGCGACCCTGTGGACCTCGCCACCCGCCTCAAGGACGAGGTCAAGTCCCGCCTGGGGTTCACGGTCAATGTCGGGGTGGGCCCGAACAAGCTCCTGGCGAAAATGGCCTCGGACTTCGAGAAGCCGGACAAGGTTCATACCCTCTGGGAGAGCGAAATCCGCGAGAAGATGTGGTCCCTGGGCGTGCGCGACCTCCTCTGGGTCGGCAAGAAGACCGAGGAGCGGCTCGTCGCCTACGGCATCCATACGATCGGGGACCTGGCTCGCCTGAGCGTGGGCCAGCTCACCCGCATCGTGGGCCAGAAATTCGCCCAGCAGCTGCACGAGAATGCGAACGGCCGGGACGACTCCCCGGTGGAAACGGAAATCCAGGAGGCCAAGAGCTACAGCGCGGAGCGGACCTTCGCCAAAGACCTCTCCGACCCGAAGGACATCGACCGGGCCCTCTTCAACGTGGCCTGCATCGTCGCCCACCGCATCCGCCGCGACGGCTTCCGCGCCTCGACCGTGTCGATGTTCGTCAAGTACACCGACTTCACCGTCGCCCAGAAACAATGCCAGACCGGCCAGCCCACGGACATCACGGCCGTCATCCTGAACGAAGCCCGGCGGATGCTCGCCGAAGTCTGGGACGGCGTGACGCCCCTCCGCCAGGTGGGCCTCGGCGTCTCCAAGCTCACCCACGAAACCGTCGAACAGATGTCCCTCTTCGAAGACCCGAAGATGGAATTCTACCGCGAGTGGGACCGTCAGTACGACGCCGCCCGCGCCCAATCCGAAGACGCCCGCCTCCTCGCCTACGAGCGGAAGAATCCGCCTCAGTCTCCGGATTCGCCCCAGGCCTCAGCCCCGGCATCGACACTGGCTGCGCCCCCGTCGACGGAAGACCCGACCGCCCCGACCTATGTCGTGCTCCGGGAGGTGACCTCGCCGTCGTTCCCGGCCACTCCGGTCACTTCGCCTGCCCTGTCACAGGAGGGGAGCCCGCTCCTCTTCCGCTACTCCGACGGCGAAAAGGCTCTCGCCGCCGCGAAGAGCGCCGTCCGCACCGATCCCTCCCTCCGCCTCCGCCACACGAAGCTCCCCGACGGCTCTGACTGCTTTGAACTCCACCGTGACGGCAAGCCCATCGAGCGGCATATGGTCGGCCCCACGAAATAACGCATCCTCAGGCATGGCCCTCTCACAGAAGGCGCAGGTATCTCCACGTCCCGGGCAGGTGTACCCATGTTTTGGCGCAGGTGGAAAGGGTTGGAACCAGATTATTTACAACGTGCTGAATAGTAAATACTTACAGTTGGACAGGTGCCGAACCCCGCGGGCCGTCCTGCTATAGGTTGACACCGGTCGGCGGAATGTAGCGGAGTAATGCATTGAATATCAAGAAACTACGAAAAGAGCATCTGCGGACCCCTGCTTTTCTCGGAGGGTCTGCGGAACAATAAATCGCAACTGTCTGAAAAATAACGACTTGTGAAACTGCTTCCCGCAGGTCTCTGTGCGGATAGGCCCCGCTCTGCATTTAGAATCCCGTGTGAGGCCCGTGCACAAGTCTCGCTTGTGCACATCAATGCACTTCCTGGGAGCTTTTTCTGTACAAGTCTCCCGATAGTCGGCCATCAAGGCCCTTTTCCCGGAAGACATGTACACGAAATCGGCCGTGGAATGCCTTTTCGCTGTATAAGCGAGACTTGTACAACGCGAGCCCGTCCGGGGTTGCAAATGTGGAGGGGAACGCGTATCTTTGTGATGCTGACCACTTGAGTAAGAATAATTTACAGGATACAGATGAAACGGAGTGATTTCAAGGTCGGAATCGTCGCGGCCGGGCTCACGGAGCCGCCGCAGATGCCTTTGGACGAAACCTTGTACATCATGGAACTGATGGACGGCCTCCGCCAGGAGTGGGGCGTCCGCTATCCTATGGACGAAATAGATTGGAAATGAAAAGAAAAGCACTGTTCATCGGCGGCACCGGCACGATCAGTACCGCCATCACCGCGCAACTGGCCGCGGAAGGGGAGTGGGAGCTCACGCTCCTGAACCGGGGGACCCGGAGCGCCCAGGTCCCTGCCAACGTGAAGGTCCTGAAGGCCGACATCAACGACGAGGCGGCCGTGGAGAGGCTCCTCGAGGGCACGCAGTGGGACTGCGTGTGCGATTTCATCGGCTTTGTCCCGGCCCAGGTGGAGCGCGACTGGCGCCTCTTCCGCGGGCGGACGAAGCAGTATATGTACATCAGCAGCGCATCGGCCTACCAGAAGCCGCTCGCGAGCCCCGTCATCACGGAAGGCACGCCGCTGGTGAACCCGTACTGGCAGTACTCCCGCGACAAGATCGCCTGCGAGGATTTCCTGATGGGCAAGTTCCGCGAGGAGGGCTATCCGGTGACGATCATCCGCCCGTCGCACACCTACGGCGACTGGTCCGTTCCCCTCGGGGTCCACGGCGACCACGGCTCCTGGCAGGTGCTCAAGCGGATGCTGGAGGGCAAGCCCGTGATCATCCACGGCGACGGCACGACCCTGTGGACCCTCACGCACAATACGGACTTCGCGAAGGGGTTCGTGGGCTTGATGGGCAATCCCCACGCGATCGGGGACGTGTTCCACATCACCTCCGACGACACGCTTACCTGGAACCAGATCTACCAGACCATCGCGGACGCGCTGAACGTGCCCCTGAAGGCGGTCCACGTGTCCTCGGAGTTCCTGGATGCGGTCGGCCCGTACGACTACCGCGGCGGGCTCCTCGGCGACAAGGCCAACACGGTCCTGTTCGACAACCGCAAGCTCAAGCGCGCGGTGCCGGGCTTCAAGGCCACGGTCCGCTTCGACCAGGGGGTGCGCCGGACCATCGACTACATCCTGGCCCATCCGGAATGCCAGCCGGAAGATCCGGCCTTCGACGCCTGGTGCGACCGGGTGATTGCGGCGGTGGAAGCCGCGAAGGCTTCGCTCCGCTGACGGTTCGTCCGCCGAAACGGTTGTTTCATCGGGAAATCCGCGCCTCCGGCATCGGGTCTCCCGTTTTTTTTCGTACCTTTAACCCAATTAATAACACGCACGTATGAAAAAGTTCCTGTTTATCTGTGTCGCCCTGCTGGCGCTCGCCGGCTGCAAGAAGACGAAGACCCCGTCCGTCCATCCGGACTGGACCTACAGCTCCGTGATGTACGAAGTGAATATCCGCCAGTTCTCCCCGGAGGGGACCTTCGCGGGTGTCGAAGCCCAGCTTCCCCGCCTGAAGGACCTCGGCGTGGACATCCTCTGGCTGATGCCGATGTACGAGATCGGCACCGAGGGCCGCAAGGGCACCCTCGGCTCCTACTATGCCATTTCCGACTACAAGAAAGTGAACCCGGAATTCGGGACGATGGAAGACTTCGAGCACCTGCTCGCCGCGGCCCACAAGCTGGGATTCAAGGTCATCCTGGACTGGGTGGCCAACCAGACCGCCCCGGACAACGTGTGGATGACGGAAAAGCCCGCCGAGTTCTACGAGCGCGACGCGGACGGCAACGCCATCTGGGAATATGACTGGACCGACACCCGCAGCCTCAACTACGACAACGAGGACGTGTGGTGGGCCCAGGACGACGCGATGCGCTTCTGGCTCGAAAAGGGCGTGGACGGCTTCCGCTGCGACGCCGCCGGCGAAGTGCCCGCCGCCTTCTGGAAAGGCATCCTTCCCAAGATGAACAAGGACTATCCCGACATCTACCTCCTCGCCGAGGCGGAGCGCGACAACCTGGCCGACGCCACCGAAACCTTCGATGCGAACTACGCCTGGGAGCTGCACCACCTGCTGAACAGCCTGGCGCAGGGCCGCAAGACGGTGAACGACCTCAAGGAATACGTCACCCGCGACGCCGCCCGCTTCCCGAAGGAGGCCTTCCGCCTGACCTTCACCTCCAACCACGACGAGAACTCCTGGTCCGGCACCGAGTTCGAGCGCGAGGGCGCCGCGGCGAACGCCTGCGCCGTCCTGTGCTTCACCCTGCCGGGCAGCCAGCCGCTCATCTACACCGGCCAGGAAATCGGCCTCTCCCGCCGGCTCGAGTTCTTCGAGAAGGATCCGATCACGGACTGGAGCGCCAACGAGTACACCACCTTCTGGAAGAAGCTCGTGGACCTCAAGCACGACAATCCCGCCCTCGCCGCCGGCGAGAAGGGCGGTGACATCGTCTGGTGGGAAATCCCCGAAGGCCTGGACGGCATCGTCGCCTTCCAGCGCGAGGTCAAGGGCAACAAGGTGATCGTCCTCGCGAACTTCGGCGTCGCCCCGGCGGAAGAGCCGGCGGAGGCCGAGACGCAGCAGGCTGCGGCTACCGACAACCGTCCCGCCGCCGAGACCGGCGGCACGCCTTTCAAGAACCTGGAGGCCGCCCCTGTCAAGCTTCCTGTCAACCTGGATGGCAAGTATACCGAAGTCTTCACCGGCAAGACCTACCAGAAAGGCATGAACGACTTCACCCTCGCGCCGGGCGAGTATGTGGTCCTGACCAAATAATGATGAAGAGAATCCTTATGGCGACGGCCGTGGCGGCCGGGCTCACGGGCTGCCAGGCGGCCTTCGACCCGGCGAGTGTTCCGGATGCGACCCCGGAGGAAGTGACGCGCGTGGAACCGCTCAGCTGGTGGACGGGGATGAAGACTCCGCTGCAGCTGATGGTGCAAGGAAAGGATGTGGGGGCCAAGGAAATCCGCATCGAGGGCGGCAAGGGCGTCGTCGCGAAAGCGGCGCACAAGGCCGCCAGCCCGGACTACCTGTTCGTGGACGTGGAGGTCCAGGCCGATGCTGCCCCGGGTACCTACTACCTGGTCGTGAACGACGGAGAGAAGGAGGTCAAGTATCCCTACCTGATCCGCGAGCGGGAGAAGGGAAGCGCGGACCGCGCCAGCTTCACGACGGCGGACATGATCTACCTTATCATGCCCGACCGCTTCTCCTCGGCTTTCCTCGACAATGACACGGCCTGGCAGGGCGGCGAGTACGACGACGGCTCGGCCGTCGCCTGGCCCGTCCCCGCCACGCCCGACGAGGTGGACCGCGAGGACCCGGTGGCCCGCCACGGCGGCGACATCCAGGGCATCATCAACCACCTGGACTACATCGCCGACCTGGGCGCGACGGCCATCTGGAGCACGCCCCTGCTGCTGGACAACCAGCCGAAGGAGTCCTACCACGGCTACGCCTGCGCCGACTACTACCACATCGACCCGCGCTTCGGCGACAACGCCCACTACAAGCAGTTTGTGGACGAGGCCCACGGGAAAGGCCTGAAGGTCATCATGGACATCGTCACCAACCACTGCGGCACGGCCCACTGGTGGATGGAGAACCCGCCCTTCCCGGACTGGTACCACGTCTCCGAGCCGTATATGCAGATGAATGCGGTGTTCTCGGTCTATATGGACCCGCACGCCTCGGTGAAGGACCGCGACCGCCAGCAGAGCGGCTGGTTCGTCCCGTCGATGCCGGACATGAACCTGGACAACCCCTACGTGCTGCGCTACTTCCAGCAGTGGGCGGTGTGGTGGATCGAGTACGCGGGCCTGGACGGCCTCCGCGTGGACACCTACCCCTACAACGAGCCCGAGCCGATGTCCGAATGGTGCAAGGCGGTCCTCAAGGAATACCCGAAGATGAACATCGTGGGCGAATGCTGGGACATGAACATCCCGCAGGTGGCCTATTGGCAGAAAGGCAATCCGAACCCGAACGGCTTCGACAGCAACCTGCCGTGCATCATGGACTTCCCGCTCCAGCAGGCCATCCTCCGCGCCCTGACCGAGGACACCGTCTGGTGGGACGAGGGAATGACGCGCGTGTACACGGTCCTGGCCCAGGACTTCGCGTACAAGGACCTGTCGAACCTGATGATCTTCTTCGCGAACCACGACCACGACCGCACGGGCGACGTGCTGCGGCACGATCCCGCCCGGATGCGGCTCGCGCTCGCGCTGCTCGCGACGCTCCGCGGCATCCCGCAGCTCTATTACGGCGACGAGATGATGTTCTGCGAGAAGCCGGGGATGCACCACGACGGCTCCAAGCGCATCGACTTCCCGGGCGGCTGGGAGGGCGACCCCGTGAACCTCTTCACGCCGGAAGGCCGCGCGGCGGCGGGCTACACCCGCGACGCGGACTACACGGCGGCCGAGGGCCTGCACGACTACGCCCGCGCCCTTTTCCGCTGGCGCAAGGGCTGCCCCGTCATCCACCACGGCAAGACGCTGCACTTCCTTTCCCGGAAGAACGTGGACGCGGTGAACTACACGGACAACACCTATTCGTATTTCCGCTACGATGACCAGAACGCCGTGTTCGTGTACATCAACAACACGGACGAAGTGCGCGAGCTCGACTGGTCGCACTACGACGAGTTCGTCGTCGGCCCCGTCACGGGCCGCGACGTGATCTCCGGCGAGCCCGTCACCCTGGCCGACGGCCTCCCCGTCGAGCCCCGTACGGCGCTGATCGTGGAATTCAAGCGCTGATTACAGCGTCTGTCCGCCGATGAACTCGCGCAGGATGGATGTCGGCGGGATGGCGGCGATCTCCTCGGGGGTGAGGGCTACGATGTAGTCCAGGAACTTGAGGAGCCGGATGGCCTCCGTATAGGCCGGTGAGGAAGGGTGGATCCGCCGCAGGAGCGGCTCCGCGTAGTATTTCAGCAACGGGAGCTCGTACATGAGCGCGGAGTTGAACTGCGCGTCGGCGTTCTCCTGGAAGGGGAAGATGTATTTGTTCTCGCCGCGACGCACGGAGGGCCAGCGGAGGATGGTGGATTCGGGACTGGTGCCGCGGTAGCGGTAGTCCCGGACCATCCGGCGCAGGAGCCGGTTGTCAGTGGTGGAGATGTTGTTGTTCTCGTCCACGTTCAGGGAGGTCAGGGCCGATGCGTACACGCGGAAGATGCGGCTCTGGTCCACGGACGGGACCATCGCGGGATCCAGCGCGTGGATGCCCTCCATGATGAGGATGTCGTTCTCGTCCAGCTCCATATAGTTGCCCTCGAAGAAGGGCTTTCCCTGCTTGAAGTCATAGCGGGGGAGCTCCACCTTGCCGCCCGCGAGGAGCGTGTTGAGGTGGTTCCCCAGCAGTTCCAGGTCCATCGCCTCCAGCGCCTCGAAGTCGAACTCGCCGTCGTCGTCCAGCGGCGTGCGGTCGCGGGACACGAAATAGTTGTCCAGTTCGATGACCTTGGGTTCCATCCCCAGGATGCGGAGCTGCTGCGCCAGGCGGAGCGAGGACGATGTCTTGCCGCTGGAGGACGGTCCGGCGATGAAGACGATCTTCACGCGTTCGCGTTCGGCGTAGATGAGGTCCGCCACCTTGGCGTACTCCCGTTCCTGCCGCGCCTCGCACAGGTTGATGAGCTTCACGGCCTTCCCTTCCATCAGCTTCTTGTTCAGCGTGCCGATGCCGCCGATGCCGGTGGTGTGGCACCACGCGGAATACTCCTTGAAGGTCGCGGAGAGCTTGCTCTGAGGGCGCCGGGGCGTGACCCGGGACGGGTCCGTGTTGGATGGCGGCTGGAGACAGAAGCCCTTGTGGAAGGGCATCAGGCCGAACACCTGGAGGTAGCCCGTCGAGGGGACCAGCGGCCCGTGGAAGGAGTCCACCTGGCCGTCCAGGTAATACACCCGGCAGAAATACCGGCCCAGCGACCGGCGGAGTTCCGCCTTGTAGGGCTGCGCCTGCGCCTCGAACAGCGCCTCGGCCTCCTCGGTCGGGATCTTTTCCGTGGTGAACGGCAGGTCCGCGTCGACCAGCTCCCGCATCCGGGCGCGAAGGCGCTCAAAGCCTTCGGCATCCGGCTTGAAGGCCGGACCGCCGGGCCGCCCCTCGCGCAGCTCGCAGTACAGGCCGCTGGGCAGGGAGTGCTCGACCACGAGCACCTTGCCCGGGAAGACGTCGCGCACGGCGTGCTGCAGCAGGAAGCTCAGCGAACGGATGTACGTCCGCCGCCCGTCCGGGTTGTTATACCCGATGAACGTGACTTCGTGCGGAAAGAAGATATTGAAACTCAGTTCCTTGAGTTTGTGGTCCACCAAGGCGGCGAGCACGGGGTGCCGCTTGCCGGTCTTCGGGTCGACGGCTTCGGGGCACTCCTTCCGGGCGAGGTCCAGGAGGTTGGACCCGACCTTCACGCGGAGTTTCCGGCCGTCGTTCTTGCAGAGAATGTCGATCATCATATCGCAAATCTACGAAAAAATACACGGGTTTTCTTTCTTTTTCGGCGATAAACTTGTATTTTTGGTAGTGTCCCGATTATGTCCACTTAACAAACGCCCTTATGAAGAAACTGTTTCCCCTTCTTTTGCTTTTCTTCACGGCACTTCCCGCCCTCTATTCCTGCGGGGAAGAAACGATTCCCGTTTCTGCTGTCGAATTGAATAAGACATCCCTGGTGATGATGGTAGGCGACGAGACCACCCTCACCGCCACCGTCAAACCGGCCGATGCCACCGAGAAAACCGTCTCCTGGCGCAGCACGGACGAGACAATCGTCAGTGTGAACAACGGCAGGATCAAGGCGCTCAAGCCCGGAGATGCCATCATCACAGCGATGGCGGGAGGCAAGGCGGAGAGCTGCATGGTCAAAGTCGAGCAGCGCACCGTCGCCGTGAGCTCCGTCGAACTGGACCAGAAGACGCTGGAGATGACCGAGGGCGACGAGGTCACCCTCACCGCCACCGTCAAACCGGACGACGCCACCGACAAGACCGTCACCTGGAGTACGTCCGATGCGGCCGTTGCCACGGTGACAGGCGGCAAAGTGAAGGCCCTCAAACCCGGAAACGTCACCATCACAGCCACGGCGGGCGGGAAATCGGCCCAGTGCGCCGTCACCGTCCAGGCCAAGGTCATCCCCGTGACCTCCGTCACGCTGGACAAGACCACGTTGACCCTGACCGAAGGCGACGAGACCACCCTCACCGCCACCGTCAAACCGGATGACGCCACCGACAAGACCGTCACCTGGACGACTTCCGATGCGGCCGTCGCCACGGTGACGGACGGCAAGGTGAAGGCCCTCAAGGCCGGGAGCGTCACCATCACGGCCACGGCGGGCGAGAAGTCGGCCGCGTGCGCCGTCACCGTCAAGGCGAAAGTCGTTCCCGTGACCTCCGTCACGCTGGACAAGACCACGTTGACCCTGACCGAAGGCGACGAAACCACCCTCACCGCGACCGTCAAGCCGGACAACGCCACCGACAAGACCGTCACCTGGACCTCGTCGGATGCGACCGTCGCCACGGTGGCGGACGGCAAAGTGAAGGCCCTCAAGGCCGGCACGGCCACGATCACCGCGAAGGCGGGCGACAAGACGGCCACATGCGCCGTCACCGTCAAGGCGAAAGTCATTCCGGTGACTTCGATGTGGTTGGACAAGTCGGAACTGGAACTGACCGAAGGCGACGAGGCCGTCCTCACTGCGACCGTCATGCCGGAGAACGCCACGGACAAGACGGTCACCTGGACCTCGTCGAACACCTCCGTCGCCACCGTCACGAACGGCAAGGTGAAGGCGGTCAAAGCCGGCACGGCCACGATCACCGCGAAGGCGGGCGACAAGTCGGCCAAGTGCACCGTCACCGTCCTTCCGTCCTTCATCGCCGTGACTTCCGTCACGCTGGACAGGACCACGCTCGGACTGGTCGAAGGCGACCAGGCCGTCCTCACCGCCACCGTCAGCCCGGACAACGCCACGGACCCGACCGTCACCTGGACTTCGTCGAACACCTCCGTCGCCACGGTCGAGGACGGCATGGTGACGGCTGTCAAGGCCGGCACGGCCACGATCACCGCGAAGGCGGGTGACAAGACGGCCAAGTGCACCGTCACCGTCACGGCGGCCTTCGTCCCCGTGACCTCCGTCACCCTGAACAAGACGACGCTGGAGATGACCGAGGGCGACGAGGCCACCCTCACCGCCACCGTCAAACCGGACAACGCCACGGACAAGACCGTCACTTGGAGCTCGTCGGATGCGACGGTCGCCACAGTGGCGGACGGCAAGGTGAAGGCCCTGAAGGCCGGAACCGTCACCATCACGGCCACGGCGGGCGAGAAGTCGGCCACGTGCGCCATCACCGTCAAGGCGAAAGTCATCCCCGTGACTTCCGTCACCCTGGACAAGACCACGCTCAGCCTGGTCGAGGGCGACGATGCCACGCTCGTCGCCACCGTCAAACCGGACAACGCCACCGACAAGACCGTTACCTGGACCTCTTCGGATGCGTCCGTCGCCACGGTGGCGGACGGCCAGGTGCATGCCGTCAAGGTGGGCACCGCCGTCATCACCGCGAAGGCGGGCGACAAGACAGCCACGTGCACCGTCACCGTCGCGACGAAGGTCATCCCCGTGACCTCCATCTGGCTGGATGCGTCGGAAATGGAACTGACGGAAGGCGACGAGGCCATCCTCACCGCCACTGTCAAACCGGACAACGCCACGGACAAGACCGTTACCTGGACCTCGTCGGATCCGTCCGTCGCCACGGTGACGGACGGCCAGGTGAAGGCCCTCAAGCCGGGTACGGCCACGATCACCGCGAAGGCCGGCGACAAGTCGGCCAAGTGCACCGTCACCGTCAATGAGAGGGTCATCCCCGTGACCTCCATCACGCTCAACAAGTCGAATCTCTCCATGATGGAAGGCGATGAGTTCCTCCTCGTTGCGACCGTCCTGCCTGAAAACGCCACGGACAAGACCGTCACCTGGATCTCGAGGAACGAGACCATCGTCACGGTGACGGACGGCTTGGTGAAAGCCCTGAAAGCAGGCTCCACCATCATCATCGCCCAAGCAGGGGACGAGTCTGTGGCGATTCCCGTTTATGTCGAGAAACGCTTCATCCCCGTGACCTCCGTGACGCTGGACCAGCATACGCTGGAAATGACGGTTGGCGAAGAGTATACGCTGCACGCGACGATCCTGCCGGAAGATGCCACCAACAAGAACATTGACTGGATTTCGTCGAGTGAGTACTTTGCCACGGTCGAAGACGGCCTGGTGAAAGCCCTGAAACCCGGAGAGGTCACCATCACCGCCCAGGTTGCGGACAAGGAGGACCGGTGCGTCATCACCATCAAGGAAGCGACCATCCCCGTCACCTCCGTCGCCCTGGATGCTGTCGAAATGACCCTGATCGTGGGCAAGAACGCCACCCTGACCGCGACTGTCAAGCCGGACAACGCCACGGACAAGACCGTGACCTGGACGACGTCGAATGCAAAGGTCGCCACCGTCACGGACGGCGTAGTGACGGCCGTCGCGACCGGTACGGCCACCATCACCGCGAAGGCGGGGGACAAGACGGCCACGTGCGCCGTCACCGTCGTCAACAAGCCGGTGATCAATCTCCCGGTGACATCGATGGAAACCGGCGGACGTGTCAATATGCCCGGTTCGCTCTCGTATTCGATCACGAACCCGTTGCCCGGCGAGACCCTGCAGGCATACAGCAATGTCAACTGGATCCGGATCACCGAAATCACCGAAACCGAAGTCAAGTTCAATACGGAGCGGGCCTCCACGACCGACCGCACCGGAACCATCTTCCTCAACTACCAGGACGCCGACCAGAAGTCCTTCACGGTCAACCAGCACAATTTCAACTATGACTGGACGACGATCACGGTGACCCCGACCTCGGTCAGCGCCCCGGCTTCCGGGCAGACCTACACGGTCTCCTACACCATCCAGAACCCCGTCGAGGGCTACCCGGTCTTCGCCCGCACCTATCCTTCCAACTGCGAATGGATCACGTCCATCTCGGTCAATCCGACCAGTTCGAGCGCCGGTACCGCCACCTTCACGGTCAAGGCGAATACCACGACCGAGGCGCGGGAAGCCAAATTCCGGCTCCAGAGCGAAGCCTTTGCGACGAACGCGATCGTTTCGGTCTCCCAGGCCGGACAGCCCGCCGGCCCGCCGGACATCGACATGGGCGGACGCGATCTGAACGCGACCTATGGCCTCTATCCGGGCGGCGAGGAGGAATGCTTCTATGCCCGCGTGGTCAACCCGGTCGAAGGCACCCAGCTGAAGATATCGGCGGACGTGTCCTGGATGACGAAGTTCCGGGATGAAGGCGACAACCATTATTTCACGGCGACTGCGAACCGGACGGGCGCGACGCGGTATGGCAATGTCACCGTGACTTACGGCTCGATCTCCAAGACCATAAAATACGTCCAGGAAGCCGCCCCGCTGGACATCGTCCTGACGCCGAACAACGCGACGTTCGACTATCATCCGAGGTCCGTTTCGTTTGAGATCTCCCTGCCGGATGGCACCGATTATGATCAGCTGAACGTCGCGACGGACTATACGCGGATCATCCGGAATCTCACGCGCAACGGCAACAAGGTCACGTTCGACCTGCGGGAAAACAATGACGGCTATGACCGGACGGCGGAGATCGAGGTCTCCCTGGGCTCCGTGAAGGCGACCTTCAATCTGACGCAGACCTATGCGGCGCCGGTCTTCCACGTGTATCCTTCCACCTCCGTCACGGTCGGTTATGCCGAAGCCGACCATCCCATCGACGTCCAGGTGGAGAACCCGAGAGAGCAGATCCAGCTTTCGCTGCTGAACCTGGATGCTCCGGGCTGGATCACGTGCCGGACGGTGAACGGCGTTCCTACCTTCCACGTCTATGAGAACAAGACGGGCAAGTCCAGAAGCTCCAGAGTACAAATCAGTTACGGCGGCAACACCGATCTGGGATACGTGAACGTGACCGTCACGCAGACCACGGCCTCCACCGCGATCAACGTCACGCCGGCCAAGATCGAATGCGACGCCGCCGGCACGACGCAGACGCTCACCTTCTCCATCACCGATCCGCTGTCGGGCGTCGAAATGACGGCCACTCCGGGCACTTCCTGGATCCTGGTCAACTCCGTGTCCAACACCTCCGCCAAGGTGACGGTGATGAAGAACCTGTCGAACAAGAGCAGGAGCTCCAGCATCACGTTCTACTACGGCAGCTACAGCGTGGTCGTTCCCGTCACGCAGCAGGCCAGCAACACGCCGGCCGGCTTCGTCGACCTGGGCCTGCCCAGCGGAACGCTCTGGGCCGAGGCAAACGTAGGCGCGGCGTCGGACTACGAGGCGGGATCCTTCTTCGCCTGGGCCGAGAAGACGCCGAAGACGACGTTCGGCTGGAACAACTACCTGTGGGGAACCGCCGGCAACCTCACCAAGTACAACGCCTCGGACAAGAAGACGCTGGTCGAGCTGGCGGACGATGCCGCCTACCAGGCCAATGCTTCCTGGACCCTCCCGACGAAGGCCCAGTTCGAGGAACTGATGGACTACTGCGACCTTGAATGGGTGGACAGCGCACCGTACTACGGCATGAGGTTCAAGTCCAAGGTCGGAGACACGTCCATCTTCCTCCCGGCGGCCGGTTTCATCCAGACCTGGGCGGACGGTGAATGGGCCGGCTACTACTGGAGCAAGAGCCTGTACACGGGCGACCGGAAGAAGGCCTACTACCTCATCTTCATGGAATCCGCCGACCTGGTACAGACGGAGGAACGTTTCGTCGGCATGACGATCCGGGCCGTCAAGAAGTAGCGGCTTGCCGAATCCCTTGCGAACGAGGGCGGTCCGACCGGGCCGCCCTCATCGTTTTGTCGTTTTTTTTCGTACCTTTGCAATCCTATGCAGGAGAAGGAATACATACAGGTACGGGGCGCGAAGGCGAACAACCTGCAGAATATCGACGTGGACATCCCGAGAGGGGAGTTCGTCGTCGTGACGGGGCTTTCCGGCAGCGGAAAGTCCTCGCTGGCGTTCGATACGATCTATGCGGAAGGCCAGCGCCGGTATATGGACACGCTGTCCACGTACGCGAAGCACTTCATGGGCATCCTCGAGAAGCCCGAGGTGGAGGAGATCCGCGGCCTGAGCCCGATCATCGCCATCGAGCAGAAGACCACCGGGAACAACCCCCGCTCCACCGTGGGCACCATCACGGAGATCTACGACTTCCTCCGCTTGCTGTACGCGAAAGGGTCGCGCGCCATCTCGCCGGAGTCCGGCGAGGAGATGGTGCGCTACACCGACGGCCAGATCGTGGACCTCATCCTCACCTCCTACCGCGACCGCAAGTGCTACCTGCTGGCGCCACTCGTGCGGGGCCGCAAGGGCCATTACCGCGAGCTGTTCGACCAGCTCCGGAAGCGCGGCTACACGGAGGTCCGCATCGACGGGGAAATCTTCGAACTGCAGGGCGTGCAGGCCCTGGACCGCTACAAGCCCCATTTCATCGAGCTCGTCGTGGACCGCCTCAAGCCCGGGGCGGGGGACGACAAGCGCGTGCGCGACTCCGTCGCCCAGGCGCTGTCCGCCGGCAAGGGGTCGGTGGCGGTGATGGACCTGGAAACGGGCGTGCTGCAGCATTTCTCCAAGCATTTGGTGGACCCGGTGACGGGCACTTCCCTCCAGGAGCCGCAGCCGCACACCTTCTCCTTCAACTCGCCGCAAGGCTACTGCCCGCACTGCAAGGGCCTCGGCACCATCGTGGACGTGAATGTCGACACCATCATCCCGGACCGCACCAAGTCCATCGCCGACGGGGCCATCGTCCCGCTGGGGAAGGTGCGCGAAAGCCGGAAGTTCGACATCGTCCGCTCCATCGCCCGGAAATACGGATTCAGCTTGTACGATCCCATCGGCACGCTGCCGGACGAGGCGGTGATGCTGCTCGTGTACGGCTCCGACGAGCTGTTCCGCGTGGGGGACGGCGGCCTGTCCGAGATGGAGTCCTGGGGTGGGGTGATCGACCATATCGAGGACACCATCGTGTGTCCCGACTGCCACGGCACGCGCCTTTCCAAGGAAGCGCTCTGCTTCCGCATCGACGGAAAGACCATCGCCGACGTGGCCGCGATGGAGATGTCCGAGCTGCGCAAGTGGCTGGACGACATCCCCGCCGGCTTCAACCAGCGGGAGCGGAACGTGTCCCGCGACATCCTGAAAGAGTTGCGGGAGCGGGTCCAGTTCATGCTGGACGTGGGCCTGGACTACCTGTCGCTGGACCGCGCCACGGCGTCCCTGTCCGGCGGCGAAAGCCAGCGCATCCGTCTGGCGACGCAGATCGGCTCCAAGCTCGTGAACGTGCTCTATATCCTGGACGAACCGTCCATCGGCCTGCACCAGAAGGACAACCGCAAGCTCATCGCCTCGCTGAAGGCCCTCCGCGACGAGGGCAACTCCGTGATGGTGGTGGAGCACGACGCGGAGACGATGTACAGCGCCGACTGGCTCGTGGACGTGGGTCCCGGGGCGGGGGAGCAGGGCGGCAAGATCTGCCTGAGCGCGCCACTCGGAACGCTCCTGAAAGGGGAGCCGATGGACGCGGACACCGCCTCCCACGCCGTCGTGGGCCCGTCCGTGACGCTGGATTACCTGCAAGGGCGCAAGACGATTCCGGTGCCGGCCCTCCGCCGGCGCGGGAACGGCGAGACCCTCACGCTCCGCGGCGCCCGGGGCAACAACCTCAAGCATATTGACGTATCGTTCCCGCTGGGCTGCTTCATCGGCGTGGCCGGCCTCTCCGGCAGCGGCAAGTCCTCCCTCGTGAACGAGACTTTGATGCCTATCCTCAAGCAGAAGTTCTACCACGGCAAGGAGAAACCCCTGCCGTACGATGCGCTGGAAGGCATCGAGCACATCGACAAGCTCATCGAGATCGACCAGTCGCCCATCGGCCGCACCCCGCGGTCGAACCCGGCCACCTTCACCGGCGTGTTCAACGACATCCGCACCCTCTTCGAGGAGACGCAGGACGCCAAGGTGCGGGGCTTCAAGGCCGGCCGCTTCTCCTTCAACGTGCCCGGCGGCCGCTGCGAGGAGTGCAAGGGCGCGGGCATCAAGGTCATCGAGATGAACTTCCTCCCGTCGGTCCACGTGCCCTGCGACCAGTGCCGCGGCCGCCGCTACAAGGAGGACACCCTCGCGGTCCGCTACAAGGGCAAGAACATCAACGACGTGCTGGAAATGCCCGTCGCGGAAGCCTACGAGTTCTTCAAGCCCATCCCGAAGATCGCCACGAAACTGAAGGCGATGGTGGACGTGGGCCTCGGGTATGTCCATCTGGGACAGTCCGCCGTGACCCTGTCCGGCGGTGAGAGCCAGCGCATGAAGCTGGCCTCGGAGCTCTCCCGTCCTTCCACCGGCCGCACCCTGTACATCCTGGACGAACCCACGACGGGCCTCCATTTCGAGGACATCCAGGTGCTCCTCGGTGTGCTGGACCGCCTCGTGGAGGCCGGCAACACCGTGATCATCATCGAGCACAACCTGGACGTGCTGAAGAGCGTGGACTGGCTCATCGACATGGGCCCGGAAGGCGGCCGCCGCGGCGGACGCATCGTCGCCCAGGGCACCCCCGAGGAACTCGCCCTCGATCCCGACTCCGTCACCGGCCCGTTCCTGAAGGACGTGCTTTGACGTGTTTTCGCGAAAAATCATTACCTTTGAAAATCTGTAAGGAAATCTAAAACCTATCGATATGACTGATACCGTCAAAAAGACGCTGCGCGATTCGGCAGCGATGCGGTGGACGGCGCTGCTGCTCCTGGCACTGGCGATGTTCTGCGCGTACATTTTCATGGATATCCTGTCCCCGATCAAGGACCTGATGCAGGAGACCCGCGGCTGGGACTCCACGGCGTTCGGCACGATGCAGGGCTCCGAGGTGTTCCTCAACGTATTCGTGTTCTTCCTCATCTTCGCCGGCATCATCCTGGACAAGATGGGCGTGCGGTTCACCGCCGTCCTGTCCGCCGGCGTGATGCTCGTGGGCGCGTGCATCAAGTGGTTCGCCGTGAGCGAATCCTTCATGGGCAGCGGCCTGGAGACCTGGTTCACCAACAACCTGAACTACATCCCGCTCTTCGACGAGCTGGGCGTGTCGCCGTTCTACCGGGGCATGCCGGCGTCGGCGAAGTTCGCGGCCTGCGGCTTCATGATCTTCGGCTGCGGCTGCGAGATGGCCGGCATCACGGTGAGCCGCGGTATCGTCAAGTGGTTCAAGGGACGTGAGATGGCCCTTGCGATGGGCTCCGAAATGGCTCTCGCGCGCCTCGGCGTCGCCACCTGCATGATCTTCTCGCCGTTCTTCGCGAAACTCGGCGGCCAGGTCGATGTCTCCCGCTCCGTCGCCTTCGGCGTCGTGCTCATGTGCATCGCCCTCATCATGTGCATCGTGTACTTCTTCATGGACAAGAAACTGGATGCGCAGACCGGCGAGGCCGAGGAGAAGGACGACCCGTTCAAGGTCAGCGATATCGGCAAGATTCTGTCCGACGGCGGATTCTGGATCGTCGCCCTGCTGTGCGTGCTGTACTACTCCGCCATCTTCCCGTTCCAGAAGTATGCGGTGAACATGCTCCAGTGCAACCTGACGCTCACCGCCCCGGCCGCCGACTCCTTCTGGGCCGGCTCCAGCGTGACCATCATCCAGTACGTCATCATGCTGGTCGTGGCCGCCGCGGGCTTCGCGAGCAACTTCATGAAAGACAAGACCAAGCAGTACCTCTTCCTGGGCATTTCCATCGCCGCCCTCATCGCGTACTGCTACATGGGCTACATGCGCCAGAGCGCCGAGTCCATCTTCGCGGTGTTCCCGCTCCTGGCGGTGCTCATCACCCCGATCCTGGGCAACTACCTGGACCGCAAGGGCAAGGGCGCGTCGATGCTCGTGCTCGGCGCCATCCTGCTGATCGCCTGCCACCTGACCTTCGCCTTCGTCCTGCCCGCCTTCAAGGGCAACGCCGTCGGCGGCGTCATCGTCGCCTACACGACGATCCTCGTGCTCGGCGCCAGCTTCTCGCTGGTTCCCGCCGCCCTGTGGCCGTCCGTGCCGAAGCTCGTGGATGCCAAGGTCATCGGCTCCGCCTACGCGCTGATCTTCTGGATCCAGAACATCGGCCTGTGGCTGTTCCCGCTCCTGATCGGCAAGGTCCTCGACAAGACGAACCCGGGCGTGACGGATCCCACCCAGTTCAACTACACGGCCCCGCTCGTGATGCTGGCCTGCCTGGGCGTCGCCGCGCTCGTGCTGGGTCTTGTCCTGAAGGTCGTGGACAAGAAGAAGCACCTCGGTCTCGAAGAACCCAACATCCAGTAAATGGCGCGGAAGCTCTCGTCGCGGTGGGCCTGCTGGGTCGCCCTCCTGTGTCTGGTGGTACCGATGTTCGCATCGTACTACTTCGACGACATGTTCTCCAGCATCTCCTACCTGTTCGATGATGCCGGCCTGACGCAGCTCGGCTGGGACCAGAACGACTACGGCCGATATACCAGCGGCTACAGCGTCCTGTGCATCTTCGGCGGCCTCGCGCTGTTCGGCATCCTGCTGGACAAGTGGGGCGTCCGGGTGGCCGGCACGCTGTACGTGGGGATGATGGTGGCCGGCGCGGGCCTCGTGACCTGGGCCATCCTGTCCGGACAGAAGAGCTCCGCGACGCTCGCGTATGCGGGCTGCATGGTCTTCGGCCTCGGCAGCGAGATGGCCGGGACGGTGGTGAACCGCTCCATCGGCCGCTGGTTCAAGGACGGGGGCATGGCCCTCGCGATGGGCCTGCATCTGGCGATCGCCCGCCTGGGCACCGCTTTTGCGCTGGTCATCTCGCCGAAGCTGGTCGCCCAGCAGGCGGACCACGTCTATTCCCTCGCCGAGACCGCCCGCCCCGCTCTCCTGGGAATGGGGCTGATGGCGCTCGGACTCATCCTCTGGGCCTCGTTCGTGGCCCTGGATGCAAAACGCTTCCCGAAGCAGGGAGGGACGGCCAACAAGGCCGACGACTTCCGCTTCGCCGATGCCTTCAAGGTGCTGGGCAACAAGAATTTCTGGCTTCTGGGCCTGCTGTGCGTGCTGTTTTACAGCAGCATCATCGCGTTCAAGAAATTCGCCGGCGCCATCCTGATCCCCCGCTTCGACATTCCCGCCGAGGCCGCCGGCTGGATGGTGTCGATGCTTCCGTTCTCCACCGTCATCTTCGCGCCGCTGTTCGGCGGGATGGTGGACCGGGTGGGCAAGGGCACGCGCTGGATGATCTTCGGCTCCGTCCTCGCCCTGGCCGCGCACCTGCTGCTGGCCTTCGCCCCGGCCGGCGTGCCGTTCTGGGGCTACCTCGCGATGGCGATGCTCGGCTTCGGCTACTCCTTGGTCCCGGCCGCCCTGTGGCCCAGCGTGCCGAAAATCGTCCCGGACAAGATTCTGGGCACGACCTTCGCGCTCATCTACTGGGTCCAGAACCTGGGCCTGCTGGTGTTCAAGCGCCTGGCGGGCGGCATCCTGGGCAGCGAATCCGGCACGCCGGTCACCGTGGAACTGATGTTCACGGGCCTCTGCGTGCTCGCGCTCGTGACCGCGCTCCTGTTCGCGGCCAATTCCCGGAAGCATCCGGAGCTGAAGCTGGATGCACCCAACAAATAGGCAAATGTTGTTAGAGAAGGTAAATAGTCCGGCGGATATCCGGAAGTTCAATACCGAACAGCTCAAGCAGCTGTGCGCGGAGATCCGTCAATATATGGTGGAGTGCTGCGCGAAGAATCCGGGGCATCTGGGATCGAGCCTGGGCGCCGTGGAGCTCATCGTGGGCCTGCACGCCGTGTACGACACGCCCAAGGACAAGCTCGTCTTCGACGTCGGGCACCAGGCCTACGCCCACAAGATCCTGACCGGGCGGCGCGACGCGTTCAAGCGGAACCGCACCCGCGACGGCATCAGCGGCTTCCCCAAGCGGGACGAGAGCCCGTACGACCCGTTCGGCGCCGGGCACTCCTCCACGTCCATCTCGGCGGCCCTCGGCTTTGCCGAGGCGGCCCGCCTCACCGGCTCCAAGGAGCGCGCGGTGGCCCTTGTCGGCGACGGCGCCCTCACGGGCGGCCTCGCCTGGGAGGGCCTGAACAACGCCGGCTCCTCGAAGGCGGACCTCCTCGTGGTCCTGAACGACAACAACATGTCCATCGACCAGGCCACGGGCGGCCTGCACGACTACCTCCTCCGCGTCACCTCCTCGAACCTGTATAACAAGGTGAAAGGCCAGATCTGGAACCGCCTGGGCGAGGGCAAGCTCCGCGACTGGGTCCAGCGACGGGTGATGGACACGAAGTCCAACCTGGTGCGCGAGTCCGGCGGCGCCATCTTCGAGTCCCTGGGATTCCGGTATTTCGGGCCCATCGACGGGAACGACATCGGGCAGGTGACGGAGACGCTCCGCCGCCTCCGCGACCTTAAGGGCCCGCGCATCCTGCACGTGATCACGCGCAAGGGCAAGGGTTACGCGCCCGCGGAGGCCGATCCCACCACCTGGCACGCTCCGGGCCGCTTCGACCCCGCCACGGGCCAGCAGATCAAGACCGTCTACCCGGCGGCCCGCTACCAGGACGTCTTCGGCGCAACGCTCGTAGAACTCGCGCGGCTGGACCCGAAGGTCGTCGGCATCACGCCGGCTATGGCGACGGGCTGCGGGATGCACCTGCTGGAACAGGCCTTCCCCGAGCGTTTCTTCGACGTGGGCATCGAGGAAGAGCACGCCGTCACGTTCTCCGCCGGCCTCGCCGCCGCCGGGATGAAACCCTTCTGCAACATCTACTCCTCGTTCGCCCAGCGGGCCTACGACGAGATTGTCCACGACGTGGCCCTGCAGAACCTGCCCGTCGTGCTGTGCTTCGACCGGGCCGGCCTGGTGGGGGAGGACGGCGCCACGCACCACGGCTGCTTCGACCTCGCGGCCTACCGCAGCATCCCGAATACCGTCATCGCCGCGCCGCGCAACGAGCGCGAGCTCAAGAACCTGATGTACACCGGCCTGTCCATGAAAGGCGGCCCCTACATCATCCGTTACCCGCGCGGGTGCGGGGAAGGGGTCGAATGGAAGGATGCCCCGTTCCAGAATCTGCCCGTAGGCAAGGGCGAGAAGCTCCTGGAGGGCAAGGATGTCGCCGTCCTCGCCCTCGGTCCCGTCGCGAACCGGGCTTTCGAAGCCGCGCTCCGGCACAAGACCGACTACTGGGTGGCTCCTTCCGTCTACGACATGCGCTTCCTCAAGCCGCTGGACACCTCCATCCTGGAGGAAGTCTCCCACTGCCGGGTGGTGATCACCGTGGAGGACGGCGCCCTGAAGGGAGGGCTGTACAGCGCCGTGTGCGAGTATTTCGCCGGCCGTTCCGAAGCCCCCATCGTGAAGGGCCTCGGCATCCCCGACCAGTTCATCGCCCAGGACACGCAGAAGGCCCAGTGGGCCGAGTGCTGCCTGGACACGGAATCCATCTACGGGATTCTTGTGGACGTGATGAAAAAATAATGCAAAAAAGTTTGCAGATTCGGAAAAAAGCACTACCTTTGCAATCCCTTTCGCGATTGAAGGATCCGAATGAGCTGCCGATATAGCTCAGTTGGCCAGAGCACGTGATTTGTAATCTCGGGGTCGTGGGTTCGAATCCCTCTATCGGCTCGAAAGGAAAAACGCTGGGAGGTTCGCATAGTGGCAATTGCGGCGGACTGTAAATCCGCTCCCTCAGGGTTCGGTGGTTCGAGTCCACCACCTCCCACCAAAAAATCTGCGAGTGATTGTTGCGAGCAGATTTTTTTTCAAGCGGAAGTAGCTCAGTTGGTAGAGCATCAGCCTTCCAAGCTGAGGGTCGCGAGTTCGAACCTCGTTTTCCGCTCGGAAAAGGAAATACAAAAGCCGGTGTAGCTCAGGGGTAGAGCGCATCCTTGGTAAGGATGAGGTCATGAGTTCAATTCCCATCACCGGCTCTTTTTTGTGCTTTTGATAACAATTGTTTAAACAATAATAAAACTATGGCAAAAGAAACATTCCAGAGAACCAAACCGCATGTCAACATCGGTACCATCGGCCACGTTGACCACGGTAA
>JAFRPH010000065.1 GCA_017429205.1 Bacteroidales bacterium
TATGAGTCCGGACTTCCCCATACGGCGGGACGAAATCAGCACCGTGTTCCGCCCGTTTGCGATATTGCTTTCCAAGGCTTCCGTCTCGGCCTGCCTGTCACAGAAATACTCAGGGCCGTAGTAATCGGCGGTAATGATGAAAGGATTCGGCTGCAGCATCGTTTCTCTTTTTGGGCAAAGATAATATTCAGGATTGAATTATGCAAGATTAAATAATCTGAAATTAAATAATCCCGTTCCGCCCATGATCGGGGCTTGTATTTGAAGTCCGCAGAACACTAGTCTGTAACATCTTGATTATAACCCACTTGCAAAGCACCATTCCGCAGACCTCCCGAAAAAACCAGGGGTCTGCAGATGCGCCTATCGCAACTCCCGAACTGACAATGCGTTAAGAATCAACTCTCCGCCAACCCTTCCTGAGGCAGAAGAGCGCAACAACGGCTTCGACCAGTCCCAGGACGAAGTAGATGTTGCTCAGGGCGACGAAGCCCCAGATCCACCACTCGAGGACAATCCAGAGCATCAGGAGGATGCCGCAACCCAGCGTAACCTGACAGGCCCAAGGATGCTTCTTGAAGAGCATCAGCGCGGCCAGCAGCTGGGGCAGTCCGTTCACGGCCAGGAGGGCGAATCCGGACGGGATGAAATCCTTGAACAGGAGGTCCGGCCAGGGCATCTTGGCGCGCAGGAGGTCCAGCATCGGCGCTCCTCCCCAGCCCGCACCGGTCGGGTCCATCCACATCATCACGGCTCCCCCCACCGCGCCAACGGCGATGAAAAGGGTCAATATCTTCAGGAACGTCTTCATGGGCACAAACAGATTAGAAGAGCCAGGCGTACAGCCCCGCGCCGGCCAGGCAGGGAATCAGGCCGATGAGCATGCCCCAGAGGGACTGGACAAAATGGTAGCGCTTCTGGTGATAGGCCTTGTCCATGTGCTCCGTGCCGGGAAGGCGGACGGCCTTCATGTTGGCGAAAAGGACCCAGTCCAGGAAGAAACAGTCGTACCAGTCGATGAAAAGCCACATCCCGTAACCGACCGCGAACGCCTGCCAGAAACCCTTGACTCCCGCCAGCCATAACAGGCCGATAAGCACGGCAAGGACGACCAGGATGGCCAGCCCTTTCTTCAGGAGCACCGTCGGCGAAAAGAAATCGGCGGGCACGCGCTCGTGCGTCTTGAAGTATTCCTCCTGGATGTCCTTGGGGTAGTCGTGAATCCACCAGACCGGATTCTTGACCAGGGGAATGAGAATCATGGCCGTGAACGCAGCGGTCATGACGAGGGTTTCAATGATGACGACAATCCAATTCATAGTCCATGCGAAGTTACGGCTATTTTTCGGAAACCTCGCAAGGGCAAAGGTACCCCGAAACCGGCGCAACCGGGTTGCATCTTTTATTCTTTTCGAACAATTGGCTTATCTTTACATCAATAAACCGGAATCGTCCCCGTCGATAACCCGCACGCTGCCGGTGCAAGATTTGTAGGTCCGGGGAATTATATGGATATGAAACTGAACGCAAAAAGAATTATAGGATTGGCATTTCTTGTCATGATGCTGAGCGGCTGCCGCGGCATCGACAATCCGGAAGGCGACCTGAAGGGCATCAACCTGGAGGATTGGCCTCGTACAGATTGCTCCACGAGCACCCGTCCTGTCCGGGATCTCGTGGCCTATAAACTGCTTGGCGTGCCCTACAAGTGGGAAGTGGATTGGATGAGCGGTACGACCTATATCATCCAACCCGACTTCTCTGGAGCGAAAACGCCCTTCTCCTACCATGATTATGATGCCAAGAACCACTTCAGCGGCACGCACGACGCCTATATGAATCTTATGGAGGGAAAGACGGACGTGATCATTGCCAGTCGTGACATCTCCAGAAACGAAAAGGCCTCCTCTGAAGAGTTGGGGGTCGAACTGGAAACGGCCCCGCTCGCCATTGACGCCCTGGTCTTCATCGTCAATCCCAAGAACCCCGTCAAGAATTTAACGTCGGACCAGGTGCGGAAGATCTATACCGGTGAAATACGCAATTGGAAAGAGGTTGGCGGCGTCGACCATGCCATCACCCCGTATATCCGGAATGCGGATTCCGGCAGCCAGGAAAAGATGGAAACCCTGGTCATGCAGGGGCTGACCATGATCGACAGGACCGACGAGAACTATATGTATGAAATCATCGGCTCACAGATGATCTCGCCCTACGCGCAACTTGAGATCGATGAATACGGTATTGGCTACACGCCGTTTTTCTACTGCACGGCGATGGTCCGCGATTTAATGAGAGTCGATATGCTTTCCATCGACGGCGTGGCACCCACCAAAGAATCGCTGCGGGCGAACAAGTATCCGTTCGTGTCGAGCATCTATGCTGCGGTCCGCAAGACGGAAGACCACGAGAGCATGGCGTACAAGCTCTATCAGTTCCTCTTTACCCAGAAAGGTGCGGACATGATCGACGAGAGCGGATATATGGCCATCAGGTAATCCTCCGGAGAGCGTGTACTCAAATTCGTATTGTTCTGTCTCTTCCACCTCCCCTGACAACAGTAGCCGATCCACCCAAATCCATTCACAGGCGGAAGCTTTTCGATGACAGAAAAAAGGGCGTGGCCTGGAACCGACCTAATCGCGGAGGATGCAGAAGCCGGAAGCCGTGAATTTGGTCGGCCGGCCGGAGACGTCCTTCTTCAGCGAGGACTTGAAATCGACGATGGCATCGGCACCGAGTTCGCGCGCTTTTTCCTCGACGATCCGCAGGAATCCCTGATAATCAAGTTCTTCGAAAGGAGGCCTTCCCTCGGAGAAACCTTCGTGGCGATAGGTTGTAGGGGTGAGCACCACCTTCAGCTCGGCGATGGGGGTGAACCCTCCGGTCCAGGGCCGGTTGGGGATGAAATAGAAATCATCGTCCACGAACGGACGGTAGTCGATATAACTTACAGGCTCCGTAACGGACTCGAAGCTGGATAGCCCGGCCATCCCGCAGCTCGCCAGCACGGAGGCAAATGCCAGAAGTGCGATGAACTTTTTCATTTCTTTATTTCGCGATTGATCCGGATAAAGATAGTCATTTTCGGATTAAACACAATCAGCCCTGGCCAAAACCGGCCCTGAAACGAAACGGCCACTCTGAAAGCGGTTTATTGCATCTTCCCCACCACACCGGCCTTCACTTTGAAGAAATTGTTCGGGGAGTCTTCGAGGAGGCGGTATTCACCGTGGTTGCTCCAGGAGGCGGGGCGGTCGGAGATGGCCATGTCCTCGCCTGTGTCGTTGGAAATGTAGGGCCGGACGGCGGTTTGCCAGGCACGGATGCGGGAAACTGACTGCCTGTAACTGAAGAGGCCCCCATCCTGGCAGAGCTGCTGGAGATACTGCTTGTACTTGGTCTTCCAAGCGCTGTTTTTCAGAATCTTCGTCATTAACGGGTTCTTGTCCGAGCCCCATTTGTAGGGGTCCTGGCGGCCCGCGTCACTCTGAACGCCGCAGGCGGCGGAGGTGCCGAGGGTGTTGTCGTAGTCGTAGGGGATGAACCAGACCTTGTAGTCGTCGCCCGGGCCGATGTACAAGTAATAGTTGTTGGTGTTGTTCCAGTAGTCGTCCCACATCCCCACGGCCACATTGACGGCGTAGGTCTTGAGGAAAAGGGCCACGTCCATGTGGGCGCCGATCCAGGTGTTGAAGGCGGCCCCGTCCAGGGTCTTCACCTGGTGGATGAAGTCCTTCAGGCGGGCTTTCGCGGCGGGGAAATCCTCCGCCTTCCCGGTCTTCAGTTCATAGGTGAAGGAGGAACGGTTGTCGTCCAGGCCCATACTGGCGTTCTCATCGGCCAAAGATGCGGACCAGAAGCACTTCCACAGGTCGCCGCCCTTGTCTCCGAACTGGTCCAGGCGGGCGCGCAGATAGTTCTTGTCGATGTGCTCGAGCATCCCGTACACCCCGTAATAGACCTCCTTTTCGTCGCCGACCTTGAGCCAGAGACGGGCGTATACGTCATGGACGGCGGTCCAGACGCCGAAGCGGCGGAACAGGTCGTAGCAGTAGATTTCGCGGACATACGCGGGGTCGTCCTTGAACCACTTGAGGTCCATCCGGCGGACACCCTTGATCGTATGCTCCGGGTCCTCGTGGTTCCGGTGGAGATTCAGGCCGAAATGGACGTGCCGATACTTCCCGCCCTCGTACGGCCGCCGGCGGGACGTGTTGCCTTTCAGGCGCAACCCCGCCTCCCCGATCTTCGTGACCTCGCTCCCCTTCCGGTATTCCACGTCGCAGACCACGAACTCCCGGGTGTCGTGGTCCTTGTCGTAGGCGGCGAGCAGTGCGTTCCACTGCTCCTTGGTGACGGAAATGTGGATTTCAGGGATGACCGTCGCGTCGAAGACGTAGCCGATGGCCGCGGCCCAGTTCACATCGTCGGGATCGTCCTTCACCGGACCGGGATCGCTCTCCTCCGGATCCCCCGTATGGATGATGGGGAAAACCTTCTCCTTCCCGCAGGAAAGAATCCCGAGGAATGCCGTGAGTATGAGCAGGAATCGTTTCATGTTCCGGGGGACAAAGATAAATATTAATTCTTCTTTTCAGCGAATTGACGTATCTTTATGCCGGCAAACCGGGATAACTTGCCGAAACCAATAACCTCTACGATATGAAACTTTTCAATACCTTCGCAATCACCTGCATCTGCCTCTTTATGTTCTCCTGCGGCAGCCAGCCCACAACTTCTTCCCCTTCCGATTTTATCGACGGGGTGGCGACGGCCCTGCAAAACGGTGGAAAGGTCGACCTGACCGCTTTTGAATGGACCCGGGAACCGGCCGCCTTCTCCATCGACGGCCAGACGCTGACGGTCACCACGGCCCCGCATACGGACCTTTGGCAGCGGACCTACTATCATTTCCGCAATGACAACGCCCCGGTCTTCCAGATCCAGACGAAGGAGCAGTACTTCAGCTTTGTCGTGAAAACCGATTTCACCCAGAGCCACCAGCGCTTCGACCAGTGCGGCGTCGTGATGTACCTGGACAGCGACAATTGGCTCAAGGGTTCCGTGGAGTTCGAGAACGATGAGTTCCAGCACCTGGGCAGCGTCGCCACCAACAACGGCTATTCCGACTGGGCCACGACGGCCATCCCGGCCGATGTCAAAACCATGTGGTACCGCTTCTCCAGGAGGGCCGACGACTACTGCATCGAGTGCTCGACCGACGGCGTCAACTTCAGCCAGATGCGCATCTGCCACATGTACGCGGGTGCCGATGTCATCCGCTTCGGCGTCTACGCCTGCTCACCGGAAGAATCCTCCTTCACGGCCGTTTTCACCGACATGAAAATCACCGAGTGCATGTGGAAGGCCCACGACGGCCAGCAGCCGGATAAAGAATAATCCCGCACGGACGAGCCGTACGGGAGGAGGTGCCGGTCACTTTTCTTCGTAAATCCGCATCAGCCTTTCAGCTCTTCGATCTGACCAAGCAGGTCGTCCGAGGCGTCCAGGATGTCGCGGCGGTTCTTCAGGCCCAGGACCAGGCCGATGACCAGGCCGATGGCCGAGCCGCAGATGAACCCGTACAGTTCCGGGCCGCCGAGCTGGAGATTCTTGACCACGTCCCAGATGAGGATGCCCAGCCACACCAGCAGGAAGGGGACGCCGTATTTGTACCAGTCGGCGTTGATCTTCCGGAACTTGGTGAGTTCGGTCGTGGCGGTGACCAGGTCCTTGTTCAGGTTGGGGATGTACTGCTTGGTGATGAGGGTGGCGACAATGCCCGCGATCATAAAGACTCCCGTGAAAATCAGCAGGAGGAGGGAGAATCCCAGATGATGGAGGAAAGGAATCAGTGCCAGGCCGGCGAGCCCGGCGACGATGGGGGCGTTGGACTTGATCCGGAGGCGGTCGATCGTCCGGCCGCAGGACCGGCGGAGGATCCGCTCGTTGACAATCTTCTGGCTTTCCAGCTTTTCGCGCAGCTGCTGCATCTGCTGCTGCATTTCGAGGAAGGTTTTATCGGTCGTTTCCATGTTACTGCATCTTTTTGAGTTGTTCCTTGATTCTGACAAGACGGACGGAGACATTCCCCGGGGTGATTCCCACGATCTGGCCGATTTCCTCATAACTGAGGTTCTCCAGCCAAAGGAGGACGATGGCGCGGTCGAAAGGACCCAGCTTGCCGATGCGCTCCCGCAGCAGGCCGAACTGGCGGGTGTCCTCGGCCTGATCGTCGAACAGGTCGATGTCCATCGACAAGGGTTCGGTCCTCGGTCCGCGCCTCTTCTTCCGGTCCTGGGAGATGCAAGTGTTGAGGGCGACTTTCCAAATCCAGGAATTCAGCGCGCTTTCCCCTCGGAAGGTTCCGGAGCCCCGCCAAAGGTTGATCAAGATTTCCTGGAAGAGGTCGGCCACCTCGTCCTTGTCGGTCGAGAACATGTAGCACACGGTGTAAATCGTGCTTCGGTGTTCTCTCACCAGGGTTTCAAATTCACGTTCTGTCATGGTCGTCTTGCTTGTTTCTGCTCATTAGACGCAGATTCCGCCGAAAAACTACAGTGCGAAGATACAAAAAATGCCTATCTTCGTGTTGAAATAACCCAACGATGAATAGAGTACGCATCACCGCTGCACGCAAGCTCCTGACAGTCTTTACATTAGCCCTCTCTATCAGCACCTGTCACCCTCAGGCGGAGCGCCTCCGGACGGGCGATCTGCTGTTTGTGGGCTCGTCGGAAGGGGCCGGGTCCATGGACGAGGCCATCGTCGCGGCCACGGGAAACCTGACGCACGTCGCCATCGTCCAGATCGACAAGGCAGGAACGCCCTGGGTCATCGACGCGACGCCCAAAAGGGGCGTGAGCCGATACCCACTGGACTCCCTGGTCCAAGCGAACCCCGGAGCGGCCTTTCTCGTCAAACGACTCAAGGGCACGACCGGCGTCTCCCGATTCGTCGAGAACGCCCTCCGTTTTGTCGGGAAGCCCTACGACCTGACCTTCCTCCCCGACAATGATGCCTTCTACTGCTCGGAACTGGTCCGCGATGCATACCGCCGCCCGGACGGAAGCTATCTCTTCGAGGCCGCGCCGATGAACTTCCTCGCCCCCGACGGCTCCCTGCCACCGTATTGGAAAGAGCTCTTCGAGCGCCTTGAAATGCCCGTCCCGCAGGGCGTTCCGGGCACGAATCCCCAGGACATGTCCCGGTCACCGCTTCTTGAAGACGTTCCGCTGGTCCTGGCGGCGTCCGCCCCGCCGGTCCGGCTGGCGGGCGGCCGGCTCTTCCTCCACGGAGAGCCTTTCCTCATCCTGGGCGGCGAGGTGGCGAATTCCAGCGCCTCCAGCGCGGCCTATATGGCCGGCCGCGACACTTGGCAGACCCTCCGGGAGGCGGGCTTGAATACGGTCCTCGCGCCGGTGTACTGGGAATTGCTGGAACCGACGGAGGGACAGTTCGACTTCTCGACGGTGGATTACCTGCTCGCATCTGCCCGGGCCCACGACCTGCATCTGGTCCTGCTCTGGTTCGGAACCTGGAAGAACAGTATGTCCTGCTACGTGCCCGCCTGGGTGAAGCAGGACTTCGGAAACAGGTTCACGCTGGCGGAAAACAGCGACGGAACCCACCCCGAAATCCTGTCCGCCTTCGACCGGGAGGCGCTGAAGGCCGATTGCCGCGCTTTCGCCGCCCTGATGCGCCACCTCCGGGAAAAGGACGGCGACACGGGGACGGTCCTGATGGTCCAAGTGGAGAACGAGATCGGCTTCCTGGGCGATGCCCGGGAGCACGGAACGGAGGCGGAAAAGGCCTGGGAAATGGGGAAGGAGCGGGACGAAGAGCGCTTTCAGGCCGCCGCATACGCCCGCTATGCCGAGGCGGTCGCCCGGGCGGGCAAGCAGGAATACGCCCTGCCGATGTTTGTCAATGCGGCCTTGAATTCCCGGGGGCGCAAGCCGGGAGAGTATCCCTCCGCCGGTCCGTTAGACCACCTGATGGACATCTGGAAGGCGGAGGCCCCGTCCATCGACCTCGTGTGCCCCGACATCTACGACCCGGGGTTCCCGGACTGGGTGGCGCGGTACCATCGGCCTGAAAACCCGCTTTTCATCCCGGAAATCCGCCAGGAACCCGCCAACGCCGCCCGCGTCTTCTATGTCCTGGGCCGGCACGCCGCCCTGGGCTTCTCTCCGTTCTCCATCGACAACAGCTGGGAAAGCACGGTCGATGCGTACCGCACGCTGGCCCCCTGGCTGCCTCTCATCGCACAGAAGCAGGCCGAAGGGAAGGCCTACGGCGTCCTGCTGGATGCCGCCCATCCGGAAGAAGAGGTCACCATCGGCAACACGGTCTTCACCTGCCGGCACGACGGGACCATCTCCTGGTGCCCCGTACACGGGAATCCTTCCGCCTGGGGCGAAGGGGCTTTCCTCATCCTGGACTTGGGCGAGGACGAATTCCTGTTCCTCGGCACCGGCTGCGTCGCGACCCTGCGCCCCGCGGACGGAAAAGGCCGCGTGGGCATCCTGTCCATCGACGAATATGACGGGCTCCAGCCCCTGCGCCGGCTCAATGGCGACGAAGACCACCAAGGCCGCCACCTGCGCATCCCCTACGGCGAAACGGGCGTACAGCGGCTGAAGGTTTACCGGATGGGCGACTGAACCGGGTCCACCGGGACTTCAAGCGCCAGACGCGGATTCTTGCTGGTGAGCCAAAAGATTGTTATCTTTGACTATGAAACAATTGTTCTCGATTCTTTGCGCCGGGGCCGCCGTGGCGGCCGTGGCCGTCGGGGCCGCGTTGGCGGCCGGCTGCGCCAGTGCGCCGTCTGATCCGCTGGTCGTCCGGACGAAGGCCGGACTGGTCAAAGGCGTCGAGGAGGAAGGCACGCTGGCCTTCAAGGGAATTCCCTATGCCACGGTGGAGCGGTTCATGCCGCCGAAGCCCGTCGCCAAATGGGATACCGTGATGGTCTGCGACCATTTCGGGCCGCAAGTGATGCAGGGCAACGGCCGGCGCGAGATGCCGGAGAGCGTGATGTCCGAGAAGAACTCCTGCGTGCTGAACGTATGGACCACGGACACCAAGGCGTCGAAGCCCGTGATGCTCTGGATCCACGGAGGCGGGTTCGATTCGGGCTCGGCGGCCGGGAATCCCGGGATGGGCCTGGCCAAGCAGGATGTGGTGGTCGTGAGCCTCAACCACCGGCTGAACATCCTCGGGTTCCTGGACCTGTCCACCTTCGGCGAGAAATACAAGCACTCCGGGATGGTGGGGATGCTGGACATCGTCCAGGCGCTGGAATGGATCCGGGACAATATCAAGGCCTTCGGCGGCGACCCGAACAACGTCACCATCTTCGGCGAATCCGGAGGCGGCGGCAAGGTCGGCACCCTGATGTGCATGCCCGCCGCCCGGGGGCTCTTCCACAAGGCCATCATCATGAGCGGGACCATCCTCAATGTCAATACCAAGGCGATGACCGAGGAGCTCGGCCGCGCGGTCGTGGAGCAGCTGGGCATCGGTCCGGACGAGCTGGACAAGCTGGCCGACGTGCCGTATGGCGAGCTGGTCGCGGCGGGCCAGCGGGCGATGGCCGCCAGCATCGGCACCCGGACCCCGGGTACGCCGATGATGTGGGGCTTCGGCCCCGCGCCCGACGGCGAAGTGCTGCTCCAGCAGCCTTTCCAGCCCGATTTCGCGGACATTTCCTCCGATATCCCGCTGATGATCGGCACCACCTTCAACGAGCTCCAGCGCCGGGCCTATGGCACCGAGATGACGCTGGAAGAAGCCAAGGAGCGGCTGGCGCCCACCTTCGGCGACCGAGTGGACGAATACGTCGCGGCCTTCGCCGAGGCGTGGCCGGACTACACCCCGCAGGACCTCCTGTCCATCGACATGATGTTCCGCCCCAAGACCCTGATTACCGTCGATGCCGTCGCGACAACGCGCAAGGCTCCCACCTACCTGTACATGTTCACCTGGAAATCCCCCGCGGACCAGGGCTCGGTGCACGGCTATGAGCTGAACTTCTGCTTCAACACGCCCAACCTCCATGGCCGCGTCCTTCCCGAGCCGTCCGAGGCCGATTGGAAACTGGCGGAAAACATGAGCCGCAGCTGGGCGAATTTCGCCGCGACCGGGAACCCCAACGTCGACGGCCTGCCGGCCTGGCGGCCCTACACGCCCGAGAACGGCGAATGCTTCATTTTCGACTACGAATGCCGCGTCCGCAACAACTTCGACCGGCCGCTGCAGGGCATCCTGAACGACTGCTGCTTCCGGCAGCTGGACGAGTTCAACCGCCGCGCCGGCCGGTAATTACCGGACCTCCACCTGGGCGAAATAGACATCGCGAAGGGCCTTCACCGCCGGTTTTCCCCGGAGGGTGCAGATCCCTTCGAGCGGGAGGTCACGGCAGGAGGAGCCGATGCGGAAGGCGTACTCCCCCGGGGAGACGGTCCAGCCGGCGTCCGAGTGCCAGGCCAGCTGGTCCGCACCCACGGTAAAGGTCACCGTGCGGCGCTCGCCGGGCGCCAGAGACACCCGCTGGAAGCCCTTGAGCTGCAGCGGCTTGAGCTGCTGACCGGCCTTCGGAGAGGCATAGAGCTGGACGACTTCGTCGCCCTTCACGCTTCCGGTATTGGTCACTTGGCAGCTCACTTGGATGAGACCATTCTTGGTCTTGGCCTCGGGCTGCACGTGGATGTCACTATAGGCGAAGGTCGTGTAGGACAGACCGAAACCGAAAGGATACAGTTCGCGGCCCGCGTCCGCGCCGGTGTTGTAACAGTATGGCTCCGTGGTCTCGCTGGCGGGCATCGTCATACAAAGCTTGCCGGAAGGATTGACCGCCCCGATGAGAATGTCGCTCACGGCGTTGCCGCCTTCCTCGCCGGGGTAGAACGCCTGCAGGATGGCGGCGCAGCCGTCGGCGATGTCGGCGATCATTTCCGGACGGCCGCTGAACATCACGAGCACGACCGGCTTGCCGGTGGCGATGAGGGCCTTCACGAAGGCCTCCTGGTCGCCGGGCAGACGGATGCCGGCGCGGCGGCGGTTCTCCCCGCACAGGTAGACGTTCTCGCCCATCGCGGCGACGATGACGTCGCTGCGGGCGGCCACCTTGACTGCGTCATCCAAGTTGGTATAATCGTCTGATTCCAACTTCCTTACATTGAGCGCCCGCACGCGCTGGTCTCCGCCCTCGGAGAGGCCCATATCGGCCAGGGTGCTCCAGTCGACGCCCCGGGAATACTCGACCTTGCCGTCATATTTCTTCCGGAAACAGTCCAGGAAGGTGGGGATGTACAGGTCGCCCGGGTCCACGTCCTTGCGGAAGAAGAACAGCTGCATCGACGGGAAAGTGTAGTCTCCCAGCATACTCCAGACGGAATTGGCATTCGGGCCGACGACGGCGACGTTCTTGCCGGAAGCCAGCGGAAGCACGCCGTCGTTCTTGAGCAGGACCACGGACTCCGCAGCCAGGTCGTAGGCCGTCTGGCGGCTTTCGGCCGGATCCAGGTCCATCGGGCCCTCCTTGAAGTAGACGGGGTCGGGGTCGAGCAGGCCGCAGCGGGCTTTGACCGTCAGGGCGCGCTTGACCGCGCGCTCGAACGCGGCCTCGCTCACGCGGCCTTCCGCCAGCAGTTCAGGAAGGTACCGGTAGGAGGTGTTGGAATTGAATTCCAGGTCGTTGCCCGTGTTGATGGCATCGATGGCGCACTGCTTCAGGAACTCCGGGCTGCGGTCGCGGCTCCCCTGCTGCACGGCGCCGTAGTCGCTGACGACAATGCCGTCGTAGCCCAGATAATCCCGGAGGATGACGTTGAGCAGCGTATCGCTGCAGACGGCATACTGCGTACGGAACTTGTCGTAGCAGGTCATGATGCTGCGGCTGCCCGCCTCCCGGATGATGGCTTCGTGCGGGAAGAGGACTTCCTCATAGATTTCCTTCTCCGGCAGGGAAGAGCCGCCGCCGTAGCCCAGGAAGTGCTTGGTGGTGGCGGTGACACCTTCGCGGAAACCATCGGCCTGCAAGCCCTTGACAAAGGCGGCGCCCATAGAGGCCGTCAGATAGCCGTCCTCGCCGTAGGACTCCTCCACGCGGGACCAGTGGGCGCTGCGGATGATGTCCACCATCGGCGACAGGGCGAACGGCTCGCCCAGGTCGCGCATCGAGCGGGCCGTCTGCCGCATTTTCACGGACAGCAGCGCAGGGTCCCAGGTGCAGGCGACGGCCATCTGCTGGGGATAGGCCGTGGCGCCCTTGGCGGTGACGCCCGTGATGCACTCGTCGTGGATGACGGCCGGGATGCCGGCGGGGGTATAGTTGACCATATAATCCTGGATGTCGGCGATGAGCTTGCGGAGCTCGTCGGCATTCAGGCTCTGGGAACTGGACAGCTGGCAGATATGGCCGGCGCCGTAAGGAATCACTTCCTTGCACTTGTCGATGGAGAAGACCCCATCGACCATCAGCTCGCTCGGGTAGATGCCAAAGAGCTGGGCCGCGCGGTCCTCCACGGAAAGTCGGTCATACACGGCGTTTACGAGCGCCTCATAGGGCTTGTCCGGATGGGGGGCCGTCTTCGTGGAACAAGCGGCGGCCAGCAGGATCGTCAGGGAAAGAAGGACAATCTTTTTCATCGTTCAGGACTCTTTGAAAAACCGCATCAGAAGCGCCGCGGCAGCGGCTTGCCCATCGTGGAGGCGTCCTGGGCGCCGTCCTCGCTGAGGTCGAAGACCATGAAATCGGGCGATTCCGGCGTGTAGGCTTTCCAGCCCAGGCCGGGGTCGCCCTTCTTGGCGAAATTCGTCCAGCAGGAGACCACGTGCTCGGCCAGGTCATAATCGGCCTGGGTGAAGGGCCGGTCGCTGTGTTCCAGCGACTTGAACATGAACCAGAGTTCGGAGGAGTGGAACGCGCCCTTCATATCGTGGGAGCCCGCCTCGTCGTCCGGCAGGGCGTGGGCGAACTGATAGGCATAGACGGGCTTGCCGGCGGCATTGCGGAGGTCGCAGAAGCGGCGGATGCCCTCTTCCGGATCGCCCATGTCGTCCCGCGTGTAGCCGATCATATAGGGGATGTCCTTGATCCGGCCTTCCTGAGCCGCCTCGTCGAAGCTTTCCGTCGACACATAACCGTCCACGACGGGCCGGGCGGACAGCCGGAACGGCGTGCCGGTCTCGGCGGCATAGCGGTTCGGCAGCGTGAAAATCGCCTCGGTGGAGGCGCCGCGCATCTTCTCCAGGGTATCATAGCCGGCCCAGTCGAAGAGTTCCTTGGTGGCCTTTCCAATGAAATCCAGCGGCGAAGAGCCGCCCTGCGGCGCGGAGGACCGGCCGGTCGGGACCCGGTTCACGCCGCCGCCGCTCTGGATGATCGCTTTCTTGATCAGATCCCCCGTCAGCGGCGAGGAAACGAGCGCCTTGACGCTGCCGGCGCCCGCGCTCTGGCCCAGGATCGTGATGTTGTCCGGATCCCCGCCGAACGCGGCGATGTTGGCATGGACCCATTTGAGCGCGGCGATCTGGTCCAGGAGGCCGTAGTTGCCGGAAACGTGGTGCGGGCTCTCCTCCGTCAGGAGCGGATGGACCAGGAACCCGAAGACGCCGAGCCGGTAGTTGATGGTGACCAGGACGACGCCCTTTTCGGCCCAGACCTTGCCGTCGAACTCGGGCTCGAAGCCCCAGCCGCCGGTGTAGGCACCACCGTGGATCCACATCGCCACCGGCAGCTTCTTGCCCGGCTTGCCCGGGGCCGGGGTCCAGACATTCAGGTACAGGCAGTCCTCGCTGAATTCCGGATCCTCCCAGTAGAATTCACTGGTCCAGGGGTTGCTGGAATCGTGATTGACCTGCACCGAGCCGGCGCTGAAGGTGTCGGCCACCTTCACGCCTTCCCAGGGAATGACGGGCTGGGGCTCCTTCCAGCGCAGGTCCCCGACGGGCGGGGCGGCGAAAGGAATGCCCTTGTAGATATAGACTCCCTTGACGGAGGATTCGACTCCCTGGATCTGTCCGCCCTCGATGTCGAGAACGGGATTGGCGGGGCTGCAGCCTACCAGCGCGAGGGCCGTGAGGACGGCCGGAAGAAGCGATTGAATGCGCATATTATCAAGCAATTGACGGGTTAATCCTTGTAAAGATATGGACAATGGCCGATAAAAACAACAGGAGGCACCCTGAACGGATGCCTCCTGCCCTCATAACTAACCAATTATTTAACCGAATCAACGGGTCTAAGGAACGATGATCTGCTTGCCCAGCACCAGCTTGTCGCCGGAATCGTCGACGGTCCAGTACTGCGGTTTGCGGGGGCCGTTGCCCTCCACGTGGTGCACCACATACCGGAGCTCGCCCTCGAAGGTGCGGAACAGCATGCCGTGGCCGGAGTTGTTCGCGAGGAACGGTTCGGGCTCCTGGACCCAAGGGCCGGAGATCTTGCCGGACTCGGAATAGCACACGGCCTGGAGGTAGCGCTCCTTGCCCCAAGTGGACCAGAGCATGCCCAGCTTGCCCGTCTGCGTGCGGAACATCTGCGGACCGTCGGTCACCCAGCCGGGCATCTTCAGGCCGAAGGTGGCCTCGCCCAGGCCGTTCATCTCGCCGCAGCAAGGCAGCTCGCTGGCGCGGAACATCGTGACCGGGTGCTCGGAGATGGTCTTGGTCAGGTCCTTGGACAGCTCGATGTAGTCCATCGTACCGTCGATGATCTGGGTCCACTCGTGCACGAAGATCATGTAGATGTGGCCATCCTCCTCGTACAGGGTGCCGTCGATGCAATCCCAGTCGTGCGGCTGATAGTCGTAGCCGGGCGTGACGGAGAAGGGCACGAAGGGACCTTCAGGATTGTCCGCGCGGAGCAGATAGGTCTGGTTGTGGGGCACGTTGTAGCGGCGAGGGACCTGCTGGATGAGGTCGGAATGGTCGCTCCAGGTGCCGGCGTAGTAGTAGTAATCGCCGATCTTGTGGATCTCCGCCGCGGCGGCGAAGCCCGCCTTCTCGCACCAGGTGCCGGTCAGGTCGATGACGTTGTAAGGTCCCTCCCACATCACGAGGTCCTTGCTGCGGTACTGGCGACCGCCGGAGGAGGTGAGGTAGTAGGTCTTGGTGACCGGATCCGGATAGATGAACGGGTCGCTCATCGACAGGTCGTTGAAATGGACCGTGCGGATCTTGTTCATCTCTTCCCGCATCCGGCGCATGCGCTCGGCCATGCCGGTGGTGTCGCGGGGCGCGCCGGTGGCCATGCCGCCGAAGTTCTTCTGGCCGGGGTCGGCCAACGGAGCCTGCTCGCCGGGTTCGATCTTGACCGGCTCGGCCTCCACCGGAGCCGGGGCGTTGTTGCCGCAGGAAGCAAGCGCGAGCGCCGCAAGGGCAACGAGGGATAAGTTCTTGATTTTCATATCGTTTATTTGTTAAGTTTGCTTATTACCAGCCGGGATTCTGCTTGAGGTTGGGGTTGGCGGAAATCTGCTCGAAGGGGAACGGAAGGAATTCGTACTTGTCCTGCCAGCCCTTGCCTTTGCCTTCTTCCACGACGACATCCCACTCCGTGGTGCCCGGCTTGTAGCCGAAGAACTTGTACAGCTTCTTGCCCTTGTTCGCAAGCGCCGTAGGCGCGTCGCCCCAGCGGACCAGGTCGAAGAAGCGCTCCTGCTCACAGAAGAGTTCGGCGCGGCGCTCGTCCTTGATGTCCTGGTAGGTCATGGAGGCAAGCTCGGGGATCTGGGCGCGGCGGCGGACCTCGTTCAGGGCCTTCAGGCCGCTCTTGTCGGCGTCATTGTCCACGAGGAACTTGGCCTCGGCGTACATCAGCAGCACTTCCGCGTAGCGGAGCATGGGGGTATTGGCCTTATACCACTTCCAGAAGGGCGGGCTGGTTCCCTCATAAGCCTCGCTGAGCCATCCAAGGCCCCGGAAGGTGAAGTAACCGGCATTGTGGTAGATGACCTGGTTTTCCTTGACACCGGGCGTTACGCCAGGGGCGTAATCCATGGCCAGCACCTGCTCGTAGGTGTGGATCGTGGACTTGAAGCGCGGCTTCTCGACACCGCCTTCATGGGCCGCCAGGAATTCGCCGAACTCCTTGGACACGGCGTTCCAGCCCCAGCCGCCGAAGAAATCCTTCGGGAGATTCAGGCCGCTCGGCCAGCCGGTCCACGTGTGGCGAAGGTCGTTCGACGGGTCGCCGGGGAAACCGTCATTGTCACCGGAATTGTGCTCGAAAAGGTATTCCTCGCAGAAGTCGCCCGCCTGGCGCTCGATGATGAACATGTCGGAGACGAGGCCGTAGAGACCGGAGTCGATCACGGTCTTGAGATCCTTGACCGCCTCAGCCAGCACTTCCTTGTCGTTGAACCGCTGCCCGTACCAGAGGCCCACCTTGCCCCGATAGGCAAGCGCCGCGTGCTTGGAGATACGGCCGCCGAAAGCTGCTTGCTGGCCCTTGCCGCCGATGGCGGGCAGCTGGTCGGCGGCCTCCTTCATCTGCGCGAGGATCCACTTGATGGAGTCCTCGGTCGGGTTGTTGGACTGGTTGTATTCCTCCTGGGAGAGCAGATGGTCCGGGAGTGGCGGGGTGCCCCACCAGCGGACGGCGTCGAACATCGCCAGCGCGCGGAGGAAATTGGCCTCGGCCTTGACGCGGTTGATCCGGACGTCGTTCGTCTCGGGAATCTTCTCCAGGATCAGGTTGCAATGGTAGATGACGCTGTAGACGCCCTTGTAGACAATCTTCGGGGCGAAGTCGGCGGAGGTGACGTTGTAGCTGCCGGCCTCCTGGTACTGGTTCGTGGCATCCGAGAAGGAGCCGCCGCCCGGATAATGGTCGTCGTCGAGGCAGTTCAGGAAGAGGATCTTTTCGATGCCGTTGACGCAGGTCACGTCACGGCCACCCCAGTACAGATGGTAAACGCTGCCGATCAGGGCCTCCGCATCTTCCGCGGTTGCGTGCGTGTAGAAATCCTCGGTGGACAGGACACTCTTCTGCGGGATATCGAGGTTCTTCTCACAGGAGACGGCCGCCAGGACAAGCGCAGCTATCGAAAGGGCTGTATATATTCTTTTCATGGCTGTACAGTATTAGAAGGAAACATTGACACCAAAGACCAATTTCTTGGAAATCGGGTAAGAACCGTAGTCGACGCCCAGACCGGAGGCGGTTGTGCCGACATGGCTGGTCTCCGGATCGAGGCCCGGATACTTCGTGAACGTGAACCAGTCATCCAGGGAGACATAGGCGCGGAGGGAGCTCATCGCAATCTTCTTGACGATCCTGCGCGGCAGGGTGTACCCCAGCTGGATCTGCTTGATCTTGAAGAAGGAGGCGTCGTAGACACGCAGGTTGGAGCAACGGTAGAACTTGTCGCTGCTGTCCGGCTTCGGATACTTGTAGCCGGTGGAAGAGGCACTCTTCCAGGCGTCCGAATAGAAAATCTTGAGCGTGTTCTGCTGCAGCGCATCGGCACGGGTCACCGCGTAGAGCAGTTCGGCGCCCTGGGAACCGGCGCCCAGCACCAGAAGGTCGAATCCCTTCCAGCCCATGTTGAGCGTAACGCCGTACGTGAAATCAGGAATGCCGCTGCCGGCGAAATCCCGGTCGTCCGGCGTGATCGCGTTGTCATTGTTGAAATCCTTGTACACGGCGGCGCCGGTGTTCGGATCGATATGGTCCACCATGAAGGTGCGGAGGTACCAGAGCGGATAGCCTTCCTCGAAGTAGGTCACGTCATAGGAGCTCCAGATCTTCTGGCCCGGGACGCGGTCCTTGGAGGTGCCCTTCACGACCTTGTTGTGGACCGTGGAGAGGTTTCCGCTGATGCCGTAGTTGAAATCGCCGATGGTGTCTTTCCAGCCCAGTTCGAACTCCGTACCGTGGTTGTTCACGAGACCGGCGTTGACATAGACCGTCTCAGCGCCCGTGTTGGCCGGAGCCGTCGTGCTGGTGAGCAGGTCGTGCGTATTCTTGTTGTACCAGTCCACGGAGAAGGTGAGCCGCTCGCTGAACATGCGCAGGTCCATACCCACATCCACCTGGCGGGAAGTCTCCCACTTGATGTTGGGGTTCGGCAGGACCTTGGAAGGACGCACGCCCACGATGAACGTGCCGTTCAGGTTGTAACCATAGTTTTTATTGGTCTCCAGGGAGGAAGCGTACTGATAGGCGCCCAGGGCATTGACGTTACCGTTCACACCCCAGGAAGCGCGCAGCTTGAGGAAGGAAAGGTTCATCGCCTCCTTGACGCCCTGCATGAAGGGCTCGTTGCTGACGGTCCACCCGGCGGAGACGGACGGGAAGTAGCCCCAGCGGTGGTTCTTGTCCAACTTGGAGCTGTCGTAGGCGTCGGCGCGGAAGTTGGCCTGGACGAAGTACCGGTTCGCATAGGACCAGCCGAGACGGCCGAAGTAGGACATGTTGGCCCGGACCTCGGGCTGTCCGCCGAGCGACATGTTCGCGTTGTTCACGGCATTGTCGAGGTAGCGGAAATTCGGGTCGTCGCTGGAGAGAACGTAGGCGGTGCCGCGCAGATTGTCCGTGTTGGTCTGCTGGTAGGACATACCCGCCATCGCCGTGAGCTCATGCTTGCCGAACGCCTTGGTGTAGTTGGCGAAGTTCTCCCACTGATAGTACAGGCGGTCGTTCGTCGAACCCGAGATGGACATGGCCTGGTTGGTCTTCGAGCTGATGTACACCTCGTGGTTGTAGGTGTTGGTGTGGCTGTAGCCGCCCTGGAAGCCGAAGCGCGAGGTGATGACCAGGCCCGGGACCGGGGTGAAATTCGCATAGGCGGTACCCCGCGTGCGGAAGCTCTGCGTCTCGGTGTCCGAGCGGTCCAGGATGGCCTGCGGGTGCCACATATAGCTCGTCTCGTTGAACGCGGAAATGCCATAGAGATGGCCGTCGGGATCGCGAGGGATCCTGTCGTTGATCATGGCCTGCACACGGGCGGGGATGGCGTTGTCGTCATAGGTGTACGGAGTGGTCGGATCATGGACGAACATGGCGCCCATCACGGACTCGGAAATGGAAGAGCTCTCGGAAACGGCCCGGCGCACGCTCCGGTCGATGGTGGCGTTCACGCCGACGGTCAGCCAATCCTTGACTTTGTATTCCGCATTGATCTGGCCGACCAGGCGACGGAAGATATCCTTGTCGCCCTTGACGATACCATTATTATCAGTATAAGAAAGGGAGGTGTAGAACTTGGCCCGGTCGTTGCCGCCTTCCACCCCCACAGTGTGACGATCCTGGTGGCCGGTCTCAAGCATATAGTCCGTCCACTTGGTGTCGGTCTTGCCGTCGTAGCCGAAACTGTCCTGGGAAGCGGCGCCGGCGAGCACCATATAGTCCATATACTCCTTCGCGTTCATCATCTCAGGCAGATGCGCTACATTCTGGATGGAGTGCTGGTAATTGTAGAAGACACGGCCGGTGCCCTTCTGGCCCGACTTCGTCGTCACGAGCACGACACCGTTACCGGCCTCGACACCATAGATGGCGGCGGAGGCGGCGTCCTTCAGGATCTCGATGGAGGCGATGGTCTCCGGATCCAGATAGCTGATGTCATTGACCTTGAGGCCGTCCACGATCATCAGCGGGGAAGTCTTGGAGTTCGAGGAATAGCCGCGGATCTGAATGGAGGAGGCGGCGCCCGGAGCGCCGGAGGAATTCACGATCTGGACACCGGCCGCCTTGCCCTGGAGGGCCTGGGCGACATCGGTCGAGGTGCGGTTCTCGAGGTCGGACTCCTTCACGGAAGCGATGGCGCCCGTGACGTCGCTCTTGCGCTGGACGCCGTAGCCGATGACCACGGTTTCCTCCAGGAATTCCGTGTCTTCAGCCAGGACCACGTCAATGACGGAACGTCCGGCCAGCGCGACCGTCTGGGGCGCATAGCCGACGCAGGAGAAGGTGAGGGAAGCACTGGACGGAACATTGATCGAATAGTTTCCACCCAAGTCCGTTTGCGTACCAACAGTCTGGTTACTGCTGAGCATGACCGTGGCTCCAATGACAGGCTCGCCACGCGAATCTGTGACTTTTCCCTTGACCGTGACGTTCTGGGCGAACGAGGCCGCTCCGGAAACGATCAACAGCCCTGCGAGGAAAAGGCAGCGAATGGTGTTGAAGACTTTCATAAAAGTGAAGTTATTAGAAGTGTAATGATGAATTTTTATGGTCAGTATTGCTCGTTTTTGCAAAATTAACCATCTTTGCGGAGGGTATTGTGGACAAAAAAAACTATATGGTAGAGATTTTATTCAAGCGGGTGGATTTTTTAATTGCAATTTTTATCGGGCTGTTTCTCCTCCCCGGAAGGCTCCTGGCCGACACGGAGGCTGAAGACTATCTCGTCATCCACCGATTGACCCGGCAGAGCGGACTGCCGGACCAGGATGTCAACAGAATCTACTTCGACAGCAAAGGCTTCGCCTGGATCAGCACCTTCGGCGGAGGGCTGGTCCGGTATGACGGCGATTCCTTCATCAAGTACACGGCGAAGACGGATCCGGCGTTCATCAACGACTTCGTCAACCAGTGCTGCGAAGACGGCTTCGGCCGGCTGTGGGTTCCCACGGCGGGCGGAATGAACATCCTGGACCTGAAATCGCTTTCCTGGGTGGATTCGCTCCCCGGGATGTCCCGGGCGTGGCGGCATTCCCATTCGCCGGGAGACGTGAACCGGGACGCCAACGGCTGCCTGTGGTTCGTCTCGGACGACGTCCTGTACCGGGTGTCCTTCGCCGACGAGGGGAACCGGGCCGTCGTCGACTCCCTGCAATGCAACGTCTCGAACGCCAGTCTTATGTCCCGGATCGACGACGTGGATGACGACGGTTCCGCGTGGATCTCCCTGGGCGGACGCTTCTTCAAGGTCCGGCCGATCGCGGACAAGGGGCTGTCCCTGTCGGAGATCCTGCCCGGGGTCGACATCGGGGAGGACAACAAGGCCACCGCCTATCTGCGCGCCGGGAACGACGTCTGGATCGGGACCCTGAAAGGCCTGTACCGGGTCAATGTCACCTCCGGGAAATACACCTGCTTCCAGCATTCCGAAGCGGAGCGGCACTCCCTCCCGAACGACGAAATCACCGGCCTATGCCTGTCTCCGGAGGGGGAAGTCCTCGTCGGGTCCCTGGGCGGCGTCAGCCTCTTCAACGCCGCCGACCAGCAGTTCGACACCTACAGCTCCCATCCCAACGATTACGGGAACACCCTCCTTCCGGGAGACCTGGTGCGGAGCCTCGTGACCCGGGACCGGCAGGTCTGGGTCGGGCTGGAAGCCGAAGGATTGGCCATCATCCAGCGGAAACCGCTTCCCATCACCAATCTTTCCCACATCGAAAGCACCACCACCCCCATTCCGTCCACCCCGGTCCGGGTGTTCCTGGACAGTGCCGGCGGCCTGTGGGTGGCGCCCAAAGGATACGGCCTGTGCCGACAGGTCGGGGACCTGCTGTTCCGCAACTACAACACGAAAAACTCCGCGCTCGCCGACAACCAGATCACGGCTTTTTGCGAGGACGGGCGGGGCCGGCTCTGGCTCGGCTCCGAGACCGGGCGCCTGAACTACATCGGCCTGTCCGAGTCCGACGTCCCCCACAACCCGGAAGGATACCTGTCGGAAGCGGCCCGGAGCATCGACGTCGTCTTCGGGATGACGTACGACCCCGTCAACGACTACATCTGGGTTTCCGCCCACAACGGACTGTACATCTATGACCTGGACAAATCGTCCTATTCAAGATATCCCGGCGAGACGACCACCTGCTTCGGGACCTGCATCACGTCGGACAAGCTGTTGGTGAGCAGCATCGAGGGCCTCGACGCCATCGACCTGAAAACCCTGGAATCCCGCCAGGTCGCGAAACTGCCGGTCTGCATGGCCCTGGTCCCCGACGGGAACACCCTCTGGGCCGGGACGTACGGAAACGGCCTGTACCGGCTGGACAACTGCCTGTCCGAGAAGCCGGAGATCTCGGTCCTTTCCGAAGAAGACGGGCTGGCGGACAGCCAGATCACGGGCCTCCTGCTGGACGGGACCTATCTGTGGATCACCACGGAGAACGGCCTTTCGCGCCTGGACACCCAAAACGGGGAGATGGCCAGCTACGGCCTGGGCGACGGCCTCAAGTCCATGGCTTTCTGCGAGAACAGCGTCGTGAAAAGTGACAACGGGACCATCTACTTCGGCCAGAAAGAAGGGCTTAGCATCCTTCGCCCCAGCCACGTCCGGCCGGAAAACGGGAACGACCCCGAAGTCGTCATCTCGGGATACTGGTCGAAGGGGACGTTCCACAACCTCCTGTTCACGGACACCGTCAACAAGGACGAGATGAATCTCGATTTCACCTTGAAGTTCTCCGACCTGTCCTACTCCCCGGGGGCGGACCGCCACTACGAAACCCGCATCCTGCCGCTGGACAAGGACTGGACGCCCGTCTTCGAGAACGACACCCACATCAAATACGGACACATCCCCGGCGGGAAATACAAGATCCAGATCCGCGCCGTGGACAAGAACGGGAATGTCCTGTCCCAGGATGAAAAGACGCTGAACATCAAGCCCGTGCTGTACAACCGGTGGTGGTTCCGGCTGCTTGTCCTGCTGCTCGTCGCGTTCCTCGCCTACCAGTTCGTGCGCCGGTATACGCGCTCCCTCCAGCGGAAAAAGGACCTGCTGCAGCAGGAGGTGGACCGGCAGACGAAAGAGCTGAAGGAAAAGAAGGAAGAGCTGGAGCGGAAGGCGGAGGAGCTCTCCGAGCAGAACGCCCTCCTGCAAAAGCAGAACGAGATGATCGCCAGTCACAACACGCTGTTGTCCAGCACCTTGACCAACAAGGAGACCGATTTCTCCGAGAAGCTGCTGGAGGCCATCCAGAAGCTGTACAAGGACCCGGACCTCGACGTCCATACCCTGGCCGAGGCGCTGGACACGAACCGCAGCATGCTGAACGAGAAGATCCAGAACGCGCTCGGAATGTCCACCGCGCAGTTCATCCGGACCTACCGCCTGAATGTCGCGAAGGAAATGATCTGCAACGGCACGAACAAGGACATGAACATCTCCGAAATCGCCTACGAGGTGGGCTTCAACGATCCGAAGTATTTCACCCGCTGCTTCACCAAGGAGTTCGGCGCCACGCCGTCGGACTTGTTCAAGGAACACAATTGAGAATCTGTCCGAAAAAAACTATCTTTGTACCTGAAACGGAAATAAATACGGCCCGATATGTCACCTTTGCTTGATTTGTCTCTCCGCGTGCTCGCGGCTGCCTTTGTGGGCGCAGTCATCGGCTACGAACGGGAAATCCGCGCCAAGGGCGCCGGTATGCGCACGCACGTGCTCGTCGCACTGGGCTCCGCCCTGTTCATGATCGTTTCGCAGTTCGGCTTCGAAGGAGCCCCCCGGTTCGATGCGGCCCGCGTCGCGGCCGGCGTGGTGGGCGGCCTCGGTTTCCTCGGCGGCGGCATCATCATGAAAACCAAGAACCACGTATCCGGCCTCACCACGGCCGCCGGCCTGTGGGTGACCGGCTCGCTGGGCCTAGCCCTGGGCTGCGGGATGTACGCGCTGAGCGGCATCTGCACCGTCCTCGTGCTCGTGTGCCTGGAAGTCCTGAACTCCAGCAGCATCAAGCTGGGAGACAAGGAAATCAACGCCGTCTTCTCCTCGCCGGACCAGGAAGCCATCAAGGAAGCCCTCACCAGCCTGGGACGCCGCGTCAAGGACTACTCGCTCTCCAAGCAGGAGAACGGCTACAAGCTCGAAGTCGTCCTGCACGTCCCCAAGAAGGAATACGGGGTGAATCTCATCAACACCCTTTCTTCCATCCCCGGCGTGCAGCTGGAGAGCTTCGAATAGCCCGAATCTCTATTCCAGGAAAGAATAACCGAAACCGGGACGCGTCACGATGCAATCCGCGTAGGGGCCGATCTTCTTACGGATGCGGGTGATGTTCACGTCCACGGTGCGGGCCGTCACGATCACATCGTCCGGCCAGACCGCCGAGAGAAGCTCTTCGCGGGAGAACACCTTGCCCCGGTTTTCCAGGAACAGCTTCAGGAGTTCGTATTCGGTCTTGGTGAAAGAAACGACCGCTCCATCCACGCTGATCTCCTTGGCGTCGGTGTCCATCTGGATGCCGCGGTAGCGGATGCCGTTGCGGATGGCGCCCAGGCGGGCCTCCACGACATTGATGATGTAGTCGCCGGTTTTCTCGCACTCGCTGAAGAGGTCGACGAACACGGTCCCCTTGTCGTAATCGTACTTGCGAGCGTCCAGGTTCTCTATGTTCTGCCGCTTGAGCTCGTTGCGGCAGGCGTTGATCTGGCGTTCCAGGTCCTCGGAAACGCCGATTCCGAAGTCCTCCTTGTGCCCGGACAGGACGGTGTTCATCCGCGTGAGCGCCTCCTCTACGAGGGAGAACATGCGGCGGATGCCTTCATCCATTTCCGGCGTAAACACGATTTTCGTCGCCCGCTTGCGGCGCAGGATGCGGGCCAGGTTGAAGCAGCTGTCGCCCACGGACTCGAGCTCGCCGATCTGGCGGAGCATCGCGCGGATCTTTTCCTTGGTGTCGTCGGACAGATGGGCCTCGCCGACGGCGCTCAGGTATCGGCCGATCTCGTTCTCCATCCGGTCGCTGCCTTCCTCTCCCTTGCGGATCCGCTCGAAGAGCTTGGCGAACGCCTGTTCGTCCTCCATCGCATACATCTCTTTCACCTGCTCGAACATCCGCTGCGTGTTCTCGCCGAACACTGCGATCTCCTTCTGTGCCTGCAGGACGGAGATTTCCGGGGTGTTCATGATACCGACCCGGATGTACTGCAGCCGGAACGCATCCTCGTCCTCCACTTTCTTGGGCTTGATGAGGAAGCACACCAGTTTTTCGATCTGCGGGATGAACCAGATCAAAATGGCCGTGTTGATGACGTTGAAACAGGTGTGGAAGGTCGCCAGGGCGAAGGAAAGCTGGGTGGGACTCTGCTCGGAGGCATTGGGGTCCAGGCCCACGATGCCGCACACCATCCGCACGAACGGGAAGAAGAGGATGAGCACCCAGATCACGCCGAACACGTTGAACACCAAGTGCGCCATCGCCGTCCGCCGCGCCTGCGTATTCGCGCTCAAGGCGGCCAGGTTCGCGGTCACGGTCGTGCCGATGTTCTCGCCCATCACCAAGGCGATGCCCTGGAAGATGGAAATCGCCCCGGTCGCGCACAGGACCATCGTGATGGCCATCAGCGCCGCCGAGCTCTGCACCAGCGCCGTCAGGATCGTGCCGATCAGCAGGAACAGCAGAATCGTCCCGTAATTCGTCTTGAAACTTGCGAAGAAAGCCACCACTTCCGGCTTGCTGGCGAGGTCCATCTCCACGCCCGTCTGCTTGAGCATCCCCAGGGCGAACAGCAGGAAGGAAAGACCGAACAGGAAATCGCCGAAATAGCGGTGCTTGCCGATCTGGATCAGGATGATGCCGATGAGGAAGGCCGGCCACACGACATTGACGACGTTGAAGGAAAAGCCGGCCGACATGATCCAGGCGCTCATCGTCGTGCCGATGTTCGCGCCCATGATGATCGAGATGGCCTGGGCCAGGGTGAGCAGCGCCGCGTTCACGAAAGACACCGTCATCACGGTCGTCGCCGCCGAGGACTGGACCGCGACGGTCACCAGCGCGCCGGTCGCCACGCCGGTGAACCGGTTCGTGGTCATGGCGCCGAGGAGGTGCCGCAGCTGCGGGCCCGCCATTTTCTGGAGGGCCTCGCTCATCATCTTCATTCCGAATATCAGGAGGGCGATCGAGCCCAGGAGCTTCAAGGCAATCAGCATGTATGTCGAATTATGGTACAAAGATACACCCGGAGGCCGTTTCCCTCAAGGGAAAAAATCAATTGTAACAGAATTTTAATGCCCTTTTCCGGGATTGTAACCGCCTGGAAATCTCTTTTTGCTATCTTGCGGAAACCCCTGAAAGTATGAAAAAGATGCTTCTCCTCGCCCTTGTCTCCCTGCTTTTGCTGCTGACCGGATGCGCCTTCGGCCTGAAACAGACGCCGAAAGCGGTCCGTCAGGCCTTCGATTCCCGGTTCCCCGGCGCCAGCCACGTGGAATGGGAAAAGGTTCTCTCCACTTACAAGGCCGAATTCTACCACGACGGGCACGAGAAAGAGGCCCAGTTCGACAAGGACGGAACCTGGAAGCGCACGAAGACGGAACTCTCCTTCCTGGACATTCCCGCCCCGGTGATGAAGGCCGCCCAGGAATACTGTGACTGGGAAATCGACGACATCGTCCTGTTCGAGCAGGCGGACGGCGTCCCCGCCTACTACCAGATCGAATACGACCGGGAACATTCGGACCGCGAGAAGCGGCTCCTCCTATTCCCGGACGGAACCGTTTTCACCGGCATTTGACGCCTACCGGCCGTTCGCGGTCAGGCGACGGAATTCTTCCCGGGCCAGGGCGATCTGGACCCGATAGGCGAGGCTCGTCTGCAGGCGGGCGTAGCCGATGCAGGCGGCCGTGGCGCTGGCGTCCACGTCGCTCTGCCAGTGGCAGCCCGCGATGACGCGGCTCTCGCCGGAGACGAAGGCGCGGGCGAAAAGCGCCTCGGCCGCGTCCGGATTGATCTCGGAAAGCACCAGCGCGGCGCTCCAGGCGCGAATCGTATGGCCGGAAGGATACGAACCTTCCGTGGCCAGCCACGCATCGTCCTGCGGGAAGATGGACGCCTCCTTGAAACGGGCGTACGGGCGCATCCGGAAGTAATGGGCCTTGGGCCGGAAGCGGATCTGCTCAATGGTGGAAACACCGTTCACGAACGCGCGATAGATCTCCGGCGTCTTCTCGGGAGAGATTTCCATTCCGAAAGGTACGCTGTAAATGGTCCGCAGGGTGTCCAGGTCCCAGACGGCGTCCAGTTTGGCCACGGCGAGCCGCTCCGGATCCAGCCGCTGCGTCTTTCCCCACATATACCGCATAATGTCGTGCGTGAAGGCCTCGCCGATGGTGTCGGGCGGGGCCGGCAGGCATTGGACCAGGTCCGGGAGCTCCTCCTCGGCCAAATACAGTTCGACAGCCGGTTGGGCCCGGAGGACAAGGGCGCCGAAAAACAGCGCAACAAGGGCGGGAATCAACGATTTCATCTTATGCGACAGGGTTGTTTTCTTGTTTGGGTTCCATATGGACGATGATGTGCGACTGCGCACCGAAACGGTCCTTGAAGCGGCGCTCCACCTCCGAGGCCTTCTCGTGGGCCTCCGAGAGCGGCAGGGTGCCGTCCAGGCGGATATGGACCTCGGCGGCGATGCGGTTGCCGATGCGGCGGGTGCGCAGGTTGTGCGGATCCTCCACGCCAGGCACGCCGCGGATGATGGCCAGCATTTCCTGTTCCGTGTCCGCCGGGAGCGAACTGTCGGTGAGCTCGCCGAAGCTCGGGCCGAGCAGGTCCCAGGCCACCTTGACCAGCATCGCGCCCACGACGATGGACGCCAGCGGGTCCAGCACGGTCCAGCGGCTGCCCAGCAGGATGGCCCCGCCGATGCCGATGGCCGTGCCCACGGAGCTCAGCGCATCCGACCGGTGGTGCCACGCATTGGCCTCCAACGCCCTGGAATCCAGATGCTTGCCTTTGATTCGGGTATATTGGAACAGCAGCTCTTTCGCGACGATGGAGCCGAGGGCGGCCCAGAGGGCGATCTTGCCGGGGGCCGGCAGGTCTTCGCCCTGCAGCCAGCGCGCCAGCTTGCCGGCTCCGGACACCACGATGCCCACGGCCGCCGCGGCCAGCGCCAGGCCGATGAACAGCGTCGCCAGCGTCTCGTACTTGCCGTGCCCGTAATCGTGGTCCTCGTCCTGCGGCCGGGCGCTCACGCGCACGAACACCAGCACGACGATGTCCGTCACGAAATCCGACAGCGAGTGGACGGCGTCCGAAATCATCGCCGCCGAATGCCCGACGAGGCCGGCCACGGCCTTCAGCCCGACCAGCAGGAGATTCACGACGCTTCCCGCCAGGGTTACCCGCGCTATTTCATCTTCGCGTTTCATATTACAAAGATACACAAAGCGGAGAAAAAGTGTCCGCCGATGGATTATTATTGCTATCTTGCCGCGTCCTGAAAACGACGCCTATGAAACGCCTCTTCCTCTTCACACTCTTCTCTCTGTCTCTTCTCGGCTGCAGCCAGGACGCCCCGGAAGCCGCCTGGGGCGACACGGGCGACGGATCTTACCGCAATCCCGTCCTCCTGGCCGACTACTCCGACCCGGACGCCATCCGTGTCGGCGACCGGTATTACCTGGTCGCCTCGGATTTCCATTTCATGGGCATGCAGGTGCTGGAATCCACCGACCTGGTGAACTGGAAGCTCATCTCCCAGGTCTATTCCCGCTTCGACCTGCCCGGCTGGGACGAGAACAAGCACTACGCCGGCGGCTCGTGGGCGCCCAGCATCCGCTACCACGACGGGCGTTTCTATGTCTATTTCTGCACGCCGGACGAGGGTCTGTTCATGAGCTCCTCCACGGACCCGGCCGGCCCGTGGGACCCGCTTCACTGCGTGAAGGCGGTCTACCATTGGGAGGACCCGTGCCCGTTCTGGGACGAAGACGGCCAGGCCTACCTGGGGCACAGCCTCCATGGCGCCGGCCCCATCATCATCCACAAGATGTCGGCCGACGGCCGCGCGCTCCTGGACGAGGGCGTGACCGTTTACCGGGGCCCCGTGGCGGAAGGGACGAAGATCCATAAATGGAACGGTTATTATTACCTGAGCATCCCCGAAGGCGGCGTCGGCGGGGGCTGGCAAACCGTCCTCCGCGCCCGGGACCTCTACGGTCCCTATGAGCGGAAGATCGTTCTGGAGACCGGGTCTACGAAGGTCAATGGCCCGCACCAGGGCGCCATCGTGGATACGCCCGCGGGCGAATGGTGGTTCCTGCATTTCCAGGAGCGGGACCCGCTGGGCCGCGTCGTCCACCTGCAGCCGATGCGCTGGGAGGACGGCTGGCCCGTGATGGGCGAGGACTATGACGGAAACGGCGTCGGAGAACCCGTCGCCCGCTGGAAGAAGCCGGCTGCGGCCCAGGCTTCCAAGCGGGAACTCCCGGCTTCGTCGGACGAATTCAAGGAGGGAAAGCTCGGGCTCCAGTGGCAGTTCAACCATAACCCGAAGGACGAGGGGTGGTCTGTCACCCGCAAGAAAGGCCGCCTCGCCATCGACGGCGGCAAGGCCTTCACCCTCTGGGACGCCCGGAACACGCTGTCCCAGAAAATCATGGGATACGAAGGGACCTACGACGTCCAGGTGGACCTGGACGACCTGGCCGACGGCCAGAAAGCCGGCCTCGCCTGCCTGGGCCGGGAGTTCTTCTGCATCGGCGTGCGGCAGACGCCGGACGGACGGGAAGTGTTCTTCGAAAAGAACGGGGAAGTCCTGAAAACCGAAGCCTGGACGGCGCGGACAATCCGGCTCCGCCTGTCCTTCGACGTGAATGCCGAAGAGAACGGATTCTCCTTCTCGTATAGCCGCGACGGGAAGACCTTCGAACCCTTCGGCGATGCTTTCGCCGCGCACAACGGGTTCTGGAAAGGGGCCCGGGTCGCCCTGTTCAGCTACAATACGGAAAAAGAAGGCGGAACCGCCTGGTTCCGCCACTTCCGCTACATGTAGGAGTGCATCCCGCCCAGCAGGAGATTCACGCCGAAGTAGGTGACAAGGACGCACACGAACGCGAAAATCGTGTACCCGTGGAAGAAATTGGCGTTCCGGAAGGGCTTCAGCGCGCCGCCGTGCAGGGTGAAGGCGTACACCAGCATCGTAATCAGCGCCCAGGTCTCCTTCGGGTCCCAGGCCCAGTAGCTGCCCCAGGAAATATTGGCCCAGACGGCGCCCAGGAAGGTGCCGAAGGTCAGCAGGAACACCGCCGGGTACAGCACGACGAGACTCACATCCCGCAGGCTTTCCTTCGCCTCGCGGGAAGGGACGGCCAGGCCCATAATGCCGTTGAAAGCGACCAAGCCGAACAGCGTGTAGGACATCATCATCGACACGACGTGGATGGATAGCAGGGGCGACCGCAGGACCGGCATCAGCGGCATGATCTGCGGGCTCACGCTCTCGCGGCTCGCCAGCAGCATCGTGAAGCCCGCCAGCAGGAAGCCGAGCGGCTCAATGAGCGGGAACCGCCTGTACAACAGCAGGATAGCCAGCGTGGAGAACCACGCCATCAGCATCATCACATTGTATCGGCCCACATATGGACCCGTTCCCGAAATATACCACCGCAGGCCGATGACCAGCGTCAGGTACAGCCACATCAGGAGCGCGATGGCAGCGCTGCCGTGCAGCACCCAGGCCGGGAACTTCCGCTTCTTGCTGATGAGCACCGCCCCCAGCACGAACAGCACGATGCCCAGCGTCAGGCACAGCATGAACTGCACCTTCGGCCGCGCGATGGCCATATACAGATTATTGGCCTGCACTTTCGCCTTCGACGTGAGCATAAAATCGGGCGTACTCGCCTCTTTCCGGGGCATGCCCATCCCCTCCGGCATGGACTGGGCCGATGCCGGGGCGGGCGCAAGCGCGAAGAGCGCCACCGCCGCCGTCATCGTCGCGACCCGGCGCAACGCCTTCCGGAACGCCGTGTCCTTCTCGAAGAAGAACCCGATCATCGACAGGAGCAGCAGGAGATAGCCCGCATAGGTGATGCCCACGCCCCAGGGGTCGTGGCTCACCGCGAGAATGCTGCCCAGGCCATCTTCGTCATAATCAGCCTGATAGAAGCGGTATCCGTGGTACTTGGCGATGTTGTTCATCGAGATCCGGACGGCATTTCCTTCGGGGAGAAAGGTGATGTCGGACCGGTAGTCGAGCGGGCGCCGGGTGCCCTCGTAATAGTCGATGGCAAACGCCTCCAGCCGGATGCTGAAGGGCAGCGTCGCCGGCGTCTCGTCGTCCAGTTCATAGTCCGCGGTGGCCTCTCCTTCTCGCAGGTGGATGCTGCCGCTCGTGCCAAAGAGGAACGTGACCAGCGCCCCGGCCAGAATGACCACCAGACCGACGTGAAGGCCCATGGTCCACAGCCGCTTGGGCGTACCCTCCATCACGAGGTAAATCACCCCGGCAATGGCCGCGACGGCCCAAAGAACGATGAACAGCGGGCTATGGTAGAACCACTGGAACGCCACGGGCGTCCCGTGCAGCCGTTCGACGACGGTGGCGGCCATCATCATCGCGATGAGGACCGCCGCCGCGCCAAAGGCCAAATACTTGCAAGCTCGTTTCATGCAGTCAAAAGTAGTTGATTGAACGGCAAATATACGAAAAAACCGCGACAGCCCGTCAGATGGCGTCGATGAACTTCACCACCGCCTCGCGGTCTTCCTTGGACAGGTGATAGAACTGCTCGGCGGACTTGTACCCGTCGCTGTTCTTGGAATAGGCGTGCCACATGATGGCCTCCACGACATTCCGGGCCCGGCAGTCGTGCAGGCGGTCGGAGGCGCCGGTGTTCACGCCGGAGAGGCCGCGGCCCCAGAGCGGCGTGGTGCGGCACCAGGTGCCGTGAATGTCGTTCTTCATATACAGACGGTGCTGGATGAAGTCGGAGTACGGCCAGATCTTCTGGTTCGCATAGCGCGGCAGCGGCTTCCCTTCGTTCATCGCCGGAGACCAGTAGTTGTCTTCCTTCGTCTCCCAGGACGGCTTGTGGCAGGCCGCACAGCCCATCTTGTTGAACAGTTCCTTGCCCCGCTGGACATCCTTGTCGTGCAGATTGCGGGCGCGCGGGATGGAAAGGCCGCGGTGCCAGACCATGAAGTCATAGAAATCGTCGGCCGCCATCTCCGGCTCGAAGTTGTGGTACGGGTTGTCGAACTGGTTCGTGGACGGGCTCAGGAGCGCGAGGACCGCCTCGGAGATCTCCGCGTCGGTCACGGTGCCGTCCTTGTCCACATCGACATAATAGGGAGAAGCCTCCCCCTCTTTCCGGATCGCCTGGATGACGGACGGGGTTTCCGACATCTTCCGGGCCCAGGCGACGGTGGTGTACAGGTACGGACGGTCCGGACGGGACACGTTGGTGATGTTCCAGATGGCGTTGGCGCCGGCGCCGTCCTGCAGGGTACTGCGGGTCATCGCGTAGGTGAAGCGCTTGACGGGCGCATAAGTGCCCCGGGCGACGAAGGTCCCGTCGGCGAGATAACCGTCGCCCAGGGAGCCCTTCTGCCAGTTGCCGTAGAAGGCCGATGCCGCAAAGTCGTTGGCGCCCTTGTCCCAGAATGCCGGATTCAGCTCCACATAGGGGGCTTCGGCGCGGTACTGCTCCCGGATGGCGTCTTCCGGAATCGCGTCGATGAGGCCGACGCCGATGACGCCGATGGTGGATTCCAAGCGGAAGCCCATCGTCAGGCCCTTTTCGGCCGCCGTGTCATACGGGTTCGGGTTGGTGTTGAACGCCGCCTTGTCGATGGTCAGTTCCGGATACTGGAGCGCATACTTCTCCCCGTCAGGGAACTGCATCGGCAGGCCGCTCTCCATCGCGGAAACCGGGATCCAGCTCAGGTGGATGCCCTTTTCGTCGATGGGCGGCAGGAAAGGTTCGGCCGCCATCGTCTGGGGCATGCCGGTCACTTCAGACACGTAGGCGCCGTCGTTGCTACCGGGTTCATTGGCATAATAGACCACCAGCAGGTAGCCGTTGCCGAAGGCGCGGGAGGTATTGGCCTCATACACGCCCTGCCATTTCCCGTGCCCATAGGCGGGGTGGCAGTCCAGGCAGGACTTCCGCACGGAAGCCGGTCCCAGTCCCCGGAACGGGGCGGTATTGAGCGTCACATTGCGCTCGAAGAACATCTCGCCGTGATTGAAGGCGTTCTCCAGGCCCTGGAGGGCGACGGCGGGCGCCTCGTCCTCGTAGCAGCCTTCCGTCACGTTGCCGGTCGTTCCCAGCCGGCCGCCGGGATACCATTCGTCGGCCGTGAAATTGCCGACCGCCTGGCCTACATATTTCGCATCGGACTCGTGGACGGGCACGTCGTTTCCGTGCACGCAAGCCGTCACGGAAAATACCGTGGCGGCCAGCGTCAGCAGAAGTTTCGAAGAGGTGCGCATAGGCCTACAGTTTGGCAATCCAGTCCGCCGCTTCGTTCAGGAGGGCGTCCAACGCATTGATCTTCACGATGGCGTTCTCGGCGACAACGGCCGTCGGATCGTCCACGAAAGCCTTTCCACTGGCCAGGCAGGCGTCCAGGGAGGCCACGGCGTCCTTCAGGGCCGTCTCCAGGGAGGAGGCCTTCGCCCAGCCGTTGTCCTTCACGAACTGCATGATGGACGCGCTCGCGGCCTTGTCCAGGCCCTGCCCGCCGTACAGGCTGTACTGGATGGACAGGATGTTGTCCTTGAAATCCTGATAGGACTTCTTGGAGTACGGCGACTCGATGTAGTCCTGGTCGTAATCCTGGCTGTTCACGTAGTGGGCCGTGCCGATCTTGGTGTTGGCCACCTCGTTGCAGATGTTGGAGCAGCCGGCGACCAGGATGCTGGAGACGGCCTCGGGCCAGCTCCGGTAGGTGCTGCCGGCCTTTCCGGTCTGGAGCAGGTTCTCGCCATAGGTCAGGCCGCTGTCCATCGTGGTGGGCAGTTCCAGTTCATCCTCCACGAGCGCGAGGCGGTCCGCCGGGCAGTCAGGATCCCACGCCGCCTGGAGCTCGAAGCAGCGGTTCCGCAGGTCCTCGGCCACGGCGACGGCGAAGATCACCTCGCTCTTGCCGGTGACGTTGCGGCCGGCGAAGGCCTCGTCATCCTCCACCCCGCTAAGCGCAGCGGCCGTCCGGTTCTTGCCGTCCCGGAAGATGATGAACTCGATGCCATGGAAGCCCAGGGAAGCCGCGCCCACCTCATCCACGGCGCCGGCGCCGTCCTCGTCCAGGTCGGCGATCGTCTCCGCGTTGGAGAGGCTCTTCGCGAGCTTGTCCTTGTCCAGCGGCCAGGAGTCGATGTGCGGGTCGATGCCATAGGCCGTCGCCGCGCCGTACAGGAAGGCCTCACTCTGCTCCCACCACTTGCGGGCGGAGAGGAAGGTCGTGCAGATGCGGTCGATGTCGGCCTGGGTGTACGTGCCTTTCTTCTTCAGGTCGGAAAGCTGGTTGTAGAGGGTTTCCGTCTCGTCGGCCAGGTTGTCATAGATCTTGTAGATGACGCCGGGGACATAGCCTTCCACGGCCGCCTTGAGGGCCTTCTCCTGCGCCGTCAGGCCGGCGTCCGCCTTCGGGTCCTTGTTGCAGGAGAGGAGCGTCGCAGCCGCGACGGCCAGGACGCCGATCAGTTTGAATGCTTTCATATCGCTCATTGTTTAAGTTGTTATCGCTTGAAAAATGCCATGTAGCAGATGCCCAGGCTGACCGACGGCTCGGGATTGTACCCCGCCTTCAGGAAGCGGTGCGAATACTCCGCCTTCACGGCAATCTGCGGAATCGGGAAATAATTGAAACCCACGGCAATGCGGTTCTTCACCGTCCATTCGGCCGGCTCCTCGCCCGCATCGGGGATGAAGGGATTGTAATACTCGTACCGGCCGAAGACGAAGAGCTGCCGCTCCCCCTGGCGGAACCAGGGCAGGATGTCGTAACCCGCCTCACAGCCGAAGGCCATCGCGCCCTTGCCCACGGCGGATTTCTTGTACGGGGCGTTGTTGGCGGACCGGTTGCGCTTCATGTAGCTGATCATCGCCGCATCGCCCACATAGCCGTAATCGGCATTGCCACGGGCGATGAAGCGGCGTCCTTTGTACTCGAAGTCGAAGGCGCCTACGGCTGTCCGGCCTACGACCCCCGCATAGCGGGACGTCTCGGCGATCACCTCGTAGGGATAGGTATTGTTGAACGCGCGCCCGTAGAAACCGCTCAGGGAAAGGCGCAGGTTCTGCACGGAATAGTTGTCGACGCGGGCGACGAAGCCCAGCTGGTTGGCCGCCTTGAACTCGAAGGGTGAGCCGGCGCCATTCTTGATGAAGTTCTCCGTGTTGAACAGGTAAGCGTCCAGGCCGGCGATGACCTGGGCCTCGTACCGCCAGTGGGCCGTCCGGCCCCACAGGCTGATTCCGGTATCGTGCCAGGTGGACGGAAGGATCGTACTCTCGCCTTCCGGACGATAGACGGTGAAGAAGTTCAGCGGTTCGTGGGCATTGTTCAGGCCGCCCACGGGAACGACCATATGGCCGATGCGCACGTTGAATTCAGGCCGGAAGCTCTTCTGGATCCAGAACTGCTCCAACTCCACTTCTCCGCCCTTCTCCACTTCGGTCTCCCACTCGCCGGCTTCCTCGAATTCCTTCTCGGAAGCGGCGCCGGTCCCGGTGTGCTCGAACTCGATTTCCGTCTGCATGGACCATCCCTTCCCGAAGTCGTATCCCAGATAGATGACGGCATGGGGGACGTCGAAACGGCCGTGCTGCTCGCCGGTGTGCGAAGCCGCGGAAGAATAGCGGTAAACGTTGTCACTATAGAAGTTGCGGCTCAGGGCGACTTCGCCGTAACCGCCCACCGTCAGGCGCTGCGCCGCGGCCGGAAGAAGCGCCGCGAGGCTGGCGAAAAGGATGATGAAGAATCTTTTCATGGCATCTCAGTTTTCGGGATGCAAAGTTAAACCCCCACCGAAAACGGGACAATCCCCATTTTTTGGGATTTTTATCGGCCCCGGATTCTGCGTACAACGGATTAAAATTCGTATATTCGCCGTATGATGAAGAAATTAGCGCTCTTTCTGCTGGCGGCGGCGTGGGCCGTGGCCGGCTTCGCCCAGGATCGGCTGTATTCCGACGAGTTCCCCCTCGGGGATGTCCTGCTGCTGGACGGCCCTCTCCAGCGGGCCCGGGACCTCAACATCCAAACCCTGCTGCAGTACGACTGCGACCGGCTCCTGGCTCCCTACCGGATCCAGGCTGGGCTCGAGCCCCGGAAGAAGGCCTATCCCAACTGGGACGGCCTCGACGGCCACGTGGGCGGCCACTACCTGGCCGCGATGGCGATGAACGCCGCGACGGGCAACGAGGAGTGCCGCCGCCGGATGGAATATATGCTCGCCGAGCTGCAGGAATGTGCCGACGCCAACGTCAAGAACCACCCCGACTGGGGCAAGGGCTATGTGGGCGGCATGCCGGACAGCGAAAACATCTGGAGCAAGTTCAAGAAGGGCGATTTCAGCGTGTATTCCCGCGCCTGGGCCCCGTTTTACAACCTGCACAAGATGTACGCGGGCCTGCGCGACGCGTGGCTGTACTGCGGGAACGAGCAGGCCAAGAACCTGTTCCTGGGCTTCTGCGACTGGGCCATCGACCTGACGGCCGGCCTCACCGACGCCCAGATGGAGCAGATGATGGGCAACGAGCACGGCGGCATGAACGAGGTCCTGGCCGACGCCTACGCCATCACCCTGGATCCCAAGTACCTCGCCGTCGCCCGCCGCTTCTCCCACCGGATGCTGCTGGACCCGATGTCGCAGCGGGTGGACCGCCTGGACAACCTGCACGCCAATACGCAGGTGCCGAAGGCGGTCGGCTTCGCGCGGATCGCGGAACTCGGCGGGGACGAGACCTTCAACGACGCCGCGGAGTTCTTCTGGGACGTCGTCACGGGCGAGCGCTCGCTGGCCTTCGGCGGCAACAGCCGGCGCGAGCACTTCCCCAGCAAGGAGGCCTGCACGGACTTCATCAACGACATCGACGGTCCCGAGTCCTGCAACACCTTCAACATGCTGCGGCTCACGGAGCATCTCCACCGCCGCAACCCGGACGCCCGCTACGCCGATTACTACGAGCTGGCGCTCTTCAACCACATCCTCTCCACCCAGCATCCCGAGCACGGCGGCTACGTGTACTTCACCCCGGCCCGCCCGCGCCACTACCGCAACTACTCCGCCCCGAACGAGGCGATGTGGTGCTGCGTGGGCACCGGGATGGAAAATCACGGCAAATACGGCCAGTTCATCTATACGCACAAGGGCAACGCTCTGTTCGTGAACCTCTTCGTCTCCTCGGAGCTGAACTGGCGTGAAAAAGGCGTCACGCTGCGCCAGGAGACCGGTTTCCCGTACGGCGAAACGAGCCGGATCACGGTCGTGGCCGGCAAGGGAACCTTCCCCGTGCTCGTCCGCTACCCGAACTGGGTGAAGCCCGGTGCGTTCTCCGTGAATGTCAACGGCAAGCCGGTCGAGGTCGTCACCGGCCCCGGCAGCTACGTCGCCATCGACCGCAAATGGAAGAAGGGCGATGTCATCGACGTCACCTTCCCGATGCACAACAGCGTGAAATACCTCCCGAACGTGCCGCAGTACGTGGCCTTGATGCACGGCCCCATCCTGCTGGGGATGAAGACCGGCACGGAGGATCTCGCGCACCTGATCGCCGACGACAGCCGCTTCGGGCAGTACGCCAGCGGCGCGAAACTCCCGCTGGACGGCGCCCCCATCCTCATCGACGACCACGTCGACCGGATCGCCGAACACCTGAAGCCCATTGCGGGCAAGCCCCTGCACTATACCTTGGACGTGAAGATGGAAAATCCCATCCGGAACGAGATCCAGCCTTTCTTCGAGATCCACGACGCCCGGTATATGATGTACTGGCTCACGCTGTCGGAGCAGGGATACAAGGACTATCTGGAAGGCCTGGCCCGCGCCGAGAAGGAGCGCCAGGAGCTGGAAGCCCGCACCGTGGACAAGGTCCAGCCCGGCGAGCAGCAGCCCGAGACCGACCACAAGATGGAAACGAACGGCTCCTCCACGGGCAACACCAACGACGTCTTCTTCCGCGACGCCCGCAACGGCCGCTTCTTCAGCTACTTGATGAAGACCGACGGCCGCACGGACCTCTCCCTCCGCCTGCAGTTCTGGGGCGTGGGCGAATGGAAGACGCACGAGTTCGACATCTTTGTCGACGAGGAGCTGCTCACCAGCGTGAACAACACCGGCAAATACCGCATCTCGGAGTTCAAATACGAGACCTTCCCCATCCCCGCGTCCATGCTGGAAGGCAAGGAGCAGGTCCGGGTGAAGTTCGTGGCGAAGCCGGGCAAGCAGGTCGGCGAGATCTACGGCGTCCGGCTGGTGAAACCTTAGAAGTGAGGGGAGCGCACCGGGACATCGGCCTTGGCGCCGGACCGGGTGCGCACCTCGTACGACGTGATGCGGCCGTCGGCCCAGTCGAAGTCCACGACGTAGCCGCCGCGGGCGCGCAGGCCGCGGACGGAGCCTTCCGTCCACGCGGCGGGCAGCGCCGGGAGGAGCACGATGGCGTCCTCGTGGCTCTGCAGCAGCATTTCCGCGATGCCGGCCGTCACGCCGAAGTTGCCGTCGATCTGGAACGGCGGATGCGCGTCGAAGAGGTTCGGATAGGTATTCCGCTGGAACAGGTTCTTGATGATGAGGAAGGCGTGGTCGCCGTCCTGCATCCGCGCCCAGAAGTTCGTCTTCCAACCCAGGCTCCAGCCCGTGGCGCGGTCGCCGCGCTGGATGAGCGTGGTGCGCGCGGCTTCGAACAGGTCGGGCGTGCCCGTCGGGGTGATCTGGTCGGAAGGATACAGGCCATAGAGGTGCGAGATGTGGCGGTGCTCGTCGTTCGGGTCGTCCCCGTCCTCGATCCATTCCTGCAGCTGGCCGTACTGCCCCACCTTCATCGGCGGGAGCTTCGCGAGCGTCTCCTGCAGCTTGGCGCGGTAATCGGCCTCATCCAAACCTAAGATCTCAGACGCCTGCAGGGTGCTGGAGAGGGCGTCGCGGACAATCTGCGTGTCCATCGTGCAACCGGCCGTGATCGGGGATTTCTTGCCCATGGGCCCGTGCTCCGGGCTCACGGAAGGCACGACCACCAGGTAGCCGTTGCGCGGATCCGTCTGCAGGTAATCCAGGTAGAAGTCCGCCGTTCCCTTGATGACCGGGTACCACTCGCGGAGGAACGCCTCGTCCTTGGAGAAGAGGTAATGGGTCCACAGGTGAGTCGCCAGCCAGGCGCCGCCGTTGGGGTACATGCCCCAGAAAGCGCCGTCCACGGGACCCGCGATGCGCCAGAGGTCCGTGTTGTGGTGCGCCATCCAGCCGTCGCAGTCATACATCTGCCGCGCCGTGACTGCGCCCGTCTCCGACAGGTCCTTGATCATCCCGAAGAAGGGGACGAGGGTTTCGTCGAGGCCGCACACGTCGGCGGGCCAGTAGTTCATCTGGGCGTTGATGTTAATCGTGTACTTGCTGTCCCACGGGGCCATCACCTCGTCGTTCCAGATGCCCTGGAGGTTCGCCGGCTGGCCGCCGGGCTGGGAGGAGCTGATCAGCAGGTAGCGGCCGTAATTGAAGATCAGGGCCACCATGCCCATATCGTCGCTGTCCTGGAAGGCGGTCTTGCGCTGGTCCGTCGGCAGGGCCGCATTCGCGCCGGAGTGCAGCTTGATGGAGCAGCGGCCGTACTGCGCGCCGTAGGCGGCCTCGTGCCGCGCAAGGAGCTTCTTGTAGGAGAGCTTGGCTGCGGCGGCCAGGCCCGCCTTCGCGGCGGCGGACTCGTCGCCGGAAATGTCGTGGTAATTCACGTAATTCGTCGCGGCGTTCACCAGCAGGGTCACGTGCGTCGCTCCGGAAATGGTCAGCTGCTTGTCCTCGGCCGCCACTTTCCCGTCGCTGATGACCTGCGTGCGGCACTCGGCCGTCAAGCCGCCAGGAATGCCCTCGTGCTCCACGCCCTTGATGCGCGTCACGAGCGTCTTCCCTTCTGTAGTAACCTCGAAGGGGAATTTGCAATCCTGCGTGAGGGAGAAGGTCAATGCACCTTTCTTGCTGGCGTCCAGCCGGATGACGAGGGCGCGGTCGCGCAGCGAGGCGAACGCGCTCCGCGTGTAGCGGACGCCGTTCGCCGTGAAGCCGACCCCCGCGACGGCGCGGGTCAGGTCCAGGTCGCGGCAGTAGTCCTCGACCTCCTCCGGCATGTTCTCGAAATGCATCCGAAGGCTGCCCAGCGTGAGGAACCGCTGGCCGTGCGGGCCGGGAATGAACTCTTTGTTGATCAGCGCCTCCGCTTCCTCCTCGCGTCCCGCGTAGATGAGCTGGCGGACCTCGTCGAGGTGCTCGAGGGAGGTCTTGCTGTTGTTGTCGTGCGGGGAGCCGCTCCAGAAGGTGGATTCGTTCAGCTGGATGGTCTCGTCGGCGATGCCGCCGAACACCATCGCGGCCATCTGACCGTTGCCGAGGGGCAGGGCTTCGAGCCACCGCCCGGCCGGGGCGTCATACCACAGACGTTCCTGGTCCCCAGCCACTTTCGCCGGCTGCGCGCAGGCCATCATCGCAATCGCGATGGCAAAAAGGGAAAAGAGTTTCTTCATAACGGGTCCGTTGTTTTTCTCCGAACACAAAAGTAATGATTTTCAGAGAAATGGACAACGGCTCCCGCCTACTTCATCCGCACCGAGCGGAGCAGGTACAGGATGGGGAAGATCTCCAGACGGCCGATGAGCATCTCGGTCATGCTGGTCGCCTTGAGGACGGTCGGGAAGGCCGCGAAGTTGGACATCGACCCCACCTCGCCGAAGCCGGGGCCGACATTGCCGATGCAGGCGACCGAAGCGGTGACGCCCGTGGTGAAATCCAGGCCGAAGGAAAGGTTGACGGCGGCGAAGACCACGACGATGAGCAGGTAGCAGAAGATGTAGCCGTAGGCGTCGTTCACCAGCTCGTCCGAGCGCATCCGGCCATCGACCCGGACCGCCTGGACCCGGTGCGGGCTCACGGTGAGGCCGACTTTCCGGTAGATGCCCTTGGCGGCCAGGATGGCGCGGTCGATCTTGATGCCGCCCGAGGTGGAGCCGGAGCAGCCGCAGATGAGCGAGCAGATGATGAGGATCGACATGCTGAGCGGGGGCCACAGCGTCGTGTCCTCCGTGGCGAACCCGGTGGTCGTGGAGATGGAGGCGACCTGGAAGGATGCGTCCCGGAGCGCCTCCCCGAAGGAATGATACTGCCCATTGACCATCAAGTCGACCGTCACGATGACGATGGCCAGGACCACCAGCGACAGGAACACCTTGATGGTCTCGGACTTCCAGATGTACTTCGGACGGCCCTTCAGGATGGCCAGGAACAGGATGCCGAAATGGACGCCGGCGGCGAGCATCGCGAAGGTCAGGACCACTTCGGCGGCCGGATTGGCGTAGAAGGCGATGCTGGTGTTCCGGGTGCAGAACCCGCAGGTGCTGCAGGCCGACATCGCGTTGGTGGCGGCGTCGAACCAGCCCATCCCCGTCAGCTTCAGGGCGAAGAACGTTACCACTGTCAAGGCGATGTAGGTCAGGAACATCCGGTTGGCGAAGCTGGTGCTTCGGTCGCCGGCGAAGGGTTCGCGGGCCACGGTGGAGATTTCCGCCCCGGACAGGGTCGATTTGTCCGCGCCCGCGGTGATCATCGAGAACAGCGTGACGATGCCCACACCGCCCACCCAGGCCGTCGCGATGCGCCAGAACTGCAGGCCGCGCGGGAGCGCCTCGATGTCGTTCAGGATGGACGCCCCGGTCGTCGTGAAGCCCGAGATGCTCTCGAAGAGGGCGTTGATGGGCGTGAACTCGCGGCCGTAGAACAGGAAAGGAAGCATCCCGAACAGGCAGGCCATCAGCCAGGCCCCGACGACGATGCTGTTCCCCTCCTGGAACGTCAGCTTATGACGGCCCCGGCGGACGAAGAGGATGGGATAGCAGCCGACAACGATCGTCAGGAAGGCGGAGAACAGCAAAGGAATCCGGCTCTGGTCCCCCGGCGTCAGGCACGCGATGATCCCCGACACGGTCATCAGGGCCGCGACAAGGAGCAAGGAAACGCCGATATACCATGTGATTACCTTCCAATTCATTGCCTTTCGGATTCCGGGAACAAAGTTATGGCCCGGTGTTGCATTTATCAATACAATTATTTTTATCTTTGCATTGATAAAATCAACCACGCGGAACGATGACCCTCCAGCAGCTGCGCTATATCGTCGCCATCGACGACCACCGGCACTTCGGGAAAGCGGCCGAGGCCTGCGGCCTCACGCAGTCCACGCTGAGCCTGATGGTCAAGAAACTGGAAGAGGAACTGGACGTACGCATCTTCGACCGAGACGCGCATCCGGTGGCCCCGACGGCCGTCGGGCGCAAGATTATCGACCGCGCGAAAGTGATCCTGTTCAATGTGGACCAACTGGCGGAGATGACGCGTTCGGAGAAGGAGACGCTGTCCGGACCGCTCAAGATCGCCCTCATTTCCACCGTCTCCCCCGTGCTGACCCCCGGCCTTTTCAAATTCTTCGGGGAGCGGTACCCGTCCATCGGCCTGCAAACGGAGGAAATGCTCTCCGACACCATCCTGGACAAACTCCGGAAGGCGGAGGTGGACATGGGCATTCTCGCCGGACCGGTCCGGGAACCCGGCCTGCTGGAGATTCCGCTGTACCACGAGCGCTTCCTCGCCTATGTTTCCCCTGCCAATCCCGCCTATGCGCAGGAAAGCATCCGCGCGGCATCGCTTTTCGAGCAGCCGCTCTGGATCATCCGCGACGGCCTGCGGCAGTTCGACCCGAAGGACTTGAAGGACGGCGCATTTTCTTATGAACGGTTCTTCGAAGGCGGCCGCGTGGGCATCCTGATCCAGGTGGTCAACGACAACGGCGGCCTCACCATCATCCCGGAAACCCATACCGGCTTCATCCTGTACAGCATGCAGCACTGCCTCCGGCCCATCGTGGACCCGAAACCCGGCCGGACCATCTCCCTGATTATCCGGAGCGACTACATCCACGAGGCGAAGCTGAACGCCGTGGTGGACGCCATCAAGCAGATCATCCCCGGCGAGATGCTGGACAACGTCCTCCGGAAAGGTCCCTTGACTTTGTAAACACTGAAGACAAACGATATGAAACTACGAACGATCCTCTTCTCCCTGGCCGTCGCGGCGGTGACCGTCGCGTGCGCGCCCAAAGCCACGCCCTTGAAGACCTGCATCTTCCCGGGCGACTACCCCGACCCGACCATCCTGCGGGACGGGAACGATTTCTATATGACGCATTCGTCGTTCACCTATTTCCCGGCCCTGCTGGTCTGGCATTCCACGGACCTCGTCCACTGGGAGCCCGTCGCCCGGGCCGTCGAGGACGGCGACTATTCCATCTTCGCCCCGGACATCTGCAAGGTGAACGGGAAGTTCTACATCTACTACCCCACGAGCAGGGGCGAGAACTATGTCGTGACGGCCGACCGGCCCGAGGGCCCCTGGTCCGCGCCGGTGAAACTGGACGTAGGCGGCATCGACCCGGGCCATGTCGTGGCGGAGGACGGGAACCGCTATCTGTACACGAACAACGGCTTCGTGACGCCCCTGACGCCCGACGGCCTGGCCGCGGCGGGACGCCCGAAGAAGGTTTATGACGGATGGCCCTTCCCCGAGGAGTGGGAAACGGAAGGCTTCTGGCTGGAATCCCCCAAACTCTTCAAGCGCGGTGACTGGTTCTATCTCGTGACCGCGGAAGGCGGCACCGCCGGCCCGCCCACGAGCCATATGGTGGTCGTCGCCCGCAGCAAATCGGCCCTCGGCCCTTGGGAGAACAGCCCGCACAACCCGCTGGTGCACACGTATTCCGCCGATGAGTGCTGGTGGTCCAAGGGCCACGGCACCCTCATCGACGATGCCGCCGGCAACTGGTATGTGGTCTATCACGCCTACCGCAACAGCTACCATACGCTGGGCCGGAGCACGATTATCGAAAGCGTAGAATGGACGGCCGACGGCTGGCCTGTCCTCGTGGAAAAGGACGGCGCGAAATGGGAGCAGAACGGCCTGCAGGGCGATTATTCTTATCTGCGCAACTATGACAATCCGCTCCTGTGGGCGAAATGGCACGCCGGTTTCGATGGCGGGACGCTGATGACGACGACGGCCGTAGACGAGTCCTACGAGATCACGGCCCGGTTCTCCGTCCCCGAAGGCGGCAAGGCGGGACTGTACCTGTTCTACAACGAGGAAGCGTATTTCGGACAGGCCGGTGACGCAAAGGACCTGGCCGTGCGCATCCGGAACGAACGCAACACGGCCAGTGTCTGGGTCCAGGCCGATGCCGGCGAATGGGTCCCCGCGCAGGAAGGCGTGGACGTCTCCGGCTACCACCACAACAACTTCCAGGGCTTCTTCGCCCTCCGTCCCGCCTACCTGCTGTGCGGCGGCGCGAAGCTGGTGGATTTTGACTATAAAGCGTTGTAAATCACCCCTTGAGGAAATCTTAATCCGAGAAATTATGGTTCCTACTGCAAATCTCATTGTGATGGCCGTGAACGCCCTCCTGGGCTTCGCCATCCCCGTATTCCTGTGTTGGTGGGCGGTGAAAAAGCACCAAGCCAAGCTGTCCACGATCCTCATCGGCGCCGGCACCTTCGTCGTCTTCGCGCTGGTGCTGGAGTCGATCGTCCACCAAATCGTCCTCAAGGGCCCGAGCGGGGCGGTCATCCAGGGGAAAACCCTGTACTACGCCCTCTACGGCGGCCTGATGGCCGGCCTCTTCGAGGAAACGGGCCGGTTCCTGGCCATGAAGTTCCTCCTCAAGAAGGAACCCACGGAGACCAAGCCGGGCGTTTCCTACGGCCTCGGCCACGGCGGCGTGGAAATGCTCATCCTCTTCGGCATTTCGATGATTTCCACCCTTACGATGGCCATCATGGTCAATCTCGGACAGACGGACACCCTGCTCTCCTCGGCGCCCGCCGAGGCGAAGGACCAGCTGACCGCCACCTTCGAGCAGCTCCAGACCACCGGCGCAGGCACCTACCTCCTCGGTCTTTGGGAGCGGTTCTCCGCAATTACCCTGCACGTGGGCCTGTCCCTCCTCGTCTGGGCGGCCGCCCGGAAGGGAGGAAAATGGCTCTGGCTCTTCCCGGCCGCCATCGGGCTGCACGCCCTGGTGGACGCCCTGGCCGTCATCCTGTCCAAGACCGGCGCCAGCATGGTCACCGTGGAGCTGATCATCATGGCCCTCGCTATTGCGGTCGCCGCCCTCGCCTGGCTTGTCGCCCGAAGGGCGTTCCCGGCGAAGGCGGCGGCTGCCACCACGTAATTCCTGATTACGCGATCTTCTCGAAGGCCTGCGCCAGGTCGGCGATGAGGTCGTCCACGTGCTCCGTGCCGATGGACAGGCGGATCGTGCTCTGGTAGATGCCCTGGTCCGTAAGCTCCGCCTCCGTGAGCTGGGAGTGCGTGGTGGTTGCGGGATGGATGACGAGGGATTTCACATCGGCCACGTTCGCGAGGAGGGAGAAGATTTCCAGCGAGTCGATGAACTTGAACGCCTCGTCCTTGCCGCCCTTGATCTCGAAGGTGAAGATGGAGCCGCCGCCGTTCGGGAAATACTTCTGGTACGTCGCGTGGTCGGGATGGTCCGGCAGGGACGGGTGGTTGACCTTGGCCACCTGCGGGTGCTTAGACAGGAAGTCCACGATTTTCAGCGCGTTGGCCACGTGCCGCTCGACCCGCAGGGAGAGCGTTTCCAGGCCCTGGAGGAAGATGAAGCAGCTCACCGGGGAAAGCGTCGCGCCGGTGTCCCGGAGCAGGATGGCGCGGGCGCGGGTGATGTAGGCGGCGGGGCCGACGGCATCGGCAAAGACGATCCCGTGGTAGCTGTTCTCCGGCTCCGTGAACTGCGGGAACTTGCCGGAGGCCTTCCAGTCGAACTTGCCGGAGTCCACGATGACGCCGCCGATGGTGGTGCCGTGGCCGCCGATGAACTTCGTGGCGGAATGGACCACGATGTCGGCGCCCAGCTCGATGGGCCGGAGCAGGAACGGGGTCGCGAAGGTGTTGTCCACCACGAGCGGAATCTGGTGCCGATGGGCGATCGCCGCCACCTTCTCGATGTCGATGACGTTGCCGTTGGGGTTGCCGAAGGTCTCGATGAACAGGAGTTTCGTCTCCGGGCGGATGGCCTTCTCGAAGTTATTCAGGTCGGCCGGGTCCACGAACGTGGTCGAAATGCCGTAGGGGACGAGCGTGTGCTCCAGGAGGTCGTAGGTGCCGCCGTAGATGGTCTTGGCCGACACGACGTGGTCGCCCGCGCGGGTGATGTTGAGAATCGCGTAGGTGATCGCGGCCGCGCCCGAGGCCACGGCCAACGCGCCCACGCCGCCTTCCAGCGCGGCGATGCGCTGCTCCAGGATGTCCTGGGTGGTGTTCGTCAGGCGGCTGTAGATGTTGCCGGGATCCGCCAGGCCGAACCGCGCGGCGGCGTGCGCACTGTTATGGAAGACATAGGAGGAAGTCTGGTAAATCGGAACCGCGCGGGCGTCGGAAGCGGGATCGGCGTGCTCCTGACCCACGTGGAGCTGAAGGGTTTCGAAGTGGAGTTTCTGCGTTGCCATAATTCGTGTGTTTTTCTGCTTGCAAAGTTATGGCGCGCGGAGATTTCAAACAAGAAACTTGGAAAAATAGGTGTTTTCCGCTAAATTTGCCATCAGCAGCAGGGAAACCGTTCACATAGACTGTGGATAAAGCCCCCCTGGCAGAAGAATCCACCATGGCCGAAACCATCGACAAGACTGACATTCAGATCCTTCGCGTCCTCCAGGAGAACGCCCGCATCACCGTCAAGGACCTCGCCCTCAAGGTCCACCTCTCCCCGACCCCGGTCTTCGAACGCCTCCACCGGCTGGAGAACGAAGGCTACATCCGCAAGTACACGGCCGTCCTGGACGCCGCCAAGCTCGGCCGCGGCTTCCTCGTCTTCTGCAGCGTCCGCCTCCGCCGCATGGGCAAGGACATCGCCAACGACTTCGTGAACCGGGTCAAGGACATCCCGGAAGTGGCCGAATGCTACAACATCTCCGGCGACTTCGACTACCTCCTGAAGATCTACGCCCCCGACATGCAGTACTACAACAACTTCCTCATCAACACCCTCGGCACCATCGATAGCCTCGGCTCCGTCCAGAGTTCCTTCGTGATGAGCGAAATCAAGAACAGCTGCGGCCTGCCGCTGTAGGCGCGGGTCTCACTTCGCCCAAGTGCCGCACATCAACCCCCACCAGGCGACCTTGCTTGGCCTCTCGCTGTGCGCCAAGGGCCGATTACGGCCTGTGGCGCACCGCAACCACCGGCACAGCGCGCAGAACGGGCATTCCCGTGCGGCTGTTTGGCGGATGATTGAAATGGTGCAAGTTTCCGGCATTACTGGCGCAGGTCAACACCTTTTCTGGCGCAGGTGTCCCATGTTCTTGGCGCAGGTGGAATTTTTGGGGTGGGACCTGCGCCAGCACAACGCACAGAACCGCGATTCACGGCGCAGGTCCCCACCATTTTTCCTCATCTGCGCCAAAACACCTATACACCTGCACCAACAATCAGCACCACCTGCGCCAATGATCGGGACCACCTGAAGAATGGGCTCCATCATCTTGATAGATTGGAGAAGCTGAAGGGGAAGGGCGCCTCCGCGAGCGGGACGCTCGCTTCCGTCATCGACGGATAGGGGCCGGAAAGGCCCCGGAGGCACCCTTCCCCCAACCTTTCCACTATACCACCCCACTTCGCCAAACTGCCGCACATGGACGCCCACAGGAAGGCCCTGCAAGGCCTCTTGATGTGCGCCAAGGGCCGATTACGGCCTGTGGCGCACCGCAACCACCGGCACAGCGCACAGAATACGCCCTCTCGTGCGGCAGTTTGGCGGCCTAAGGGCCGATTTAGACGCGGAAATGGCACGAAAAATGCGTATCTTGCAACGGAAAACTTAACGTCATGGCTATGCGTGAATTCTTGTATGATACCAAGCCCCTCCCCGAGGAGCCTGACGATCTCGTGGTCATCAATCCCACCCGGGTCAATGAACCGGACGGCGCCATCCTGGTGTATCGCAAGGAAGGCGTCCTGGTGTTCGACGGGAAGCAGATTCCCATCGGCAAGATTGTCGAGGGGTACGTGTCCAACAGCAACAACAATCCTTATCTGCCGGTCGCGTACCACATCCTGCTGGGCATGGACGACAAGAACATCGTCCATATCCCCGTGGGGCAGGACTTCGAATGGGCCCAGGAGGCCCTGAAACAGCTGCAGGCGGCGATTGCGCCCCGGGAATAGCCGCGCGGACTACGGTTGGGCGGCAGGACTGACCGGGGCAGCCGGATTGATGGGCACGGTCGGGTCCACGACCAGCGACTCTACGAGCCGGGTCAGGGAATCGAGGCGGGCCTGGATGTGGTCCAGCTGCGCTTCCTTCTCCGCCAGGTCGCGGTCCGTCTTGTCATAGATCTCCCGGATCATCGCGTTCATTTCCTCCCCGGTCATCCCGAGGGAGTGTTCTTTGATGACCAGCTGGTTGTCCTTGATCTTATGGGCCCGGGCCGATGCATAGAAGGCGGTCTGGGCCTCGAAGGAAAGGGGCTCGCCGGTCAGGGAGATCTCCACCTTGCGCCCGTGGTCGTTGTAGATGCGCCAGTCGTAGATGTAGGAGCGGGAGACCAGGCGGTTCTCCCGGACGAACGCCTCCACGTTCCGCTGGAAATTGTTGTCCTTCACCATCCCGATGGCCGAAATGATGCTCGGGATGACGACGATGGCGATGATGGTGCTCATCAGATGCCGCCGCTTCGTGGCCAGGGCCGGGTCGATGCCCGTAACCGTCTTGAAGCGCAAGTACTTGACCATCACGTAGGTGGCCAGCGTAATGAAGACGGCATTGATGATGAACAGGTACATCGCCCCGAGGAAGAAATGCATGTTCAGGCAGGACAGGCCGTAGCCCGCGGTGCACAGGGGCGGCATCAGGGCCGTCGCGATGGCGACGCCCGCGATGGCCGTCCCGCGTTCCTTGCGGCTGTTCTCCAAGATGCCGGCCAGGCCGCCGAACAGGGCGATCAGGACGTCATAGATGGTGGGACTCGTGCGGGCCTCCAGCTCCGTGGGATTGATCAGGTCCAGCGGGGACACGAGGAAGAACAGGGTCGACGCCCCCAGCGAGATGAGCACCATCACCAGCACGTTCTTGACCGCCTGCTTGAGCAGATCCAGGTCGTTGGTCCCGATGGCCAGGCCCATCCCGATGATCGGCCCCATCAGCGGGGAGATGAGCATCGCGCCGATGATCACCGCCGTCGAGTTCACGTTCAGGCCGACGGATGCGATGATAATCGAGAACGCCAGGATCCAGGCGTTGGGGCCCCGGAACCAGATGGCGCTCTTGATGCGCTGCGCCGCATCGTCGGTGTCTATGTGGTCGTAGATGTTCGCGTAATAGCGAATCGTCCGCTTCAGATCGTTCTTGTCCCATTTCATAACGACCACAAGATAAGGATTTTTCGGGGCTCTTGCAAAAGCTGGAGCCCCGGCCGTTACAGCGCGGTGATGGAATAGAGGAAGCTGTACTTGTCGCCGGGAGCCACCCGGTGGATGTAGGTGCGGTCTGAGATGTCGCCGGTGAAGCCCTTCTTGTCGCAGAGGCCGTTCCAGGGTTCCAGGCACACGAACGGGCAGCCCGGCTTGTAGGGCGCCCAGATGCCGTAGGCCTCCGCCAACGGGCTGTCCACGCGCAGGAAGGCCTTCCCTTCCTTGTCGCAAAGCTCCGTGGCCGCCACCTGCATTTCCTCGATGATCAGGGCGTCGTGTGCGAAGGTCTCGTTCGTGACCGGCATTTCCGCCGGCAGGTGGACGGGCTCCGGCCGGGGGACGCGGTTGCCGTCGTCCAAGTCGGAGACGACGACGGGGCACACGGGCCGGCCGCAGGCGTCGTAATAGCGGACGTAGCCGTGGACGGCGTCCGCCGGGTCGTAATCCGGCAGGGTGAAAGCGGGATGCGCGCCGATCTGGGCGAAGATGTCGCGCTTGTCCAGGTTCAGGATGGTCCAGGTGATGTCCACGCGGTTTCCGTCCAGCTTATACTGCGCCTCCAAAGCGAAACGGTAGGGGTAGTTCTCCGGCTGGACGTCCTTCATCACCAGGATGCCTTCCCCGGCTTCCTCGAACTCGCAGTCGCGGGCGAAACCGTGCTGCTTCATCGTAAATACCTGACCGTCAATGCGAATCTCATTGTTGAAGGGCTTGCCCACCGCCGGGAACAGGATGGGGGCGTGGCGGTTCCAGAACTTCGCGTCGCCGTTCCACATATACTCCCGGCCCTTCCGGACCAGGCTCACCAGCTCCGCGCCATGCGGAGCCACTTCGATGGATATTACGTTGTTGGAAAGTTTCATCGTTTACCAGTTTTTGCGGTCGAAGGTCCAGTCGGGATGGACCATCTTGCCGTATTCGTCGTTCATAAAGAGGGCGGAGTCGCCGACCTGGCCCTTGAGCTGCCAGTTGAGCCAGAGGCGGCACGCGACGGCGTAAGCGCCGGCGTTCTTCTCGTAGTACGTGCCGTGGTGACCGTCCAGGGTGGAAATCTTCACGACGGGAAGCTCCTTGATACGCTTCCAGTCGCCATTGGCATTCTCGTAGGCCACGTCCGCCGTGCCACCGTTGAGGTAGAGCATCGGCTGGTGGAGATTCGCGAGGGACTCCTTGGAAGCGCCGCTCATCGACATTTCTCCGATGCCGGAGTTGAAGATCAGGCAGGTCTTGATGCGGGGGTCGTGGGCCACGGCGAGCACCTGGGCGCCGCCGCAGGACTGCCCCATCGCCGCGACCTTGTCCAGGTCGATGCGGTGGTAGTAGTCGCTCGTCACGTCGATGTTCTTGTCCGTGAGCCAGTCCAGGGCCTCCAGCAGCTGGCGCGGATAGGTCCGGAACGGTTCCGGGGCGGGCGCGGCCTTCTTGCCCTTCTTCTTCGCGGCGGCCTCCGCGGCCTTCCGCGCCGCTTCCTGCTGCGCGGCCCGCTCGGCGAGCTCCGCCTCGGTATAAGGCGTCAGCCGCTCGCCGTTGCCCATCATCGCCACTTCCTTCGTCTCCGGGTACCAGCCCCGCACGACGCCCTTCCACTGGGCGTAGAACGCGTCGTCCGGCATATCCTGATACGGGCCGATGGCGAGGACGATATAGCCCCAGGAGGCCACCTCGCTGAGCAGGCGGCTCATCTCCAGGTTGTTGTTCGCGCAGGCGCCATTGGCATACAGGAGCACGGGAATCTTGCCGTTCTCGTCGACATATTTCTGGAGGTCCTTCGGACGGTAGATCGTGTGCGTGGGAAGGGTGGCGTCTCCGACGGCCACGGACTTCCAGGGGCCGGTTCCGCCGCCTTCGATGACTTGTTCCTGCTTCGTCTGCGCGAGGCAGACCGCGCCCGCGGCGAACAGCGCCGCCGCCAGGGCCATGAGCTTGTGGTGTTTCATATCTTATCCGGTTTTATGTTCTGAAAGAAGCTATCGCGAAGGCGGCTGCGGCGGCCAGGAGGACCACCAATCCGCACAGGAGGCCGTAATAGAGGCCGGTCTTCAGGACCAGCCAGAAGCTCTTCTTCCACTGGACACCCAGCCACTGGTGATAATCCCACATCAGGAGGACCGTAATCAGGACGATGCCGATTTCCGCACTCTTTCCGAACGAGAAGAGCAGGGCGAACAGCATGAAGAAGCTGAACTGGCACAGGATATAGGCCGATGCCGCCGCATAGGCCGACATCCGTTGCTTGTGGCGGCGGCGCAGCGCGAGGGACATGGCCAGCCAGAGGAGCAGGAACTGGCCGGCGAAAAGCGGAATCCCCTGGCTCCGGAGTGTGCCCTCCAGGGCCGCCAAGGACGATTCGTGCTGAGTGTCCACCTCCTCCGGGTACTGGTCCAGATGCAGGTAGACCCAGCCTTTCTGGAGCGTGGCCAGCGTATTCTTCAGCAGCGAAAAAGTCTTTGCCTGCTCGGGATTCTCAAAATCCTCGGCTTCCATCTGCTCGACAGGATTGATCTCCTTCCTGTGGCGCTGCTGGACCGGCTGCATGACGGCGGCGACCAGGGCGAAGAAGGCGTAGAAGACGATGAGCGCCGTCAGGGGCGCCAGGTATCGCTCGTGGGCGCCCTTGATGTAGTCCCGGATCATGTAGCCAGGACGGAGCAGGAGATGGGAGAACGTCCGTTTCGCGTCGTCGTTCAGGAAAGGGATGCTGTCGAACGCCCCCTTGTAGAAATCGCCGGAACGCTTCCGGGGCTTCTTTTCCTTCGGCTTGTACCAGGGGAAATACCCCAGCTTCTGCCAGATGGCGAAGGCGCGGCAGCGAGACTTGAAAGAATGTTTCTTTTTCTTGTCCATCGGTAACAAATTTACGCAATCCACCTTGAGAAAGCAAAGAAATGCCGTACCTTTGTACAGCTATGAACCCTAAAAAGCAGACATACAATGGAAAAAACTTGGAGATGGTTCGGTAAGAAGGACAAGATCACGCTGGCGATGCTGCGGCAGATCGGCGTGGAGGGCATCGTGACCGCCTTGCACGACGTCCCGCTGGGGCAGGTGTGGACGCGGGAGAAGATCCGCGACCTGCGCGAATATATCGAGAGCTACGGCATGCGCTGGAGCGTCGTGGAGTCGCTCCCCGTCGTGGAAACCATCAAATACGGCGGTCCCGACCGGGACGAGCAGATCGAAGTGTACAAGCAGTCGCTGCGGAACCTGTCCGCCGAGGGCATCCACTGCATCTGCTACAACTTCATGCCGGTGCTGGACTGGGCCCGCACGGACCTCTTCCACAAAAACCCGAACGGCGCCACGAACCTGTACTTCAACTACGCCGAGTTCGCCTATTTCGACATCTACATCCTCAAGCGCCCCGGCGCCCGGGAGGAGTGGGCGAAGTTCCGGTTCCCGGCGGGCGTAGGCGAGGGGCGGAACGTCCTCGCCGAAGCCGACGCGCTCGCCAAGACCATGACCCCGGAAAAAGACCACAAGCTGGTGGAGACCATCGTCATCAAGACGCAGGGCTTCGTGAGCGGCAATTTCAGCGAGAACGACGAGGCCCCCGTGCAGAAGTTCCGGGAGTTCCTGGACCTGTACAAGGGCATCGACAAGGCCCAGCTCCGGGCCAATATGAAATACTTCCTGGAGGCCATCATGCCCGTCTGCGAGGAGTGCGGGATGAACATGTGCGTCCATCCGGACGACCCGCCCATCGAGATCCTCGGCCTGCCACGCATCGTCCGCACGGAGGAGGACATCGAGTGGTTCCTGAATGCGGTTCCCAACAAGCATAACGGCCTGACTTTCTGCGCCGGAAGCCTCTCCGCAGGAGCCTACAACGATGTCGTGGGGATGGCGAAGAAGTTCGCCTCCCGCACCCATTTCATCCACCTGCGCTCCTGCCACATCTTCCCGAACGGCGACTTCACCGAGGCCTCGCACCTCGGCGGCCGGGCGGACCTCATCGAACTCGTACGCATCTTCGAGAAGGAGAATCCCGCCCTGCCGATGCGCGTGGACCACGGCATGACCTTCACCGACGCGCCCGGCGGCATCATGGACGAGTCCGCGCACGGGCACAACGCCGGTTACACCCTCCTCGGCCGCATGTTCGCCATGGGCCAGGTCCAGGGCATCATCGCCACCGTCGACCGCGAACTGGGCCTCCCCTACAAACAACCCGGTTTTTTTGATTGAACGAAGCGGAAGAATCACAGATATCTCCGGCGGCATTTACCCGGACAGGGCTGCGAAGCAGCAGACGCCAGAGGTATCTGTGATTCTTCAAAAAAAGCAAGCCATGAAACTGACTGATATCCTGAACGGCAAGTATAACGCCGCGGAATGGGAGTCCAAAGGCTACAGGCTCCCGAAATACGACATCGCCGCCGTGAAGGCGAAAACCTTCGCCGAGCCCACCTGGGTGCACTTCGGCGGCGGCAACATTTTCCGCGCCTTCCCGGCCGCGATCCTGAACGAGGCCCTGAACACGGGCCAGTACGACCGCGGCGTCATCGTCGCGGAAACCTTCGATCTCGAGGTCATCGACAAGGCCTATGCCCCTTACGGGAACCTGTCGCTGTCCGTGAGCCTGCAGTCCACCGGCACCATCGAAAAGACCGTCATCGCGTCCGTCACGGAGGCCCTGAAGGCCGATTACGCCTTCCCCGACTGGCAGCGGCTCGTGGACATCTTCCGGAACCCGTCCCTGCAGATGATTTCCTTCACCATCACGGAGAAGGGCTATACCGTCGCCCCAGCGGACCTGGAGCGCGGCCTGACGCCCGTCCTGGCGATGGGCAAGGTCGCTGCGCTGCTGTACGAGCGCTGGAAGGCCGGCGCCCTGCCGCTGACGGTGCAGTCGATGGACAATTGCTCCCACAACGGCGACAAGGTCAAGGCCGGCGTGCTCGCGTATGCGAAGCGCTGGGCGGCCGACGGTCTCGTCCCGGCGGAATTCCTCGCCTACCTGGAGGACGAGACGAAGATCACCTTCCCTTGGTCGATGATCGACAAGATCACCCCGCGCCCGCACGAGAAGGTGAAGGCCATGCTCGCGGCCGACGGCTTCGAGGACAACGACTACATCGAAACGGCCAAGCACACCTTCACGGCCCCGTTCGTGAACTCCGAGGAGGTGCAATATCTGGTCATTGAGGACAATTACACCTGCGGCCGGCCGCCGCTGGACCTGGGCGGCGCGCTGTACACGACGCGGGAGACCGTGGACAAAGTGGAAACGATGAAGGTCACCACTTGCCTCAACCCGCTGCACACCGCGATGAGCATCTACGGCTGCATGCTGGGCTACACCCTCATCAGCGCCGAGATGGCCGATCCGGACCTGCGCGCCTTCATCCAGAAGATCGGCTACATCGAGGCGATGCCGGTCGTGACGGACCCGGGCGTCCTGAATCCGTACGAGTTCATCGGCACGGTCATCAACCGCCGCCTGCCGAACCCGTTCATGCCGGACGCGCCGCAGCGCATCGCGATGGACACGAGCCAGAAACTGCCCATCCGCTTCGGCGAGACCCTCAAGAAGTACATCTCCCGCGGGCTGGACATGGACAATCTGGTACTGATTCCGCTCACGCTGGCGGGCTATGCGCGCTACCTGAAGGGCATCCGCGACGACGGAACGCCGTTCGAGCCGTCCCCGGACCCGCTGCTGGCGGAGCTGCAGGCGATCGTAGCGCCGCTGGAAATCGGCAAGCCGGACCAGGACTGGTCCTGCCTCAAGCAGCTGTTCAGCCGGAAGGACGTCTTTGCGGTGGACCTGTATGAGGCCGGCCTCGGCGAGCGCATCGAAGGCATGGTCCGCGAACTGTACGCCGGACCCGGCGCCGTTCGCGAGACGCTGCACAAGTATGTGGTAGCGAGGTAATTACGCTTCCTGGGAAATAGTTTTAGCATAGTGGCACTGGAGGACTTCTCCGGTGCCATTGTGCCAATTGTGCATCCCGTTTCCGAGGCAGTCGCGCCAGGCCTTGCAATCCTTGCATCGGCCCGTCCGGGCCCAGTCCCGCTTGCGGAAAGCCTCGAAACGCGTTTCCCAAACTTCGTAGAAATTGTCCGTATAGATGCTGCCCTGGGAAAAACGGTCCCGGTCGATGTTGGGGCAGGCGCAGATGCGGCCGTCGATGAGGACGGACGCGATGTTGATGCCGGCGCGGCAGAAATAGCGGATGTCGCGGACCTTCTCCTCGTATCGGCCCAGATAGCCTTCGCAGCTGAAGGTCACCTTCATCGGCCCGCCTTCCTGGCGCTTGGCCTGGATGAATTCCATCAGGGAAATAAACTGGGAATCAGAGAGTTTCATCTCCGGATCGGCGGCGGCCCGGCCGATGGGAATGATGGTGAACAGCCGCCACTGCTTCACGCCGAGGCCTTTGAGGATTTCGTAGATTTCGGGGAGTTCGGAGAGGTTCCGCTGGTTCACGCAGGTGACGACATCGGCGTTCAGGCGCGGTTCCGCAGCGATGATGCCGATGGCTTTCAGCGCGCGGGCATAGCTCCCGGGTACCCCGCGCATCCAGTCGTGGGAGGCCTCCAGACCGTCCAGGCTCACGGTGATGGCGCCCATTCCGGCGGCCATCAGCTTCCCGTGCATCGCCTCGTCGTAGCACCAGCCGTTGGTGACCATGCCCCAGCCGAAGCCCCGGCGGCGGATTTCCCGCCCGGCCTCGGCGATGTCCGGCCGCAGCAGCGGCTCCCCGCCGGTCAGGACCACAGAGAAATCCCTCGGCCGGTGGTCCGCCGGAATCGTGTCCAAGGCCCGCAGGAAGTCTTCCAGGGGCATATCCTTCTCCCGGCTCTGCACGGAGCAGTCACTCCCGCAATGGCGGCAGCGGAGCATGCAACGGGTCGTGCATTCCCAGAAGAGGTAATTCAATTCGTGGACCTTCGTCTCATTGGCGCGGAACAGGCGGAACAGCAGCGGATTCATGGCGCGGATATGGTCTTTCGGCAAATTTACGTTATTTTTGTGCAAGATTCGTCCCCGGGGGGATTTATCTTGTAAATGCGACAAACATGAAATTCTTGCATAATCTTTTGAAGGGAGCGTCCCTGACCGGCGCCCTGTTCGTATTCCAGGCCTGCTACGGCATGCCCCAGGCGCCGCTCGGGGAAGAGAACGGCGAGGCGCCGATGTCCTTCTCCCTGGTTTCCCGCACCACGGGCGAACCCCTGGAGGGAATCCGGATCAAAGGCGGTGCTTGGAAACAGGACATGGAAAGGGAGAACGTGCTGGGCATCACGGACGCCAACGGCCACTGCCGCGTGGGAATCCCCTATTACCGGAATCTGGAAGGTCCTTTCGTCCGGTTCGAGGACCCGCAAGGCGCATTCGTCGTCAAGGACACCACCCTGGCGGACCTCCGCGACCGGGAAATCGTCGTCAAGCTGGATTCTGTCCAATGAAAACGCGCCTGACAGCCCTCGTGGCGCTTTTGCTGCTGGGCGCCTCCGCCTATGCTCAGGAGGAAGATCCGCCCTTTGTCAAGCAATTCTCCGTGGAAATCGCCACCGGCCTTCCGCCGATCCACACCCTCCTCGAAGTCAACGGCACCAAATATGACAAGTCGTTCGCCCGCGAAGGGAAAGAACCGGACATGACCGACGCCTGGATGCCCGCGCTGAGCCTGTCCGCCGTCTGGAAAACGGCCCGCCGCTGGGAAATGGTCCTGACGGGCGGTGTTTCCTGGTGCCACCACAAGGTCATCCAATACGGAACCTTCGGTATCGACCCGCAGGGAAATCCCCGGTACAACCTGAAAGATCCCCATCCGGACGGCTGGAGAGACTCCGCGCCCATCGGCGCCCTCTTTTTCCAGGCGCGCTGCTTCTGGAACCCCACGCAGAAAGTCAAGCTCTACTCCGCCTTCGGCGGCGGTATGGTGCTGAGTGGAAAGGATCGCTTCTTCTCGGACGACCTCATCGGCGTCGTCCCGTCCATCACCCCCATTGCCGTCCGCTTCGGCACCGGCCCCCTCAAATTCTTCATCGAAAACACCTACAGCCCCGCCGCGACCGCCTTCGACCTCGGCCTCGGCTGGACTTTCTGACCGGATTCTGGGATCGCCCCGCTGCGTGCAGGTAACGTCCCGGAAACATGGACGACACCCGCAAAATCGGGGCAAAATGTCGGTAACGTCCGGATTTGAGGGACGTTACCCGCAGCGAGCACGTGGATGGTGACGAGTCCCGTCGGTTCTTCTCTCGCAAATCTTATGGAATCCGAGGTTAAGTTTGCAAAATCACCCTTGTACGCACGCAAACGCAACATACCCCACATCGCGAGGGGGCATAAGGAGCATTTCGGCGTGTCTAATGCCATTTTTGCAACCGGCGATTCGGCGACTTCGGCCCGGTAACCTTCCGCTTCGGGAAAATCCGGAAGCCCTTCTTCTGCGAAGCGCTTTGCTTCAGATAGGGCAGGTGGCTCTAGATGCATCGGGACGCACGGGCGGGCGCACCTCTTTAAAAATAACTATTTAATATTCAATTGATTAAGTATTCAGAGGTGCACTTTTAGGCGCACATCTTGGTGTCTAATAGGTTGTTTATCAAACAATTAAACAAGTAGAGGTGCACTTTTCCGTGCACCTCTGAGTGATTAATTCATTGACTGATAGCTTATTACCGATTCGCCAGGATGGCGGCTTCCACCTCTTCGGGGGTGGGGTTGATCTTGAGGATGGTTCCGTCCGGGCCAATGAGGAAACGGGCGCCTGCGCCATTCGCGACACCGTACAATGTCCAAACGGCATGGTCCTCTCCCAGAGCGATCAGATTCGTCCAAGGATAGGCGTCCTGCGCCAAAGCCTTTTGCCATTCGGAATCCTTGAATTCCCGCGCTGCTCCAACCACCGTGAAGCCGACGTCCTTGTACTTATCATAAATCGGGACCAGCAGGCGACTGTTCGACCGGCAGGGCCCGCACCAGGATGCCCAGAGGTCCAACAAGGCCACCTTTCCGTCGATCAGTGACGACAACGATACCCGATTCCCCTCCGTGTCGGGCAAGGTGAAATCCTGGTAAGGAGCACCCTCGTAAATCTTGACTCCCTCAATGGCCTCTTTGGCCAGGTTGTGCACGTTGCACCCGGGGAAGAGGTCTTTATACACCTCGTCATAGTGAGACAGCCAAAAACTGACATCGTGATTGAGCCTGAATGCCATTCTCATGGCCTCAGTAGTTAAGTAGAAGGTTGCCATCGTGGGCTTTTCTCCGCAGAGATGGGCCTTGTCATACTCCAGTTGCCGTTTTCGGACCTCGTTTGACAACGAATCCTGGGCCAGGCCTTCCGGGGTCAGCATCTCACCACTCATTTCTAGTTTTCTCATGAGCACGGTCAATGAATCCCGTTCTGCTCCGGAAGCGCCTTCGACGAAGCACCTGTCCCAAAGTATTTGGTACTCTTTCGTATAATAAGTGTTCGCCCGCGCCAGGCTGTCAAAAAGCCTACGGTACTCCGCAGTATCATCCTGAAGCGCTTTCTCTTTTGATTCCCGATACGAACTATAGAAAGCATTCAATGGAGACTCCGAACTGGTATGGATTTTGGCGTCCCTGCCATCACTCTTTGAATAGGTCACGTACAGTTTCGGACTGTCTACGAAGAAGGGAAGGGATGCATAGGCTCCTTTTTGGACAGGGACAAAGAATTCATACACCGAATTGGAATCCAAGGAGAGGTATGCATCTATCTTGTTATTCCGAATCCTGATCTTTGCCAGAGGCTTTTCTCCGTGGAAAATATCCATGACATCCGCCGGAAAGACCAACGCGTATCTCCCCTCCGCCCCCTCGATCGTTCCGGTCAGGTGGAAATTGCCCTCGTTCCGGCCGGCGCAGGAGGCCAGCAGGGCCAATACAAACAAAAACTGAATCGTCTTTTTCATACAAATTGCATTCTGTCGGACCCAAAGTTACAAATAATCAGGTATTTCTCGTTAAAAAAAGTGCCATTCGCCAAATAGCCGCACATCGACCCCCGCCAGGATGCCTTCGATGGCCACCCACTGTGCGCCGATGGCCGTAAGAGGTATTCCCGGCCAAAAGGCGGCGTTCCGCCAAATAGCCGCACATCGACACCTGCCGGGGGACCTTACGAGGCCGCCAGCCGTGCGCCGATGGCCGTAATTGGCCTGTGGCGCACTGCAACCGCCGACACAACGCGCAGAAGCGGTCTTTCGGTGCGGCAGTTTGGCGGCAAAGTCCCCGCGTGGCGCGATACTTCGAATTAGGCTGTACGTTCCAGGGATTCCGGGTCAAGCCAGGAATGACGAGGTATCAAGCCCGGAATGAGGGGGGGGGTAAGCCCCGGAATGACGGGGCTTAGAACTGACTTGTCCTGAAATAGGTTTACACTGAATGATGTAAAACTGTAAACTTTATTTAGGACAAAATGAACAGAAAGACTTACAGCAAGGATGAGAAGTTGAGTATCATCCAAGCGTACCTCTCCTCCGGAGAGTCTATGGAA
>JAFRPH010000066.1 GCA_017429205.1 Bacteroidales bacterium
AGCCAGGCGCGTTCGGTGCGCTCCATGATGCCGTAGTCGATAGAGACCTTCGGGCATTCGGCGTAGGCGCGCTCCACGAAGGCGGGATCGCCGATGCGGGTTTCCCAGCCGGTAAACAGCTCCGTGACATCGGGGATGTAGCGCTCCATCTCCTCCCGGATGACGGAGGCCTTCCATAGGAAGATACCGGAGTTCCAGAAGAACTCGCCGGTCCGGAAGAAGACTTCGGCCAGTTCCTGCGGCGGTTTCTCGGTGAAGGTCTTCACCTTCAGGGGCTGCTCCAGCTGCCAGGCGTTCTTCCCTTCCTTGACCTGGATGTAACCGAAATTCACGTCCGGATTCTTCGGGACGATGCCGAGGGTCATCAGCACGTCGTGCTGTTCCACGTATTCGAACATCTTCTCGACCGTCCGGGCGAACAAGCCCTCGTCCCGGATCACCAGGTCGCAGGGGGAGACGACCAGGACGGCCTCGGGGTCGCGCGCGAGGATGGAATAGGTAGAGAAAGCCATGCAGGGAGCGGTCTTGCGTCCCAGCGGTTCCCGCAGGAGATTCTCCTCCGGCAGTTCGGGGAGCAGGATGCGCGCCGTCCCGGCATATTTTTCCAGAGTGACCACCAGGATGTTCTCCCGGGGCAGGAACCCGGCGAAGCGGTCGTATGTCATCCGGAGATAGGCCGCGGGCGAAGAGCCTCCGGCCATGATGACGCAATAGCGGTGTGTATCCATAAACTATGTGGTTAGGTGTACATGGGGATCCAGGCCTGCGGGAAATACTTCACGCTGGTACGCGGCCCGTCGAAGGTGACGGAAACCACGTCGAAGAACACTTCCCGGTCGGAGCCGGACCCGTTCAAATATTTCAAGGCGGCCGCGCTGATCCGCTGCTGCTTCCGGGAATCCACTTTTTCCTCGGGCGCCGCGTCGGCGCAGAGCCGCGTCTTAACTTCTACAAAATGCACACCATCCGGAGCCTCGGAAATGATATCCACCTCCAAATGGCTTCCGCGCCAGTTCCGCTGGAGGATGCGGTGGCCGCGCGACTGCAGGAAATCGCAGGCCATCTCCTCTCCCAGCACGCCGAGTGCGCGTTTTCCCTTCGTCTCCATCGTCCTACCCGAATTTGATGACCGTGACGCCCGATCCGCCGAACTGGATATGCTCGTCGGCGGCCGACACGACGCCCGGAACGGTGCGGGCGTATTTCTGGATTTCCTCGCGGAGGGCGCCCGTCCCCTTGCCGTGCAGGATACGTACCGAATTGACATCCAGCATGATGGCGTCGTCGATATAGCGCATCACGTTCTCGATCGCTTCGCCGACCCGCTGTCCCCGGACATCCAGTTCCAGCTGGAAGCGGGCCTTCCGCTCCGCGATGCCGGCGTCATATACCTGCCGCGGCTTGGGCGTTTCCCGGACCGCCGCACGGTATTCGTTGGAGGTCACGCGCTCCACCCGGTCCAGCGGTAGCTTCGTGGACAGGTTCCCCACGATCACGGTCACGGCCTTGGTGGAAACCTTGGACACTTCGCCCACCATGCCGCTGTCCTTGATCCGGACCTTCTCGCCTACCTTGAGCGGCGCGCTGCGGAAGGCGGCCATCTTTTCGGCCTCGTCCTCCCCGGCGGCCATCCGCTCCCGTTCCTCGGGCGAGGCGCGGCGCGCCTTGCGGGCCCTGTCGCGTTCCTTCCGGTCCTGGAGCGACTTGAGCTTGCGGTCCAGGTATTCCTCCCGGTTCCGCCTGTCGTCCATCTTTTTCTCTGCCAAAGCCCCCAGGAATCCCTGCAGCTGCTCCCGGGCATCCTTCGTGGCTTCCTTCTCAGCCTGCGTCTCCTTGATGGTGCGGATGGTGTTCTCCACCTCTCGGTTGGCCCGGCGGACAATCTCTTCCGCCTCTTTCCGGGCCTCTTCCAGGATGTTCTTCCGGAGCTGCTTGATGTCCTGAAGCTCCTTCTGGTAGCGGTCCGTCACCGCTTCCAGCGTCTTGTCGGTCGCCCGGATCTTGGTGAGTTTCTCGTCCAGGGCACGCCGGTTGCGGGCGATCCGCCGCAGATTCCGCTCGATGCCCACGAACTCTTCACCGGCCCGGTCCTCGGCATCCTTGACGATCGGCTCCGGCAGGCCCATCTTGCGGGCCAGTTCGAAGGCGAAGGAATTGCCGGGCAGTCCGATCTCCAGCTGGAACAGCGGAGCGATATTCTTGGCATCGAACTGCATCGCGCCGTTGACCACGCCCGTTTCGGCGCCGGACGCGTACAGTTTCAGGTTCGTATAGTGCGTCGTGATGACCCCGTACACGCCCCGGCGGTCCAGTTCCGCGAGGATCGCCTCCGCGATCGCCCCGCCAGCGGCCGGTTCCGTTCCGGACCCGAATTCATCAATCAGCACGAGTGTGCGGCCATCGGCGACGGAAAGCATCGTCTTCATGTCGGACAGGAACGAACTGTAGGTGGAAAGGTCGTTGTCGATGGACTGGTCATCGCCGATGGACACCAGGATGCGGTCGAAGACCGGCAGTTCCGACGTCTCGGAGGTCGGGATGAGCATACCCCATTGGAACATGTACTGGAGCAGGCCTACAGTCTTGAGACACACGGACTTGCCACCGGCGTTGGGGCCGGAGATCAGCAGGATGTGCTTCGTGGGGGTGAGGGTGACGGTAAGCGGGACGATGGACCTCCGCTCTTTCCGGAGCGCCCGTTCCAGGAGCGGATGGCGCGCCTTCCGGAGCGACAGCTCGCCGCTTTCCGACAGGACCGGCATGCCGGCGATGTAGTCCAGCGCCACGTTCGCCTTCGCCATCAGGAAATCGATTTCGCCGAGGAAGACCGCGGCGTCCATCAGGTCCGGCACATAAGGGCGCAGGAACTCGGAGAACTCGTGCAGGATCCGGGCGATCTCGCGGGTCTCGGCAAAACGGAGTTCGGAGACTTCGTTGGTGAGGGCGACGATTTCGGCCGGCTCGATGAACGTGGTCTTGCCGGTGGCGGATTCGTCGTAGACAAAGCCCTGGAACTGGCGCTTCTTCGCCGAGGCGACCGGGATGAGCATCTTCCCGTCCCGGATGGAAACGCTGGCCCCTTCCTCCACGAGCCCGTCCTGCTGCGCTTTCCGGAGGATGGCGTTCATCCGCTTGGAGACATTGATTTCCCGTTCGCGGATGGAGGTCCGGATCTCATAGAGCTTGTCCGAGGCCGTATCCTTGATTTCTCCGTATTTGTCCAGGATACCGTCGATGCGGTGCTGCACCTCGGGGAATCCCGTCACGCCGGCGGCCATCCGCTTGAGGGCAGGGTAGATGCCATCCTTGATGCCGCGGAAGAACCCCGTCACTTTCCGGAGGGTCTCCAGCATCGTCCGGAGCCGTCCCAGGGACAGCTGGTCGATGGTGGCGTTTTTGCCGATGGGCTCCAGGAAATGCAGGCAGTCGATGTAGCCGCTGGTGGGGAAACTCTCCTCGAACATGAGGATGAGGCGCATCTCGTCGGTGAGCTGGAGCCGTTTCCGGATCTCCGCCGGGTCGGTGGAAAAGGCTTCGCCTTCCACCCGCGCGGCGGCATAGTCCGTCGAACAGCGGTCGGAGATGGCCGCCCGCACCCGGTCGAATCCCAGTTTCTGTTCCAGTCTGCCCAAGGTTTCTTCCATCCTTTACGCCTCCTCCTTTCCTTCCTTCGGGGTCTCCGACGCATCCTTCGGCGAATCCATCGCACGGCCCAGCAGCTGCCGGAGCTCCTGCATCGACGACACTTCCACCGCCTCCCCGCTGCGGACGAAGCGGACGGCGCCGCTCTCTTCCGAAACCACGATGATGTCGGCGTCGGTGTCCTCGGACAGGCCGATGGCCGCGCGGTGCCGCATCCCGAAGTGAGCCGGAATGTCCGTGCGGTTGGTCATCGGAAGCTGGCAGCGGGCCGCTGCGATATGGTTGCCGATGATGATCATCGCCCCGTCGTGCAGGGGGGAATTCTTGAAAAAAATGTTCATGATGAGCCGGCGGTTGATCTCCGCATCGAAGCGGTCGCCCGTCTCGATGAACTCCTCCATCGAACTCTTGTGCTGGATGACGATGAGGGCGCCGGTCTTCTCGGCCGACATCGCCCGTACCGCCTCGGCCAACTCTTCCACGCTGTGGCTGCCGAGCCGTTCCTCCTTGATGCCCAGGATCTTGTTGAACAGGTCACCCGTGCGGCGGGAAATGCCCGTCTGCATCGCAAAGCGGTTCAGCAGGTGGCGGATTTCCGGCTGGAAGATGATGATGATGGCGAGCACACCCACGTCCAGGATGGCGTTCAGGAGGACCGTCATCATCCGCATGTTGAGGGCGGAAGCGATGGCCTGCGCCGCCACGAGCAGCGCGAGGACCAGCACGATGTTCACCACGGTGGACTCGCCCCGGATGCTCCGCAGCAGGAAAAAAATGAGCAGGGCGACCATCCCGATATCCAGGACGTCCGCCAGGCCGAACTGCAGGAAACCGAATATGCCAAGCACTTTCGCCATGACAGGACAAAGTTACGAAAAGTCCGGACAATTGCGAAAAATAGTTACCTTTGTGCCATGTTCCGAGTCTTGAAATTCGGCGGGTCGTCGGTGGCGGATGCCACGGCCATGTCCCGCGTGCTGGATATCGTTGGCGGTGAGCTCAATAAAGGTCGTGTCGTGCTCGTGAGCTCGGCCATCAGCGGCTGTACGGACGGTCTCCTCTCCTGTGCTGCCGGGGACACGTCGAGCCTGGATGCCCTGCGTGAACGGCATCTCGCCATCGTGCAGCGGCTGTTCACGGGCGGGGAGCGGGATTCTGCCGCGAAGGAGGTCCTGCGGCTGTTTGCCGCGATGGAGGCCGCACCGGCCGATGAAAAAGTCACGTACGGAGAACTTCTCTCCACCCGCATCCTCGCCCGGAAGCTCGAATGCGACGGACTGGCTGTCCATTGGGCTGATTCCCGGAATCTCATCGTCAAGGACCAGCTTCCGGAAACGTACCGGAGAATCCGGACGGCGCTGAAAGCGACGGAAGCCGCCGTCATCGTGGCGCCGGGCTTCATCTGCTCCGACACCACCGGCAAGGTCTGCACCCTCGGCCGCGGCGGATCCGACTACAGCGCCGCCCTGTATGCGGCGGCCCTGCAGGCCGAATCCCTCCAGATCTGGACCGACGTCCCCGGCATCATGACGGCGAACCCGAAAGAGGTCCCCGCCGCCCGGACCGTCCCCGAGATGTCCTACCGCGCCGCCCTGGAAATGGCAGAGCACGGGGCCAAGGTCCTCTACGCCCCCACCGTCGCCCCGGCGATGGAAGCGGGCATCGACATTGAAATCCGGAACACCTTCGCCCCCGCGGGCCGATATACCCGCATCGCGGCGGTGGCCGATGCCACGCCGTGGGTGGGCGTCACCTCTTCGAAGGAAGAAATCTGCCTTGTAGGCTCGCAGGAGGCCGACCTGGACGCAGCGGCCAGCCAGATACGCGAGGCACTCCGTACCGCCGGCATCGCCGCCCTGGACGTCCGTCCCGAAAGGCGGAACCTCCTCGTCCGTGTCCGCGAGGCCGTGGTGCAACCGGCCCTGCGGGCGCTCCACCGGGCCTTCTTCGAGACCCGGCCGGTCCGGGAAGTGTGCCTGTTCATCGCCGGAGCCGGGGCCGTGGGCCGCGCCCTCGTGACCATGGTCGGCAACACGGCGGCAACCGTGTCCGAACGGACCGGGAAGGCGCTCCGCGTGGCGGGGCTGGCCGACAGCCGGCATTACCGCATCGACCTGGGCGGCGGCGTGACCTCCCTGGAAAGAGGCGTCGCCGGCGACTTCGTGGACGCGGTCATCGACCTGGCGCCCCAGGGAGCCGTCTTCGTGGACTGCACCGACAGCGAAACCCTGTACCGGCGCTATCCGGATCTGTTCCGGGCAGGCCTGAACATCGTCTCCTCCAACCGGCGCTCCCTCGCCGTCCCTTACGTGGAATATGCAGCCCTGCAGGCCTCAGCCCGCGAAAACGGCCGCTTCTTCCGCTATGAAACCACCGTGGGCGCGGCGCTCCCGATGCTGGAATCCCTGGCCATCGGCGCCAACAGCTCCGACGAAGTGGAACGCATCGATGCCGTCGTCTCCTGCACCCTGAACCAGATCCTCAGCGCCTACGGAGAAGGGCCCACCTTCGCCTCGCTCGTTCGCGCGGCGCAGGAAGCCGGACTCACCGAACCCGACCCGCGCCTGGACCTCGGCGGACGGGACGCCCTGCGGAAGCTCCTCATCCTGGCCCGCGAGGCCGGCGTCCAGCTGGAGGAGCAGGATGTGGACATCCGGCCCATCATCCCTGCCGCCCTATTCGGCGTGCCCCTGGAGGATTTCTACCGCGGACTCGAAGAGATGGAGCCCGTCTTTGCCGAGGCGCACCGCCAGGCGCTCCGCGCCGGCTGTCACCGCCGCTTCGTCGCATTCCTGGAAAAGACGCCCGCCGGCTACCGGGCCGGCATCCGCGTCCAGCAGGTGCCCGAGGACCATCCGGCCTACTACCTGAAAGGCACGGAGAACGCCATCCTCATCCGCAGCGCCTTCCACCCCACGCCCATCGTCATCCAGGGCCCCGGCGAAGGCGCCCGCCAGGCCGCCGCCAGTTTGCTGAACGATATCCTGCGGTAGACTCCGTTTTTGCAAACATATTTCGTATCTTTGCTGCGGTTAATTGTAAAACGAATCGTATGAAAGTCGCAGTCGTCGGAGCCACCGGCCTGGTGGGCTCCAAAATGTTGAGGGTTCTGGAGGAGCGTCATTTCCCCGTGACCGAGCTCCTTCCCGTCGCGTCCTCCCGTTCCTGGGGGAAGAAGGTCGTGTTCCAAGGCCGTGAATGGACGGTCATCAGTGCCGAAGAGGCCATTTCCCGGAAACCCGCCGTCGCCATCTTCAGCGCCGGTGGCGCCGCTTCGGGCGAACTGGCCCCGAAGTTTGCGGCCGCCGGCTGCCGGGTCGTGGACAATTCATCCTACTGGCGCATGGACCCGACCAAGAAACTCGTCGTCCCCGAAATCAACGGCGACGTCCTGGGCCCGGACGACTATATCATCGCCAATCCGAACTGTTCCACCATCCAGATGGTGATGGCCCTGGCCCCGCTCCACAAGGCCTATGGGATCAAGCGCATCGTCGTTTCCACCTACCAGAGCGTGTCCGGCAGCGGCCAGAAGGGCGTGAACCAGCTCAAGACCGAGCGTGCCGGCGGCAAGGGCGACTTCTACCCGCACCCGATCGACCTGAACACCCTGCCGCATATCGACGTCTTCCTGGACAACGGTTACACCAAGGAGGAGATGAAGATGGTCAACGAAACCCGGAAAATCCTCCGGGACGACACGATCGCCGTCACCGCCACCACCGTCCGCGTACCGGTCTGGGGCGGCCATTCGGAAAGTGTCAACGTGGAGTTCTGCAAGCCCTTCGAGGTTTCCGAAGCGCGCGCCCTGATGGCCGCGATGCCCGGCGTCGTCATCCAGGACGATCCCGAGAACAAGGTCTACCCGATGCCCCTCTATGCCGAGGGCAAGGACGAAGTCTTCGTCGGCCGCATCCGCCGCGACTTCTCCGTCGAGAACGGCCTCAACTTCTGGTGCGTCGCCGACAACCTGCGCAAGGGCGCCGCGACCAACGCCGTCCAGATCGCCCAGCTCCTGCTGGAGAAGGGACTGCTGGCCGAGTAGCGCCTTCCCGTGAGCGAACAGGGGGATCTTCTCTCGCGAAGGTTCGGAAAATATGTGCAGAAACAGTCGATTTGCACATATTTGGTTAACTTTGAATGAAAATTGTGTAGAAAGGGCCTATTTACACACATTTTGACAGAAAACGACGAAATCTGTGTGGAATCGGCCATTCTGCACATTAATTTGGGGACCATATGGATTTTCTATTCTTCCATGAACTGTTGAGCATCGATTCCACTTCAGGCAAGGAGCGGAAGGTGGCCGAATGGCTGGCGGAACGCCTGCCGGGGATGTTCCCCGAGGCGAACCGGCCCGTCCTCCGGGTCGACGAGGTCGGCGACGGCACCCTGAACCTCCTCCTCACCTGGGGCTCTCCCCGCATTGTTTTCTGCAGCCACCTCGACACCGTTCCGCCGTATATCAGGCCGGAGTTCCCGGAGGGGGTATTCCTCTCCGAACCGTCGCTCCGCGACCCCTCCCATCAGAGATGGGCCCCTCCCTCTTATGCGGCCGAGGGTGGCCACAGGTTCGGAGCGGAACACCCCCTCCGCGACACCCTCATCAAGGGCCGGGGAAGCTGCGACGCGAAGGGACAGGTGTTTGCGCTGGTGACAGCGTGCCAGCGGCTGGCGGAGGAGGGGAAGACGGACTTCGGGCTGCTGCTGCTCGCGGGCGAGGAAACCGGATCGTGGGGCGCCAAGGCGTTCGCGAAGACGGACTTCCGGGCCCCGTACCTGGTCGTGGGCGAGCCGACGGAGAACCGGATGGTGAGCGCATCCAAGGGGACCAAGTCGTTCGACCTCAAGTTCACCGGCGAGGCCTTCCATTCGGGCTATCCGCAGTACGGCGTAAGCGCCGTGGATCTGTTTGTCGATTTCGTGAGCAAGCTGAAAGCGAAGGACTTCGGCCTGGATCCCGTGCTGGGTGAAACGACCTGGAACATCGGCCTGGTGCACAGCGACAACCCGCAGAACATCCTGTCGCCGGAGCTCACCTGCCGGATCTATTTCCGGACGACCTTCGTCTCGGACGAGGCCGTGTGCAAGTGGATGGCGAGCCTGGGGCCGGAAGCACGGATTACCGTCACCCCCCGCGGCGGCGATACGCCGGCGACGTACTGGACCGTCGAAGGGCTGCCGGCGGGGCCCGTGGCCTTCGGCAGCGACGCGCCGCACCTCAAGAACTTCACGCACAAGGCCATCTGCGGGCCGGGCAGCATCACCGTCGCGCACCGCGACGACGAGCACGTCCGCATCGCCGAGCTGGAGAAGGCCGTGGAGCAGTATTTGGAGATTTACCAATCCGTACAATAGAATCATCATTATGGGAAAAGACCGATTTGACATCAAAGAACGGGAGAACCTGAGCATGCTGACGGATGCACGCGTCATCATCGACAAGGAGACCGGCGTCAACTACCTGTATGTTTGCCACGGCTATGGCGGCGGCCTGACGCCGCTCCTGGACGCCGAAGGAAAACCCATCGTCACCAAAGACGGATACCAGAAATAGGAAAAGGCCATGAAAGTCATCATCAGCGGATACGGCCGGATGGGCCATATGGTGGAAAAGGAGCTGGCGAAGCGGGGAATCGAACTCGTCGCGGCCAGCGAGGACATTTGCAGCGTGGACCCGGAGGTCGCGAAGGAGTGCGTGGTCATCGACTTTACCTGGCCGGACGCCTTCAAGGCCAATTACGGATTCATCGCCCGGCATTTCAAGGCCGCCGTCGTGGGGACGACCGGATGGAACGACATCGAGGCCGATGTGTTCCGCGCCTTCGAGGAGGCCGGGACGCCGCTGATCTATGCGTCCAACTTCTCCCTCGGGGTGAACGCCCTGTTCGCCGCCGTGGAGCGGGTCAGCGCCATGCTGAAGGGGAACGGCTACACCCCCGCCGTGGAGGAAACGCATCACATCCATAAGCTGGACGCTCCCTCGGGCACGGCCAAGAGCCTGGGGAAACTGGTGGAGGCGAACCTCGGCACCGAGCCGGAAATCACGGCCCATCGCATCGGCGAAGTCCCTGGTATCCATACGGTTACCTTTATATCCGATGTCGATAAGCTCACCCTTACCCACGAAGCGTTCGGCCGCGAAGGCCTCGCCGCAGGCGCCGTCGCCGCCGCGCTCATGACCGAAGGGCTGAAGGGCGTGCACGAGTTCCGCGACCTGCTATGATGAAGGTCCTCTTCGTGTGCCACGGGAACATCTGCCGCTCCCCGATGGCGGAGTTCATTTTCAAAGCATTGGCCCAGGCGAAAGGCGTGGCGGTGTATGCCGAGTCGGCGGCCGTATCGACCGAGGAAACCGGCAATCCCATCTATCCCCCGGCCCAGCGGAGCCTTCGTCAGCACGGGATTCCCTTCGACCCGGGCAAACGCGCCCGGCAGGTCACGCGGCGGGACTACGACCGCTTCGACCGCATCATCTGCATGGACGCCTCCAACCTCCGGCTCATCCGGCGCATCATTCCGGACGATCCGGAAGGCAAGATCCACCTCATGATGTCCTA
>JAFRPH010000010.1 GCA_017429205.1 Bacteroidales bacterium
AGTGGCCACGATCATTGCAGAACTGACAAGCGGATGCAGGACAACTGCAACTTATTGAAACCGTGAAAGAGAAAACAGACTAAAAACTGTAAACAAAAATCAGGACGGGTCAGCATGCTTCGTCTAATAATACCGGGGGAAGACCCCCGGACCCCCTCCGTCGGCTTCGCCTCCGAAGCATGCTGCTTCGTCTAACAATACCGGGGGAAGACCCCCGGACCCCCTCCGTCGCTACGCTCCAGGGTCTACGTAGCACATAGAATAGAAACCTTCTATTTACTGAAGGAAGTCCGCCTGGACACCTTTGACCGGCTTCGCCTCCGAAAACAGCTTTGGTTCGCCCGTAGGTCCATTTGGGGGACTAACGGGGCAATTATCGAGGGTTTTTCTTTCCAGTAGGTACTGGGTATGGACCTACGGGAAAGGGGCGGTGCAGAGGAGGCTCCTGGACACCTTACGTCGGGTTCGCGTACGAAAAGTATACAAAAAAGTCCATGCGCGGGAGGGCATGGACTTTTTCGGAGGGGGACGGGCGGGCTATTTCGTCATTTCGGGGACGTTGTCGACCTTGGCCTGCCAGCAGGCGCGGAGGTCGGACCACTTGTAGTAGGGGAAGGTGTCCGTGGCAACCGGGAGGGTGACCTCGTAGCCGTTCAGGAGGCATTTCACGAGGATCGGGTCGGTGGCGCGGCGGCCGCGGTAGAAGACCAGGTGGATGGTCGAGGCCTTGCAGGTCTTCCAGTTCTGGTAGACGTTCTTGACCTCGTACGGATCCTCGGGATCCAGGTCGGCGCCGTCCAGGCCCATCAGGACCGTCAGGGGGCCGATGTAGGAGTCGTGGCCGAAGCGGAAGTCGGCGATGCGGTCGCTGGTGCCGTCCAGGACGGCGTCGGCCTTCTTCAGGAAATCCTTCAGGATGGGCACGGTGTTGTACTGGTCGCGGAAAACCCAGGAATAGGAGCCCAGGTTGGCGGTTTCCCAGTTCTGGACGATGTCCGCATCGGTCAGGATATTGCCCATCATCCCTTCGTGGTCGATGTTCGGGAGGGAGGTGTACAGGCTCACGAGGTTGCCGGCGATGGAGCGCATGTTGCCGGGGAGGCCTTCCGTGGACTTGAAGACCCGGGAGATCACCTTCTCGTTGAGGGAGTTGTCCCGCTCGAACTTGTCGCGGTTCTTCTCATAGCGGGGATTGACCTTGGGCCATTCGCGATAGGCGGGATTCTCCTTGTCGCCCGGGACCACGCCGTCCAGGGTGAAGCGGGAGGACTGCTCCCGGATTTCGATCTTCGGATTGCACTGCACGAGCTCCTGGCAGAAAGCCGACATGCTCATCACGCAACGGCCTGAAAGCGAGGAGATGGCGAGCACATTGCCCCCCTTCCAGAACACTTCCGGGAAGCGCTCGTACATCGTGCGGGCGATCTGCTGGTGCTGCTGCCAGCCCAGGTCGGACAGCTCGCTGATGCCGGTCATCAGTTCCTGCTTCGCGTCGAGGAAACGGGCGTAGAAGGCCTCGCCCTCGTCGGTCAGGAGCTGCTTCTCGTGGGCGGCCAGCAGCAGGGTGTCGAGCTGCTTGTAGAGGCGGTCGTTCCAATAGTAGCGGGAACCGTGCCGGGCGTATCCGGTGATATAGAATGGCTTGTAGCCACGCGGGGAAGGCGTGATGGGCTCCATCTTGAAGTCGTAGGGGTAGTCGGTGCCGTAGGCCTTGCGAGGGTCGGCCTTCAGCTGCTCGAGCGCGGGGACATTCTGTGCCAGGGCACCGATGGCGCAAAGGACGGTGACGATGCTGATCAGGAAACGTTTCATTAAGTAATTAGTGTTGTGGTTTTGCTTGGCAAGCGTTTTCTACAGCAGTTTAAGCAAGGTCTCGTATACTTTCTGGATGGGGAACCCGACGACGTTGAAGTAAGAGCCGTCGATGCGGGTGATGCCGGCGTGGCCGATCCATTCCTGGATGGCGTAGGCGCCGGCCTTGTCGAAGGGCCGGCACGTGTCGACATAATAGGTGATCTCCTCGTCGGTCAGGTCCTTGAACCAGACCTCGGTGGTGTCGGTGAAGGTCTCCTCCGAGGAGGTGGTGCGGACGGTGACGGCGGTCGTGACGTGGTGCTCGCGGCCGGAGAGGTCCCGGAGCATCCGGATGGCGTCTTCGCGGTCCTTGGGTTTTCCGAGGATTTCACCCGGGCGGCTGTCGGACGGCGGGAGGATGACCATCGTGTCGGCGGTGATGAGGATTTCGTTCTCGGCCAAAGGCCGATGGAACCCGTGCGACTTGCCGATGGACATCAGCCGGGGAACCTCGTCATAGGGCGTGTCCGGGCTGAAGTGTTCGTCGAAGTCGTTCTGGGTATCGACCTCGAAATCAATGTTCAAGCCAGCGAGCAGCTCCCGCCGTCTGGGGGAGTTGCTGCCGAGGATCACACGCTTTCCTTTCAGGTCCATCCGCTAGAATTTCCGTTTGTATTCACCCGTGTCGAAGACCCATTTCCCTTGGGCCTTCAGGGTCTGTTCGATGACTTCCCGGATGCATCCCTTGCCGCCGGGCTTGGTGGAGACGATGTCCGCCACGGCCTTCGCTTCCTCGACCGCGTCAGACGGGCATACACCGCAGCCTGCGGCCTGCAGGACCTCGATATCCGGCACGTCGTCGCCGAAATACATCACTTCTTCGGGTTTCAGTTCATATTTCTCGCAGAACTCCCGGAACTGGTCCATCTTGTCCCGGCAGTGGAGATAGACGTCCTCCGGCAGGATGCCGCTCGCGAGCATCCGCTTCCGGATGGATTCGGAGCTGCCGCCGGTGATGATGCCCACTGGGTAGCCGTTCATCACGGCCATCCGGATGGCGAAGCCGTCTTTCGCGTCATACACGCGCAGGAGGTCGCCCTCGGTCGTGCACAGGATGCTGCCGTCGGTGAAGACGCCGTCGATGTCTAAGGCAAAGGCCTTGATCATGACTTGTTTCCTCCCAGGGGACCGAAGGAGTTGAGGTCGAAGGTCGCGCCGCCCTGGGGCTTGTTGCCGCCGCTCAGGTCGATGACGCCGAACTGGGCCTCGTACTTGGACATGTTGTCGAATAGGGCGTTCATCAGGCGCTTGGCGTGCTCGGGGGTCATGATGATACGGTCGCCGACCTGGGCCTTGGGGATGCCGGGCAGGGTGGCCGCGAAATCCAGCACGAACTCGCTCCGGGAATGGGAGATGATGGCGAGGTTCGAATAGGACACCTTCGTCGTCGGGGTCAGTTCGATGGCGAGCTGGTTCTGCGGAGGTTTGGGGGTGTTATTATCCATAATAAGTTCCGTTTCAAGTTATCGTTCGCAAATTTAACAAAAATTCGTTACTTTTGTAAGATTAATAGAGATTCCGGGTCCGGCCCGGAATGACAACGAGAGAACAACCCGAGAGAAAACCATGGAATTAGCAGCGAAGTACAATGCCGCGGAAGTGGAGGACAAATGGTACGCCTACTGGCTGGACCACAAGTTTTTCCATTCCGAACCCAATGAGAAGGAACCTTACACGATCGTGATCCCGCCGCCCAATGTGACGGGCATCCTGCACATGGGTCACGTTTTGAACAATACCCTGAACGACGTCCTCATCCGGAACGCCCGCATGCACGGCAAGAACGCGTGCTGGGTGCCGGGAACGGACCACGCTTCCATCGCCACCGAATCCAAGGTGGTCGCCAAGCTCAAGGCGATGGGCATCTCCAAGGAGGACATCGGCCGCGAGGAGTTCCTCAAGCACGCCTGGGAATGGAAGGAGGAGCACGGCGGGATCATCCTGCAGCAGCTCCGCAAGCTGGGCTGCTCCTGCGACTGGGACCGCACCCGCTTCACGATGGAGCCAGCCCTCAGCGAGGCCGTCCTGAACACCTTTGTCTATTTTTACAAGAAAGGATGGATCTACAAGGGCGTCCGGATGGTGAACTGGGACCCCGAGGCCCTCACGGCCGTGAGTGACGACGAAGTCATCCACAAGGACACCCAGAGCCATTTCTACCACCTCCGCTATTACATTTCCGACGGCAACGGCAATCCCACGGACAAGTTCCTCGTGATCGCCACCACCCGTCCGGAAACCATCATGGCCGACGCCGCCATCTGCGTGAACCCGAACGACGAGCGCCATCACTGGCTGCGCGGCAAGAAGGTCCTGATTCCGCTGATCAACCGCGAAATCCCCGTGATCGAGGACGATTACGTGGAGATGGACTTCGGTACCGGCTGCCTGAAGGTGACCCCGGCGCACGACGTGCACGACTACGAGATCGGCCTGCGCCACAACCTGCCGGTCCTCGAGATCATCGACGACCACGGCAAGCTGAACGAGAACGCGCAGATCCTCGTGGGCGAGGACCGCTTCGTCGCCCGCAAGAAGATCGTGAAGATGCTGGAGGAAGCCGGCAACCTGGTGAAGGTGGAAGACTACACCTCGCCGGTGGGCTACTCCGAGCGGACGAACGCCGTCATCGAGCCCAAGCTCTCCGCCCAGTGGTTCCTGAAGATGGACACCCTGGCGAAGGTCGCCCTGGAGACGGTCGAGAGCGGCCGCACGAAGTTCATCCCCGAGCGCTATGTCAACACCTACCGCCACTGGATGGAGAACGCCCACGATTGGTGCATCTCCCGCCAGCTCTGGTGGGGCCAGCGCATTCCGGCCTACTACCTGCCGAACGGCCAGTACGTGGTGGAGGCCACACCTGAAGCCGCACTGAAGGCGGCGCAGGCTATCTGCCCGGATATCAAGATGGAAGACCTCCATCAGGACGAGGACGTGCTGGACACCTGGTTCAGCTCCTGGCTCTGGCCCATCTCGGTCTTCGATCCGGAAATGCCCGGCCATCCGGACCACAAGCCCAACAAGGACCTGGCCTACTACTATCCCACGAGCGACCTCGTGACCGGCCCGGACATCATCTTCTTCTGGGTGGCCCGCATGATCATGGCCGGCGAGGAGTTCATGGGCCGGGAACCGTTCTCCAACGTGTATTTCACCGGCATCGTCCGCGACAAGATCGGCCGGAAGATGTCCAAGACCCTCGGCAACTCCCCGAACCCGCTGGACCTCATCGAAACCTACGGCGCCGACGCCGTCCGCATCGGCATGCTCCTGTGCTCGTCCGCCGGCAACGACATCTTCTATGACGAGGCACAGATCAAGCAGGGCGCGGCCTTCTGCAACAAGATTTGGAACTCCTACCGCCTGGTGAAGGGCTTCTCCGTGGACGATTCCATCGCCCAGACGCCCGCCGCGGCCGCCGCGATCCGCTGGTTCGACGCGAAACTCAGCGAGACGGTCGCCACCGTGGAGGACCACTACCGCAAATTCCGCATCTCCGACGCCTTGATGGCCATCTACAAGCTGTTCTGGGACGATTACTGCGCCTGGTACCTCGAGGCCATCAAGCCGGCCTTCGGCCAGCCGGTGGACCGCGCCACCTACGACGCCACGCTGGGCTACTTCGAGGCCCTGCTCAAACTCATCCATCCGGTGATGCCGTTCATCACGGAGGAACTGTGGCAGAACATGGAGGACCGCAAGGAAGGGGAGACCATCATGTATGCGGCCGCTCCCGCCGTGAAACCGTTCGATCCGGAGACGCTCGTGAACTTCGAGCTCGCCGAGGAAGCCGTGAACGGCGTCCGCGGCATCCGCAACCAGAAGAACATCGCCCCGAAGGAAACCCTCGACCTCAAGATCAAGGGCGGCTTCCCGGCCGACGTCCTCCCGGTCGTCGAGAAGATGGGCAATGTGACGGTCGAAACCGTGGCCGATTTCGGCTCCGGACAGGGGGTCGGATTCATGGTCCGCACCCACGAAATGTTCGTCGCGCTGAGCGGTCTGGTGAACGTCGCTGAAGAGATTGCGAAGCTTGAAAAAGACCTCGCATACCAGCAGAAATTCCTCGCCGGCGTCCGCGGAAAGCTCGCCAACGAGCGCTTCGTGGCCAACGCGCCGGCCGCCGTCATCGAGAACGAGCGTAAGAAGGAGGCGGATTCACTCTCCAAGATTGAAAGCCTGGAGTCGCAACTGAAAGCGCTGAAAAATAGCTGATAAAACAAAATTGTTTAATGTGTTAACATTTTTGTTATGACGCATTTTGAGGTATCTTTCCCCGTCCGGTACTACGAAACCGACCAAATGGCGGTGGTCCATCACTCCAACTACATCCGCTATTTCGAGATCGCCCGGAATGCGATGATGGTGGAGTGGGGATTTCCGATCGAGCGGTGCGAAAACGAGTACGGGGTGATGATCCCGATCGTCTCCGTCGAGTGCCGCTTCAAGCATCCGGCCCGGATGGGGGATGTCCTGACCGCGGTCGCCGAGATCGACAGGACGCCCTTGGCGAAACTCGTCGTCCGGCAGGCCGTCCTCAACCAGGACGGGGAAGTCTGCGCCGACGGTGCCGTGACCCTCGGCTTCATCGACGCGAAGACTTTCCGTCCCGTCAGGTGCCCCGAGCTCCTGGCCCAGATTATCGAAAACCATCTAAACGACAAGTAATATGCTGATCATTTACCCCCTGATGTTAGGAACCTGGGAGATTGTCGCGATCGTCCTGGTCGTCCTTCTGCTTTTCGGCGGCAAGAAGATTCCCGAGCTGATGAAAGGCCTTGGCAAGGGTGTCAAGAGCTTCAAGCAGGGTATGAACGAGGTGGAGAAGGAGATCAAGGAACTCGACGAGGAAGGTTATAAAAAGGACGAGAAGAAGTAGTGGCCCAGGACGGTGAAATGTCCTTCTGGGACCATCTCGACGTATTGAGGGGGACTTTGTTCCGCTCAATCGGCGCCATTGTCCTCGTTTCCATCGTCTTCCTGGCGATTCCGGAGCGGCTGTTCAAGGCCGTGCTCTGGCCGACCACGCCCGATTTCATCCTCTACAAGTGGCTGGGACTGGATTTCTCGATGACCCTGATCAACATCGAGGTGTCGGCCCAGTTTTTCGTGCACCTCAAGATCTCGATCCTGATGGCGGCTATCGTCGCCTTCCCGTATGTGATCTGGGAAATCTGGAAATTCATCGCCCCCGCCCTTTACGACAATGAGAAGAAAGCGGTGCGGAAGGCGTTCGGGATGTCTTCGTTCCTGTTCTACCTGGGCGTCGCGGTGGGCTATTTCATCGTCCTGCCGGTGTGCCTGATGTTCTTTATGAACTATACGGTCAGCGACGCGGTGCAGAACACGATTTCCCTGAGTTCGTACATTTCCCTGTTCACCTCGATGGTGTTCCTCATCGGCCTGCTGTTCGAGTTCCCGACGGTCGTGCTGGTTCTCTCCAGCATGGGCATCCTGACCCGGAAGCAGCTGCGGGGATACCGGAAAGCGGCTTTCGTCGTGATCCTGGTCCTGGCCGCCTTCATCACCCCGAGCGACCCTTTCTCCATGTTCGTCCTGTCCATCCCGCTGTACGGGCTGTACGAATTCTCGATCCTGGTCTGCAAACCCGAAACTCCGTCCGACGATGATCTCGCTGAATAACGTCACCGTAGCCTACGGCAGTTTCACGCTGCTGGACGACATCAGCGTCCACATCAGCGAAAACGACAAGATCGGCCTCGTCGGCAAGAACGGGGCCGGGAAGTCCACGCTGATGAAGCTGATCACGGGGGAGCAGAGTCCGACCACGGGCCACATCGACATGCCGGCCGACCTCCGGATCGGCTACCTGCCCCAGATCATGGAGCACCACCGCGGCCGGAGCGTCATCGACGAAGTGATGACGGTGTTCGACCACCTGCACGAAATGGAGCGGGAACTGGAGCGGATCAATGTGGAGCTGGGGGAGCGGACCGATTATGAATCAGCCGATTACGCACGTCTGATCGACCGGCTGAACGAGATCAACGACCGGCTGGCGCTGGAGACGGGGGAGTCGCCCCGGGTGCAGGCGGAACGCACCCTCTTCGGCCTGGGCTTCAAGGAGGATGAACTGGGCCGCCACACGGAAACCTTCAGCCAGGGCTGGAACATGCGCATCGAGCTGGCCAAGGTGCTGCTCGCGCATCCCGACGTCCTTCTGCTGGACGAGCCCACGAACCACCTGGACATCGAGTCCATCGAATGGTTCGAGGATTACCTGAAATCCTTCCGGGGCTCGCTGCTGCTGGTCTCCCACGACCGCAAGTTCCTGGACAATGTCACCACCCGGACCGTCGAGATCCTCCTGGGACATATCCACGATTATAAAGTACCTTACAGCCAGTATGTCACGCTGCGGGCGGAACGGCTTGCCCAGCAGACGGCCGCCTACGAGAACCAGCAGCGGATGATCGAGAAGACGGAGGATTTCATCAACCGCTTCCGCTACAAGCCCACCAAGTCAAACCAGGTCCAGTCCCGCATCAAGGCGCTGGAGAAGCTCGACCGCATCGAGATCGACGAGACGGACGATGCGAAGCTGAACCTCCGCTTCCCGCCGGCCGCCCGATCGGGCGACGTGGTCTTCAAGGGTACCGACCTGACCGTGGGCTATCCGCAGAAGGTCGTCTTCCGGAATGCGGAGATCGAGATCAAGCGTGGCGAGAAGGTCGCCCTCATCGGCCGGAACGGCGAAGGCAAGACCACCCTGATGCGCGTCATCATGGGCGAACTGGAACCTTTCTCCGGCGAGGCGAAGGTGGGGCACAATGTCCATATCGGCTATTACGCGCAGAATCAGGAAGATATCCTGGACCGGAACGAGACGGTGTTCGGCACCCTGGACCGCATCGCCGTGGGCGAGATCCGCACGAAGCTGCGCGACCTGCTCGGGGCCTTCCTGTTCAAGGGCGAGGACATCGACAAGAAAGTGTCCGTCCTCAGCGGCGGCGAGCGCGCCCGTCTCGGCATGGCCAAGCTGATGCTTTCCCCGTACAACGTGCTGGCCCTGGACGAACCCACGAACCATATGGACATCCGCTCCAAGGACCGGCTCAAGCAGGCGCTGCAGGCCTTTGACGGCACGCTCATTGTAGTTTCCCACGACCGGGATTTCCTGGACGGGCTCGTGGACAAGCTCTACGAGTTCCGGGACGGGAAGGTGAAGGAGCACCTGGGCGGCGTCGCCGACTTCCTCCGGAAGCGGAAGCTCGAAAGCCTCCAGGAACTGGAGCGCCGGCTGCCCCAGGAGGCGAAGCCGGTGGACGACCGCAAGGTCCAGGCCCAGGAAACCTTCCAGGCGCGGAAGACCGTATCCAAGGAAATCCGGAAGATCCAGAACCGGGTGGACTATCTCGAGAAGGAGATCGGGAAACTGGAGAAGCGGCAGGCCGCCATCGAGAAGGTCCTGGCCGCGCCCGGCCCGAAGGACGACGTGATGGAACTGACCCGGGAATACCTGGAGAACAAGCGCAGTCTGGACGCTTTCACCGAGGAGTGGAGCGAACAGATGGAGAAATTGGACAACTAGTTACTAATGATATGAAAATGTTGAAAGACAACTCATTGAAGGCAATCATCGGAATGATCGCTTTCGCCGCCGTGCTGGTGTTCGCACCGCAGCGCGCCGCGGCCCAGTCCCTCTCCGCCCAGCTGACGGACAAGGACATCACGGTCTCCGAGTTCAATGCGGTCAACGTGTCTGACGACTTTGACGTGACCGTTTCCCGTGGCACCTATGGCGTGCGCCTGACCGTGGACAAGGAACTGGCCCCCTATGTGGAAGTATATGTCCGTTCGAAGGTCCTCTACATCTCCTATGACGAGAAGGCGGTCCCGAAGGAACTGCGGAAAGTGTATCGCGGAAAAGGCGGTTTGACGCCTACCTTCCGGGTCGTGGCCTACACCCCCGAACTGCAGGCCGTCACCCTTTCCGACAACGCCATCCTGACCGGGGTCGAAGAGTTCGCCGCCAACGAGTTCGAACTGACGATGGCCGGCAAGTCCCAGGTGCGCAACCTGTCGATCGCCGCCGCTTCCGCGCGCGTCAGCATGAAGAAGAACGCCATCGCCAACCTGAACCTCAAGACCGACCGGGGCGTCGAGGTCAACACCGACAACAACTCGAACCTCAAGCTCACCTTCACCGGCCGGGAACTCGCCCTGACCTCCGACGGATCCTCCGTGGTCGTGGCTGACGGTCCCACCAAGAGCCTGAACCTCGCGACGGGCGGCTCTTCCCAGGTCAGCGTCACCTCCAACACGGAAAAGGTGCAAGTGACCTCCGAGGGCAGCTCCAAGCTGACGCTCACCGGCAAGGCGGAGGAGATGGAGGTCAAGGGCTCCCGCAGCTCCGTCGTGGACGCTTTCGCGATGCCCCTGGAGGAAGTCGAGGCCGACCTGTCCAACTCGTCCAGCGTGACCGTCTCCGTTTCCAAGAAGGTGTCCGTGAACCTGGTCGGCGGCAGCGCCCTGTACTACAGCGGATCCCCGGAGTTCAAGATCGAGAAGATCGTCAAATCCACCCTGGCCCCTTACGGAACGAAATAATGCAAGTCTTTGACAGCCATGTCGATACCCCTTCGCAGCTGATCCGGCTCCGGAACCTCGGCATCGACAACCGCTATGGGCACGTCGACTTCCCCAAACTCAGGCGCGGGGGAGTCGGCGGCTCCTTTTTCGCCCTGTACACCCCGGCGGAGATGGCGCCGGACGCCGCCACGCGCTATGCGTTGGAAATGATTTCCGCCGTCTACGACGCCGTCGACGCGAATCCGGACTATGCGGCCCTGGCCTTCTCGCCGGATGAGGCGGCGGAGAATGCGAAAAGCGGGCTGATCTCCGTCTTTCTCGGAATGGAGAACGGAGCGCCCATTCAGCAGTCCCTGTCGATGCTCCGGACCTTTTACCGCCTGGGGGTCAGCTATGTGACGCTCACGCACAACGGAGACAACGCCATCGCCGACAGCGCGGCCGAAGGGAAGCGCTGGCACGGCCTGAGCCCCTTCGGGAAGCAGGTGGTCGCCGAGATGAACGCGCTCGGGATGATGGTCGACCTGTCCCACGCCTCGGACGAGACCTTCTGGGACTGCATCCGTGTGTCGGAAGCCCCGGTCATCGCCACCCACTCCTGCTGCCGGGCGCTGTGCAACCATCGGCGCAACCTGACTGACGAGATGTTGCAGGCCCTCGGCGAGAAAGGCGGGTATGTCGGCATCAACTTCTATCCGGCGTTCCTGTCGGAGCGCTTCCTGTCCGATCCGGCCGACGCCGCCCTGTTCGACGAGGGTGAGCGGGTGGAAGCCGCCTTCATCGCCGACCCGGCCGACCCCGTTCGGGTGAAAGCCTGGGAAGCGATGCAGGACAAGCTCGAGACGCTCTGGCGTCCGAGCGTACGGGAGATCGTGGACCACATCGACCACGCCGTGTCCATCGTGGGCATCGACCACGTCGGAATCGGCAGCGACTTCGACGGCATCCTGGTGCCGCCGGCCGGGCTGGAAAATGTGTCCCGGATCGGGCGGGTGTTCGACGAGATGCGTCGTCGCGGGTATGCCGAAAAGGACATCGACAAGGTGGCGGGGGAGAACCTGCTCGCCGTGATGCGCCGCATCGCCGACAAGGCCGACATGGAACGGTAAAAGGGCCTCAAAAGGGCCCTTTTACCGTTCTAACAAAAAAGTTACAACGGTTAACTTTTTTGTTTTCTTTCTTTAATTTCAGCGAGTTGCATCTTCAATGAGGGTCAGGCGCAAAAAATTGAGCGCGGCGGCCGCAAAACGCTCGATATTGCGCTTCCGGTCGTTCCGAAAGTTCTTTTTGACGGTCTTCGTCCCCCTCGGACCGGCCACGCCGATCCATACCGTGCCCACCGGATTGAACGGATCGCCGTCCGGTCCGGCCAGGCCGGTCGTGGAGACGGCGTAGTCGCTGCCGGTCACGCGGCGGACGCCTTCGGCCATCGCCGCCGCGACCTCGCCGCTCACGACGCCGCACTTTTCGATGGTCTCCGCCGGCACGCCGAGCACCTTCTCCTTGACAGATATCGCATACGAAGTGACCGACCCCAGGTAATAGGCGGAAGATCCGGGTACGGAGGTGATGAGGTGCGAGATTTCTCCGCCCGTGCAGGACTCCGCGGCGCTGAGCGTCCGGCCGGAGGCCTTCAATAAACGCCCTACAGTGGCTTCCAGGGTGTCGTCCTCATCCGAGTACACCTTGTCCCCCAACAGCTCCTTCAGCCGCGAAATTTGCGCATCTACGCGGGCTTTCTGCTCTTCCTCGTCCCCGCCGTAGATGGACAGGCGGAGCCGGATGCCCGTGAGGGGATTCGGCAGGTAGGCGAGGTGCATATCGGCCGGCAGGGCGTCCTCCCAGGGTGCAATGAACTCGGACAGGGCCGATTCCGCCATCCCGAACACCATCACGCTGCGGTGTAGGATATGGTCCAGGGAGAAATGCCCCCGGATGTCCTCCATGACCGCGGGAATGGCCCCGACGGCTTCGAAGGGAACGCCCGGCAAGGCGTACAAGGTGGCGCCGAACTGCGCTTCGGGAAAACGAAAAACCATGACAGGAGCCGTTCCCAGGCGGTTTTCAATCACGTCGCACCGGTCGGGGACCAGGGCTTGGGCCCGGTTGATGGCCAGCATATCCAGGCCGCGGCTGCGGAGGATCTCCTGGATGATGGCCAGCTGGCCGGCGTGCTCCACATAGCCGCTGCTTCCCGAAAGCTCGGCCAGAACCCCTTTCGTGATGTCGTCCTTGGTGGGGCCCAGGCCGCCTGTGGTGATGACGATGTCATTGACTGTCAATTCGTGACGGAGGTTGTTCAGGATTTCGTCGCGGTCGTCTCCGATGGAGAGCATGCGGGTGACACGGATTCCGGCCTCTTCGAGCGCGACGGCGAGGCGGGAAGAATTGGTGTCCACGACCTGGCCGATGAGGATCTCATCGCCGATGGTGCAGATGGAAGCTTGGATCATTTTTGGGGTTGGGTGGATAGTTCGATGGCCTTCAGGAGCCTTTTGGCGGTCTGGCGCGGCTTTCCGGGGACGCCCTGGGCCACTTCGACCAGGGAAGCCCCGGCCTGGAGCAGCGCAAGGGCCTCGTCAGGCGTGGTAATGGCGCCGGAACCGATGACAGGAAGGCGGTTCCGGGTGTATTCGACGCAGAAACGGACTTTTGCGAGGCCGGGCGCGACGACGCCGTCGAAACCGGACATCAGCACGAAATCCAGGATCCGGCGCATCTGCTCCTCATCGTGCCCGGGGGCGATCCGCAGGAGGATGGGCTTGTACCGTTCATAGCAGAGCCGGAGGCTGAGCAGTTCGTCCAGGAGTTCGGTCCAGTCGGAGAAGTCGTCCAGGGAGGAAAGGCCGCTTTCGCGGTTGATGTCGATGACAAAATAGTCGGCGAAGTCGTACAGGAGCGAGAACTGGCGGATCATCCGTTGTTTCGCCTCCTCTTCCGAAGCGCCGTCCGCCCGCAGCTCGATCGCGGCCACGATGGGCGATTTCCGCGCTTGAAGACGCTCTGCAACGAGCTGCAGGGGCGTTTCGCCGGGAATGATGCCGGTGAAGCTGAAGCCGAAACTGTCGCACACGTCCAGCAGCTCCTCCTGCCGTTCCAGCACCGGGGCCAGGCCGATGGGGTGACGGAACCGGATGCCGAACAGCTCCCGGACCAGTGCCGGATACTCCCGCCTGAATCTCAGGCGGTTCCAGAACAGATAACCAGGAAGGCGACGCTTCCAGAGCATCCCGCGGGCACTTTGTTGCAGACTGGCCATAATCTCGTTCGCTTCGTCTTACAAAGATAATAAATCTTATTGGAACTCCTCAAAGGTGTTGTCGTCATAGAAGACGAGAATCTTGGAAACGCGACGAGGAGCCTGTGCGGGCGCAAATACGGGATTCTCGGCGGGGCCGTCTTTATACATCCGTCCTTTGCCGGTCAGGAGCCAGTCCATGCTGATCTGCGGATAGTGCACGGCCATCGCTTCCAGGAAATCGAATCCGGGCTTGTTCCGGCCGGACAGGATGTGGGAAATGCCGGCCCGAGCGACGCCGAGCGTGTCGGCCAGCTGTGCCTGGGAGATATTTTCCGCGTCCAGAAACTGTTGAAGGCGTTTGTCCATTGTGTATTCCTTTGTTTTACAAAAGTAACGAATCTAAAGTAGAAATACAAGTGTTAAAACGGGCATAACCTGGTGTCAAGAGGGGAGTGAAAGCCCCGAAAAATACTTAAAGCTATATGTTTGTTGAATATAATTAAAGTGCTGAATATAAGTGATTTAATATGCTTATTATAACATATTTGTTCGAGAGTTGTCGCCTGTAAGGGTATTGTTCATAACTTTTGTTTTATTTCCATTTTAGGTTAAGTATTATAAATCACTGAATTTTAGCAAGTTAGAGCATTAACAAAACAAGAATAACAAATACTTATCCTTGTTTTTGTGCCTTGCGTTGATAACTCGGGGAAGAAACGATGATTGTTAACATTTGTAAACAAGAAAAAGGCTTATTTCCGGTGTCCGAAGCGCACTCACAAACGCCAGCGTGAGATTTCGGAAATCGTGTAGAATTGTGTAACTTCGCACAGATTTTTGAATTGTGCGCATGATACCTGAAATCCATATCGAGGATTACAATTATCCGCTCCCGGACGAGCGGATCGCCAAATACCCGCTGCCCGAACGGGACTCGTCCAAATTGCTCCATTATGCGGGCGGACACGTGGACGAATATGTTTTCCGCCAGTTGCCGGACCTGCTTCCCGAAAACGCGTTGATGGTCTTCAACGACACGAAGGTCGTCCCGGCCCGGATGCATTTCCAGCGCGCCACCGGCGCCCATATCGAGATTTTCTGCCTGGAGCCGGTGAAACCTGTCGAATATGCCACGGCCTTCGCGGCCACGGACACGTGCACCTGGAAGTGCGTCATCGGCAATGCCAAGAAATGGAAAGACGATGTCCTGACCTTGTTCCGCACCGCTGAAACCCCGGATATGGGCCTGGAGGCCCGTCTCGTGAGTCGGGAAGGACAGACCGGGGTTGTGGAGTTCCGCTGGACGGACGGCTCTCCTTTCTCCCGGGTGCTCGAGGTCTGCGGCACCGTCCCGATCCCGCCGTACCTGAACCGTGAATCGGAGAAGATTGACATTGAGCGTTACCAGACGCTCTATGCCCATATCCGGGGCTCTGTGGCCGCGCCGACGGCCGGCCTGCACTTCACGGAGGATGTCCTGGGGCGGATCCGGGCGAAGGGAATCGACACGGAAACCGTCTGTCTCCATGTCGGCGCCGGCACCTTCCTGCCGGTCAAGAGCTCCTTGGTATCCGAGCATCCGATGCACCGGGAGCCATTTGTAGTGAAGCTTCAGCTCCTGAAGGATATCTGCAGGATGGACAGGAAGTTGATTGCCGTTGGAACTACTTCCGTCCGGACGCTGGAATCCCTTTATTACGTAGGGGTGAGCTGCATCGAGAAGGGCGCTCCCGAGGATGTTCCGCAGTGGGCTCCGTATGAACGGGAATACCCGTACAGCACGAAGGAAGCTCTGGAAGCCATCATCACCTATCTCGAAGCGAACGGCCTGACCGAACTCAAGATCGGTACGCGGATCATCATCGTGCCGGGCTTCCGGTTCCGCCTGGTGGACCTGATGGTGACGAACTTCCACCAACCCGAGAGCACGCTCATCCTGCTGGTCTCCGCTTTCGTGGGCGGGGATTGGCGCACCATCTATGATTACGCGCTCGCGCACGGCTTCCGCTTCCTCAGCTACGGGGACAGCTCGCTGCTGGTCCGCGCTTGATTAATTGGCTTAATTTCTGTACCTTTGCGCCGTACAAAACCGACTGCCATGGACGAACTGAATCCATTCGAGGACATAGCTCCCTATAATGACGAAGAAGCGGCTGCCGCCCTGTCCAAACTGGCCGAGCATCCCAACGTACCCTGGATCTCCAAGTACATCTTCTCCAACCAGCCCGAGACTTACCTCCGGGACATCCTCCGCAGCATCAGCACCGTGGACGACTTCCAGAAGGTGGTGATGTCGAAGGCCACGGAATGGGTCATCGAGAAATCGGTCCGCAACTTCTCCTACGACGGCATCAACAAGCTGCAGTCCATCGACGGCAAGTTCCTGGCGATGTCCAACCACCGCGACATCATCCTGGACCCGGCCTTCACGCAGCTGATCCTGTTCCGGAACCAGGTGCCCCTTACCGAGATTTGCGTGGGCGACAACCTCCTCAAGAGCAAGACCATCGAGCGCCTGATCCGCTCCAACCGGATGATCAAGGTCATCCGCGGCATCTCCGCCCGCGAGCTCTACCTCTCTTCCCAGGTCCTTTCCAAGTATATCCGCGAGAGCATCACCACCGGCAAGAGCTCCGTGTGGATCGCCCAGCGGCAGGGAAGGACGAAGGACGGGGTCGACATCACCGAGCAGGGCCTCCTGAAGATGTTCGACATGAGCGGCACGAAGGATTTCGTGCAGAACTTCCTGGAACTGAACATCATCCCGCTCTCGATCTCCTACGAATACGAGCCCTGCGACATCCTGAAGGCCCGCGAAATCCTCATCTCCCGCACCCAGAAGTACGTCAAGACGGAGAACGAGGACCTGCAGAGCATCATGCTGGGCATCAAGCAGTGGAAGGGCAACGTGCACCTGAACTTCGGCGACCCGCTCACCGAGGACGAGATCCGCGCGGCCTCCCTGTGCGACAAGAACGACAGCTACCAGCTCATCCGCCACGCCGTGGACGTCCGCGTCATCAACGGCTACAAGCTCTGGAACACGAACTACATCGCCTACGACCTGGCCAACCACTCGTTCAAGTACGCTGACCGCTACACCCACGAGGAAGCCGAGGCGTTCACGGAATTCACCGAGCACCAGCTCGACCAGGTGGAACCGACGCTGAACCGCGCGGAACTCCGCGACATCTTCCTCCGCATCTACGGCAATCCTGTGATGATGAAGGAAAAGTTCGAAGCTGAAGGATAAAAGAAGCGACCCGGGAGGGCCGCTTCTTTTATCCTTCAGCTGTGCTTCAAGTGAATGTCCAGCTGCGGGAACGGGAAGGAGATTCCGTGCGCCGGGAGGCCCGTGTAGATGGCCTCGGTGAGCGCGTAGCGCACTTCCCGGATGTCGGAGGAACGCACCCATACGCGGATGAGAAACTCCACGGAACTGTCTTTCAGCTCGCTCAGGACCACGTTCGGATCCTGCGCGCCCTGGGTCTCCGCATTCAGGATCTTCTCGTTCTCGCCGATGATCCGCATCAGTTCGGCCTTGACCGCCTCGGCGTCGCTGCCGTAGGAGACATTGACCGTGAGGTCGATGCGCCGCAGCGGATTCGCGCTGTAGTTGTTGATGGTGCCGTTCGAGAGGGCGCCGTTGGGGAGGATGACCTCCCGGTTGTCCAGGGTGACGATCTTCGTCGACACGATGTTGATGCTCTTCACCACGCCCGCGAAGCCCTGCGCCTCGATGTAGTCGCCGGCCTTGAAGGGCTTGAACGCCAGCAGCATCAGGCCGCCGGCGAAGTTCTGGACCGTGCCGCTCATCGCCATGCCGATGGCCATGCCGCCCGCGGCCAGCAGCGCGGCGAGCGAGGTGGTGTTGATGCCCAGCGTGCCGATCATGAACATGATCAGGAGAATCCAGAGGACGGCCGTCACGAGGCTCTGCATGAAGGAGGTCAGGGTGGCGTCGGCCCCGCGGCGGGTGAACACCCGGGCGATGAACTTCTTGGACTTGCGGATGAGCCAGGCGCCGACCACGTACAGCACCAGCGCGAAGACGAGCTTGATGCCGAACTTGATGAAGGAGGTGACCATCTCCTCGATCAGCTCCTTGGGCGGAGTGTTCCGCAGGATTTCGGCGATCTGGGCGCCCTTGGTCTGGAGGGAATCCGTGGAGAAGCGCTGGGCGATCTTCTCGGCCTCCGGGGTGACGGTCTGCAGGATATGGAAAAGCATAAGTTACAGGTTATAGATGAGATAGGCCATATAGGCGGCCCAGATGACCAGGTACAGCCCGCCGTCCAGCCGGTCGATCTCTTTCTTGCGGCCCACGAAGCCTGCGGTCAGGAGCACCAGGGAGCTGACAAGGAGGACGCCGAGGTCCACATACGTGATGTGGTCGAAGGACAGGGGGGAGATGAGGGCCGATCCGCCGAGGATCAGCAGGATGTTGAAGACATTGGAGCCGATGATGTTGCCGAGGGCCAGCTGGCCTTTCTTCTTGGCGGCGGCCACCACGCAGGTGGCCAGCTCCGGCATCGACGTGCCGCCGGCCAGGATGGTGATGGCGATGAACTTGTCGCTGACCCCGAGGGCGCGCGCCAGTTCCGTCGCGTTGTTCACGAACAGGTTGCCGCCAAAAGCGAGTCCCGCAATGCCGGCTACGATCAGCAGGATGCACATCCAGATGCTGCGCTGCTTGGCGGGGGAGTCCTCCTCGACGGGCTGGTTCCCCTTGAAACTCAGGATCATATAGCCGATGAAGAAGGCGATGAGGATGCCTCCGTCCCAGCGGCTCAGCCCGTTCGTGCCGATATGGAGGATCGTGTACTCCAGCCCCAGGAAGATCAGGAGCATCGTGGTCAGGATGTTCATCGGGATGTCCCGCTTCCAGTTGGACGGGGTGATGGCCATCGGAAGGATGAGGGCCGTGACACCCAGGATCAGGAGGGTGTTCATGATGTTCGAGCCCACCACGTTGCCGATGGCGATATCGGCGTTGCCCTGGAAGGCGCCGATGAAACTGACGACCATCTCCGGGGCGGAGGTGCCCATCCCGACGATGGTAAGGCCGATGACGAATTCGCTCAGGCCGAAACGCCGGGCGATGCCCGAGGCGCCGTCCACGAGCCAGTCCGCCCCGAACACGATGAGGGCGAGACCGCCGATGAGCAGAAGAGCTTGCAACCAGATCATTTCACTTTCCGTTTAAGCGCGCACACGTTCTCCACGTGCATCGTGTGGGGGAACATGTCGACGGGCTGGACCGCCGTAATTTCATAGTCTTCGCATAGGATGGCCAGATCGCGGGCCTGGGAGGCCGGATTGCAGCTCACATAGACCATCCGGTCGGGAGCCGCGTCCAGGATGACCTTCGCCACGTCGGGATGGATGCCCGCGCGGGGCGGGTCCAGGATGATGACGTCGGGCCGGCCGTGCTTGGCGATGAACTTCGCATTGAGGACGTCCTTCATATCTCCCGCGAAGAACCGGCAGTTCGTGATGCCGTTCGCCTCCGCATTGGCCTTCGCGTCCTCGATAGCCTCGGGGACATATTCGATGCCGATGACTTTGGAAGCCTGACGGGAAATGAACTGAGCGATGGTGCCGGTACCGGTGTACAGGTCGTAGACCACCTCGTTGCCGGTCAGGGCCGCAAAATCGCGCGCGACACTGTACAGGCGGTACGCCTGCAGGGAATTCGTCTGATAGAAGGATTTCGGGCCGATCTTGAAGCGCAGGCCTTCCATTTCTTCATAGATGGCGTCGTCGCCCTTGTACAGGATGGGGGACTGGTCGCCGATGGAATCGTTCAGCTTCTCGTTGATGACGAACCAGAGGGAGGTGATCTGCGGAAATTCGGCCACCAGGGCGTCCAGGAGGGCGATTCTCTTCGCAGAATCCTCGTAGGCGAAGCACAGGATGAGCATCACGGCGCCCGCTTCCGTGGTCCGGACGAACATGTTGCGGAAATAGCCTTCGTTGTCGCGGATGTTATAGAATTCGTAGCCGTGGTCGATGCAGAACTGCTTGATAAACAGGCGAATAGAATTGGATGGCTCCGGCTGGAGCCAGCATTTCTTGATGTCCAGGACCTTGTCGAAGAACTTGCCCACGTGGAAGCCCAGGCCCATCCGGTCGTTCTCGGGAATCGCATCGGGATTCTCGCCGTGAAGCACCCAGCGCTTGCTGGAAGCGCTGAATTCCAACTTGTTACGGTAAAACTGCGTGCGCTGGGAGGGGAGTGTCGGACGGATTTCCGGCACCTCCAGGTGGCCGATGCGGACCAGCTGGTCGTACACTTGCTGCCGCTTGGCTTCGAGCTGCATCTCGTAGGGCAAGGGCTGCCACCGGCAGCCACCGCAGACGCCGAAATGCTCGCAGAACGCCTCGAGCCGGTGCGGAGAAGGCTGGATCATCCGGGAGATGAATCCCTCCATATAGTTTTTCTTCTTCCTGAACACCTGGATGTCCACGACGTCGCCGGGAACGGCGAAATCGACGAAGACGACCATTCCGTCCACGTGGGTCAAAGCCTTGCCTTCGGCGGCGACGGCTTCGATGGTGACGTTCTCCAGTTTCAGGTCGACTTTTTTCCTGCTCATCTCAATTTCTCTTATAAGCATACAAATATACTCAATTTTCGCGTCTTCTGGAAATCCCTGGCCGCAGGGGAGTTTTTTCCTCTGCATTAGTTAACATAATATAAATTGTGTAACAAATGATAGGCGAGGGGCAATACTGCGGTCAGTTTAAAATAAATGACTATATTTGTACGATTAAAGATACGTGAAACTGAGACCTATGCCTGTAACCGTCAAGACCGTCGAGAGCCGCAAGGACCTGCGCGCCTTCGTGAAATTCCCGCTGAAACTGTACAAGGATTGTCCGCACTATGTGCCCAGCCTGTTCATGGACGAGATGTCCTCGCTGGATATGGACAAGAACCCGATGGGAAAATATGCCAAGTGCGAGAAGTTCCTGGCTTACAACGAGAAAGGCGAAATCGTCGGGCGCGTGGCCGCCATCATCAACGACATCGCGAACCGCGACTGGGACCACCGCGAAGTCCGCTTCGGCTGGATCGATTTCATCGACGACAAGGAGGTTTCCAAGGCCCTGGTCGATGCGGTCGTCGCTTTCGGAAAAAAGCACGGAATGACGCAGGTCTCCGGCCCGCTCGGATTCACGGACTTCGACAATGAAGGCTGCGTCGTGGAAGGTTTCGACGACATCAGCTCCTTCAATCTGAAATACAATTTCCCGTACTACCAGGACCATTTCGAGGCCTTGGGACTCGCCAAGGTCAATGACTGGCTGGAATACCGCATCTTCGTTCCCGAACAGGTCCCCGAGAAGGTTTCCCGCGCCGCCGCCCTTGTGCAGGAACGGTACAACCTCCATATCCGCCGGATCACCAAGCGCGAGGTGCGCAAGGAGGGCTACGGCCGTAAGATCTTCGACCTGATCAACCGCGCCTATAGCCAACTCTTTGATTTCACGGTGCTTCCGGACGACGTCATCGACAATTACGTGAACACCTACCTGGGGATGATCGACCTCAAGTACATCACCCTCATCGAGGATGCGGAAGGAAAGCTCGTGGGCGTTTCCCTGACGATGCCTTCCATCGCCCGGGCCGCGCAGAAATGCCGCGGTTACCTCTTCCCGTTCGGCTGGTGGCACCTCCTCAAGTCCACCTACTGGAAGCACGAGGACGGCCTGGAGCTGCTGATGATCGCCGTGGATCCGGACTACCGGAACCGGGGCGTCCATTCCATCATCTTCAACGACCTCATCCCGATGCTCATCGAAGGCGGGTTCAAGTACGGCGAGTCCAACGCCGAGATGGAGACCAACAACAGCGTCCAGAACCTCTGGAACCTGTACCAGAAGGAATTCAAGCGCCGCCGGCGCGTGTACAGCAAAGAAATCTGAGCCGATGTCCGCGTCGAGTACCCTGCTCCCTCCCCTGCCGGAACGGATGCGTCCGCAGTCCCTGGACCAGTATGTGGGCCAGCGGCACCTGGTGGGCGAAGGCTGCGTCCTGCGGAAGATGATCGAGAGCGGCAATCTCTCGTCCTTCATCCTCTGGGGGCCTCCGGGCGTGGGCAAGACGACCTTGGCCCATATCATCGCGCAGACGATGGACCGGGAGTTCTACACCCTGTCCGCCGTCACCTCCGGCGTCAAGGACGTCCGCGAGGTCTTCGACAAGGCCCGCTCGAACAGCCTGTTCAACCAGCGCGGCGCGCCGGTGCTGTTCATCGACGAAATCCACCGCTTCAACAAGGCCCAGCAGGACGCGCTCCTCGGGGCCGTGGAGACGGGCACCATCGTCCTGATCGGCGCCACCACCGAGAACCCCTCTTTCGAGGTCATCACTCCCCTCCTGTCCCGCTGCCAGGTTTTCGTTCTGAAATCCTTGGAAAAGGATGATTTACAGATACTTCTGGACCGCGCGCTGAAGGAGGACGTCCTCCTGAAGGACCAGGACATCCAGGTCGTGGAGACCGAGGCCCTGATGCGCTACAGCGGCGGCGACGCCCGCAAGCTGCTGAATGTCCTGGAGATCGTGGTGGACTCCTTCGCGGGCCGCTCCCCCATCGTCATCGACAACAAGTCGGTCACGGAGAGCATCCAGGAGAACATGGCCATCTACGACAAGGACGGGGAGATGCACTACGACATCATCTCGGCCTTCATCAAGAGCATCCGCGGGTCGGACCCGAATGCGGCCATCTACTACCTGGCCCGGATGATCGAAGGCGGCGAGGATCCCCTCTTCATCGCCCGCCGGCTGTGCCTGTCGGCCTCTGAGGACGTGGGCCTGGCAAATCCGAACGCGCTCCTGCTGGCGAACGCCTGCTTCGAGGTCGTTTCCAAGATCGGGATGCCCGAGGGCCGGATTCCGCTCGCCGAGACGACGGTCTACCTGGCCTCCTCCCCCAAGAGCAACGGCTCCTACATGGCCATCGAGAAGGCCTTGGCGCTCGTGAAGGAAACGGGGAACCTTTCGGTGCCTCTCCCGATCCGGAACGCGCCTACGCAGCTGATGAAGGACCTCAACTACAGCGACGGCTACAAGTACGCCCACGACTATCCCGGGCACTTCGCCGACATGGAATTCCTGCCCGAGGAAATCAAGGGCACCGTCTTCTACGAGCCGCAGCCCAACAAGCACGAGAACGTCCTCCGTGCCTATCTCGAGGCCTGCTGGCCGAAGTATTATCAGAAAGGGTAGCCCACACCGAAGTGGAGGGCGAAGTTGCCGGACTGGAGCCATTGCTCCGGTCCGATGAGGCGTTCGCCGGCGGGCCGGCAGGGTTCGTACACCTTGAGACCCAGGTCGATGCGGACGAGGATGAATTCCAGGTTCACGCGGACGCCCATGCCCCAGTCGGCGGCGATGGTGTCGAAGGAGAAATTGGAGCCTTCCATATAATCGGCCATGCGGAGGTTCCATACGTTGCCGGCGTCCGCGAAGAGGGCGCCTTCCAGCTTCCAGACGACCGGGAAGCGGTATTCGACATTGGCTTCCATCTTGAAGTCGCCCGTCTGGCTCGGAATTAGGAAGTACTCGGTCCAGGGCTGCACGCGGCCCGGACCCAGGGCGCGGGCCTGCCAGCCGCGCATGCTGTTCGCGCCGCCGGCGTAGAACTGCTTCTCGAACGGGACGGTGGTGGAGTTGCCATAGCCGTAGCCGGCGCCCACCAGGAAGCGGAGCGCCACCGCCTGGGTGTCTCCGTCGCCGAAGCGGAAGGTCTGGCCCAGCTGCAGTTCGCCGCGCACATACTGGGCGTAGGGAATCTGCCAGATGGTATGCTGGTTGACCTGGTTCGTGGGCATCGCGGAGTTGAACAGGCTGAGGACATTGCCCGCCAGGTCGAACGACAGCCGGCCGTAGGTAAAGGTGCGCTTGGGAATCGGGGTCGGATCCGTCGTGTAATAGAGCATGCCGCCCATGCCCATGTCGAAGTGGTCCGAGTAAGCGTTCAGGAGGAAGAGGTCCTTCACCAACCGTTCTGCGAAACTCTCCGAAATGTTGCCGAGGCGGACGATATTGGCCTGGAAGGGGAAGAACTGGTAGGTGAAGTTCCGGCGGAAGGTGCCCGTGTAGCCGAAGCTCGTCGAGATCATCATCCGCTTGTACTCCGGACGGTCCTGGTAGCTGAATCCCAGGGTGAGGTCCGTATGCGGGAGGTTCGGCCCCCGGAAGAGGGAGTTCGGCAGGCCGATGAGCTTGGGGATGCGGAGGGAACTGGAGACGCTGAACTCCGTGGAGCGGATCTTGTCCTTGGTCTTGAACTGGAAGTTGCCCTTCAAGCCCAGGTTGAACAGTTCGCCGCCGTGGAAGAAATTCTTGTGGAAGTAATTGAGCTGCGGGGAGATGCCGAACAGGCCGGTGGAGTTCACCGAGGCCTCCAAGTTCGCCTTGAAGCCCTGGACGCCACCGTTCAGGAGGTTGATGTCACAGTCCACGACGTTGTCCGTCACCGGATTCATCGTGACGTTCACGCTGTTGAAGACGGAGAGGTTCGACAGCCGGGAATAGGTGGCGTTGACCGCCCGTTCGCTGTAGGGCATCCCGGGATGCAGGACGTTCAACTCCTCCAGGACGTAGGTCCGGATGGGGATTTCCTTCGGGTAGGACAGGGTCACGTTGCCGATGGTGAACTTCCGGTGCGGCTTCGCCTCGTCCGGGGAGCCGTTGCGGGGATAGTCCCGGATGGCCATGGTCAGCGCCGCGGTGCCGTCGTGCGAGAGGGTGTCCGCCTCGCAGAAATAGAAACTCTTGTCGAAGCCGTAGTAGCCGCGGTTGCGAAAGAACTCGGCCGAGCGGACGGTCTCGGCCTCGAGGGTGGACTCGGCCAGGTACTGGCCTTCCTTGATGGTGATGTTCGGCTTGTCCGTCTCGAACTCCTTCCGGAACTCCTCGTCCTCGGGGAGTTCGAAATCGATCGACCGGATCGTATACCGATTGCCAGGGGTGACATAATAGGTCACGTAGGCCCGTTTCCGCTTGTACTCCACTTCGCTGCGGACCTTGGACCCGTAGTAGCCGATGTATTCGAGGTGGTTCACGATGTTGTCGGCGCTGGTATTCACCTGGGAGTCGTCGAGGATCACCAGCGGGGCGCCGGGCCGGCGGATGCCCAGGAACGAGGCGCTGGGCTTCTGCGCAAGGTAGGACGTGAGTTCCGAATTGCTCACCTGCTTGCCTTCCACCTTGATCTTGTTGCCGGCGAGACGGTACTCCCCCTCCGCGAGGCGCTGCGTGGCGCAGCTCGCGACAAGAAGGCCGGCAAGGACTGGAAGGATGAGGTTTTTGCAGTTCATTCCTACAAAATTAACACTTTTCCGCTATTAATCGACAAGAATAATATATAACTTTGCAGGGTATGAGCATTTCCAAGAACGAACTGCGGCAGGTCCGCTCCCTCGCGCAAAAGAAGTTCCGGGACGAGTCCGGACTCTTCGTGGTCGAGGGCGAAAAGATGGTTTCCGAGGCGTTGGCGTCGGGATTCGAGGTCGTGTCCGTCTACCGCCGGGACGAGATCGGCGAAGAGACGATGGCGCGGCTGTCGATGCTGTCCTCCCCTTCTCCGGTCCTCGCGGTCGTCCGGCAGCCCGCCCCCGCCGCCTTCCATCCTTCGAAAGGGCTTTTCCTGGCCCTGGACGGCATCCGCGACCCCGGCAACCTGGGCACCATCCTCCGGGTGGCGGACTGGTTCGGCATTGACGGGGTCGTCGCCTCTCCCGACACCGTGGAACTGTACAATCCCAAGGTGGTCCAGGCCACGATGGGCGCCATCTTCCGCGTACCGTTCTTCCGGATGGACATCGCGGAGCTTTGCCGGAAAGTCGTTTCCGGCGGCGGACACGTGTACGGGACGTTCCTGGATGGGGAAAACATGTATTCCAAGGCCTTGGACTGCGGCCTGGAGGCACCTTCGGTGATCGTGATCGGAAACGAGTCCAACGGCATTTCGCCGGCCGTGGCCGCCTGCGTGAGCGACCGGCTCTTCATCCCGCCCTACCCGGCGGACGACCCGGGCTCCGAGTCCCTGAACGCCGCCATCGCGACGGCCATCACCGTCGCCGAGTTCCGTCGGCGCTAAATCTGTATTGCCACGAAATCCTTTTCCGGCACGCGAAGCGTGGCGGTGCACGGTTCCGCGCCGGCTTCAGCCGGGATGCGGACCGTGATGTCGGCGGAAGGGCCGAAGTTGGCGACGACGAGCCAGGTTTCGGCGTCGTCGGCGCGGAGGAATGCAAAGTGACGGTCGGGGTTGAAACCCTCGCCCTGGCAGTAGCAAAGGTCGAAGGTCCGTCCCTCCGCGAAGGCCGGCCGCTTGGCGAGTTCCAGCGCTTCTCGGTAACGCTTCAAGACCGCTTTCTGCTTGGCATTCAATCCTTTGCGCTTGTTGTCGATGTACTGGCGGAGGGCCTGGAGGCTCTCGACGGTCCACCAGTCGAAGATGGAGGTGCGGCCGTTGACGCCGCTGAAAGGCTCGTCGTCCATCCCCCGTTCCCCGATCTCCTGCCCGAAGTAGAGCATGAAGGGGGCGGTGTTCAGGAGCAGCGACACGCCCAGGGCGGCGTAGCCGGCCTCGGCGCTTCCGGCGAAGAAGTCGGAGGCCACGCGCTGCTCGTCGTGGTTCTCCAGGAAGTCCAGCATCCGAGGCTGGAGGTCGCCGAGGAACTGCCAGTTCCAGGTCAAGGCCTTGGCCGTGAGCCCGTCGCAAGTGACGGCGCGGACCGTGTCGTACAGGCCGGACTTGTCATAGAGGAAATCGAATCCGATTTCCTCCACATACATCCGGTACTTTTCCTTCTCATAGACCTCGGCGATGAAGACGATGTCCGGGAACTCCAGCTTGATCTTCGCGATGAGCCACTGCATAAACGCCGGAGGCACCAGCTCCACCATGTCGCAGCGGAATCCGTCCACGCCCTTGAGCGCCCAATAATGGACGATGTTGTACATCTTGTCCCAGGTGCGGGTGTGGAAGTCGCAGTAGTTGATCTTGATGGTCTCGTACCAGTCGTTGATGCCCGGCGCCGGGGAGAAGCAGTTGCCGGAGGCCTTGGCCGGAAACTCGAAGTAGCCGGGGCCGTTGTAAGGTTCCGGCAGCCGGAGAGGCTCGCCGGGATAATAGAAGAAGTCGTTCTCGGGCGACCAGTGCACGGAAGTGTCGTCGTCGGCCCCGAGGGAATGGACACCGGGGAGATGGCTCCGGTAATCCCGCGCCACATGGTTCGGGACGAAGTCCATAAGGACCTTCATCCCGTGCCGATGGGTGCGTTTCACCAGTTGAAGGAATTCTTCCATCCTGGCATCGGGATTCGTTGCCAGATAAGGATTTACATCGTAGTAATCCGTGATGGCATAAGGCGAGCCGGCCTCCCCTTTCACAATCTGGGGATGGGACGGCCGGCAGCCTTCGTCCTTCTTCCGCGTGGCGTGGCGGATGAGGCCCGTGTACCAGATGTAATCGACGCCGAGTCCCCGGATGTACTCCAAGGACGCGGCGTCGACACTTTCAAACTTTCCGCTCCCCCACAGCCGAGGAAGCATCTGGTATAGGACCTGTTTCATTCGCTACACCTCGCGCACTTTTCTTTCATTCACGTTACCCCTTTCCTAAATCCCTTCCCTCGGGGAAGGGACTTACTATCGTCCTACGGACTCCAAGTACTACCAGTTCAGGATCTTCTTGAAGTCGTAGGTCTCCGGGTCGGCGACGTACTTCTTCGCGGCCTCGTAGTCGGCCGGGGTGATGAAGTGGCAGATGTGGTTGAAATAGTTCTGGGAGGTACCGCCCTCGATGTTCACGCGGCGCGGCGGGATCTTGCCCTCGGCATTCTGCAGGTCCTTGAGGTACAGCGGATGGGACTCGCCGTCGGCGTCGACATACACCATGCAGCCGGTCTCGCCCTTGGCGAAGAGCTCGTAGGCGCCCATGGCCAGCTCGGAGCAGTACGTGAGGTCGTAGGCGATCGGGTCCTGGCAGCGGACGTCGTAGCCGATCTCCACCGGACGGGTCTTGACCTTCAGGCCGAGCTTCTTGAACTCCTTCTCGAGGATGTCGTTGAAGAGCACCGCCTTGGAGATCTTGCCGAGCTCCGGATGGCCGTGCTCGTCATAGGTCATGGACACGCCCGCGTTCTTGATTTCCTGCGGATCCAGGTCGTGGAAGACGCCCTCGGCGACGACGACGGTGCCGTAGCCGATGCCCAGGAGCTTGCGCTTCAGGATGGCGGAGAGGGCGAGCTTGACGATCTTGTCCAGGCTGATGCCGGTCTTGTTGAACATCTCGGGGATGATGGTCATCGGGCAGTGCGTGGCCTCGCCGATACCCAGGGCGAGATGGCCGGCGCTGCGGCCCATGGCGCTGATGATGAGCCAGTTGCCGCTGGTGCGGGCATCCTCGTAGACGGTGCGGGCCAGGTGCGCGCCCTCGTTCTTGGCGGAATTGAAGCCGAAGGTCGGGGCGTTGTTCGGCAGCGGAAGGTCGTTGTCGATGGTCTTGGGCACGTGGATGTTCGCGATCGGATACTGCTTCGCGGCGAGGAACTTGGCGATGCGGTTCGCGGTGGAAGCGGTGTCGTCACCGCCAACGGTCACGAGCAACTTGATGTTGTTGTCCTGGAACAGGCCCAGGTTGAAGTTCTCCTCGAAATCCTTGTCGGTGGGCTTGAAACGGCTCATCTGCAGGTAGCTGCCGCCCCGGTTGAAGTAGGCGTCCGCCTTGAAGAAGTCGATGTCCTCGGTGCGCGGGTTCTGGCTGAAAAGGCCGCTGTAACCGCCGTGCAGGCCGATGACACGGTAACCGTTGGAGAGGAACGTCTTCGCGACAGACATGACGACAGTGTTCATACCCGGAGCCGGGCCGCCTCCGCAGAGGATGATGATGGAATCTTTCATGGTGATATAAGAGTTTGTTCGTTGTTTTGCTAAATCGTACAAATTTAAGAATTTTTAATTACAATTCCTTCTTTTTCTTCACGATGCCGACATAAGTGAGCAGCACGATGTTCATCATCAGGGAATACAGGATGGCCGGGATGGCCATTTCCTCGTTCGCGAAGATGAACGGGCTGGAGGCGATGGAAATCGCCTGGGCGGCGTTCTGCATCCCCACTTCGATGACCACGGTGCGGCGCTGGCGGGCGTCGTTCCGGACCAGGCGGGACAGCAGCGAGGACAGGCCGATGGCGAGCAGGATGAGGGCCGTCACGCAGAGGCCCAGGACGCCGATGTTGTCCATGATCGTGTGCCGGTGCTGAATGTAGAAGACGGTGATCAGCACGAGGAGCAGCGGGAACGCCAGCTTCGTGAGGACCTTGTCCACCTTCTCCGCCGTCTTGGGCCAGGCATAATGCAGGCCGATGCCCAGCAGGACCGGCAGGAGCATCAGGACAAGGTTCTGCTTGATGAGGTTTCCCACGGGCAAAGTGATGCCCACGCTCTCCCCCACCAGCCGGGTGGCCCAGCCCATGATGACCGGAATCGTAAATAAAGTGATGATGCTGCTGATCGCCGTAAGTGTCACGGACAGAGCGACATCTCCATTGGCCAATTTCGAGAAGACATTGGACGAGCTGCCGCCCGGACAGCAGGCGATCAGGACGAGGCCGATGAAGAAGACCGGTGGCAGTTTCAGCAGGTAGGCCAGCCCCAGCGCGATGGCTGGCAGGAAGACCAGCTGGCCGACGAGGGCCACGACGATGGGCCAGGGATGGCGGAAGACTTTCCCGAAATCCTCGAACCGGAGCGCCAGCCCCAAGTCGAACATCAGGAGGGTCAGGATGGGGAGGACAATCCAGATGGTGTTCATACGTCTTTGTCGTAGAAGTATTTCCAGAGCGGGGCGGCCATCAGGGCCTGCAGGATTTGGTTGTTTTGAAGAAGTTCCCGGACATAGTCCTGTTCCAGGATGTACACGTCGATGTCCTCCGTGGCGTCCAGGTGCTGGCCGGAGACTTTTTCCACGCCGACGGCAAGGAAACTGTGCGCGAGGTTGGTGCTCGTGGCCGGGTTCGGCGAGAGCGTCATCCACTCCTTCCACTCCCCGCCCGCGAAGCCGGTCTCTTCCAAAAGCTCGCGTTTGGCGGCCTCCAGGGGCGCTTCACCCTTCTCGATGACGCCGCACGGAAGTTCGTAGCAGGTCTTTCCGAGGGCGTGGCGGTACTGCCGCTCAAGGACCATCTGGCCATCCTTCGTGATGGCGATGATATTGACCCAGTCCGGATACTCCAGGACATAATACTCTTTGTTGATGCGGCCGTCCGGCAGCTCGGCGACATCGCGCCGGGCCGTCAGCCACGGCCTTTGGACGAGATACTCGGTGCTGAGTATCTTCCACTTCTTTTCTTCGTTGATGGTATTCTTCATAGCAGGGCCGCCACTTTGGCGGCGAGTCGGGCGTTGTTCAGGACCAGCTGGATGTTGGAGGCGAGGGAGTCGCCGCCGGTGATGTCCTTAATCTTGGCGAGGAGGAAGGGAGTGGTCTCTTTTCCCTTGATACCCAGGCGGTTCGCCTCGGCGACGGCTTCGTCGATGGCGGCGTTGATCCGGTCCGGGTCCATCGAATACTCCTCCGGAATGGGGTTCGTGACGAGCATCCCGCCCTCGAGTCCCATCTCGAGTTTGGCGCGGAATGCCGCCGCCAGTTCCTCGGGGGTGTCGATGCGGTAGTCGACCTTGAACCCGCTCTTGCGGGTGTAGAAGGCCGGAAGCTCTTCCGTGCCGTAGCCGATGACGGGGACGCCCTTGGTTTCCAGGTATTCCAGCGTGAGGCCGAGGTCTAGGATCGACTTGGCGCCGGCGCAGATGACCATCACCGGCGTCTTGGCCAGTTCTTCCAGGTCCGCAGAGATGTCCATCGTGGTTTCTGCGCCGCGGTGCACGCCGCCGACGCCGCCGGTGGCAAAGACCTTGATGCCGGCGAGCGCGGCGATGATCATCGTCGTGGTGACGGTGGTCGCGCCGTCCGTGCCCCGTGCGACGAGCACGGGCAGGTCGCGGCGCGACGCTTTCGCCACGTCCCTCCCCTTCTTGCCCAGGTATTCTATTTCATCCGGCGTCAGGCCGGCCTTCAGGCGGCCGCCGATGACGGCGATGGTCGCCGGCACGGCGCCGTTCTCGCGGATGGTCTGTTCCACCCGCAGGGCCGTCTCCACATTCTGCGGATACGGCATCCCGTGGGAAATGATGGTCGATTCCAGTGCCACCACAGGCTTCCCGGCGGCCTTCGCGGCCGCCACCTCCGGTGAAAGGTCCAGGTATTTGTTCATAGCTGTAGATTTTTCATTTCAGGATTGACGGCAGCCGGGCTTTCCACGGCGCAGCGGGCGCAGAGGAGGCCGACGCGGGCGCTTTCGGCGACGCTCGCCTGCGGCCCGGCATGCACGATGCCGGCCAGCAGCGCGTCTCCGCCGCCCGTGACGCTCCGCACGATGCACGGCAGCGCAGGGTATTCGTACAATTGGCCATCGGCATGGACTCGAAGCCCTTCGGCACCCGCGCTTTCATAGAAGCGGGTTATGCCTTCGATACCTGCAAGTGATTCATATTCAAGGGCATTCGATTTCAAGGCAAAGACGGACTTCCGACGGGAAAGCGCCATCGCCTCCCGAATCCTTCCGGCCTTCGCGACCGAAACCGCATCGAAATAGAGCGGCTTCTCGCAATGGTCGATCAGGAAGGCAAGCGTTTCGGGAATCAAGTTGGAATCGGCCACAACCGCATCGGCGGCGTTGATGACATCCAGCCTGGCGGCAATCCAGGCCGTGTCCATCCCCTCGACGGCATCCATGTCCGCGATACCTCCGACGAGCTCGCCATCGGCATTGTTGACGGATACGAAGAACGAGTGCGTATGCTCGTCCGCAATGTCGCAATGGTCCGTGCCGATGCCGATTTCCCGGCAGGCCTTTTCGATGACGGGACCAAAAACTCCGCCCCCGAAGATGGTCAGAAGTTCTACCTCGTCCCCCAGCAGCACCAGGTTATGGGCAATGTTCCTGCCCACGCCTCCCCAAGAAACATGGACTTTCCCCGGGTTGGAATCCCCCACCCGGAACGCCTGGGCCGATGTCGCCGTTATATCGACATTCGCCCCGCCGATGACACACACTTTCATACGCAGCCCAAAGTTACGGCCTTTTTGCCACCCGTGCAAACTTTCGTGCCGGAGGGCCGGGAAATGGGGGTTCAAATATAAAATATTTGAGAAAGATTTGTTATCTTTGTAAATTACAACTCTTGTGTAAGGATTATGGATTTCACGCAGGCGAAACAGCGGATCGAGTGGCTGAAGGCGGTTCTCTGGGAGAACAGCCGGAAGTACTATGTGGAGAACGCGCCCACGATGTCGGACTACGAGTACGACCAGCTGATGCACGAGCTGGAGGACCTGGAGGCGCAGTATCCTCAGTACCGGACGGCGGACTCCCCCACCCAGCGCGTGGGCAGCGACCTGGAAACGCCTGACGTCCAGAACATCGAGGCGGGCGCCGGAAAGGAGTTCGCGAAGTATCCGCACAAGTATCCGATGCTGTCGCTGGGCAACACCTACAGCATCGGCGAGGTGGAGGAATTCGCGGAAAGGGCCACCAAGACCCTGGAGATTCCGTTCTCGTACAGCTGCGAACTCAAGTTCGACGGCACGGCCATCTGCCTGACCTACCGGAACGGCAAGCTGTTCCGGGCGCTCACCCGCGGCGACGGCGTGGTGGGCGACGATGTCACCGCCAACGCCCGCAAGATCGCCAACATTCCCGAAAAGCTGAAAGGGACGGGCTGGCCGGCGGAGTTCGAGATCCGCGGCGAGGTGCTGATGCCCTATGAGTCCTTCGACCGGCTGAACCGGGAACGGGAGGCCAACGAGGACCAGCCGTTCGCGAATCCCCGCAACGCGGCCAGCGGCTCGCTGAAACTGCAGGACCCGGAGGAAGTGGCGAACCGCGGCCTGATGTGCACCCTGTACCACATCCCGGTGGGGCAGGTGGACTACCCTACCCACGACGAGGCCCTGAAGGCTGCCCAGTCCTGGGGACTTCCCGTCTCCGACGAACGCCGCATCTGCCGTACCATCGACGAAATCGAGGCTTTCATCGCCCACTGGGATACCGCCCGCAAGCAGCTCCCGTATGCCACTGACGGCATCGTGATCAAGATCAACGAAATGGACGCCCAACGCACGCTCGGCTACACGGCCAAGTCCCCGCGCTGGGCGGTCGCATACAAGTTCAAGGCGGAGCAGGCCCTGACGCCCATCCTGTCCATCGACTACCAGGTGGGCCGCACCGGCGCGGTGACCCCCGTCGCGAACATGGAACCCGTGTTCCTGTCCGGGACGATGGTCAAGCGCGCCACCCTCGTGAACGAGGACCAGATGACGATGCTGGACATCCACGAGGGCGACTGGGTGTATGTGGAGAAAGGCGGGGAGATCATCCCCAAGATCACCGGCGTGGAGGAATCCAAGCGGCAGCCCGGCGCGAAGCGCCCGGCCTTCCCGAAGGTGTGCCCCGACTGCGGCACGCCCCTCGTGAAGCCCGAGGGCGAAGCCAAGTGGTTCTGCCCCAACACTGACGGCTGCCCCACGCAGATCAAGGGCAAGCTCGTGCACTTCCTCGGCCGCAAGGCGATGAACGTGCTGGCGGGCGACGCCACCGTGGACCAGCTCTATAATCTGGACCTGGTGAAGACCCCGGCCGATTTCTACGACCTCCGCGAAGGCCAGCTCGTGATGCTGGAAGGCTGGAAGGAGCGCGCAGCGCAGCGGTTCCTGGACAGCCTCCGGGAGTCCAAGAACGTGCCGTTCGAGCGCGTCCTGTTCGCCATCGGCATCCGCTACGTGGGCGAGACCACGGCGCGGGACATCGCCCGGCATTTCGGCGACATCGACACGCTGGCGCAGGCCTCGAAGGAGGAACTGGCCGCCGTGCCCGAGGTGGGCGAAGTGATCGCCGAGAGCGTGTACAAGTATTTCCGCGACGAGCGCCATCTGAAGGAGATCGAGCGCCTGAAGGCCGCCGGCCTGCAGATGGCCGTGGCCCGGAAGGCGGAGAACGCCTCCGACGCCCTCGCCGGCAAGACCATCGTCATCAGCGGCAACTTCTCCGTCTCCCGGGACGAGATGAAGGCCCTCATCGAGGCCAATGGCGGCAAGAACAGCGGCTCCGTGTCCGGGAAGACCGCCTTCCTGCTCGCCGGCAGCAAGCCCGGCCCCGAAAAGATCAAGAAAGCCGAATCCTTGGGGGTGCCGATCCTGGACGAGGAAGCGTTCCGGAAGCTTCTGCCAGATTCTTCGGTCGCTTCGCTCCCTCAGAATGACAAGGAGAACGAATTGACCCTGTTCTAGTCCTATGAAAGTGTTTGATCGAATCGTGCATTGGACGAAAGTCCGGATCCGCTGGGCGACCATTGTCGTCAAGCGAATCGTCCGGTTCATCACGCACGACATGTGGTACCTGAACATGGACGACTTGTCCCGTTGGAAGAAGCGGGGTGTGGAGGACCTCAAGACCGTATTCGTGATGCTCAAGGTCTTCTCCGACCAGAAGATCGGTTACCAGGTCACGGCCCTCGCCTACCAGAGCATGATGTCGGTGGTGCCGTTCATCGCCATCGGCTTGTACCTGACGAACGGAATCGGCATCGCCGACCAGTTCAGCGCCTTCCTGCATGCGAACATCAGCAACCAGCGGTTGATCGACCACCTGCTTTCCGCCTCGGAAAAGATCATTACGACGGCGGAGTCGGGCCTGTTCGGCTTCATCAGCATGGGCTCCTTTCTGTGGATCCTCATCTGGCTGATGCTCACGGTGCGGCGCGTGTTCAACAATGTTTGGCAGGCGAAGGAGAAACGCAGTTTCTTCCGGGTGCTGGGCATCGGCATCGGCGTCCTCATCCTGTCCCCTTTCGTGATCGTCCTGTTCTTCTCCGGCTCGGTCGTGTATTCGACGGTGCTGGACTATATCGTTCCGAGCGGCCTGTTCTTCTCGGATCATCTGAAAAACTTCCTGTCCTGGGCCCTGTTCGCCGGCGCGTCCGTCCTCATCCTGACGGCGATGTACAAGTACCTGCCGGCGGCCGTGGTCAAGACGCGCCCGGCCTTCAAGGCGGCGCTCATTGCCGGCATCGGCTTCACGGCCGTGCAATATCTCTACCTGGAGACGCAGGTGATGGTCGCCAAGCAGAGCGCCATCTACGGCGTGCTCGCCGCCATCCCGCTCTTCATGATCTGGCTGAATCTGGGATGGACCATCATCCTGTATGGTGCTGAACTGTCCTATGCCTTCCAGCATGCGAACCATCTGAACCCGAGTGAGGTGCTATGAGTTATTCCGTGTTTACCGAGAAAGATTACGAGCTCATCGACCGAGACTGGCAGGTGCTGTATGCATCGGCCTCCAAACGGTGCGCGGACGCCCGTGAACTGGAAACCGTCTGTCAGGCCTACGCGTTTGCGAACGAGGCCCACAAGAATGTCCGCCGCCGCAGCGGGGAGCCGTACATGCTGCATCCCATCGCCGTGGCCCAGATCGTCGTGGACGACATCGGCCTGGGCTACAAGTCCATCTGCGCCGCGCTCCTGCACGATGTGGTGGAGGACACGGACTTTACGGTGGACGACCTCCGCGACCGCTTCGGCGACAAGATCGCCAGCCTGGTGGACGGCCTGACCAAGATCAAGAACGTCCTGGACAACGAGAACAAGGACCTCAGCTCCCAGAGTCTCCAAGCGGAGAATTTCAAGCGGATCCTCCTCACGCTGAACGACGACCCGCGCGTGGTCCTGATCAAGCTGGCCGACCGCCTGCACAACTGCCGCACCATCGAGTTCATGCCCGAGCACAAGCGCGACAAGATCCTGTCGGAGACGATGTTCGTGTTCATCCCGCTCGCCCACCGGCTGGGCCTGTACAGCGTCAAGTCCGAACTCGAGAACATCTGGCTGCGCTACAAGGAGCCCGACGCCTACCGGGACATCAGCACCAAGATCAACCGGAACATCCAGCAGCGGGCGAAGGAGATCAACGCTTTCATCGTGCCCATCGACGAGGCCCTGAAGAAGGCCGGTTTCCGGTATGAGATCAAGAAGCGGGTGAAGACCCCGTACTCGGCCTGGCACAAGATGCAGGTCAAGCAGATTCCCTTCGAACAGGTGTACGACCTGTACGCCATCCGTATCATCTTCGATCCCGACCGCGACAACGGCGAATCGGAGCGCGACCAGTGCTACCACGTCTTCTCCATCATCACCGGCATCTACCGGTATATGCCCGAGCGTCTGCGCGACTGGGTGAAGCATCCCAAGAGCAACGGCTACGAGGCTCTGCACTGCACCCTGCTCAGCCCTTCGGGCATCTGGGTGGAAGTGCAGATCCGTACCCGGCGGATGGACGACATCGCCGAGAAGGGCATCGCCGCCCACTGGACCTACAAGCAGAACGGCTATGTGAGCGAGAACGACAGCGAGATGGACCTCTGGCTGGAGCGGATCAAGGAAGTGCTGGTGAACCCGGACGTGAACGCCCTGGAGCTGCTGGACATCATCCACAACGACCTGACGAGCGCGGAAATCTACGTGTTCACCCCGAAGGGCGAGCAGCGCACCATCGAAAAAGGCGCGACGGTGCTGGATTTCGCCTACCTGATCCATACGGAGGTGGGCAACAAGGCCATCGCCGCCAAGGTCAACCAGCGGCTGGTCGCCCTGAACCACGTGGTCAAGACCGGCGACCAGGTGGAGATCATCACGGCCTCCGAGGAGCATCCCAAGCGGGAATGGCTCCAGTTCCTCAAGACGCGGAAGGCCCGGAACCTCGTGCTGGACTATTTCCGGAACGAGCGGAAGCAGACGGTCGACTACGGCCGGCAGCTCCTCGAAGAGCAGGTGAAACTGCACGGTTCCAAGCCCGACGAGGCGATGATCCAGCGCATCGAAGCCGCCTACGGAGCCACGGACCGCGAGGAGTTCTTCTACAAGATCGGCATCGGCGCCGTCAAGCTGGACAACCTGGCCGCCGTCCTGAAGTCCCGGCAGCGCTATTCCCTCCTCCGCAGGATCTTCTCCCCGCAGAAGGAAAAGACCCGGGAGCCGGAGGAATACATCATCGGTGGCAAGAACGACGACGGGCGCCAGTTCGTCATCGCGACCTGCTGCAACCCGATTCCCGGCGACGCCGTCGTGGGCATCAAGTCGCCCGACGGCCGGATCACGGTCCACAAGAAATCCTGTCCGGTCGCCGAGGAGATCGCCGCCACGCACGGCGACTGGGTGGTCGTCCCCAAGTGGCTGGAAGTGGCCGAATCGAAAGCGTTCCTGGTACGAATTTCGCTGAAGGGACTGGACCGGATGGGCCTGTTGAACGAGATCTCCCGCTTCCTGTCCCTGGTGATGGGCGCCAATATGCGGCGGCTGAACCTCAGCGCGGACAAGGGCCTCTTCGAAGGCTATATCGACCTGTACGTGAACAGCAAGGACGTGCTGGAAAAGATCCTCAAGAAGCTCACCACCATCGAGGGCATCGAGACGGTGTCCCGCATCGACCTGTAATGAAATGAATATGAAGCGATTGTCCAAATATCTCCCGCTCATCCCGGCCGCCCTGGTCCTCGGGGCGATGATGTTCCCGTCGGGGTGCGCGAACACCACCACCCCGCCGACCGGCGGCCCGAAGGACACCATCCCGCCGGTGCTCGTGAAGACGTATCCGCTCCCCGGGGCGGTGAACGTGCCCACGCACAAGACCCAGCTCAAGTTCACCTTCGACGAGTACGTGGTGGTCAAGGATGCCAACAACATCTTCCTGTCTCCCCCGCTGGAGAAGAAGCCCAAATACCGGATGTCCGGGAAGACCCTCGTCGTCTATTTCGAGTCCGACCTGGACACCAACCGGACCTACACCCTGGACCTCACCGGCGCCGTCGCCGACAACAACGAGGGCAACATGTACGAAGGGTTCACCCTCGTGTTCTCCACGGGCTCGCAGATCGACTCGATGTGCATGACCGGCCTCGTCCAGGACTGCAACACCTTGAAGCCCATCAAAGGCGCGACGGTCCTCCTGTACAAGGACCACGCCGACTCCGCCCTCTTCCTGCACCGCCCGGACGCGGCCGCGAAGACCGACGACTGGGGCTTCTTCAGCATCCGCAACATCCAGGACACCCTGTACCGGGTGTACGCCCTGAAGGATGCGAACAACAACAACATCTACGAGCCCGACCAGGAGAGCGTCGCGTTCCTGGACGAACCATTCCGGCCCAAGACCGTCATCAACGACTCCTTGTACGAGTTCAAGAAGTTCAACATGAAAGATACCGCGCTGTGTCTCGCGCGAAAGACGGACGTGGAACTGAACGTGTTCCGCGAGAAGCCCTCCAAGCAGTTCATCGTCAAGAAGGAGCGCGTGGGCCTCAGGACTGCTTTCCTTACCTTCATGGCGCCGGGGGTGAAGATCAATTCCATGAAGTTCCGCGGCCTGCCGGCCGAGAAGCTCATCTCCCAGATCAATCCCCAGCGGGACAGCCTGGAACTGTGGGTGAACGACCAGCGGAAGATGCCGGACACGCTCCAGCTGCTGATCAACTATGACAAGACGGACACCCTCGGGAACCTCGTGCCCACGGACGAAGTCGTGAAACTCGCCCTGGACAAGAAGATGCGGGCGGAGCTCCAGAAGAGCTCCCAGCGGGACGTCAAGCACCAGGACACCATCGCCGTGTTCAAGGGCGAGGTGGACCCGACGACCGTGGAGCAGTACGGTTTCACGGTAGAATTCCAATATCCGCTCATCAAGGAGGCCTGGGACTCCCTCGTCTTCCGGTCCGTGAACCCGCGCCAGCAGGAGAAGATCGAGAAATACACCGTCAAAAAGGACCCGGACAACCTGCGCCGGTTCACGATCATGCCGCGGGAGAAACTGATGTCCGGATTCGACTACTTCCTGAAGATTCCGTACCGGAAGTTCCGGGACGTGAACGGCCACTACAACGACAGCACGGAGTTGAAAGTGGCCCTGCCCACCGACGAGAAGCTGAGCACCATCTCCCTTGAAATGACCCACGTCAAGAACCGCTACATCGTGGACCTGCTCAACGAGAAGCGGGACAAGGTGATCCGCAGTTTCATCGTCGACGGAGACCAGACGGTCGTCTTCCCGTACGTGTCGGCCGGCAAGTATTGCGTCCGCCTCACCGAGGACCGGAACAAGAACGGCCTGGTGGACACGGGCAGCATCCTGGAGCACCGGCAGCCGGAGAAGGTGTTGTTCTACAAGATCGACGACCAGTTCCTGCTGGACATCCCCGAGCGGACGGAATACACGCAGAAAATCGACATGGAGGAACTGTTCCGATGAGAAAGTGCCTGTTAGCCCTGCTGGCCCTTGCCTTGGCCACGCTGCCGCTCTCCGCGCAGGACGGCAAGAAAAAGAAAGCCATCGACCTGGAGGAGGAGTTCTTCCAGCTTCCCGATTCCGTCACGAACGAGTATCTGGACAACACTCCCCTGCCCAAGAAGGCTAGGATCAACGATTACTGGATGGTAGGCGTCCACGGCGGCGTCTCCCTCCAGTACGGATACTACAATCCCCCCCGCCAGACCCGCTTCTATCCCAACCTGCCGGTCTGGGGCGTTTCCATCACCCGCTTCGCGACGATGATGAACACGTTCCCGAACCTGGGCATGGAAGTGGGCTTCCAGCACAACTACGAGGGCTATAATTTCAAGGAATACGAGGTGGACGGGATAGACGGGAAGGACACATACCGCCAGGACATCGACGGCTACCATGAGGCTTATATGGAGGTCCCGGAGGTGTTCATCCTCACCCACGGCCATATCGATATGGGCCAGTATGCGAAGATCAACCTCAAGCTGGGCATGTACGGCGGCTACCGGATGAACATCACCCGCATCCACGACAATGCATATAATAGGGTCTATCACGACCCGGAGATCGCGCATTCCTTCCGGGACACGGACAACCGCTGGTCTTACGGCGTCCAGGGCGGCCTCGGATTCGGCCTGATGTTCGATCCCATCGAGGTGCATCTGGGCGTGCAGGTGAAGTGGGGCTGGTCCTCCTTCTACAAGCCTGACGTGGTCAGCCCGTACCACTACCGCTTCGCCTATCCGCTGGACGGCGCCGTCACCCTGGGCGTCTACTACCAGCTGAGCAAGCGCCGGGGCCACACCCGGCCGGCGCTCCGCAGGCTGGCCCGCGAATACCTGGAGCAGGAAAAGGAACAGAAAGAGCAATGACGATGGAAACACGCGTAGTCAAGGTGGGTGACGTCCTCATCGGAGGAAACAACCCGGTCGTCGTCCAGACGATGTGCAATACCCATACGTATGATGTCGATGCGACCGTGGCGCAGACGCTGCGGCTGGCGAAGGCCGGCGCGCAGCTCGTGCGCATCACCGTCCCCGGCCTGCAGGATGTCCCGCACGTGCGGGAGATTAAGGCCCGGGTGCGCGCAGCGGGCTGCAACGTCCCGCTGGTGGCCGACATCCATTTCTCCTCGGAAACGGCCATCGCCGTGGCCTCCGTCGTGGAGAAGGTCCGGATCAATCCGGGCAATTTCCACAAGGACCACGCCGAGGCCCGGCGCCAGTTCGCCCTGTTCCTCGAAGAGTGCAAGAAGTACGGGACGGCCATCCGCATCGGCCTGAACCACGGGTCGCTGGGCGCCTACATCGTCGAAAAATACGGGAATACGCCCCGGGCGATGGCGCTGGCTGCGATGGAGTGGGTCGAGATGTGCATCGACGCGGATTTCTTCCAGGTCGTCGTCTCGCTCAAGGCCAGCAACACCGTCGTGATGATCGAGGCCTATCGGGAACTTGCCCGGATGATGCAGGAACGCGGAGTCGTGTTCCCGCTCCACGTGGGCGTGACCGAGGCCGGCAACGGCGACTCCGGCCGCATCAAGTCCTGCGTCGCCATCTCCACCCTCCTCGCCGAGGGCATCGGCAACACGGTCCGCGTCTCTCTGACGGAAGACCCGGAGAACGAACTTCCCGTCGCGCAGTACCTGGCCGACCGGTACTCCCCGCAGATTCTCTCGTCGGTCTCCGACCTCCTCAGAATGACAGATGATTGTCATTTCGAGCGGAGCGAAGCGGAGTCGAGAAATCTCTCCGAACGCGACCGCACGATCCTCAAGGCCGCGTGCGACTACGGAAAGCCCCTGCTGGACCGCACCATCGACACGGTGTCGTTCCCGGAGCTGGAGCCCGCTTTTGGCGCGTATCTGGCCGATGAACTGCTGCAGGCGTGCCGCCGGAAGTTCTACCGGCCCGAATACATCGCCTGCCCCGGCTGCGGCCGGACCATGTACAACCTGCAGGAGGCCTTCGAGGCTGTCAAGGCCCGGACCGGCCACCTGAAGGACGTGGTCATCGCCGTGATGGGCTGCATCGTGAACGGCCCCGGCGAGATGGCGGACGCCGACTGGGGCTACGTGGGCGAAGGCGGCGGCAAGGTGACCATCTACCGCGGCAAGGAGCCCGTCCTGCGGCACATTCCCGACAGCGAGGCTGTCGACAAACTGGTTGAACTGATCGAATCCGAACAATGAAACGAACCATCCTCGCCCTTCTGGCCGCCCTGTTGTGCGTCCTTTCCTTCGCGCAGGGCAGCAAAACCACCTACATGGTCGCCCAGCGCGACACCTGTGACCTCTTTATGGACGTTTACGAGCCCGTCGCCATCCCCGGCGACACGCTCGACCGGCCCACTATCCTGTTCGTCTTCGGCGGCGGCTTCATCATGGGCCGTCGCGACGATCCGTGGGTGATGCCCTGGTTCAAGCTGCTGAACGAGAACGGCTACCGGGTGGTTTCCGTCGACTACCGCCTGGGCCTCAAGGGCGTTCGGATGCGGTTCGACCTGTTCCATCTCATCCAGAGCGCGAACTACACGAAAAAGGCCGTGGACATGGGCGTAGAAGACGTGTTCGCCTCCGTCCGCTACCTGGCGGACCATCCCGAGATCGGCGTGGACATGGACAACATCGTTATTTCCGGCAGTTCCGCCGGGGCGATGATTTCCCTCTCCTGCGAGCTTGAGGCCTGCAACCGGACTGTCCGCGCGGAAATCCTCCCGGAGGGCTTCCATTTCGCCGGCGTGATGTCCTTCGCGGGCGCCATCATGTCCGATTCCGGAAAACCCGCCTATCAGCGCTCCCCCTGCCCGCAGCTGCTCATCCACGGCACCAAGGACGGCGCCGTCGCCTACGAGAAGATCGGCTTCGGCCGCTGGGGCATGTTCGGCAGCAGCTACCTCGTGAAAGAGGTCCTGGAGCCCAAGGGATATACGTACCAAATCTACCGCTACAAGGACCACAGCCACGACATGGCCGCCAATATGCTGGCCAACTGGCCGGAAGAGAAACGCTTCCTGGAAGTGTCCGTGATGGGTGGAAAACCGCTTGTCATCGACAGCACGGTGGATGATCCGACGATGCCGGTCTGGCAGTCGGTCACCCTGGACGATATCTATTGATTATTCCTCCGGCAGGATTGCCATCACCGTCTCCACGGCCTTGACCTTGTCGCCGAGCTTCACCTGGATCTCGGCGTCGAGGGGCAGGAACATGTCGATGCGGGAGCCGAACTTGATGACGCCGCACTGGTCGCCGCGGTTCTCCATGTTGCCGGGCTCGGAATAGCAGACGATGCGGCGCGCGAAAGTGCCCGCGATCTGCTTGAAAAAGACCTCTCCGTACTTGTTCTTGAGGCAGCTGGAGGAATGCTCGTTCAGCTCGGAGGACTTGGGATGGAAGGCCAGCAGGTACTTCCCCGGATGGTACTTGTAGTAAGTCACCTTCCCGTTCACCGGCCAGAAGTTGCAGTGGACGTCGAAAAAGTCCATATACACGGAAATCTGAATGCAGTCCCGCTGCAGGTATTCCTTCTCGAACACTTTCTCGAGGATGACCACCTTGCCGTCCGCCACCGAGGTGACGAGGCGGTCGTTCTCGTAGTCCGGGACGGTGCGGTCCGGTACCCGGAAGAACCAGGTGATGAAGCACATGAAGACGACGAGGACGACCGAGATCGGGATGGAGATCCACGGGTTGTGGATGAAACGTGCATTCAGCCAGATCAGGATGGCGCAGATGCACCAGGCGATGAGGATGGTCTCGTAGGAGTCCTTGTCGATGCGGATGCTGTGGATGAGTCTTTTCATAGGTGCAGGTTACAGCAGGCCGATGATGACCAGATAGATGACACCGGCCGGAATGGCGAAGAGGGCGCTGTCGAAGCGGTCCATCATCCCTCCGTGTCCGGGGATGATGTTACCGGAATCCTTGATCTCGCACACCCGCTTCCATTGGGATTCGAACAGGTCGCCGAAAACGCCGGCTACGTGCATGATGACGGACAGGATGATGGCGTGGTACCAGGGATAGGTCCAGAGGCCCGTCCAGACCAGGATGAGGCCCGCCAGGACGGCGAAGGCGAGACCGCCCCAGAAGCCGGCCCAGGTCTTCTTCGGGGAGACGCTCTCGAAGAGTTTCTTGCTGTACTTCCCGAGGAGCATCCCGACGCAGTAGGCGCCCACGTCGGAGGCCCAGATGATGATGAAGAAGGCGAGCATCGGGCGTCCGTCGAAGTTCCCGGCCTGGTCCAGGACCACGAAGCTCGAGAGGGTGAGCGGCGCCGCGATGTACAGAAGACCCGTGTACAGGAAGGAGAAGAGCTTGAAATCGGCCTTGTCCTTGACCATCAGGGTGGAGATCATCAGCACGAGCAGCAGGATGGCACTGAGGCCCACCAGCCGGATTTCCAGCCGGAAGGCCAGGACGAAGAACAGGGTCAGGAACGAACTGCACCCCAGCACGATGGCCAGGGCGCGCGTCCGGGGGAACAGCTCCCCCATCGTCATGCGGTAGAACTCGTACAGCATCGTCACCATCATGAAGGTGATGAGGGCGGCGTACAAGTATTTGTTCACGAGAAGGCCACCGATGACGATGGCCAGGAAACAGATTCCCGAGAGGGTTCTTTTGACAGTGTTATTCATGCTCCTCCGTTTCAGGCACGGGCTGGTCCTCCTCCGCGGGTTTCACCTTGGGTCCGAGGATCTGCTCGATGTCTTCCGCAAAGATAACTTCTTTTTCGAGAAGAAGCGCACCCATCTGCATAAAACCTTCCTTGTAGTCCTCGATGAGGCGGTAAGTCCGGTCGTGGACCTCCCGGACGATGGCCTTGACTTCCTCGTCCATCAGTTCGGCCGTCTTCTCGGAATACGGCTTCGTGAGGTTGTAGCCGCGGGCGCCGGTGGAATCGTAGAAGGAAAGGTTGCCCACCTTCTCGCTCATCCCGTAGTACTGAACCATGCTGTAGGCCATGCCCGTCATCCGCTCCAGGTCGTTCAGGGCGCCCGTGGAGGGCTCTCCGTTCAGGATTTCCTCCGCAACGCGGCCGCCGATGAGCGCGCACATCCGGTCGATCATCACGCTGCGGGACCAGTTCTTCCGCTCCTCGGGCAGGTACCAGGTCAGGCCCAGGGCGTTGCCGCGCGGGATGATGCTCACCTTGAACACCGGATCCGCGTAAGGGAGCAGCCAGCCCACGAGGGCGTGGCCCGCCTCGTGGTAGGCCGTCGTCCGCTTCTCCGCAGGCGACATGATGATGTTGTTCTTGCGCTCGAGACCGCCGATGATGCGGTCCACCGCATCCAGGAAGTCCTGCTGGTTCACCGTCGCGTGGTTGCGCCGGGCCGCCGTCAGGGCGGCCTCGTTGCATACGTTCGCGATGTCGGCGCCGGAGAATCCCGGCGTATGCTTGGCCATGAACTCCACGTTGAAGTCCGGATCCACCTTGATGCCGCGCAGGTGCACCTGGAAGATTTCCTCGCGCTCCTTGAGCTCCGGCAGTTCGACGTGGATCTGGCGGTCGAAGCGGCCGGCCCGCATCAGGGCCTGGTCCAGGATGTCCGCCCGGTTGGTGGCGGCCAGGACGATGACACCGGAGTTGGTGCCGAAGCCGTCCATTTCCGTCAGCAGCTGGTTCAGGGTGTTCTCCCGCTCGTCATTGGAGGTGAAACCGCCGTTCTTCGCGCGGGCGCGGCCCACGGCGTCGATTTCATCGATGAAGACGATGCACGGGGCCTTCTCCTTCGCCTGACGGAAGAGGTCGCGGACGCGGGAGGCGCCCACGCCGACGAACATCTCCACGAAGTCGGAGCCGGAGATGGAGAAGAACGGAACGTTCGCCTCGCCGGCGACGGCCTTCGCCAGGAGCGTCTTGCCGGTGCCCGGAGGACCGACCAAGAGCGCGCCCTTCGGGATCTTGCCGCCGAGGGCCGTGTATTTCTTCGGATTCTTGAGGAAGTCGACGATCTCCATCACTTCCTCCTTCGCGCCGTACAGGCCGGCGACGTCCTTGAAGGTGACCTTGACCTCGTCCTTGTCCGCGAGCTTGCCCGTGGCCTTGCCCACATTGAAAGGATTGCCCATGCCGCCGCCCGCTCCGCCGGCGCCCCGGTTCATTCCCCGGAACATCCAGACCCAGAAGAGGATCAACAGCAGGGTCGGGAAAATCCACTGGGCCAGCTCGGCCCAAGTATGGTCGGCGTTCTGGATGACCACCTTGAACTGGTCCCCCACCGCCAGGTTCTCGTTCAGTTTCTCGAAGTTCTCCTCCGGGTCGAACCGGGCGGAGACCAGGAAGTAGAAATGCGGCGCCCGGCGCGGGACGGCCCCGCCCGGGAACTGGTCGGCGTACTTGGCGAGCCGCTCGGGCCGGACCTTGACCTCGCCCTGGAGGTCGTTCCGCACGAAGACGATCTCCTCGATGTCGCCGGACCGGGCCATCGTCTGCACCTGCTGCCATTCGATCTTCTGCGGCTCGGAGGACTGCTGGTTCGAGAAAAGCAGCCAGCCGATGCCGGCGATCAGCAACAAGTACAGCCAGGAGAAGTTGAAGGAAACGCGGAAAGTCTTCCCGCCTTTCGGATCTTTCTTTTTGTCAGCCATCTACGCTTCGGGTTTTTTGGCCGCGGGCTTCTTGCGCTCCTTGTATTCCTTGCGGGGAAGGTCCGCCCAGAGGTCCTCCAGGCGATAGAAGTCGCGGTATTCCTTGAGGAAGATATGGACCACGATGTGGCCGTAGTCCTGGATGATCCAGAAATTGTTGCCCTCGCCCTGGGAGCGCCAGAGCTTGTGGCCCTCTTCCTGCATCTTTTCGGCGATGTTGTCGGCGATGGCACCCACCTGCGTGGTGTTGGAGCCGTCGCACACCACGAAGAAGTCCGTGATGGCGCCGTCCATCTTGCGCATATCCAGGGAGACCACGTCCTGGCCTTTCTTGTCCAGGATCGCGTCGGCGATCAGCCGCAGGTCGTGTGTAATCATATGAGGATTATTTGTAATTTTGCAGTACAAAGATACACAAAATCCGAACCAATGGAAAATGTCATACGGATAAAGTGGTTCGACGAGCTGGATTCCACCAGCAGCGAGCTTCTGCGGCACATCGGGGACTATGACAATTTGTCAGTGTTAGCCGCCGTGAACCAGACGGCGGGGCGCGGCCAGCGCGGAAACCGCTGGTTCTCGGCCCCGGGCGACAACCTCACTTTCTCCCTGCTCCTGCGGCCGGAAGCCCTGCCGGCCCGGGAAGTGATGGCCCTGACCTGCTTCGCGACGCTCGCCGTCCGGGAGGCACTCCTGAAAGAGGGCGTCCCGGCCGTCATCAAGTGGCCGAACGACATCTATGTGGGCAAACGGAAGATCTGCGGGATGCTCGTGGAGAACGGTCTGGACGGGGCGGACATCGCCTGGTCCGTCATCGGCATCGGCATCAACCTGAACCAGACGGAATTCCCTGGTGGCGTCCTGAATCCCACCTCCCTGAAGCGGCTTACGGGGAAGACATACGACCCCGCCGCTTTTCTGGAAAACCTGTGCCGCGGGCTGGAGTCCTGGCTGCCCTCCCTGCAGACGGAGGAAGGCAGGAACGGCCTCCGGGACCTCTACGAGCGGGATTTGTTCCAAAAAGGGATTCAGGCCCAGTACCGGGACCTGGCGACCGGGCAAGAATTCAATGGCACGATCCTGGGCATCACGCCCGAAGGCCTTCTACGCCTTGAAGCCGAAGGTCGGGAACGGACCTTCGGCTTCAAGGAAGTCAGTTATATCCTCTAGTCAACCTTCTCGCAGGGCGGCGACCGCGGCGGCGGGATCCTCCGCCCGGAACACGGCGCTGCCGGCGACGAGGATGTCCACGCCGGCCTTCGCCAGGCGGCCGGCGTTCTTCGTCGTGACGCCACCGTCCACCTCGACGAGGGCGGAACTGCCGATGCGCTTCAATTCGGCCTTGACTGCTCGGATGCGGCCGTAGGTGTCCTCGATGAACTTCTGCCCGCCGAAGCCGGCGAAAACGCTCATCAGCAGCACATAATCGACCTTGCCGAGGTACGGGAAGATCTTCTCCACCGGGACGTCCGGGTTGATGACGACGCCCGCTTTCACGCCGAAGCTGTGGATGAGGTCGATGACCGCATCCGTCTCGTCCAGCGCCGCTTCGTAATGGAAACTGATCATCGAGGCGCCCGCCTTCGCGAAGCGTTCCACGTACTTTTCCGGATGGACGATCATCAGGTGTACGTCCATCGGCTTCCGGACGGTCCGCGCGACGGCTTCCACGACCGGGAATCCGAAGGAGATGTTCGGGACGAAGGTGCCGTCCATGATGTCCAGGTGGAGGATGTCCGCGTGGGCATTGACCGTCTCCACCTCTTTCTCGAGGTGAAGGAAATCGGCGGCCAGCAGGGAGGGAGCGACGAGCATCTTACGAGAAATTGACGACGACATCCTTGAGGTGCTCCACGAACTTGTCCAGCGAGGCGAGCTCGAGCTTCTCGCCCGGGGCGTGGACGTTCCGGAGGGTGGGCCCGAAGGAGATCATGTCCAGGTCCGGGAACTTCTCCAGGAACAGGCCGCATTCGAGGCCGGCGTGGATGGCCTTGACCTCGGGCTCCTTGTCGAACAGGCGCTTGTAGGAGTCCACGGAGACTTTCAGGATGTGGGAATCCAGGTTGGGCTTCCAGCCGGGATACTCGCCGTGGTGTTCCGCTTCGAAGGAGCCCAGGAAGAAGGCGGCTTCCACCCTTTCCGCGACCGCGTGCAGCTCGGAGACGACGGAGCTGCGCTGGCTCGTGACGACCTTGAGGACGTCGCCGTGGATGTGCGCCGCGGCCAGGTTCGAGGAGGTTTCGACCAGGCCGGGAATGTCCATCGACATCTTCTCCACCCCGTGCGGGATGCTCAGGAGCGTCATGATGATGCAGGCGGCGTCCCCTTCCTCAATCGGGCGGATGAGCGAGGCTTCCTCCGCGAAAACGACCTTGAGGTCCGGGTCGCTGGATTTGTACTCGGCCCGGATGAGGGTTTCGAACTCTGCGGCTTCGTCCTTCCAGTCATCGATGTCCCCCGCCGGGACGGCGATGATGGCCTCCGCCTCGCGGCAGATGGCGTTGGGCTTGTTCCCGCCCCCGATGGACAGGAGCTGGAAATCGTACTGGAGTTCGGTGTACAGGAAGCGGATGAGGAGCCGCAGGGCGTTCGCCCGCTCTTTGTTGATGTCGTCGCCGCTATGGCCGCCGCGGCCGCCGGTGAGGCGGATCTTCACCGTCCGGTAGCCCTTGCGCAGGGCTTCGCGCTTGAACTCGAAGGTGGCGGTGGTGTCGATGCCGCCGGCGCAGCCCACGAATAGCTGGCCCTCGTCCTCGGAATCCAGGTTGATGAGGGTCTTTCCCTCGAAGAAGCCGGGCTCCAGGGCGAAGGCGCCGTCCATCCCGGTCTCCTCGGAGATCGTGAACAGGCACTCGAGCTTGCCGGTGGGCAGGTCGCTGCCGAGGAGGGCGAGGCAGGCGGCGATGCCGATGCCGTCGTCCGCGCCGAGGGTGGTGTTCTTCGCCACCATCCAGCCGTCCTCCACCTCATAGGGAATCGCCTGCGTGAGGAAGTCGAAATCGAAATGGGCGTTCTTCTCGCACACCATGTCCTGGTGCGCCTGGAGAACGAGGGTGGGCACGTTTTCCTTGCCGGGGGCGGCCTCCTTGACGATCACGACGTTGCCGGTCTTGTCGGTCCGGCACTCGAAGCCGTGTTTCGCGGCGAAATCCTGCAGGAAAGCGGTCATCGGACCTTCGTGTCCGGACTCGCGGGGAATCCGAGTGATGTCCTTGAAAATGTCCAGTACGGTATCAGCGGTCATATCCTTGCGTGTTTTGATTGCGTAAAGATACACAAAAAAAACGGAACTGAGTCCCGTTTTCGTCGCTTATGACAGGAATTCTTACCGGTCCACCGGAACGGCGACCATGTTCTCGATGTCCGTGACGTACTGACGGAAGGTCTTGTCCGTGGACATCAGGTCCTGGACGGTGGTGCAGGCGTGCAGCACGGTCGCGTGGTCCTTGCCGCCGAGCTCGGCCCCGATGGTCGAGAGCGAGCAGTTCGGGATGAGGTTCCGGCACTCGAACATCGCGATCTGGCGGGCCTGGACGATCTGGCGCTTGCGGGACTTGGAGAGCAGGATGTCGCGGGTGATGTTGAAGTACTCGCACACGGTGTCCACGATCAGGTCGATGGAGATGTCCGTCTGCTCCTCGCCGACGATCTTGCCGGTGATGCTCTCCGCCAGGGAGACGGTGATTTCCTTGTGTCCCAGGGTGGCGTTCGCGATCAGGGAGATGAGCGTGCCCTCGAGCTCGCGGAAGTTGGACTTGATCCGGGAGGCCAGGAACGCGAGGACTTCCTCGTCGATGGCGACGCCCTCGCGGAAAGCGCGGGCCTTGAGCATCGACAGGCGGGTTTCGTAATCCGGCTTGAAGAGTTCCACGGAGAGGCCCCACTTGAAGCGGGACAGGAGGCGCTCCTCGAAGTTCTGCAGGTCCACGGGGGCGCGGTCGGAGGTGAAGATCAGCTGCTTGCCGCTCTGGTGCAGGTGGTTGAACACGTTGAAGAATGCGTTCTGCGAGCCCTGGCCCAGGAGGTCCTGGATGTCGTCCACCAGCAGGACGTCGATCTTCATATAGAAGGCCATGAAGTCCACGAGGCGGTTGCCCTTGATGGCGTCCATGTACTGGGTCTTGAACTCGTTTCCGGTCACGTAGAGGACTACGAGCTCCGGGAACTTCTCCTTGATGGCGATGCCAGTGGCCTGCACGAGGTGCGTCTTGCCGAGACCCGGCCCGCCGAAGATGAACAGCGGGTTGAACGGCGTCCGGCCCGGGGCGTTGGAGATGTTGCCGCCGGCGTTGATGCCGAGCTTGTTGCACTCCCCTTCCACGAGGTTCGCGAAGCAGTAGACCGGGTTCAGCCGCGGGTCGATCTTCAGGCGCTGGACGCCGGGGAAGACGAACGGGCTGGGGCTGCCGGACGGCTGCGCGGTGTTGATGGCGACCGTCTTGTTGGTCGGCGCCAGGCCGTGGGAGGCCGGATAGACCATCGGTTTCTCCACCTGGACGGGACGCACCATATAATGGAGCTGCGCACCCGCGCCGATGGCGCGCTTGAGCGTCATCTTGAGGAGGTCCAGGTAGGCGCCCTCGATGTAGTCGCGGAAGAAGTCCGTGGGGACTTCCACGGTCAGGGTGGAGTCCACGAGCGACACCGGACGGATAGGCTTGAACCACGTGTCAAACTTCTGCGGATCAATGTTGTTGGCAATGATCTGCAGACAGTTATTCCACACGGCAATATGTCTGTCTTGTCCGGTCACGAGGGATTATTCGATTGATTTTGTAATGCAAAGATGGAGGAAAAATTCTTGATAACAAATTAAAAAACCTATTGCTTTTTCAGAATTTTTTGTTTTTATTAAAGTTGGGCAACCCTCCATCGGCCCGTTAAATAATACGCTGTATATCAAGTGTTTATTTTTCTAAAACTTTTACAGAATGCGTCCAACAGGGTTTATTGTTTAGAAGAATTCCAAATTGGCGAATTGTGGAAAAAGTCCTTTTGCAAGCCCTTGCAGTGCTAGAAAATCAACGAATGCGCGTGACCGTTTCCCCGTCCTTGGAGACCAGGAAACAGCCCGGGAATTTTTTGTCCAGCTCCTTCTTTTTCTTCCGGACGGCGGCGAGGTCGTCGCCGGCGACCAGGATGTACTTGTAAAGCTTCCCGGACTTGACCTCGAGGGGCGCATACCCCTTGAAAAAGGCGTCCGTCGATTTCATCTTCTTGGTGGTGGCGAGAACCTGGACGCCGTACACGATGCCGGAAGGTTCGGAGACCTTCTCGGGCTCCGGTTTCGCCGCAGGTTGGGCGGTCTCGGGCTTGGGCTCGGCCGCGGGAGCGGCTTCCGGCTTGGCGGCGGGCTCCGCAGCCGCCGAGGCGTTCATCGAGTTGTCATAGCGCTTCTTGAAAGCCTTCACGGCCTTCAGGAGGTTCTCCGCGATCTTGTCGCGGTCCGCTTCGGAGCGCAGGGCCTTGAGGTCGTTCGCGTTGGTGATGAAGCCCACTTCCACGAGGACCGCGGGCATCGTCGTCCGCCACAGCACCCAGAACGGGTCCTGGGAGACGCCCCGGTTGTGGGAGATGGGCCCGCCCTTCATCGCGTTGGCGACCTCCTCGGCGAAGACGAGGCTGTGTTCCAGGTGCGCGTTCTGCATCAGACTGAAGAGGATATAGGACTGGGGATCCGAGGGGTCGAAGCCCTGGTAGCGGGTCTTGTAGTCGTCCTCGAGGAGAATCACCGAGTTCTCGCGCTTGATCAGGTCCAGGTTCTTGCTGAAGAGGTCGTTCCCCTCCCGGCTGGACTGGCCCAGGCAGTGGATGGAGTAGCCGTTGGCCGAGGTCCCCTTCGCCTGCGCGTTGACGTGGATGGAGATGAACAGGTCCGCGCCCAGGTCGTTGGCGATGTCCGCGCGGCCGCTCAGGGTGACGAACTTGTCGTCGGACCGCGTGAGGACGGTCTTCACCCCGGGGAGGGACTCCCCTATCTTCCGGGACAGGCGCTGGGCGATGTCCAGTGCGATGGTCTTTTCCTGGGTTTTCTTGTCCGCGCTGATACAGCCCGGGTCGTGGCCGCCGTGTCCGGGGTCGATGACGATGGTGGAAAGTTTCAGCCGGTCCTGCCCGGCCGCCCGCTCAGGCACAATGCTTGCTGCAAGGAGGACGGCCAAAACGGCCAGGAAGGGGCGTATGCTGCGTTTCATGGACGTGTCGTTTTGAATTGACTGAAAATTGTCGTAATTTTGTCGGTTACAAATATAATAAATTTGGACAGAATCTGGAAATATATCGTGGCCATCCTGCTGGTCGCCGTCCTGGGACAGGGGGTCTCCTCCGCCCAGCTCTTCCGGCGTAACAGGAACCGTGTCCAGCAGCCCGTGGACACCGCCGTGGCCGCCCTCCCCGATTCTGTCATCGCCCGACGCGACTCCATCCACCGGGCGGATTCCATCTCCCGCCGCGACTCCCTGGACCTGCTCGAGAAGAGCTCCCTGGAACGTCCCGCCTTCTCCACCGCCAAGGACTCCATCATCACGGAGTTCACGGGCGGCGAACGGAAAGTCTTCTACTACGGAGGCGCCACCGTCACCTACCAGGACATGAAACTGACCGCGGACTACATCGAGTACGACATGAAGACGAACACCGTCTTCGCCCGCGGCCGGTACGACGAGGCCTCCGGAGAATGGGTGGGCCAGCCCGAGATGACCCAGGGCAAGGCCACCTACAAGATGGAGGAGCTCCGGTACAACTTCGACTCGAAGAAATCCTTCATCACGAACATGATCACCCAGGAGTCCGAAGGCCTCCTGCAGGGCAAGAAGATCAAGATGATGCCCGACCAGTCGGTGAACATGCAGCAGGGCATGTACACGGTCTGCGACCTGGAGCATCCCCACTATTATATGAAACTGTCGATGGCGAAGGTCGTCACGAAACCCTCCCAGAAGACGGTCTTCGGCCCGGCGTTCCCGGTGATCGCCGACGTCCCGATCCCCATCGGCCTCCCCTTCGGCTTCGTCCCGTCCAAGCCCACCCGGGCCACGGGCCTGCTGATGCCCACCTTCGGCGAGGAGGTCGCCCGCGGCTTCTTCGTCAAGGACGCCGGCATGTACTTCGTCATCGGCGACTACTTCGACCTCTCCCTGACCGGCAGCTACTTCACCCTCGGTTCCTACGCCGTGGACATCAACTCCCGGTACAAGGTCAACTACAAGTTCAACGGCAGCTTCTCCCTGACCTACTCCAACGACCAGACCGGCGAGAAGGGCATGGCGGATTTCCGCCAGTCCAAGAACTTCGGCCTCAAATGGTCGCACACGCAGGACGCCAAGGCCCATCCCGGAACGACCTTCAGCGCATCCGTGAACTTCTCCAGCCCGTCCAACAGCAAGTACAACTCGCGCTCCGTGGACGAGGCCCTGCAGAACCAGGTCTCCTCCTCCGTCTCCTACTCCCGCAACTGGAATGGCAAGGTGAGCCTGTCGGTGAACGCCCTGCACAACCAGAACTCCCGCGACTCCAGCTACTCCTTCACCCTGCCGAACGTCACCCTCTCCGTGACGCGTTTCTATCCCTTCAAGCAGAAGAACCGCGTGGGCAAGGAGAAGTTCTACGAGAAGATTTCCTTCGGCTACTCGACCTCCTTCCAGAACCGCCTCAATTTCAAGATGCGGGACATGCAGGACTTCGTGTACAACGGCGACGGCTCCTACAAGACGGACCCGGTCACCGGCGTGCGGATCAAGGAGTTCGGCGACTCGCTCGGCGTGAAGGCCTTGGACCGCCTCACGAACGGCATGGGCCACAACTTCCAGATCGGCCTGCCGAACTTCACCCTGCTGAAATACCTCAATTTCACGCCCAGCGTGACCTACGGCATGAACTGGATGTTCAACGCCGGCCGGCAGTACCTGGAGGACGAATTCGACGCGGACGGCAATCCCGTGATGGTCGCGGACAAGGACGGCAACATGGTGCGCGCGCAGCGGGTCGTCAACGACCCCGGGCGCGCCTTCAACACCTTCGGCGTCACCCAGACCTATTCCGGGGCGATGTCGATGAGCACCCGCATCTACGGCATGTTCAACTTCGGGAAACACCGGGCGATCCAGGCGATCCGCCACGTGATCACGCCTTCCGTGTCGATGTCGTTCAGCCCCGAAAAGGGCAAGGCCTTCAACGGCTGGCGCACGCTGGACGCGTACTACGACAAGCGGGGAAGCTACCACCCGGAGGCGTTCTACAACATCTACGCGGTCACCGGCCACCACAATTCCGTCTCCGCCCCCGGACGCGGAAAGACCGGGAGCATGAACGTGTCCATCGGCAACAACCTCGAGGCGAAAGTCCGCGACTTGCGGGATACGACCGGCACCGGCTCCAAGAAGGTCAAGATCCTGGACCAGCTGACCCTCAGCGGCAGCTACAACTTCCTGGCGGACTCCCTGAAGATGTCCAACATCGGCGTGAGCGCGTCCACGAACCTGTTCAACAAGCTGAACCTCAGCGGCAACCTGAACTTCGACCCGTACGCCGTGAACGAGCGCGGCCAGCGGATCAACAAGTACAACCTGGCCGTCAAGGGCGTTCCCCTGCGCCTGACGAACGCGAGCCTGTCCGCGTCCATCTCCTTCAACGGCAAGGGTTCCATCGACGGCAACGACGGCCGGCGCTCGGGCTCGGGCTCCGATTCCGGCGGAAGCGGCTCTTCGGGCGGCGGTGGCGCGAACTCCTACCAGCGGATCTATTACCACCCCATCACGGGCGAATACATCCCCGGCGGTTACGTGTATTACATGAATCCGAACTCGCCCTGGTCGATCAATCTCAGCTACAGCTTCAGCTACGCGAAGACGTACCAGTATTCGAACAACCAGCTCCTCGAGAACAAGCGTTTCACCCAGACGATCAATGCGTCCGGCAACCTCAAGCTGACCCCGCGGATGAGCATCAACGCGTCCTCCGGCTTCGACATCATGGCGATGAAGATCACCACCACGCAGATCAGCGCCACCTACGACCTGCACTGCTTCAACATCGCCGTCTCCTGGGTCCCGACCGGCCAGTGGCAGTCCTACAGCTTCCGCATCGCGGCCAACGCCTCCGCCCTGGCGGACCTCCTCCGTTTCAAGAAGAGCTCCAGCTACATGGACAATCTGCTGGGGCGGTAAGCGCCGGTATTTGGATTGTTTGTTTTTTTTCGTACCTTTGCATTGCCTTTCCGGTCGGAGAGGCTTGCATGTGAATCTACATTTATTTTTCTATGCCCCATAGTTTATTGGAATTGAACGCGATGAGCGAAGAGCAGCTCAGAGCACTCGGAGAGAAGTTGAGCATCAAGAATGCGAAGAAACTGAGCATGGAGGATCTCGGATACGCCATCCTGGACGAGGAAGCGAAGATTGAATCCAAGAAACCTGTCGAAGAGAAGAAACCCCGCGCCAAGGCCGGACGTCCCGCCAAGAAGAAGGAAGAAAAGCCCAAGCAGGAGGCCCCGGCCGAGCCTGTTAAGGAAGCGGTCGCCGCTCCCGCGGAGGCCCCCGCCGAAGCGCCGGCCCCGAAGAAATCCACCCGCGGCCGCAAGCCGAAGGCTGCCCAGGCCGACGCCGCCAAACCCGCGGAAGAAGCGGCTCCGAAGCCCGAGAAAGCCGAAAAGGCCGAGAAACAGGACAAGCCCCAGGCGGAGGAGAAGCCCGCCGAGGAAGCCCCGAAACAGGAGGGGCCGAAGCCTGCGAAGCAGAAGCGCGCCCGCGTGAAGAAGACCGCCGAACCCGTGAATGTGGAAGAGGCCCCGGCCGCCGAAGCGGCTGCCCCCGCCCCTGCCGAGGCGCCTTCCGTGGACGGAAAGCAGTTCATCCACAACCTTTTCACCGAGCTCAACGAAGACACCGCCCAGCAGGAGGAAAAGGCCCAGGAGCGCCAGCAGCGCAAGGCCCATAAAGACCAGCAGAAGCAGCAGCAACAGCAGCCGCAGAAGCCCCAGCGCATCGAATTCGAGGGCTCCGTGGAGGCCACGGGCGTCCTGGAAGTGATGCCGGACGGCTACGGCTTCCTCCGTTCCTCGGACTACAATTATCTGAACTCCCCGGACGACATCTACGTCTCCCAGCAGCAGATCAAGCAGAACGCCCTGAAGAACGGCGACACCGTCACCGGCGAGATCCGTCCCCCGCGCGAGGGCGACAAGTATTTCCCGCTCGTGAAGATCAAGTACATCAACGGCCGCTCGCCGGAGTTCGTCCGCGACCGCGTCCCGTTCGACTTCCTCACTCCCCTCTTCCCGACGGAGAAGTTCAACCTCCTCGGCCACGGTTTCGAGAAGGATCCTTCCTGCCGCATCGTGGATATGTTCACTCCCATCGGCAAGGGCCAGCGCGGCCTGATCGTCGCCCAGCCGAAGACCGGTAAGACGATGCTCCTCAAGTCCATCGCCAACGCCATCGCCGAGAACCATCCCGAGGTGTACGAGATCGTCCTCCTGATCGACGAGCGTCCGGAAGAAGTCACCGACATGCAGCGCAGCGTCAAGGCCGAGGTCGTCGCCTCCACCTTCGACGAGCCCGCGGAGCGCCACGTCAAGGTCGCGAACATGGTCCTGGACAAGGCCCGCCGCCTGGTCGAATGCGGCCACGACGTCGTGATCCTCCTGGACTCCATCACCCGCCTCGCCCGCGCCTACAACACCGTCCAGCCGGCTTCCGGCAAGGTCCTGACCGGCGGTGTCGACGCGAACGCCCTCCAGAAGCCCAAGCGCTTCTTCGGCGCGGCCCGCAACATCGAGAACGGCGGTTCCCTCACCATCCTGGCCACGGCCCTCACCGAGACCGGCTCCAAGATGGACGACGTGATCTTCGAGGAATTCAAGGGCACCGGCAATATGGAACTGCAACTGGACCGCAACCTGTCCAACAAGCGCATCTTCCCGTCCGTGAACCTCGTGCTTTCCTCCACGCGCCGCGACGACCTGCTGTATGATCCCTACACGATCAACCGCATCTGGATCCTCCGCAAGCTCCTGGCGGACATGAACCCGGTCGAGGCCATGACCTGGATGCAGCAGCACATGGACGAATTCAAGACGAACAAGGACCTGATCGACAACATGTCCAAGTTCAGCCGGTATGAATAATACCCCCACCGATACCATCGTTGCTCCGGCCACCGTCCCTGGGACCGGAGCAATTTCTATTATCCGGGTCAGCGGTCCGGACTGTTTCCGCTTTGCTGATGCAGTCATTCAATTGAAGCGCGGAAGCATTTCGGAATGTGATGGTTATACAATCCATTACGGAGAGGTCCCAGGCCTGGATGACGTGTTGGTATCGGTATTTCGCGCCCCGCACAGTTACACCGGCGAGGACTCCGTGGAGATCTCTTTCCACGCTTCGAGATATATTGCCGACGAGCTGGTCCGCCGGCTCCTGGCGGCCGGCTGCCGTCTGGCCGGACCGGGCGAGTTCACTCGCCGGGCCTTCATGAACGGCAAGATGGACCTGGCCCAGGCCGAGGCGGTCGCGGACCTGATTGCGTCCACGACGGCGGCTTCGCACCAGGTTGCCTACAACCAGCTGCGGGGTGGCTTCTCGAACGAGCTCGCCCTTCTCCGGAGTGAACTCGTGGAGATGACTTCCCTGCTGGAGCTCGAACTGGACTTCAGCGAGGAGGAGGTCGAGTTCGCGGACCGATCTAGGCTTGTCGCGCTGATAGACAAGACACGCGCGCACGTCACTTCTTTGGCCGATACCTTCAAGTACGGCAATGCGATCCGCAACGGGGTTCCCGTCGCCATCGTCGGTGCGACCAATGTGGGCAAGAGCACTTTGCTGAACGCGCTTGTCGGAGAGGACCGCGCGCTCGTCTCGGACATCGCCGGCACCACCCGCGACACCGTCGAAGAAGTCATCAACCTGGACGGAATCCCCTTCCGTTTCATCGACACCGCCGGCATCCGCGAGACCGCAGAGACGGTCGAAAAGATGGGCATCGAGCGCACCTTCCGGAAGATTTCCGAGGCCGAAATCGTGATCGGAATGCTGGATGTGACGGGGCAGGATTCTACCATTAAGTCCAATCTGGAGCTGATGTTTTCCAAGGTCGATTTCGGGACGCAGAAGCTGGTTATCTGCCTGAATAAGGTCGATAAGGCTTCGGAGTTGGTGGTTAACAAAAATGTTAATACAATTAACAATTTTGTTGCATCACTTGACAAAGAGGTGATTGTTGTAAAACTCGCCGCCAAGGCCGGTTTGGGCCTTTCCGAGCTGCGCGCTACCCTGTCGCGACTCGAATCTCACCTGATCCCCAACGCGGATTCGACATTTGTTACCAATATCCGTCACTACGAATCCCTCCGCAACACGGCCTCTTCCCTCGCCGACGCCCGCCAGGCATTGACCTCCGGCATCCCGGCCGACCTCGTCGCCGAAGACCTCCGCCGCGCCATCGCCTCCCTCAACCAAATCCTCGGCACCGACCTCATCGACCCCGAATCCCTCCTGCAGAATATCTTCAGGAATCATTGCATCGGCAAGTAAATCAATTAGTTACGACTTTCTGACTAAAGTTCAACTTTAACTAATTTCAGTTGAAACTAGCTGAAATTCATAATCCCAAAAGGGGTCATTGCTAGTTTGGCTTGAGGTCGGTTAAGTTTGAGCTAGTTTGAGCTAGAGGGCGCTTTGGCACACAGCGTGGCACACGTGTGCCAGCGTGTGCCAAGAAAAAGGCCGTTTGGCACAAAAACTTACCGATATGGGGGCGCAGATAGAATGTTCCGTCTTCGATAAACACTGCTATGTCATAGTTCTTGATGACGACGAGCCAGTCCCCCAGATCTCTTTCTTTTTACCATCAAGATATTGATTTACAGCTCTTCCTGGGGTGTAATCAACTTTGTGTGCCACTCGTGTGCCATTTACCGCTCTCGTGTGCCAAAATCAGCTTATTTGGCAGATTTGGATTTCGCAAATGTTAAGATGTTTCCGGAGGATTTTAGAATACATTTTTGTTTGGGTAAATATGTTTAATCAAAACCAAAAATTGTTGATTTTGAAAACTTTATAAATAATTGTAAAACAATGGTTTAAGAAAATATTAAAGTTCCATTCAAAATTCCTTTTCAAATTTGTGTAATTGACCCAAAGTGCGTATATTTGCGGTGGGATTGGATGCGTGCAGGAAAGGTCTATGCACGGTCTTCGGGGTTTAATTCATATCACAGTAATGACTATGGCTAATGGAACCACAGTGAATGCCGAACAGCTGGTGAA
>JAFRPH010000076.1 GCA_017429205.1 Bacteroidales bacterium
CCCATCGGGACCTCGATGAGGCCGACGTTGTTGATCTTGCCCGCGAGGGCGAAGACCTTGGTGCCCTTGGACTTCTCGGTGCCGATGCTGGCGAACCAGTCCGCGCCCTTGTTGATGATGACGGGGATGTTCGCGTAGGTTTCCACGTTGTTCACGTTGGTAGGCTTGCCGAGGTAGCCGGACTGCGCAGGGAACGGGGGTTTGAAGGTAGGTTCGCCGCGCTTTCCTTCCATCGAGTGGATGAGGGCGGTTTCCTCACCGCAGACGAACGCGCCGGCGCCGTAGCGGAGCTCGATCTCGAAGTTGAAGCCGGTGCCGAGGATGTCCTTGCCCAGGAGGCCGTACTCTTCGGCCTGCTGAATCGCGACCTGGAGCCGGTGGATGGCAAGCGGATATTCCGCACGGATGTAGATGAGACCCTTGTCCGCGCCGATGCAATAGCCGCAGATGGCCATCGCCTCGAGGATGGAGTGCGGGTCGCCCTCCAGCAGGGAACGGTCCATAAAAGCGCCCGGGTCACCCTCGTCCGCGTTGCAGACGACGTACTTCTGCTCGCCCGGACGGCTCTTCGCGGCGATCTCCCACTTCAGGCCGGTGGGGAAGCCCGCGCCGCCACGGCCGCGGAGGCCGGACTTCTTGATTTCGGCGACCACCTGCTCGGGGGTCATTTCGGTGAGGCACTTGCCCAGGGCGGCGTAGCCGTCGCGCGCAATGGATTCCTCGATGTTCTCGGGATCGATGAAACCGCAGTTGCGCAGGGCGATGCGGAGCTGCTTCTTGTAGAACTCCATGTGCTTGGAGTCCGGCACGCTCTGCTTGGTGTCCGGCGCCACGTAGAGCAGGCGCTGGACCTTGCGGCCCTTGATGATGTGTTCCTCGATGATTTCCTTCGCATCGGACGGCTTGACCCGGGTGTAGAAGGTGTTGTCGGGGATGATTTTCACGATGGGACCTCTTTCGCAGAAGCCGAAGCAGCCGGTGACGACCACCTTGGCGAAATCGGTCAGGTCGTGGGCCACGAGCTCCTTGTTGAGTTCCTCAACGATCTCATGGCTTTGGGATGCGGAGCAACCTGTTCCACCGCATACCAGGATATGCATTTTTACTGCCATAATCGCGCTTGGGGGTGATTAAGGTTAGATGGATCTGTAGTTGGCGGGCAGGATGCCTTCGATGAGTTCGCCGCCGATGATGTACTTTTCGATGATCTCCTGGGCGCGCGGGATCTTCACGTCGCCGAAGACGACCGGATCCTTGCCGGGGATGGTGACCTCGACGGTGGGTTCCGCGTAGCTGTAGCCCATGTCGCCGACCTGCATGACCAGCGCCTTGATCTGGCGCTTGTCCAGCTCGGAAATGAGGTAGCTCATGGTCTCTTTCGCACCCGAGGCGATGCCGCTGGTGGCCATTCCGACCTTGATTTGAATGATTGCATCGGAAGAGTCGCTGTTCTCACGCATCGACATTCTCGACTGCATACCCTCTTTCATCTTGCGGAGATCCGCAAGATTCCTGATTTTATCCATAGGGTTCCTCCAATTTAAGTGTGTTAATTGTTAATTATTGTTGTAATTTGGTTATAGTCCAAGCATAGTGTTTTCAATTGGCTAATATAGATAATAGTTTTCAAATTTCCATCGTTTTTTCCACCGTTTTTCGCAAAAAAAGGAGCCGGCCCGCAATGGGCCGGCTCCTGCGCTGCAACGGGCCGACTGTCTAGAACGGAAGGTCTTCCGCTCCTTCGGAGTCGGCGGGCATGTCCTCGAGGGTGGGAGCCGGAGCCTGCTGCCAGGCAGGTGCCTGCGCCGCGGGCCGCGCCTGCGGAGCAGGCTGGGCCGGAGCGGGCTGGGCCGCGGCGCCGGCGGGCGCGATCTTCCAGATCTGGAGATCGTTGTACCAGCGGCCGTTGTACTCGCGGCTCTTGAGGTTGAAGGACACCTTGACCTTGTCCCCGACCTGGTATTTGCCCAGGTCCTGGACTTTTTCCTGCCCCCAGGCCGTGAAACAGGCCTTGGCGGTGAAGTTGCCGTCCGGGAATTCCAGGATGAACTCCTGCTTGGCCCAAGGGCCGCGCGCGGAGTTGCCGGACTGGACGGGAAGCTTCTGGGCGAGGGTTCCTTCGATTTCGAGTGCCATACGCTTACTTCTTGACGGGTTCCTCGACCGGGGCGACGAAGTTGCCCACCTTGTTCAGGGTCACGTCGAAGACGAGGGTGGAGTTGGGATCGATGCCGCGGGTGCCGTACTCGCCGTAAGCGAGGTTGCCGGGGATGACGAGCTTCACCTTGCCGCCTTCGCCGATGAGCTTCATGCCTTCAGCCCAACCCGGGATGACGCGGTTGAGGGTGAAGTTGATGTCCTTGTTCTCGTCGAACACGGTGTCGTCGAGCAGCGTGCCCTTGTAGTCCACCCACACGGTGTCCTGGTCGGAAACGGCCTTCTTGTCGTTACCGGGCTCGATGATCTTGTAGGCGAGACCGCTCTCGGTCTTCTGGGCGCCCTCTTCCTTCAGGAAGTTCTCGATGAACTTCGCACCCTTTTCGTTGTTCAGGGCGCCGGTGTAGGCGCGACGCTTCTGGATGTAGCCGTCCAGCACTTCGTTCATCTTGTTGGGATCGACCTTGAACTGGGCGAAGAAGGAGGAATCCTGCACGTTGCCTTCGGCCTTCATCCAATCCTTGATGCCCTTGAGCATCTGGTCGTAGTTGATCTCACCGAAGTTGTTGCCCTTGATCCAGGAACCGAAGTTCACACCGATCAGATAGCTGGCAGAATCGGTCTGGGCCTTGGTCGGAAGGAGCGCCTTCACTTCCTTGCTGCCCTCGACGGCGGGGCCGCCGCAAGCCACCATCAGCACAGCGGCCGACGCGATGGCGAAAATCTTGGAAATCTTCATCATTTATTAATTTTTGACAAGTTTCTGACTGGTCTTGGCCCGTTTGGGCCATTATCTTGCAAATATACGGCTTTTTATTCAAATAATATCAAAAAATATTTTTTCGACTTCCCGCCCCCTTTCTTTTGCTTTTTTCGCCGGATTTCGTTAAATTTAGAGCGAAAACCACGAAACTATGGCCATCGACTCCTCCATCCTCCAGTCCAAATTGAAGCATTTCTTCGGCTTCGATGCGTTCAAGGGTGACCAGGAGCGCATCATTCGGCACCTGATCGATGGAGGCAACGCCTTCGTCCTGATGCCCACCGGCGGCGGAAAATCCCTGTGCTACCAGCTCCCCGCCCTGGTGATGGAAGGAACGGCCATCGTCATCTCCCCGCTCATCGCCCTGATGAAGAACCAGGTGGACGCCATCCGGGGATTCGTGGAATCCGGCGACGGCATCGCCCATTTCCTCAACTCCTCCCTGAGCCGGGCGCAGGTCGCCGAAGTCCGGGAGGACCTCCTGAGCGGGGTCACCAAGCTCCTGTACGTCGCCCCGGAATCCTTGACCAAGGAAGAGAACATCGCCCTGCTGAAGGAGATCCACATCTCCTTCTACGCCGTGGACGAGGCGCACTGCATCTCCGAGTGGGGCCACGACTTCCGGCCGGAATACCGGAAGATCCGGTCCATCATCGAGGACATCCAGCCGGCCCCGGTCATCGCCCTCACCGCGACGGCCACGCCCAAGGTCCAGAGCGACATCCTCAAGAACCTCCGCATTACCGATGCCACCGTCTTCAAGTCCTCCTTCAACCGCCCGAACCTCTACTACGAGGTCCGTGACAAGGTGGACACCGAGAAGGACATCATCCGCTTCATCCGCCAGAATCCCGGCAAGTCCGGCATCATCTACTGCCTGAGCCGCAAGAAGGTGGAGGAACTGGCCCAGCTGCTGTCCATCAACGGCATCCAGGCTCTCCCCTACCACGCCGGCCTGGACGCGAAAACCCGCGCCGAGAACCAGGACCGCTTCCTCATGGAGGACATCCAGGTGATCGTCGCGACCATCGCCTTCGGCATGGGCATCGACAAGCCCGACGTCCGCTTCGTCATCCACTACGACATCCCCAAGAGCATCGAAGGCTACTACCAGGAGACCGGCCGCGCCGGGCGCGACGGGCAGGAGGGCCTGTGCATCACCTACTACAGCTACAAGGACATCCAGAAGCTGGAGAAGTTCATGCAGGGGAAACCCGTGGCGGAGCAGGAGATCGGCAAGCAGCTGCTCAGCGAGACCGTCGCCTACGCGGAGTCCAGCCAGTGCCGCCGGAAGCTGCTGCTCAACTACTTCGGCGAGGACTATCCGCAGGACAACTGCGGCTGCTGCGACAACTGCCTGCACCCGAAGGCGAAGTTCGACGGGCGCGAGGAGATGTCCCTCGTCATCGAGCTCATCGAGTCCCTGCCGGAGCACTTCAAGATCGAGCACATCGCCGGCATCCTCGCCGGCGTCCCCAACGCCCTCATCAAGTCCTACCACCACGACAAGCTGGAGCTCTTCGGTGCCGGCAAGGACCGGGACGTGCGCTTCTGGTCGGCCGTCATCCACCAGGGCCTCGTACTGCATTTCCTGGACAAGGACATCGACAACTACGGCCTCATCCGCGCCACCGACGAAGGCCTGGAGTTCTTCCTCAACCCCCACGAGCTGATGCTGGTAGAGGATCGCACCTTCTCTTCCGAAGGGGACGACGAGGACGACGACCCGGCGGCCGCCCGCGGCGGCGGAGGCGGCGACCAGGCCCTTCTCGCGATGCTCAAGGACCTCCGCAAGGACGAGGCCCGCAAGCGCGGCCTCCAGCCCTGGATCCTCTTCACGGACCCGTCCCTGGAGGACATGTCCATCCTCTATCCCCTCACCTTCGAGGAGCTTCGCGGCTGCCAGGGCGTCGGGGAAGGCAAGGCCCGCAAGTACGGCAAGCCCTTCCTGGACCTCATCGCCCGCTACGTGGAGGAGAACGACATCCTCCGCCCGGACGACTTCGTCGTGAAGTCAGTCGCCTCCAAGTCGGGCAACAAGGTCTACATCATCCAGAGCATCGACCGCAAGATGGCCCTCGACGACATCGCGGCCGCCAAGGGTCTGGACCTGGACGAGCTCCTCACCGAGATCGAGGCCATCGTCTCCACCGGCACCCGCCTGAACATCGACTACTACATCGAGGAGCACCTGGACGAGGACGTCGTGGCCGAAATCTACGACTGGTTCAAGGAAGAGGCGGAGTCCGACTCCCTGGAGGACGCCCTCGCCGCCCTCCGCAGCGACTACGAGGACCTCGAAATCCGCCTCGTCCGCATCAAGTTCCTCTGCGAGGTCGCGAACTAGCCGCCCGCACGGGCTCCCAGCCCCTACCTCATCCTACCTCTGGCATGGGCCTGCGGATAGGCATCTCCGAAATGCCTGGTTTTTAACACATTACGAAACAAGTATCCGCAGACCCCCTGTTTTTTCGGTGGGTCTGCGGATTCGCTATTTGTAAGTTATTATCTAACAGAGGCTTACGGATTACCTATCCGCAGACCAGTGTGTCGCTGCTACACCAGCTCGTGGATCGCGAGGCCGGAGCGGAGCTTGGGCTCGAACCAGGTGGTCTTGGGCGGCATGATGTTGCCGGTGTCGGCGATGTTGATGAGCTGCTGCATCGAGACCGGGTAGAGGGCGAAGGCGACCTTCATTTCGCCGGAGTCCACGCGGCGGGCGAGTTCGCCGAGCCCGCGGATGCCGCCGACGAAGTCGATGCGCTTGTCCGTGCGGAGGTCCTTGATGCCCAGCAGCTTGTCCAGCACCAGGTTGGAAAGGATCGTCACATCCAGCACGCCGATCGGGTCGTTGTCGTCATAGCGGCCGGGCTTGGCGGTGAGGCTGTACCACTTGTCGCCGAGGTACATCGAGAAGTTGTGCAGCTGCGTCGGAGCGTACGGCTTCGCGGGGCGGCCGCAGCGCGGCTTGGTGGCGAGGCTCACCTCGAAATCCTCCTCCAGCGCCTTCAGGAACTCTTCCGGCGTGAAGCCGTTCAGGTCCTTGACCACGCGGTTGTAGTCGATGATGGCGAGCTCGCTCTCCGGGAAGCACACGGCCATGAAGTAGTTGTACTCCTCGTTGCCGGTGTGGTTCGGGTTCTGGGCCCGCTTCTCGGCGCCCACCCGGGCGGCCGCGGCGGTGCGGTGGTGGCCGTCGGCCACATAGAACGCATCGACCTGGGTGGTGAAGATTTCGGTGATCCGGGCGATCGTGGCGTCGTCGTCGATCACCCAGAAGGTGTGGGTGAACTTGTTCTCGTCCACGAACTTGTATTCGGGCTTGCCGGCGGCGGCCTTCGCGACGATGGCGGCGAGTTCGGCGTTGTCCTTGAAGGCGAAGAAGACCGGTTCGATGTTCGCGTTCTGGATGCGGACGTGGATCATGCGGTCGTCCTCCTTGTCCTTGCGGGTGAGCTCGTGCTTCTTGATGATGCCCTCGGCGTAGTCGTCGGTATGGGCGCAGAGGACGAGGCCGAACTGGGTGCGCTTGCCCATCGTCTGCGCATAGACATAGTACATGGGCTTCGGGTCCTGGACCAGCCAGCCCTTGGCGCGCCAGGCCTTGAAGTTCTCCACGGCCTTGTCGTAAGTGCGCTGCTCGTGCTCGCCGGCAATGGGGGAAAAGTCGATTTCAGGCTTCGTGATATGCAGGAGGGACTTTTCTCCGGCCATCGCGCAGGCCTCTTCGGAGTTCAGGACGTCATACGGGGGGGCGGCCACCTCGGTGACCAGGTTTTTCGGCGGGCGGATGGCCGCGAAGGGTTTTACTCTTACCATGTCGATTTGTGGTTGTTCAATTTTCAAAGATAGGGTTTTTTACGCAAAATTCCTTGATTTTTGTGTAAATGTCGATGCCGGAATCACGGCCTCAGGCGGCTGAGCCGGCGGTTTTCATTTTTATCCGTTTCCCTTTTTGCGAACACGGCTCTTCCTGCCTAACTTGCCCCCGTCACCCAATGACCGGGGAACCGGGCGCCCCGTCCGCCGTCCGGAATGCTTAAGTTATTGATTATGAAATCATTCTTTCTTACGCCCGAGCAGTATTCCGACCTGAAAGGCCGTTACGCCAAGTTCAACGAACCCTGGACCGCCGACGAGGCGGAAGAGCTCAAGCAGATGGCCGCCGACGGGGTCGCCCGTGCGGAAATGTCCGCCCAGCTGGGCCGTTCCCCCAATGCCATCAAGATGAAACTCCAGTCCCTGGGCCTGTACGTCCCGAAGCCGGCGGCGAAGCCCTGGACGCCCGAGGACGAGCACGCTCTGGTCAAGCTCTACCGCGATGGCGTCTCCTTCGCCGAACTCGCCTCCGTCTTCGGCCGCACCGAAGGCGCCATCCTCTCCCGCCTCATCCGCCTCCGCGCCGCCATCCTGCCGGAAGGCGCGCCCGCGGAAGCGCCGGGCGAAACGCCCGTCGCGGAGTAGTGGATTCGACCGAGGGGTCTGCATAGGCGCAATTAGCAATACACTATGAACCAGCAAGTTACTGTTATATTCCCGGCAGACCCCCTGTTTGTAAGACAGGTCTGCGGATGGATTATTCATAACTGCTTATCAGTCAGCTCTTTCATTCTAAAGAAGCCGCAGACCCCTCCCAACACGGAGGATGAGCCATGCTTATTCGTTATTTCAAGAATCCTTGCCCCGGGCGGGAAGGAATCTTCATGTTCACTTCCGACCACCAACTCAGGCAATTGATTTTCCGGACGGCGAGTGATTTTTCCTATGGCGTGAACACATTGGCCATCGGAACGCTGAAATTCAAAGTCCGAGTCCTCTGTTACACCTTGATGAACAACCATCTGCATCTGCTGGTCAAGGGTCATTACGAGGATTGTCTGGCCTACTTCCGGTGGGTGCTGCTCCGGCTTGCCCAGATGCTGAAGGCTCGCTACGGCATCGGCGGCGTCCTGAAAGCGGACGCCGCCGACGTTCAATATGTCACGGACAGTCAGATGTTCCTGAACGAAGTGGCCTATTTGCTCAGAAACTCCTTCAAGGCGCAGATCGACAGCCCTTTTTCCTACCCCTGGGCCCCTTTCGAAGTGTATTTCAATCCCTATCTGGAGAACATCCGGGGCGAAAGGTTCCCCAGTACCGACACTGCCAAAAGGATTCTGGGCACTCATGCCCTCATTCCGGAGAACTGGGAACACCGGAATGGGACGATCCTGAACAAATGCTTTGTGGACTACCGGACCGCCGAAAGCATGGTCGGCTCCGGTTACGCTTTGTTCAATCGAGTCCGAAAGTTCGACACGGAGTCCGTCATCGCCCAATCGCATGGCATTGAGGAACTGCTGACCTTCACGGACAACGAAATGCAAGAAAAAATCCAGGCTGTCTGTCAAAACGAACTGCATGTGGATTCTCCACACCAGTTGGGGCGCAAAGATTTGTTGCGGCTGGCCCGAACCCTGGCCTACCGGTTTTCCGCCACGAAGAAGCAGATATCCCGGTTGCTGGGTATTGCTCAAGACGTTCTGGAAAACGCATTATGAGCAAATGGTCTGCAGGTTCATATTCCACAACAACCTGTAACACAATCAATTATGGAAAGGAGATCCGCAAACCCCTCATCAAAACGCTGGGTCTGAGGCAAGGCATCTTGCAAAGTACTGTAACACAACAACTTACAAACCCGTCATCCGCAGACCCGTATACGGGATGAAAACGAAAAGCCCGGCGCCGTGATGGCTCCGGGCTTTTTGCTGACTGAGAGGACGCCTACTTGTTCACCTGGAACTTCGTGTTGCCGGTGGCGAAGTAGTCCGCGATCTGGCGGGCGGCGGCGAGGCCGGCGTTGACGTTGGCTTCGGAGGTCTGGGCGCCCATCTTCTTGGGCGTGGCGAAGACGCGGTAGCCGAACTTCTTGGTGAGCTGGTCGTAGTTGTCCGGCATGACGTCGGTGACGTACTTGAGGTCCTCACGCTCCTCCAGGGCCTTCAGGAGGCCTTCCTCGTCGATGACTTCCTTGCGGGCGGTGTTCACGACCGTCGCGCCCTTGGGCATCTTCATGAGGAGGTCATAGCCGATGCTGCGGATGGTCGCGGGCAGGGCCGGAATGTGGATGGAGAGGTAGTCGGACGTGGCATAGAGCTCCTCCACGGAGTGGACGGGTTCGGCGCCGCCGGCGACGATCTGCTCGTCGGTGAGGAACGGGTCCAGGGCGGAGATCTTCATCCCGAGGGCCTTCGCCTTCTGGCCGACCAGCCGGCCCACGTTGCCGTAGGCCTGGACGCCCAGGCGCTTGCCCTGCAGCTCGCTGCCGGTGGCCGGGGTGAAGTGCGTGCGGGCCATGAAGATCATCAGGCCGAGGGCGAGTTCCGCCACGGCGTTGGAGTTCTGGCCGGGAGTGTTCATCACGACGACGCCGGCGGCCGTGGCCGCGGCAAGGTCCACATTGTCATAGCCCGCGCCGGCGCGGACGACGATCTTGAGCTTCGGGGCGGCGGAGATGACCTCGGCCGTCACCTTGTCGGAACGGATGATGATGGCGTCGACATCGGCCACGGCGGCGACGAAGTCGCTCTGTTCGGCGTATTTCTCCAGCTTCACGACCTCGTGGCCGGCTTCGGTGAGAATCTTGACAATCCCGTCCACCGCCTTGGCGGCGAAGGGCTTCTGAGTGGCGAGTAAGACTTTCATATTATTTCTTCAAAGCTTCGAATTCCTTCATGCAGTCGACCAGGGCCTGGACATCTTCGACGGAGCAGGCGTTGTACAGGGAGGCGCGGAAGCCGCCGACGGAGCGGTGGCCCTTGATGCCCACCATGCCGCGTTCCTTCGCGAAGGCGAAGAACTCGTCCTGCAGGTCCTCCTTGCCGGGGGCCATCACGAAGCAGACGTTCATCAGGGAGCGGTCCTCCTTGACGGCGGTGCCCACGAACATCGAGTTGCGGTCGATTTCCTCATACAGGAGGGCGGCCTTCTTCTTGTTGATCTCGTACATGGCCTCCACGCCGCCGATGGACTTGAGCCACTTGAGGGTCTCGTTCATCACGTAGATGGCGAACACGGGCGGGGTGTTGAACATCGAGAGCTTGTCGATGTGGGTGCGGTAGTCGAGCATCGTCGGGATGTAGCGGCTCACGCGGCCGAGGGCGTCCTTGCGGACGATGGCGAAGATGACGCCGGCGGGGCCGACG